>JAVBRU010000061.1:0-49705 GCA_031547595.1 Eubacteriales bacterium
GAGGCCGGTCAGCGCCAGGGCGGAGAGGCGCTCGTCCTCACAGTGCACAGCCAGCGGCGTCCATAAGGGGCGCGGATCTGCCGCAGGCAACGCGTCGCTCAGATAAAACAGCTCTGCCCCGGTGATGTGCGAAATGTGCCCGCTGCGCACAAAGGCGGGCGGCACATCCTGCCGGATCACCCGCGCCTCCACCTGCGCCAGCTGCTTGCTGGTTAAATACTGCCCCTTCGCATGCAAAAAGTCCATATTGGTGCCGCGCAGATAGATTGCGCCATGGGCACGCAGCGCGCGGGTGAGCGCCCGCAAAACGGAGAGCGGCAATTCGCCCACCAGCAGCGTATCTACACCCTGCGCCGCCAATGCGCCCGCGCAAATGCTGGCCAGCGCCGCGCCTTTTTCGTCCCAGGCCAATGCCAGGCGCTTGCCGCCAATGGTCTGGGCAAAGGCCGCCGCCGCAATGCACGCCTGGGATGGCGTTTCGCAAACCAAGCCCTGCCCCGTGAAATGCGTGTGCGTCACATCGCCAGTGGTCACGGCCTGTGTGACCACCGATTCCGCAGCCACGCGAAGGCGCGGCCACACCTTGACGCCGGGGTGCAGCTGCGCCCGCGCGCCTACCACAGCGCCTTGCCCCAAGGCGCAATCGCCGCTGAGCACAGCTTCCTGGCGCACCACTGCGCCATCACACAGCACGCTATGCGTCACCTGCGCGTGGTTTTGCACGGCGGCCCGCTGCCACAGGCAACTGTTTTCCACAATCGCGCCCGCGCCCGCCACCGCGCCTTTGCCGAGGATGGCGTTGGTCAGCCGCGCGCCCGCGCCCACCGTCGCCCCCTTGCCAATAAAGCATGTGCCGGACATTGTGGCTGATGCGTCCACCTGCGCGGTGGCGTCCATGGGCAACGCATGTGGCAGGTTCACCTCGCCACGAAGCAGCGCCAGTTGCGCCTCCAGATATGCTCCCTGATCGCCCACATCGCACCAATAACCCGTCGTCTCATAGCCATACATGGGCAGCCCCGCTTGCAAAAGGGCAGGGAAAATGTCTTTGCCAAAGTCCGGCTCTCCATGGGCCGGGATATGCTCAAAAACCTCCGGCTCCAGGATATAGATGCCGGTGTTGACCAGATCGCTGAACACCCGGCTCCAGGTGGGCTTTTCGATAAAGCGCGTGATGCGCTGCTCGCGGTCCGTGAGTACCACGCCGTAGGGCAGCGGCACATTGACACGCTTGAGCACCAGCGTGGCCAGCGCCTTCTTCTCGCGATGGAAGGCCAGTGCCCGGGTCAGATCGCAATCTGTCAGCCCGTCGCCCGACATCACGATAAACGTGCCCTTCAAATGATCCATCGCCAAACGCACGCTGCCGGCGGTGCCGCAGGGTATGTCCTCTACATAATAACG
Source organism: Eubacteriales bacterium (assembly GCA_031547595.1). Taxonomy (GTDB): domain Bacteria; phylum Bacillota; class Clostridia; order Christensenellales; family Aristaeellaceae; genus JAVBRU01. The sequence goes on from JAVBRU010000061.1 coordinate 1,405, forward strand.
CATTTTGACGCCATAAGCATCGCCCTTGCCAAACGCGGCGCGGATTTTGTGTGGCTGGTACCACAGCGTGGCGCCGATATCCGTAATGCCGTGCTCTTTCAGCAGCTTCAAGGTGTAGCCCATTACGGGCTCGTCCAGCAAGGGCACCAAGGGCTTGGGTAAGGTGAGGGTCATGGGACGCAGCCGGACGCCTTCGCCCCCTGCCATGATGATTGCTTGTACAGCCAAGGTTTTGCTCCCCCTATGTGTTTAATTACCCATAGTATGTGCACCTTGCCGGGAAATATGATGGCACAACGCCGCAAAATAAATCAATTGCTTTTGTGTGTATATGGGCGCTGTATACGGGCATACTAGAGGCACAAGAGGGGAGGAGAGGGCTGTGATGCGGACAAGGCTGCACAAAAGGCGCTCACTGAATGCGCAGCGCGTGGTGATCGCGGGCTTTTGCGTGATGTTTGTTATATTGGTGGCGGCGCTTGGCACCACTGCACAAAAGCCCCAGGCAACAGAAGCATTCCTGACCGCGCAGCGCGGCGAGTACAGGCTGGCGGCTGGCGCAGAGTTTCAAAAAGAGGTAGCCCTGGCCATACCTGTTATGATGAGCACCAAGCTGATGCTGGTCAGCCCCCAGCATCCTTTGCCGGAGAATGCCGCAGCGCCCAATGTGCGTCTGGCGCGCTCCATTGTGGGGCTGTACCTGCCCATCACGGACGATCTTTTGCTGGAGCGCGACGCCATCTACGCGCTGTGCGATTTGCAGACAGACCATCCCATCACCCAGGCCACCTTCTACCACGGTGCAATATCACCCAAGGAGCAAACGGCGGAGCAGACCGAAGCCTTTGCCCGCTACAGCCTGGTGATGCCGGTGGCGGACGCACTGCGGGAAGCGCGTTTGGCAGTGCCGGACGCCAATTGCAGCGAGCATCAGACGGGCTATGCGCTGGATATCAAGCTGACGGGTATGCTGGAAATGGGCAGGGACGACCGGCTGATGCAAAGCTCCGAGGGCGTGTGGCTGTCGGAAAACCTGTGGCAATATGGGTTCGTCCGCCGCAGTGTCGCCTGCGAGGGCATCCACATCCGCTATGTGGGCAAGGTGCACGCCGCCGCTATCTATGCACTGGGCGTAGAATTGGAAGGCTACTTGCAGGTGCTGCACCAGCACGGCAGCCTCACACTGTATCGCGGGGACGAGGTTGCGGCATACCTTTTGTGCGTGCCCACCAACCAGCTTGGCACAATCCGCGTGCCCACAAACGCGGACGTGGAAGTAACGCCGGACAACCTGGGATATACCGTTGTCACCATCCTTCCCCTATGAGAAAAAACCAATTCTTTTTGCACGAAATACATATCAAACAGGGCAATTGAGCGCTTGTTTTTGCGATGTGCATCCTCTATAATAAGGATATTACATATGCACTCAAGGAGGACGCACCATGGCGACCATGCCACGCGGGGAGTACCCACGGCCGGATTTTGAGCGGAAGCTCTGGCATTGCCTGAACGGAACCTGGGATTTTGCATTGTTTGCGCAAGGGGAAGAAGAAAAAGAAACAGCATTTGCAGGGGATCGCGCGGCGTATACGGACGCCATCACGGTTCCCTTTTCCTGGACGAGCCCGCTGTCGGGTGTCTCCAAGGATGTGGCGGGGGTGGGCTGGTATCGCCGCATGGCTACGTTTGACGCCAAGGGGGGCCGCGTGTTTTTGTGCTTTGGCGCGGTGGATTATTTGGCCGATGTGTACGTAAACGGCACGCATGTGCTGCACCATCAGGGCGGCTACACCACCTTTGATGTGGATGTTTCGGGCGTGTGGCACGCGGTTGAGAACATCATCGAGGTGCGCGCCGAGGATTACCGCCACGATTGCCAGACGTTTGGCAAGCAGGGCTATGGCCAGATCCAGGGCATCTGGCAGCCTGTATGGCTGGAGGCACGCCCCCAAAGCTATATCCGGCATTTCCGCTTTGATACCCGCTGCAATGGCGATATCACGCTGACCGCCGATGTATTAGCGGCTGACGGCACGGTGCTCACCGCCTCTTTTGACGGGCAGAGTTCTAATGGCGCTGTGCAAAACAATCAGGTGTCGATGCACTTTACGCTGCAAAACCCGCAGCTATGGACGCCGGACACGCCGTACCTGTACGAGGGAACACTGACCTTGCAGGACGACGTGGTGTACACCTACTTTGGTGTCCGGGAGTTTGGCTACCGGCATTTTGACGGGCGTCCCTACCCGTGGTTGACGCTCAACGGCAAGCCCATTTATCTCAACGGCACGCTGGATCAGGCATTCAATCCGGACGGGCACTTCACCTACCCCACCGATCAGGCCATGCGCGACGAAGCCTGGCGGCTCAAGCGACTAGGGCTGAACATGGTACGCATCCACATCAAACCGGAAGAGCCACGCAAGCTTTACTGGATGGATAAGCTGGGCGTGCTGGTGATGGCAGACGTGCCAAACTTCTGGGGTCAGCCGAATGAAACCGCAAGGGCGGCCTATGAGCACGAGTGGCCGGATATTCTCAAGCGCGATTGCAACCATCCGTCCATCTTTGCGTGGGTGATGTTCAACGAAAGCTGGGGGCTGTTCACCAAGGATGAGGGCTATACAAAGGCCACCCGCGAGTGGGTGCGCAGTGTGTATCAGCGTGCCAAGCTGCTGGAGCCCAGCCGCCTGATTGAGGACAACTCCGCCTGCCATTACGACCATGTCGAAAGTGACCTGTGCACCTGGCATTTCTATTTTCACGGCTATCAGACGGTGCGCGACCATATCCGCGATGTGGTGCAAAACAGCTATCCCGGCTCCGCCTATCACTACCGGGGCAGCGAGGGCGCTGTGCAGACCGATATCCCGCTGATGAACAGCGAGTGCGGTATGGTGTGGGGCGTGGATGGCTCCGCCGGGGACAGCGACATCGCCTGGAACTATCACTATATGCTCAATGAGTACCGCCTGCACGAGAAGGTTTGCGGCTTCATTTTCACAGAGTTCCACGATGTGATCAACGAGTTTAACGGCTATTACCGCCTGGATAATACCGATAAGGACTTTGGCTATCAGGATTTCTGCCAACACATGAGCATCAAGGATCTGCACGCGGAAGATTTTGTGGCCACAGACTGTGCACCCTGCCAGATTGCGGACGCGGGCGCGGCAGTCTCTGTGCCCCTCACGCTGTCCAGCTTTGGCGATGCGCACCACAAAGAGGGGCTGACGCTGCGCTATGAGCTGTGGCACGACGGCCTGCAGGGCCGCATCACCGATGCCACCGGCTGCATTGCCATCGCGCCCTTTGGCTATGGCGCAACGGTGCTCGATCCGCTCACGCTCACATTGCCCAATGAAAACGCCGTAGCCGTCCTCTCGCTGTATCTGTGTGCGAGCTCCGGCGCGGTGATATCCCGCAATTTCACCACCTTTGATGTGCGCGGCGCCTGGGGCCAGGGCATTGTGGAGCTGCCCGTAACAAGCGGCGTGCACAGCGGCTTCGTACCGGTATGGCAGGCCATGGACGGCGAAAAGCTGTGCATGGGCGGCAGCGGCGAAGTGAGCTACGGCATCCGGCTGAACAAGCAGGACATCGAAAACATCACGGTCTATGTGGAAGCTGGCAGCAAGCGCGTGTTTAAAAAAGACCTGCCCGAGGGCGCGGACAGCCCGGATAACCCCGATTATATGCGCGGCTACCGCGTGGACCGCGGCGGATTCAAAAACTCCTACTGGATGACCGACGAAACCCGCTATCCCAGCACCATCGAAGTGCTGATTGATGGCGAATGCATCGACACCGTGCGCCTTACAAACGATGCCGCGGACGCGAGGGGCGTGCTCAGCTGGCTGCAGCAGGGCGAAAAGCGCACCTTGGACGAGGCAGGATCGTATGGCGAGCGGCTGCGCATTGCGCTTCCCAGCCGGTTGATCCCGGCCCTGGAGGCAAAGGGCGGCTTTACGCTCAGCTTCCGTGCCATTGATAATGGCGGCTTGGCGCTGTATGGGCGTGGCAGCGGCCGGTACGCACACGGGCTGCTGGTGGAAGCGGAATAATTAGAGCAAAAGAGGCATTTGACCTTGCACCAGCAGGGTCAAATGCCTCTTTGGGATAGAATTAATCAACCGGGATGAGCAACGCTCCATTACACCGCGCCGTGCGCCAGCATCGTTTCCGCCACTTTGACGAAGCCCGCAATGTTCGCGCCCACCACATAGTTGTTCGGCGCGTCATACTGCGCGGCCGCGCTGTCGATAGAGGCAAAGATGTTTTCCATGATGGTCTTGAGGCGGGCGTCCACTTCGTCAAACGTCCAGCTGAGGCGCAGGCTGTTCTGGCTCATTTCCAGGGCGCTGGTGGCTACGCCGCCCGCGTTGGCAGCCTTGCCGGGGGCAAAGAGCACGCCGTTTTGCTGCAGATAGAGGGTGGCCTCGTAGGTGGTGGGCATGTTCGCGCCCTCGGCCACGGCAAGGCAGCCGTTCTTCACCAGCGCTTTCGCGCCGTTCTCGTCCATCTCGTTCTGGGTGGCGCAGGGCAGTGCCAACGTGCAGGGCACTGTCCAGATACCGGCGCAGCCCTCGGTGAAGATGCTGCCGGGCACACGCACGGCGTATTCTTTGATGCGGGCACGCTCTACTTCTTTGATCTGCTTGACCACGGCGAGGTCGATGCCCTTATCGTCCACGATGTAGCCGTTGCTGTCGCTCATGGCGACGACGACAGCGCCCATCTCCGTGATCTTCTGCGCGGCGTAAATGGCCACATTGCCGCTGCCGGACACCACCACGCGCTTGCCGGTGATGTCAATATGGTTCTTTTTGAGCATAGCCTGGGTGAGGTAGCACAGGCCAAAGCCGGTGGCCTCTTTGCGCGCGAGCGAGCCTCCGTAGGTGAGGCCCTTGCCGGTGAGCACGCCCTCGTACAGGCCGGTGATGCGCTTATACTGGCCGTACAGATAGCCGATTTCACGCGCACCCACACCGATATCGCCAGCGGGCACGTCGGTATCCTTGCCGATATATTTGAAAAGCTCGGTCATAAAGCTTTGGCAGAAGCGCATGATTTCGTTATCGCTCTTGCCCTTGGGGTCAAAATCGCTGCCGCCCTTGCCACCGCCAATGGGCAGGCCGGTGAGGCTGTTCTTGAGCGTCTGCTCAAAGCCCAGGAATTTGATGACGCTGAGGTTGACGCTGGGATGCAGGCGCAGGCCGCCCTTGTAGGGGCCAATGGCGTTGTTGAACTGCACGCGGTAGCCGCGGTTGACCTGCACCTTGCCCGCGTCGTCCACCCACGGAATGCGGAAAATGATGGCACGATCCGGCTCTGTAAAGCGCTCCAGCAGGCCCTTCGCCTCGTATTCGGGATGCTTATCAAACACGGGAGACAATGCCTCCAGCACCTCGCGTGTTGCCTGCAAAAACTCTTTTTCATGCGCGTTACGCTGGGACAGCTCCTCAAACACCTTTGCTACGTAAGAATTCATTCCACTCATCTCCTTGATCTAAAATACCGTGCTACCCTGATATTTTAATAGCAAAAAAAGTGAAATACAAGGGCAGAATTGTACTTTTACGGTATCATTCTTGGGCCTCACGCAGAATGGCCTGCATGCTTTCCCACTTGCTTTCCATATTTTCCACCAGCTTGAATTGCGTGCGGCAGCGGTCCAGGTTATGGCCGGGACGGTGGGTAGCAAAGTAGGTATCCCCTGCCAGATAATCGGCCAAAAACCGGACGCCGCATTCCAGCGTCATCATTTTTGCGCCCAGCGGCAGGGTATCAATTTCAGTTTTGGTGAGGCGCTGGCCGCAGGCCAGAAGAAAGCCCTTCACATATACCGCATATAAATCAAGGGACATTTCCACTTTGGACAAGTCTTGCTCATCCTCAGCTGCAGTGGACGCGCCAAAGCGGATGGAATCGCCAAAATCGTTGGCGACCAGGCCGGGCATCACGGTGTCCAGATCGATCACACACAGCGGCGTGCGCGTGGCCTTGTCCAGCATCACATTGTTCAGCTTGGTGTCGTTGTGCGTCACGCGAAGGGGCAATTCACCGTTTTTGAGCATGGTCTGCATCATGGCAGCTTCCTCGCGGTGTACCATGGCAAAAGCGATCTCGCGCTGCACGTCCTTTGTGCGGCCGCAAATATCGGCGGCAATGGCCGCCTCCAGCGCGTCATAGCGCACAGGGGTGTCGTGGAAATGCGCAATGGTCTCGCCCAGCTTGGACGCATCACAGTCCGCCAGTTGATTTTGAAAGGTGCCAAACGCCACGGCGCTTTGGAAAAAATCCTCGGCGCTCTCCACACGGTCCAGGCACACACTGTCGGTGATAAAATCATACATGCGCCAATAAAACCCCTCGCCGTCTAGCAGATAAGTGTCGCCACCAAGCGTTGGGATGAGGGTGAGCACATGACGTGGATTCGCATCCTTTTTTTGCAGGTGCCCTGTCACATAGGCGATGTTGCGCATCAATTGGGGCACATCCTTGAACACGGTATGGTTGATCCGCTGCAGGATATACCAATGCCCGATGTCTGTAATCACAAGATACGTAACGTTAATATGCCCGTTGCCATAGCGCTGGCAGGACACAGGCGCGCCCTGCAGCTGGAAGCTGTATACCGCATTTTCCATGGTGTATCCTCCAAAAAGTTTCACTTTCCCGCATAGGATACCAAGAAAACGCCGAAAAGTAAAGCAAATTCGCGCAGGATACTCACTGACAGATCAGCTGCCAGCCGATGCCGAACTTGTCCTGCACCCAGGCAAAAGCCTTTGCGTAGGATTGGGGCAACAGCTCCATCAGCACAAAGCCGTCCACCTGCAGGGCGTTGTAGGCCACTTCCAACGCCTCGGGGGTGGGAAAGTGGATCATCAGCGTGATTTTGCCGCCATCGGGCACATCGGGCTGCATATCACTGAAGTTGACGGTGGAGCCGTGGATGGTCATCTGCGCAAAAGCCACGCGGTTTTTCATTTCTTCGGGCAGGGGATATTGCGGGTCGGAGGGCATATCGCCAAGCAGCATCACATGTTTGTCCGTGCCGCCAAGCGCCGCCGCATAAAAGTCCATGGCTTCGCTGGCGCGCCCGTTGAGGTTGAGATAAGGCTCAATCATTTTCATAGTCCTTCTTTCTTATTTAGTTGCGACCACCACATCGCGGCGGATCGCCTGGTCTACCCTGTGCTCCATATCGTCATACACGCCGCCGGTCAGCGGGTGAAAGCCGTGTTTTTCAAGCAGCAGCAGCATATCCTCGCGGCTAAACACAAAGGTGTTCCACGATAATGCCAGCGCCCCGCCCTTTGCCAGCGCTTCCCGCCAGGCGGGCAGGCAGCCCTCAAGCAGCTCCTTGGGGTTCCTCGCGCCCTTGTCGGCAGTGACATTGCTGTGCGCCACACCATAGGGCAGGTCTGCCACCAGCACATCAAAACTGCCCTTTTTATAATAGGAAGTGATTTGCATGGCATCGCCCGCCACAACATCCAGCCGCTTTGCCAGCTCCGCCTTGCTTTCCTCCTTGGTGCGGCTGAAGGTAAAGCTGTTTTTTTTGCCGCGGCCCACACGCTCGGTATGCAGGGTATGCTTACAGCGTTCCCGCTCCAGATACTTTTTAAAGAAGGTCACGATCTCCTGCGCGGCTTTATCGCTGATTTCAACGCCTGCGGCCAGGTACCCCAGCGCCAGTGCGTCAAACAGCGTGGTGCCCTTGCCCGCCATGGGATCGATCAGGCGCACATCGTCCTGCCCTGCCTTGCCCGCCGCGCATACGGCGATGTTGATCAGCATGCGGGTGAACAGCTCGTTGGTCTTGCCCGTGTATTTGAGGATGCTGCTGATTCCGGGATCGAGATAATAGCAGGGCGGCAACACAATCGGCAACAGCATGTCGTCCTTTTTCTCAAACAGCGCATAGAAAAAGCTCAGCCGACCCATCTGCTTCAATTGGGTTTCAGACAGCGGCTGCGCTGTGGCAAAGGCAATGTACGCAATATCGGCAATGTAGGTGAGCGCGGGCTGCGGCACGTCCGCTGCCCATGTGGCGCACACGATTTGCATCTCATGCACCGCCAGGCGTTTGGCCTCTTCAAAATAAACCCTGTTATGCCCGGGATGGCACAAAACAGCATAAGTGTGCATCAACATTCCTCCCCTTTTGGAAAACGCCTCTATCATACAAGACGGCCCCTTGCTTGTCAATCACGTGCAGCCCTGCGACCTGAAATTTGTCATTTATTCAGAATGTAAAAAATTCATTTGGCTTGTGTATATTTCATTTCAACTTGAAAAACTTCATATAAAACGCGTCGAAAAACGTAGAATAGATAAAGAAAATACATAGATGGCTATTTGGCGGCTTGTGGAAACAAGAAAATTACCAACCAAATAGTTCATTATATAGCAATAATTAAAATGGAAGAAACAAGGTGATTCTTGCTTTTAATTTGCGCCCATCGTATAACTTTACGTGTCATTATGCATCAAAATGAACAAGAAAACGTTTTCGAAAAGATTCTTTTGGGGCACTTCATTGGATGGAGGTATTTTGGAATTTATGCAGGTTTTTATGAATGATAATAATTACCGTTGACAAGCTTGCATGTTTGTGGTAATTTATCATCAGCCGATGTTCATAGTATATTCATGAACGATGAAGCTTTCTCGTTTTTTTGTGCCACATCCATCAGCGCAGTCATGCGCTCGTTGGGGAAATTGCCCTCCGGTGGCGTACAAACTTTGGAAGGATTGATGCTCTGTGGTTACTAAAACGGTTATGCCCGCCGACAGAAGACGCAAAGCCAATATCATGTATTTTAAGCGATATTGGACGCTGTACTTGCTGTTGCTGCTGCCGCTGGCCTACATCATCATCTTCAAATACCTTCCCATGAACTATATTGTGGTAGCCTTCAAGAAATACAATATCACGCGCTCGGGCCCCTGGGCAATGGATTGGGCCAAGAATAACGGCTGGGAGTACTTCATCAAGGCATTCAACAACCGCGATTTCATCTACGCGATCAAAAATACAGTTACGCTCAACCTGCTGGATTTGCTGATCGGTTTCCCTGCCCCCATCCTGCTGGCGCTGATTCTTAACGAGCTGCCCTACAAAGGCTTCAAGCGCATCACGCAGACGGTTGCCTACATGCCCCACTTTCTGTCTTGGATTATTATTTCCAGCCTGGCGCTGCAGCTGCTGGCACCCACCAATGGCCTGGTCAATATCCTGATCAAAAGCGCCGGCGGGCAACCTATTCACTTCCTGGATGATGCGAACAACTGGGTATGGACGTACATCTTCCTGGGCGTATGGCAAAGCGTTGGCTGGAACACCATCATTTATCTGGCAGCGCTCACCGCCATCAGTCCGGAGCTGTACGAGGCCGCCTCTGTGGACGGCGCAGGGCGCTTCCGCAAGATCTGGCACATCACGCTGCCCGGCCTTCGCCCCACCATCATTACACTGCTGATTATGAACCTTGGCCGCATCCTGGGCAGCGAGTTCGACCGGCCCTTCGCCCTGACCAACTACCTGGTCAAGAGTACCTCCAACGTTATTTCCACCTTCGTGTACACCAACGGCCTTCGTGCCAACCAGATTTCCCTGGCCACTGCTGTGGGCCTGTTCCAATCCGTCATCTGCGTGCTCTTCCTGCTTGCCGCCAACGCCCTTGCCAAGAAGGTGGGCGAGCGCGGCATCTGGTAAGGAAGGAGGAGCGTATATGAGTGGTATGATTAAATCCCGCTCCACAAAAGTGGGCGATTGGTTCATTGTGGCCTTCTGTGTTATTCTGATTATCCTGTGCCTGACGCCGCTGCTCAACGTTCTGTCCCGTTCGCTCAGCTCGCCCAACGCACTGGTCAAAAACGAGGTCATTCTCTGGCCGGTAGGTTTCAATGTGGATGCCTATAAATATGTTCTGGGCGACAGCAAATACACCACTTCCCTTGGCTGGACAGCCATCCTGACGGTGATTTGCACGGTCTGGTCCATGTTTATGACGGTGGTTTGCGCCTATCCGCTGACCTATGATAACCTCAAAGGCCGCAAATTCTTTAACACCATCATTATCCTGAGTATGTATTTCAGCGCAGGTACGATCCCCATGTACTTGCTGCTTGCCAACTTAAAGATGCTGGAGACCGCTTGGGTACTGATCATCCCCTATTGCCTGAGCGTGTATAACATGATCATCATGCGCAGCTTCATGTATGGCATACCGGATTCTCTGCGCGAGTCGGCAGAGCTGGACGGCGCAGGCCCCATCCGCATCCTCGTCAGCATCTATCTACCGCTGTCCACCTCCGTGCTGGCCACGCTGTCCCTGTTCTACGCCGTGGGCCGCTGGAACGGCTTCTCCGATGCACTGATGTACATTGTGAAAAACAAGCAGCTCTACCCCATTCAGCTGCTGCTGTACAACATCATCCAGAATACCAATAGCGTAGAAATCGCTACTCAGGAAGGCTTCGCCAGCAATCCCGGCCTCAACGACACCATCAAGGCCGCCACCGTCATGTTTGCCACGGTGCCGATTTTGCTGGTATATCCCTGGCTGCAAAAGTACTTCATCACCGGTGTCACCATCGGCGCAGTGAAGGGCTAACTTCTGTACCTAGGCACAGGAATCTGTGCTTTATGGAAAAAATAATAAATAGGAGGATAACCCATGAAAAAGACTCTGTCTGCCCTGCTCATTCTGGCACTAACGCTGACCCTTTGCGGCACCGCGTTTGCTGCGAATGACGAAATCGTGGATGGCCGCTTTGTCGAAACCCGCCACATTACCGTTGAAGTCTATGACCGCTCCAACGACGGCGGCACCGACCCCACCAACAACGACTACACCGACTATATCAAAAAGGGTGTTCTGGAAGACCTGAACATCGAAGTCACCTACGTGCCCGTTCCGCGCTGGACCGAGCCCGAAGCCATCGCGAACCTGTTGGCCGCCAACGAAGCGCCTGACGTTTGTGTGACCTACCAGTATCCCGTCATCCTGAGCTACGCTAATATGGGCGCAGTTGTGGATCTTGGCCTGTATGTAGATGAATATGCCGACCTATTGCCCAACCTCTGGGATTGGCTGGAAGACATCAACATCTATTGGGACCGCGATCCCGACACCGGCACTATCTGGGCGCTGGAAGCTCGCCTGGCCAACACGGCCCGCATCAACACCTTTGTGCGCGAAGACTGGCTTGCCAAGCTCGGCCTTGCCGAACCCACCACCCTGGAAGAGTTCGAAAACATGCTGTACGCGTTCAAAGACAACGCAGAGCTGTTGCTGGGCGCTGACGCGGGCAAGATGGTTCCCTTTGGCATCAGCTTTGACGTGGGCTGGCGCGCAGATCACCTGCTCAGCTCCTTCGTGCCCCAGGATCTGACCGACAAAGACCAGTATGTGTACGGCTTTGACGATCGTCACCTGCTCTATCCCGGCTACAAAGAAGGCGTGCGCAAGCTGAACGAATGGTACAACGCTGGCCTGATCTGGACGGACTTCGCCCTGTATGGCTCCGGCGACACCACCGAAGACAATCTCATCAAGTCTGGCTATGTGGGCGCTTTCATCCACAACTGGGACTACCCCTACCGCAACGCTGAAGAAGGCATCCACTACACCCTGAAGTCCATCGCCGGTGAAGATGCTGTCTACATCGCCGTGGAACCCTTTAAGAACGATGCTGGCTTGTACACCAAGTTCCTCAGCGGCCGCGTGGACCGCAAGGTGTTCTTCCCCTACACCAACACTGAGCCCCTTGCTTCCCTGATGTATCTGGATTGGATCACCGCGCCCGAACACCGCATGTTCCTGCAGATTGGCGATGAAGGCGTGACCCACGAAGTGACCGAAGATGGCGCGATCAAGACCATCTCCGCCCAGGGCACCCCCTACATCATGAACTCCGGCAACAATATCGACTACACCACCACCATCAACGGCCTCAATCTGGGCGATGCGTCCCTGACCGGCCGCTCCATCGCTCTTGGTTATGCTTTTGTGGATGGTCGCTTTGTGGAAAAAGCCTTTACCATCAGCACCCATGACGGCCGCACCAGCAAGAACGCCGCCTGCGGCGCGATCGAGTCCGAAGAAGGCATGGGCAACATGCTGTCTGAAAAGCGCAACACCCTGCTGTGCCTGTCGATCACCGCTTCCGTGGCGGATTTCGACAAGGTATTTGACGCTGGCATGGCGGACTATCTCGCCTCCGGTGGCCAGGCCATCATCGACGAGCGCGCCGCTGCCTGGGAAAAGACCTACGGCGATGCCCTCTGGATCGACTAATATCTTATAGGTAATGCAAAAGGGCTGCTGCGGAAACGCGGTAGCCCTTTTGCGTACGGAATGATGCGCTAATCATTCCCGATCCATTCCTCATATAGCAATTCGATTTTCTTTTCCAGCCTGCTTTTCTTCTCATACAGCAGCTGCATGTTTTGGAATTCGGATTTGGCCAAATCGGCGGCAATTTCTGCGTCCACTTGACGAAGCTCGGCTTCCGCTTCGTGGATCAAGGTCTCTGTTGGGACAGCTTTCTTAGTCGCTTCAGGGCGTGGTTTCGTTTTTTCTTTGACTGCCGGGGTTTTTTCCTTTTTTGCCTTGGCAAGGCGCACCGCTTCCAGATACTCCTCATATCCGTAGTCGAACTTTGTGATGACACCATCCTCCATGCTCCACACCTTGCCAGCGAATTTCCTCAGGAAATACCGGTCGTGGGAGACGAACAGCATCGTACCTTCAAAATCGGCCAAAGCATTTTCGATCCACTCCCTGGACGCGATGTCCAGATGGTTGGTCGGTTCATCCAGCAGCAGAAAATTCACATCATGCTGCATCAGCAGGCACAGCTTCAGGCGGCTCTTTTCACCGCCGGATAGCGAACTGACCTTTTTGTGCACGGTATCCGCACGGAAGTGAAATCCGGCCAGAATGCTGCGCGCCTTTTCCTCGGATGCGCCGGTTTCCAGGCGCAGGGTATTCAGGATGGTAGCATCAGGATCGGCAAAGGTAATAATCTGCGGCATGTAGGCGGGCTTGGCGGTGACGTTCATTTTGATCACACCGCTATCGCAGGGCTCTTCCTCAAGGATCATTTTGAGTAATGTCGATTTGCCGCAGCCATTCGCCCCGGCCAGCGCAATGCTGTCGTTTCGATACACTTTAAAATCCAAATCCCGGAAAAGGATTTTCTCTCCGTAGCTCTTGCACACAGCATCAAACGACAGGATTTGCTTTGCGGCATAGCCGCCGCTGTCAAACTCTGCGGTCAATGCCCTGGTAACAACAGGTTTATCTACCTTATCCATGTGCTCGATGCGTTTTTCGATGGCAAAGGCGCGCTTATGCAGCGCCTCGTTGTCCGCCTGCCGCGCCCAGTCGTGCAGCCGCTTGGCGGCGGCCTCCAGTTGGCGGATTTTCTTTTGCTGCTGCTCAAACTGCTCCCGCTGGGTCAACAGCCTCTGCTCCTTCTCCTCCACATAAAAACTGTAGTTTCCCTTGTAGAAGACCGCTTTGCCGTCCTCAATCTCGATAATCCGCGTGATCACGTTGTCTAGGAAAACGCGGTCGTGCGATATCACCACCACGGTGCCCGCAAAGGCCAGCAGAAACTTTTCCAGCCACTCTATAGAGGCCAGATCGAGGTGGTTGGTCGGCTCGTCCAGCAACAGGATATCACAATCCCGCAGCAGAATCCGCGCCAGATTGACCCGCGTTTTTTCTCCCCCGCTCAATTGATTGAAGGCGCTGCTGCGCAATGTGTCGTCTATATTCATGCCGCTGCATACTTTATCCAGCTTCACCTCAGTGTCGTACCCGCCAAGCCGCTCGTAGTCCTCCATCAGTCGGCCATAGCGTGCCAGCGCGGAAGGGCTGCCATCCCCTTCAATTTTTTTCATCTGTGCATAAACGCTTGATACCTCCTGGAAGGACGAGCGCAGCACATCCTCGGCGGTGACGCAGGTATTAAACACGGGGATTTGTGCCAGCATCTCCACCTTTTTGCCCGATGCTTTGGCGATGCTGCCGCCATCTATGCGTTCTTCGCCTGTGAGGGTTTTGAACAGCGTAGTCTTCCCCGAGCCGTTTTTGCCCAGCAGGCCGACCTTCTCGCCGTCATAAATTTCAAATGTAATTCCTTTCAACACATGGTTTGCGCCATAATATTTATTCAAATCATTCACTGCAATATCAATCATAACTCAAGTTCTCCTTCATCATTGGACATAAAAATACCCAGTGCATTGCTTTGAACGCACAGGGCTGCCCAACATAAAGGTGCGGTTTATCCCGCTAGCTTATGGGGCGACAGGCATTCAAAACAATCTTTTCCTTCAAAAAGGGCAGACTGCTCCCTTGTGGTTACAAAATCAAATGCCATCCTATGGTTTGCTTTTGCCAAAAGGGCAGACGTATCCCTTGTTGTTCTTGTAATGAATGCGTACTTGCGCACGATGTCACTGCCTGGGAATAACTCTTTTTCGTAAGATTGCTTCATGCTGCTCACCCCCTTTCATCCTCAATCACTTTGTATTTTACGGGGTTTTTATTCGAAAGTCAACTTAAATTTGTCCAGGGCCTATCTGTATATAGAAAGTTGTGTTAAACTATAAGAGGATTTGACAGGCAAAAAACCTCCAGGAGTTCCATTGTATGAAAAGAGCAATCCTTGCAAGCATCCTGTTTCTGACAATACTGCTGACAGGCGCAAGCAGCGCTTTTGCCGACCGTGACCTTGAAGCCTATGCGAGCAACCCACCCGCAGAGGTAATTTCGCATATAGAGGAAAGCTGGCCAACGTATGAACTGGAGGATTATATCCTGATTGACGGCACGTCAAAGGGAGATTATGGATTTGCGCTCGTCGAGCATAACGGCGATCGCAAGCTGTTGGGATACCATGCCGAAAATGCCCACATGCATCCCTGGCTGCTCAGCCACGATGCCGCGCCGCAAGGAGAGGGCTATGCGGGGCTCGCCCGCAACACGCCCTTTTCGGAGGACTATGACGGCAATGCGCTGTACCAGGACGACCTGGGCTTTCATATTTGGCTTCGTGACTTGGACAACGCAGAATATTGGAACCAGTTCATCACCTTCCATTGGGAGGATGGAAGCTTTAAGCTGTATGAATATCAGGATTGGGCGGGATCCAGGTACGTAGCGTATGTGTCCCGTGATAAAGTGAGCTTTGTGGATTTCATGAATGACGGGCCGCTGGGCAGCGTGAAGGGAGCCCTGCAGCGGGAGCTGCAATATGTCCGCTTTTCTGCCCTGCCCCAAGACATCGCGGAGGCCAAGCACCAGCTGAGTGCCGTAAATGCCATCCCTGCAGGCGATCTAAGCGCGCGCAGCATCCTGTTGACGGGCGGCAAAACGTATGCTGTTTACGCCGCGCCGTCCGAAACGTCGCTTCGCGGTGCAAAGGGCAAGGCCGCCGTATCCACCAACGATTGGATTCAGGTGTTTGGCGAAGACGGCGGATTTGCGTTGATCCAGTATGCCATCAGCAAAACCCAGATGCGCATCGGCTATATCAAGGCCGAGGCGCTGGAAGGCGCGATGAATGCCCATAGCTTGACCTGGCGGAACGAACAGGCCAGCCTGCTGAAGGATGTCAACTTGACGGACGACCCGCTTAAAAGCAAGGCGGCGCTGATAAAGCTCAAAAAAGGGCTTCCCGTGACGCTGCTTGCCATGATGGGCGATTGGGCGTATATCGAGGCCGATACTGGCAGCGGCCAGGTGCGCGGCTTTGTGAAGGCCAATGTGCTAAAATGATTCCAACATGCCTGTATTATGCTTCGCCCGCATCGTTGATCAACACCCTGTGCACATGATCTTCCCAAACGCCGTTGATCAGCAGATATTTTTTAGCGTAGCCTTCGTGTACAAACCCCAGCTTCTCCACCACCCGCAGGGAGGGTGCGTTGCGGGGCATGATGTTGGCCTCGATGCGGTGTAGCCCGATATCCTCAAAGGCAATACGCACGCATCGCGCCACCGCCTCTGTGGTGTAGCCCTGGTTGATTTCGGCTGCGTCCAACCGATACGACAGGAAGCAGGACTTAAAAGCACCCATCACAATTTCGTTCAGCCCGACCATGCCGATGATTATTTTCGGATTTGTTTTGAGAGACAGCCAGAAGCGATATCCCTTCCCGCTGGCTGCAATCATCATATTTTTACGCATCTCCTCTGCCTGATAGGCCTCCGTAAAGAATTCTGGCGTGCGCAGTGGCTCCGTATCCCGCAAAAAATCCTGATTGCGAGCAAAGTATTCGGCGATGGGCTGTGCCAGCTGCTCGTTTGACTGTATCAGGTACAGCCGGTTTGTTTCGTACATGCTTTGCACCATGCCCTGTCCTCCCTAAAAGAAGATTTTATATGCCAGTAAACCAACGATCACCAGCCAGACAAGCACAATCGGAATGGCGTACCGCCATCTTTTCGGTTTGCCGTCTTTCCAAAGGTCGATTGCCTGCTGCTCGCATTCCGCCATAATGCTTGCGGGGATCAGCTTCAGGCACAACGCAATCAAAAGGGGCAACAGGATCAGATCGTCTAGATAGCCGAGAACCGGAATAAAGTCCGGAATCAGATCAATCGGCGACAGAGCATATCCCACCGTGACAGCTGCCACAATTTTTGCGATCAGCGGCGTGTCGCTCCGCCGGTAGGCCAGGTACAGCGCCGCTATTTTTGTTTTCAGCTTCCGCGCTTTGTTTTTAAGGTTCAATCTCATGATGCCATCCTCGCGGTGTTTTTTGCAGGCTCAGTATAGCAAAAAATGATCCGATAGACAACGGTGGCTTTCTGTTTTGAAAGCTCAGATCGAAAACGATTGATTTATATTTCATATTGGCATATAATGATGGAAATTGTCTTGTGAGTGCTTTCGGCTTCCAAAACGCACACAAAATGATGAAAGAGGATGAGGGCATATCAAAATGTCTGAAAGGTTGAGGCGCATGACGCAGTTTACCCATAAGTACAGGACGCGGATTTTGGCTATTTTTCTGGGGTTTTGTGTGGTGCTGTTGGGCGTGATATCCGGCATGCTCTTAAAGAACTTTAGCGACACCCAGCGCATTTTGGAGGAAGCCGTCAATTACCGCCTGATTGCGATGGCCACTTTGGCGCGGGAAGCGTTGGATGTTTCTATCATCAAAGACATCAACAGCGCGGAAGATGCCCTGAGTCATCCGCAATACGAGGCGCAACTTGCCTATCTGCGCGCGTTATGCGATGAAATTCAAGCCAAATACCTGTACGTTATTAAGCAGATAGACGGCAAATATTACTTCGTTTATGATACCGATCCTGAAATTGATGTCCGGTTTTACGAGTATATGTCCATCACCGAGCTTCACAAAAGCGCGTTTCTTGGCAGCGCAGTGGTGGAAGCATTTAATGTAGACGACGATTTTGGCAGCTTCAGCTCCGGCGTGATCCCGATTATCAAGGACGGCGAGGTGATTGCCGTTGTCGGCGCAGACCTCGAGGACGAATTGCTGGAAAAGAACCGTTCCATCCAGACGGACAATATGATCTTCCTGTTTTCCGTGATTGCATTCACCATGCTGGTAATGGCAGTCTGGCTGTTCCTGCTACTCAAAAAAATCAAGGAAATGAGCGACAGGCTATATCGTCAGGCGCATTATGACAAGCTGACCGCCCTGCCCAACCGGCAATACCTCCTGGAACACTTGGAAAAGATCACAACCAAGGGCGGCAAGGGCGATTTCAGCCTTTTCTTTGTGGACCTGGATAATTTCAAAATGGTGAACGACATCGCCGGACATGATGCAGGCGATGCGCTGCTGCGCAACATTGGCAGCTATCTGGCGGGCAGTCACGCAGATACCAAAGTGTTCCGTCCACAGGCTGGGCAATTGAATGTTGCTGCCCGCATCGGCGGCGATGAGTTTATTCTGGTGGCACCGTACCTCACCGAGGCGGAGGCCAAGGCGTTTGGCAATGAACTAATACATGGACTGAAACAAAAAGTGGCCGATAAAAATATCGACCGCTTCAATGTGGGCTTCAGCATCGGCATTTCCAGATTCCCATCCGACTCCGAGAACATGCATGTGCTGATCAAATATGCGGATATTGCGATGTATCATGCCAAGCGCGCGGGCAAAAACCAGTGCCTGTTGTATGATGTAGAAATGAAGGGCAAGGAAGAGAAATAGGCATGCACCTTTGGGCGGGCGAGGCGTGGCCTATTGGCGGCAGATTTCCAGCACCCCTGCGCAGAAGGAAAACGGATGGTATTGCAATTGATAACCTTCCGGCAGGGATGCGCCAATTTCCTCCACGATGAAATAATACTCCTCGTCGTCCCATTCCGCACCGCTAGCTGTTTTGCATGCTTCCAAACCAGCACGCGTCAAAAAGCTGACATCGCCAATCAGCAGCACGGCGTCTTTTGCAAGATGTGCCAGCAGCTGCCGGATAAAGCCCGGCTTTGCATCATCGGTCAAGTGGTGTAGGGCATAGGTGCTAATGATCACATCAAACTGCGCACCCTGCAGCGCGGCAGGCAGGCCGGCAGAAAAATCATGCGCAATCAGCGTGGCATCGGGCATTTTCTGCCGTGCCAGCGCCAGCATTTTCTCCGAAAAGTCAATACCTGTGATGGTGTTTCCAACATTATACAGTTTGCCTGCCAGCATGCCGGTGCCCAGCCCCACATCCAGCACCCGTGCGAGGCTTTTTTTCATAACAGTGCCGTAGATGGCGTTCATCAGGTTTTTATAGCCCGCAAAGGGGTAGGTGTTATCCTCATCCGAGGTTTGAACAGCGCCGTCATATTGCTCCGCCCAGAGGTCAAAACCTTGTGAATCCAGCAAAATGCTCTCCTCCTGATCAAAACAGGGCTGCGGCGCACTTCACGCATTGCCGCAGCCCGCTTTCATGTTTTTAGGCTACGCCGTAGCCGTCCAGCTGCCGCTGATTGATCGTGCCGTTTGCCAGGGCGTTCTCTTTCAATTGCTGATAGATGCCTGCTATCGTCAGCTCGCGATAGGGGCCAACAAACAGCACTTCCAGGATGCCAAAGGTCAATCCCGACAGCATGATCCAGCCGATAAAGCTGAGGTACGCCACAAAGATGTCCATCTTGTAGCCATCGGTGATGCGCATGGACAGTTTCAACGCGTCTGTGGCTGTCACATCGGGGTGTTCATCCAGGATGTAGGGCGTCAGGCTATACGCAATGCCCTTCACAATGCCCGGGATCACAAACAGCAGCGACCACAGCCATGTCCACAGCCCCATCCACCAATATCCGCCCAGCTTGCGCAGGTAGTTGTTGAACATGCTGCCAAACCATTCGCTGACGCCGATGTTATCGCCATTGTATACCCGAAGGAAAAAGCCGTTCATGGCAACGGTGAGCACGGGAATCAGGAAAAACGCGCCAAAGCTTAAGGTGACGGCGGTGATAACGGTGCCTGCCACCAAGTACAACACATACACACCAATGGAGTTGCCCTGGTTCTCCTTCAGGCGCTGCCTGGCATAGGTTTTGATTTCTACACGGGTCATAGCGTCCCCTCCTTGCTGGAATCCACCAGCGTTTCGTATAGTGCGTCCATGTGCCGGAAACGATAGGCGGCGTCATAGGCCGGATAATAATCATCCGGGTCAAACAGTGCGCCCGCCATGCCGGCGTTCTTGCCGGAATCCAGATCGATATCCCGATCACCTACCATGATGCAATCCACCGGGCGCAGCCCATGCTTTTTCATCAGGTACTGCAGTGCATCCGGCGCAGGCTTGGCGGGGAAGCCGTCCGCACTGGTCACATAATCCGTAAACCATGCACCCAGGCCGTGGCAGCTGATCGCGGCGTAGGTGCTCATGCCGCGATGGGTGAACATATAGTTCTGCCCGCCGTTTTGCACAATGCCCTGCAGCACACGCGCCGCACCGGGGTATGGAAGCAGCAGCTCCATGGGCTCTTCATCGGCATGCACGCGGTAGGCGGCGGTCAGTTGCTCGCTGGATGCGCCGCACAGTGCGCCGTAATGGGTGGTGGCGTGGCGCAGGGATACCTTCACCCGGTCGAACACCTCGTCATAGGGCGCACCTATACCAAAATCGCGCAGCGCCTTTTGCAGGGCGCGCGCGATTCTGGGATAACTATCAAACAATGTGCCGTCGAAATCCCAGAAAAATGCGTGATACTTCATTCGTTATTTCTTGTCCGCCAGCTGGCTGGTGCAGTGCGGGCAGCGGGTGGCCTTGTCGTTCACTTCGCCAAAGCAGAACGGGCAAAGGCGCGGGGCGGGCTTAGGTGCTTCCTCGTGATGGGGCATCATTTTGTTGATCAGCTTCACAAAGAAGAACACGCACAGTGCGATGAAGATAAAGTCGATCACCGTCTGCAGGAAGATGCCGTAATTGAATGTGGCCACACCCGCGGCGGCGGCTTCTTCGATGGTTTTGAAAGTGCCCTCGCCCAGCGTGATGAACAGGCCGGACATGCTGACACCGCCCGTCACCAGCGACAGGATGGGCATGAAAATGTCGCTGACCAGCGAAGACACGATCTTGCCGAACGCGCCGCCGATCATGACGCCAACGGCCAAATCAATCACATTACCGCGCAGCGCAAACTGTTTAAATTCCTTCAACCATTTGCTCATAAGCATTCCCCCTCGTAATATACCATTTCCACATGATTATACCATGCAGCCATGTATTCGGCAATACGAGGGGGAAGAAAAATCGCCTATTCTGTTAGCCTTTAGAGCAATAGTGGTATACGATGCAGTTGTAAAACTCCACAAATACGCCGTAAGTAGAGGTGATGGAAAGGTCAATCGACTGATCGGGCTTTATGGGGTATTGGGTGCCGCCGCTGAGGGTGCCGTCCTCCTGCACAGTGCGCAGCACATAATAGGCGCCCTGCATGGTGCCATCAGTGGTGATCCCAAGCGTGCCGTCCATGCCCGCCGTATGATGTCCCAGCAGGATACGGCCGCCGGTTGTGCGGTACTGTTCGTCCCCTTCAAAGCGGCCCACAGGATCGGCAACGGGCATGGCATCGGTGAGGTTGGTCAGCGTGCCTTGGCCGGTGGTCAGCACCGCGCCCTGCGGCAGATAGAAGGAATACTCGCCGCCCCCCAGCACGGCATGGGTTTCGGTTTTGCCGTTCAAAGAGATGCTGTAGCCCTTCGGGTCATCCGCTGCGGCGTGGAAGGTATAAAAGCCGCAAAGGTCGCTATATGTGCCAGCGGGCAGGTTCTCGGCGAGCGCAGGCGTATCCAGCCAATAGCATTCCAGTGCGGACTTTTCGATAAAGCAGAAATCCGATTGCACAAAATCGCCCAGATCCGCCACCAGGGGCAGCATGCGGTCTTGATCAAAATGCAGCGCCCACTGCTGTGCACCCGCCACAGGGACGGTGAATGCGGGCACAAAGACGCTGCCGCTGTCCGGCTCCGTCGAAGGCTCTTTCACCGCGGCGAAGCCCTGGGCCTGGTAGCCCATGCGGTTGGCCACGCGGTTGTAAAAAGAAATATTTGTGGTTTCCAGCGCTTCCGGTGCAACAAAGCCCGTCAAATTCACGGAGTCGTCCATCCAGCCAAAATCGCCCCAACGGTCGGCCAGGCGGATGTGCACAAAGCCGTACGCTGTGCCCATCACTTCCACAATCGTGCCCTTGTACAGCTGCCCGATGGCGGCGGAACCGTCCTGTGCGTAGTCCAGCACTTCGGTATCTTCAAGCACCACCGCAGCGGGTAACAGCAGCGTTTCAAGAGGAGTCATCCCCGGCAAGTTGGCACGGTTGATATACCCCACGATGCTGCCACCTTGCAGTGAGCCAATGGTTACCTGCGCCCAATTGTCCTTATAAAACAGCCTGCCCACGTGTTGGCCGCTGTAGTATTCGCCGACCTGCTCGCCGCCGGGCACCTTATACAGGGGCACCATCGCGCCCTGCGGCGCGTACAGATAGTCCGCTTCCGGGTTAATCACTTCCGCAAACGCGCATGCGCACAGCAACAGCAGGCACAGCGCAGCAATCCCCAAACGTTTCATGGCAAAACCTCCTTGGTGTTCTTCTACCATATCAACGCAGATGAGGCGCTTTTTCATGCCATATCGCTGGGAATTATATCAGTTTTACGATTTCCTGCAGCTTTGATTCCGCATATGCCCGCCCGCCGGAGGCAATCTTGTCGATCTGCAGATAGCTTTTCACCGCTATGCCGCAGCTTTGCAGGGTGTCCTTCAAAAAAGCGCCCTCCACAGGATTGTTGAAATAGCCCGCAAACACGTCCACCGGCGTTTCCATGGTGGTGATTACGATAGCCTGCTTATCCGTCATCAGGCCGATCATTTCGCCGTTTTCGCTATGGCGATATGCCTTGCCCGGCAGCAGTGCCTTATCGCAAAAGCCCTTGAGCACCGCCGGCATCGCGCCCCACCAGATGGGGAAGGGAAACACCAGCACATCGGCGTCGTCCATAGCCGCCTGATAGGTCTTGACCAGCGGATCCACCGCCTGCCCCTCTCCCCAGGCTTTCAAATCAGCCGCCGTCATCACGGGATTAAAGCCGTCGGCTATCAAATCAATGGTCTGCACGCTGTGCCCTTTTTGCTGCGCGGCATCGCGGAGGGCGCGTACAGCAGCGGCGTTAAAGCTGCCCTCATAGGGGTGGCTGGCAATAATCAGGTATTTCATAATGAATCCTCCAAACGTTGCTACTTGGGTATCCATGCTGATTATACCCTGTTTTTAAAAGAACATTCCAACACGACATACAGTTGTCGGGTTCATATGCTATAATATGGGCAAGAGATCATACAAAAGGGAGGCCCTCCTATGAATTTATCCACCTGCGGTATTGATTGCGACCTGTGCCCTGTGAGGGAAGAAAAGAACTGCCCCGGCTGCCGCGCCCATCAGGGCAAGCCCTTTTGGGGCAATTGCGAGCTATACGCTTGCGCAGCGGAAAAGCAGCTGCTGCACTGCGGCTTTTGCGCAGATTTCCCCTGTAAAAAACTAACCGCCGCGCACGAGGAGCACAGCTGCGACGGCATTGACGTGCTGCAAAAGATTATGGAAGACCACGGAAAGGTGCAATCCCGCTGCGGGCTGATGTGCAACAGCTGCGGCTGGAAGGACAGCCACGGCTGCGGCGGCTGCATCGAATCTGGCGGCCATCCCTTCCACGGCGCGTGCCCTGTGGCGCAGTGCTGCCAGGGCAAGGGCTTTGCCCATTGCGGCCAGTGCCCCGACATGCCGTGCGAACAGCTGTTTAGCTATTCTTGCGCCGATCCGGAGCATGGCGACAAGCCCTGCGGCGCACGGCTGAGCGTGCTTAAGTATTGGGCGAAATAGTGTTTTGTATTCGTATTAGTACCCCGCCAAGGCAGAAAAAACGCTATGGAAGCCGTGGAATGCTTGCATTCCAAAGGTCATCCACAGCGTTTTTAGTCCCTGCATGTACGCGCAAGTTTCCTGCCTCAATATCCAAGTGAGGTGCAGGAGACTGGTCTCCTGCCTGAGGTCTGGGGCGAGCAGCCCCAGCGTCTCCTCCCCCTAGATCCTAAAGCTCACGGTATCGCGCTCAATCAGATTGGGCACAAAGCATTTGTTCTTTTCGGTGCCGGGCTTTTTCTCAATGCGCTCCAGCAGCAGGCGGATTGCATGCACGCCAATCTCGTACGCGGGCTGGCGCACAGTGGTGAGGCGCGGCTCCAGCATCACGGAGAGGTATACATCATCGTAGCCGACCAGGGAAATATCCCGGGGCACGCTGAGTTTATGCTCGCGGATGGCCTGGAACGCGCCCAGCGCGATCAGGTCGTTGCCGCAGGCAATGGCCGTGAAGGGGATATTGCGCCCCAGCAGCTGCAGGGTTTTTTTATAGCCAGTTTCAAGGTTATAGCCGCCGCATTCCAGCAGGTAGGGGTTAACGGGCAGATCATGATCGGCCATGGCCTGCTCGTAGCCCTGCAGGCGCTGGTCGTAAGGGGCGTGCAGGGTGCCATAGCCGGTGATGTAGGCAATTTCTTTGTGGCCGCGCTTGATGAGGTGCTCTACGGCCTGATAGCTGCCGCGGAAGTCATCCACATACACGCAGTTTTCCATACCGTCCTGATAGTTTTCCACACTCATGTACGGGATGCGCAGGGATTTAATCAGCTGAATATTTTCCTGCGCGGTGTTGACATTGCCCACCAGCACCAGGCCGCCCACATTGAAGCTGGCCATGGTGCGGATGCAGGTCAGCTCGCGCTCGTGCATCTCATCGGTGTTGTTGATCATGGCGTGGTAGCCAAAGCGCAGGGCCTCGTCCGTCATGCCCCGGCTCATTTCGGCATAGTAGGGGTTGGAGATATCGGGGATGATCAGCCCAATCATATTGAACTTCTGGGACACCAAGCCCCGCGCCAGCATGTTGGGGCGGTAGCTCAGCTCGTCCGCAATGCGCTGTATACGCGCGCGGGTATCATCGCTCACCTTGCTAAAGTCTCCGTTGAGCACCTTAGAAACGGTGGCGATGGATACCCCAGCCTCCCGGCTGACATCCTTGATGGTGATGGCCACGCGGCAACGCCTCCTGATGGTAATACGTTTAATCAGACAGTGAAATTATACCGTTGATAGGGCGTAATGGTCAAGGCCTTTAAGCCGGATTCTTTTTTCTGTGCCTCCAGCAGGTTGGCGATGGTATTGACCACCTGAACGCGCAGGGTGAAGGTGCGTTTCTTCACGAAGGGCGTGATATCCAGCGTGTAGGGCTGCCACAGGCGCTGGCCCGCATGCTCGCCATCGATCCACACTTCAAAGATGTCGTCCCCTACATCGGCTGTCAGCTCCAGCACCTGGCCCATGAAGTTCTCCGGCAAAGTGACCTGCTGCTCGTAATCCACACGCGCGGCGAGGTAGGGATAGCCCTGCTCGCACCAGTCGCCATAGCGCAGGGTATCGGTAGGCGGGCAAATCTTGTCGTTAAACACGGTGAAGGTGCCGGTGATCTTGATCAAATCCAGCATGCCGGCGTTCTTGCTGTGCACGGTGAGGCGAACGGCCAAAGTGTTCTCGCCCGCCACGCTGTTTGCAAGCGGCACAGACAGGATTTCGGCATCCAGATAGCTGCGCTCCGGCGTATCGGTGATCTGCGCTCCGTTGAGGTAGATTTCGTAATCGCCCTTAAAGCCGTCAATCATCAGCGCCAGATCGTCAATCTTGGCATTGCAGGTGAATGTGCGCACAAACCACAATGTGACGGGGTAGGTGCGCTGCGCGCGCTCGGTGGGAAGCTGCGCTTCCCAGTTGCCCATCACGAAATCCAGCCAGGTGTCGTCCGTCTTGATGGCGGCGGGGTTGACGGTGCCATCGTCATAATGCACCTTCCAGCCGTTGAGCACGAGGGCATTTTTGTTGCTGAGGCGCACATTCCACTCGCCTTCCGGGGAGAAGGGCTTCAGCGGGGCTTTGGCGGGGGCGGACAGCGTACGAGCCTCCCGGCCCACATGGGTGATGCGCGCTTCGCCGCCGATGCGGCCATGGCCGGCAGCGCCATTTTTATCTACAGAGGTGATGGTGATGTTGCTGTCGCTGATATGCGCAGGCGCGGCGGGCAAAAGGTGCACCATGGCAGAGCCTACGCGCGGCAGGTCGAGGGTGAAGCACGTCATGCCGTCTTCGTAGCGGTAGGTGGTGAGGGGCGTTGTGCCGCCGCACTCCAGGCTCCACAATTCCGGCGTGTGCGTGCCGCGGATGCGCACGTTGATGCGGATGGCTTCGTGGGTGGGGTTGATGAGGAAGAAGAAATCCTCGCCGTCCTTCACGCGGTGCAGATAGAACACTTCGTCCGAGTCGATGTAGATTTCGGCTTCCACAAGGCTGCGGATGGAGGTTTCAAGGTAGCTGAGGTTGTCATCTTTGGCAAACCCGCCGGGGCACAGCAGCACCTGATTTTTCAGTGCATCCATGCGGCCTTCAAAATTCTCTTTGCTGCCCTCGATCAGGCCATAGGGAAGGTTGCCGTC
This sequence comes from Eubacteriales bacterium, assembly GCA_031547595.1. Lineage (GTDB taxonomy): Bacteria > Bacillota > Clostridia > Christensenellales > Aristaeellaceae > JAVBRU01. The sequence continues at coordinate 27,459 of JAVBRU010000061.1, forward strand.
GGCCAGGATTTTGCCGCCGCAGGCAATGAATTTCTCCATGTTGGTGAGGGTTTTTTCCTTGATGTGCGTCGCGCCGGGCAGAATCAGGCAGCTGTATTCCTCGCCGCGCACGCTGATCTTGCCATCCTTGATTTCGCAATCGGCCAGCACGTCTTCGTCGATGTAGTCAAAGTCCAGATGCAGGCGCAGCAGCCGGTCGGTCAAATAGTTGAACTCGCCGCGGATGAAGGCGCTCTCCGCACTTTCGCACTGGGGGGTATAGTTGGCCCAGATGCTATTGATGGGGTACAGGATAGCGATCTTCGCCACATGGTGCCCGCCGCTGAGCAGATAGCCCATGCGGGACACATAATCGTTGAAATCCTTATACTGCGGCCACCAGGTGTGGTGGTAGAACATGGAAGGCGGCCAGTCGCGCTTGCGCTCACCCTCGATGGAGTAGTGGAAGCCATGCGGGTTGAACAGGTTCACGCCCAGCAGATACTCCCAATCCGCAATCCACTTCATGCGCTCCATGGTGCAATCCCAATACGCGCCGCCCATGCTTTCGCACAAAAGGCGGGTGGAGCCAAACTGATGCGCCGCGCTGGACGCGATCTTCAGCGCCACGTGCTCGTCGCTCATTTCTCGGTTGCCGATGCGGGGATACAGATGGTCGACGCCCGTCATGTGCAGGTGGCGCAGGTGGTGGAACAGGTTGCCGCCGGTACGCGCGTGCAGCCGCAGGTTTTCCTCAAACAGCAGATGGCCGGTGAACACCAGGCCGTTCTCGTCGCAGAAGTTTTCAATCTTCTTGAAGAAGGTCTTTTCGTATTGCTTGGTGAGCGCACTGTAGAAATCATAGCGCAGCTGCGCGGTGTCACCGCCAAAGTCGTAGAACAGCTTGGGGATCTGGTGGATGAGGTCGTACCCATTATGCTCCTTGAAGATGTTGAACATACGGGAGGACCAGGGGATGATGTAGTTATCGCGCGCCACTTCGAAATAGTGCATGGCAGGCTCGTCGGTATAGAAGCCAAAGATGCTGTCGGCCATCTTGCCGCCGGAGAGTTCCAGCTGCTTTTTGTACTGCTGGTGGGTCAGCTCCAGGAATTTATCAGTCGCTTCGTCATTGAGCACATCGGCGTACCAGGAGGCCTGGCGCTCGATAAAGTACATCTGTGTCCAGGGGCCCTTGGGTGCCTGCCAGCTGATGACCTTGTCAAAGCAGATGTTGGGCATCAGATCCACATATTCGAACTTCTTGTTTTTAAGGTCTTCCGTGAGGAATGCGCAGGCATACACCGGCTCGGATTCTTCCAAGTCGTTGTACCGGCTGTCGGTGCCTTCCATAAAGGTGAAGAACTGGCCGGGGAAGTTGCCCTCTACCAGCTCCAGATAGCGCTGGGTGAGGTTCTTATCCTGCGCCATCACTTGCTTGCCCGCAGTGCCGCTGGGCCAGTTGTATTCGTCATACACCCAGATTTGCAGGCCAAGCTCCTGAGCGGTCTTGACGGTGAAGCGCAGACGGTCGAACCAGTCCTCCGTGAGGTAGCCCGTGTTTTCCAGCGTGCCAAAGCGCGCATGCACATAGATGCCGGGAATGCCCTTAGCCTTGTATTCCTTCAGCTGATACGCCATCTCGTCGTATTCCATCGCGCCGTTGACAAACCAGAAGGGCATAATGCCAAACTCCGGAATGGTCTTGTAAAAATCCTGCCGCGTCAGCTTCGCGCCGTTGACCAGTATGTTGTCTTTCATAAAAATAATCCCCTCAAAAAATTACTCTTCAAAAACCAATACGGTATAAATGGGCAGTTCGTTCAAGCGGATTGTCCACACGCCGTCTTGCTCAACGGCCTGATAAGGCGGCAGCACGCCGTCCAAGGTGTACAATTTCAGCTTGCCATGGGTGTTCTTAACCGTCACCGTTACATCCTGCGCAGGACGGATGACATCGGCTGCAATGTCGTAATCGTAGTTCAGCAGGTGCACATACGTCGCGCCGCCCTCATCAAAGCGCTGTACGCCCAGCCGCCTGTCAGATACGGAGACGGTCGAAACGCCTCTGTACAATGTGTTGAACCCGCCGAGGAACCCCTCCATCGATGCGGCATAGTCCTCATCATGCGGCACAAATACCACGTTTTCGCTGGGCTGCAGCGCACAGTTTTCGGATAGTGCGCCATATACCAGCACCTTGCCGCCTTTTTGCGCATACTCATTCAGCACTGCGGCCTGATTATCGGTGAGGGAGTTCAAATCCGGCAGCACGATCAGGGGATAATCGGCGATGTTCTGCAGGGCAAAATCATCCTCCCGCACCACGTCATCGGCCAGCATCTGCACGTCATACATGGCCTGGGCGTCGCTGAGCACACGGATGATCTCCCAGAAGGGCAGACGCTTTTGCGAAGGATCATGCCACATCGAAGCCGTCATATCGGCCAGGTTGTTGAAGTTGTGCTGCATGCCGTTGCCGCCGCCACCGCCCTTGGTGGTCTCCCGCCAGTAGTAGCTGGCAAAGGAGTAGAGCACCGCCACGGGCTGCCTGGTATTCTTGGGATAGAAGCGCTCGTTGTTGAACAGGAAATCCTGCACCTGGGTGGTCAGCTCACGCGGGGGGTAGAAGCTGTCCTTGATGGTGTTGCCCATCCAGCCGCCGTAGGGCACCGACATATTGCACCCGTACACCGAGGCCTCCAGCAGGAACATGCGGTACAGGTCGTAGCCCTGGCCTGCGTCCAGCATGGTCAAAAGCTGGGGAATGATGCCGCCGTAGGGGTTTTCGGCAATGATGATGGGCTTGCCCGCAGCAAAGCCGTTGCAGTAGCGGTAGAAATGCGGCTGGCGGAACAGCGTGTGTTCCATTTCGGTGATCACCAGATCCACCTTGTTTTCGATGGGATAATAGCAGGGCATCAGGTTGAAGAAGTTGCCGGACACCATCAGCTCCCGCCCATGCGCCGTGCGGGCATAGTCCTTCGCGTAGTCCACCAGCTCGCTGAAATATTTCTTCACCGCGCGCAATTGGAACTCCCAATATTCGCGGTAGAAGGGCGCGCCGTTCGGGTAGGAGCATTTATTTTGGATCAGGAAATCCTTGTAGTTGAAGGTGTCAACGTCGATGCCGTCCCACTCTTCGCCCAGCAGCCCCTGCGCCTTGCGCTCTTTCAGGAAAGCCGTGAACTGCTTCATGCAATCCTTGCAGAAGCACCCGCCCCCGCCAATGGAGGTGATGGGCAGCTCGCACTCGTCCAGCTGGATGCCGGGCACGCCCGCGTCAATCTGGATTTTCATGATTTGCTTGAGGTAGTCGCGCCAGACGGGGTTGTTGCGGCAGGTCTGGTAGCAAATCTGCTTGTGGTTTTTCACTTCCACCCACTCGGCATGCACTGCGCTGCCGTCCAAGCGCCGCGCTGCGGATTCCTCCCACAGGTCGGTCACAAGCTCGCCATCGCTGTTGTAGATGCCGTTCGGGTAGTAATCCTTGAGGGAGGTACGGAATGCGTTTGCATATTTATTTTGTGAAAATTCGCGCAGGCCATACCAATCATGGTTTTCCGCCTGGTCGGCATGCAGGTTGAGGCGCTTGATTTCGCCGGTTTTTTCGTCAATCACGGCGGGGAACTCCCAGCCCTGCACCTCAAACACAATGGCAAACACCTTGATGCCGCGCTTGTTGCACTCAGCCACAAACTCGCTGTCGTTCATATAACCATAAAAACGCATGCGCGCATCCACAGGGCCAAAGGCCTCGTTTTCGAGGTACGGCAACGAAATACTGCCGCCGCCCATGGCCGACCACACCAGCACGGTGCCGTGATAGCGCTCCAAATCCTCTATCATCTGCAGACTGCGCAGCGGCAGGCTGGGGTGATAGCAATGATTGTTTTTAAACCAGCCGTCAAAATACACTCCGCGTTCCATGGGTTGTGCCCTCCTCAAAATTGCAAGAATAAACGTTTATCCTTTTCCACAAGTATACGCGAGCGCAAAAGTTTTGTCAATCACATAATTGACGAAAATATAAACATCTGTACCAAATCACGCAAAACAGCTTGACAAATAAGGCAAATAAGCATATCCTCTAAGCGAAGACAGGGCAAAAAGGGTATTTTCTGGGGTAAAACGTTTATCTACTGACATTTTCCAAGAGTGTAAGGAGGATTTCCCCATGCGGATCGAGCAAAAAGGCGGCCAATTCGTACTTTCCGGTCAAGATATTTCCTATTTTTTCAATACCGAGAGCGGCGAACTCACAAAATCCCTGGCCAGGGGCAAGGAATACCCCTTGCGCGGCATCATGGTGGATGTGGGCGTGGAGGGCGCGTATGCCCGGGGCAGCATGGCCTTCGACCCGCTGGATAACAAGCGCACCTGGGAAACGCCGCTCATCGCCCCGCAGCATGTGGATACCGCTGTGTTTGAGGGCTTGACTGTTGATGACGGCTATCTCGTGGCCGCTTATGCGTGCGGGAACATCCGCATCTGGCAAAAATACGATCTGTGCAACGGCGCACTGCGCGTCACAGCCGTGGTGCAAAGCCTGTATGAAGAAAAAGTGACCGTCAACGGCACTGCGTTTTTGACGGCGATGCCGTTGCAAAATACACATTTTGACTTCCCCACCAACGCGCCTGCGGATTTATTTGACGCCGCGCAGCTGAAAGATGACGCGCCCATCACCGCCGGCCTCGTGGGCAGCATGGCGCATATGGAGAGCGACGCCGGGCACCTCAATGTGCTGTTCTTAGACCTCATCGAAAAATGGTCGCAGGGCGTGTACCGCTTTGGGGATACGGTGGTTGCCGCGTATATCGCGTCCGTGGAATGCTGGCTGCAAAGGGGCGAAACCTTCACCTGCGGGCACCTGTTTATCCAGCCAGTGCCGCAGGGCGACCCCTACATCGCCATCCGCGATCACTTCACCGCCCTGGGCTATTATGCCGCCACGGACGGCCTGCGCGAGGGCGTGTTGTACTCCGGCCACCCGCACGGCACGATGGACAATCACTTCAGCGGCACCAAGGATTTGTACCAGTACGCCGAAGAACTGCCCGCCATCAAGGCGCTGGGCGTGGATCATCTGTGGATTTTGCCGGTGTTTGAGCATCTGGACCGCGGCGTGTATCACCCCACCGATCAGGCGATTATTGACGAATGCTATGGCGGAGAGGCTGCCATGAAATATTTTGCCGACAAGGCGCACGAAATCGGCCTGACTGTGCTGTTCGACTACGTGCCGCATGGCCCCGCGCCGATGGACCCGCTGTCTATCGAGAAAAAGCAGTGGTGCTCGCTGCGCCGCGATTTGACCCAGCAGGAGGAATGGGACTGCGTCAGCTTTGACATGACCAACCCCGAATACCTGCGCTATACCTCCGATATGGTGGGCAGCCATGTGCGCCGCTTTGACATTGACGGCGCGCGCATTGACTGTGCCATGGGCGGCCTTTCCAACTGGGCGCCCTATGGCGATCACCGCCCGTCCATGAGCAACTTGGCCGGCGGCGTGGCGATCTCCGGCGCGATCAAACGCGGCTTCCAGGAGATGGGCAAGAAAGCCTTCAATATGCCGGAAAACTTCAACCCCGTGCCTGCGTATTATCCCGTGACGGACGTGTTTTACGGCATGAACCTCTACCGCGCGCTGGTGGAGCTGGACAAACGCCGCGAGGACGCGAAGTATTTTGTGGAAAACCTCACCCGCTTTTTGTCCATCGAGCGCCGCGCCATGCCCGTGGAAATGAAAAAGCTGCGGTTCCTGGGCAACCACGACACCGTGTCCTGGGTGTGGCAATGCGCCCGCGCCTATGAGGTGTACGGCTATCCGCGCGCGCAGGCGCTGTTTGCGCTGATGGCGTTCATCGACGGCGTGCCCTTCATCTATCAGGGCGATGAGGAGCCGGAGCTGGCGGGCAAAACCGGCCTCAACCAGCGCGAATTCTTTGCAAACCTGTATGCCGCGCGAAAGGCGCACATCGGCGAGGGCACGGAAATCGAGTATTTGAACACCGGCTGCGGCGTGATGGCGTTTATTCGCTTGGTGGAGGGCGTTAAAAAGCTGGTGCTGATCAGCCTGTCCGAAAAGGACGAGACTGTTTCGCTGCCGGAATTGCAGGGTAAGATCTCATTGCTGGGGAATCTGGCGGCCTCCGGCGATACGGTCACGGTGCCATCCTACCAGTTCGATATCTTCGCGTAGGGAACGCTGGGGGCTCCTTGCCCCCAGACCCCCCCGGCAGGAGATTTCATCTCCTGCACCTCCCTTATGTGCATATAAGGACAGCTTGAGTATACTAACAACAAAAAGCGCCCACTACTTCGCAGGCGCAAGCAATTCCTAGATATCCCCATAAGTGGGGGTCAAGGGAGCACTGCTCCCTTGCGGGGTCTGGGGCAGCGCCCCAGCGTTCCTTCGTTCTCCCGTTCCTACTCCACCACAGGTGCGCGGCGGATGCGCGGGTCGGTGAAGATGTCGGTCAGGTCGTTACTGCAGGTGCTGAACTCCGACACCACCGCGCCCTCCTCGCCGCCCTGGAACCAGTGCAGGGTGTCGGGCGTAAGGGTGTATTGCTCGCCGGGGAGCAGGACGATTTCGTGAAAGGCTGTGTAGTACGCTTCATCGCCTGCGGGCGGATTGGCGGCGCGGTTGTTGGTAGCTTCACCGCCCACATAGAGGTACACCTTGCCATAGCGGCAGCGGAAGGTCTCTTCCTTGCCGGGCACGCCATTGATGGTGGGGTGGATATGCTCGGGGCAGGTCTGGCCGGGGAAGAGCACAAGCTCCTTGGCACAGCAGCGTGCGGTGTTCACGTAGGTGACAAGCTCGAGGCCGGTACGCCCAAGGTCGCTTAGGCCAAAGTCGGCCACTTCGAAGTTCTGTTTCTCGGCATCGGTCAGCACGATGCCCGCCTTTTCAAAATAAATGAGGGCGGCGTCCCGGGCGGCTTCATAGGTTGCTCTATTCATGGCGATCTCCTTTTGATTCTTTGGTGATATTTGTATCATAGCACACCTTTTGCGTGGCAGGCAAGAGGATTTTTTGCCCCACGGGGCGAAGCTTAATGGCGGAGGAATGACGTATGCAAGCATTGGCATTTGAAAAAGAATTTACAGCGGTATACCGTGCTCATCAGGCGGCGCACCCCGCAGCGCGGGAGGCGAAGTGTCTGCGCGTGATCTACCCGCAGCTACTGCCGCCGATAGAGGCGAGCGACGCCTTTGCGGGGCGCGCGTTGATCATGGAGTGGAAAGGCGTGGGCTTTTCGCCGGACGTGACGCTGTTTAACCTGCCCCACGGCATGGGGTATTTTTACCGCGCCTCGGTGTTTGAAGACGCGATGAAAGCATCGCCCGAGGACGCGGACGAAATCCGCAATATGATGGCGTTCTGGGAGAAGGAAAACACCACGGCACATGTGAAGCGCGCTTTCACCGACCGTATCCGGCAAGCACTGCCCAGCGATTCCTTCGCCGGGGATGTGGGCATTGGCTTCCCGCTGTACCGCATGACGGGCAGCTATGAGAACTACGAAACACTGCTGTCGCTGGGCCTTGACGGCCTGGTTTTGCAGATCGAGCAAAGCGCGGGCACGGACAAGGAATTCTTGAACGCGCTTGCGGATACCACGCGGCTGATTGGCGAATGTGCGCTGGTATATGCCGCGCAGGCAAAGGCGCTGGGCAAATCATTGCTGGCGCGGGACCTTACATACATTGCACACCACAAGCCGGAGACGCTGCAGCAGGCCATTCAGCTGATGTGGCTGTACTCCTGCATGGCAGGCGTGATGGATTATGGTCGCATGGACGTGTATCTGGGCGATTATCTGCAAAATGATCTCGCCAACGGCACGTTGACCGAAAGCGAAGCACAGGAGATGATTTGCGGCCTGTGGCGCATGCTGGTGGCACGAAAGACCGTGTATCACGGCCGCGTGGTGCTGGGCGGCGTGGGGCGGCGCAATGTGGAAAACGCCGACAAGTTTGCGCTGATGGCGATGGAAGCTTCGCGCATTGTGCACGATATCGAGCCGCAGTTGACGCTGCGCCTGTACGAGGGTATGAACCCCGCGCTGTACGAGAAAGCGCTGGACGTGATTGGCAGCGGCGCGACCTACCCCATGCTGTATAACGATGATGTGAACGTACCCTCAGTGGCAAACGCTTTCCGCGTGGATCCCGAAACCGCCAAGCAATACGTGCCCTTTGGCTGCGGCGAGTATATTATCGATCATAAAGGTTTCGGCTCACCCAACGGCGTGATCAATATGCTGAAAGCCTTGGAAGCAACGCTGTTTGACGGGCAGGAACTGGTAAAAAACCAGCCGATGGGGCTGAAGCTTGGCAGCCTGACGGACTTTGACACCTTTGAGGATTTCTATGCCGCATACAAGCGCCAGGTCTCCCACGCGGTGGAAGTGCTGGCCGAAGCGGAGAAGATTATTTTGGACAAAACCCACGAGCAGGCGCCGTTTTTGATGATGAGCCTCTTGTATGACGGCTGCATTGAAAAAGGGCTTTCGTACCTGGGCGGCGGCATTGATTATCTGGGCGCGACACTGGAATCCTATGGCAATATCAATACCGTAGACAGCCTGCAGGCCATCAAAGAAGCCGTGTTCAATAAAAAGCTGATCGCGAAGGCAACGCTGCTGGACGCCCTGAAAAGCGATTTTGCGGGCTACGAGAAAGAGCGCGAAATTCTGCTGGCCTGCAAGAAATACGGCAATGACGATGCCGAGGTGGATGGCCTGGCACGGGATTTGCACGATTTTGAAGCGCGGCTGATCCGCAACCAGGCACAGCGTGTGGGGCTGCACAGCTTCCTGATGGTGGTGATCAATAACTCCGCCAATACCTACCTGGGCCGCTGGACAGGCGCGTCTGCCGATGGGCGCAAGGCTTTGACCTTCATGGCCAACGCCAACAACCCCGTCAGCGGCATGGACCAAAAGGGTGTCACCGCCATGCTGAACTCGCTTTTGCATTTCCCACCCGAAAACCACGCAGGCGCGGTGCAAAATATCAAGTTTGATAAGCAACTATTCGAAAAAGCGCGCGATAAAATCAGCACCCTTTTGAAGCAGTACTTCAAAAAAGGCGGCACCCAGGCCATGATCACCGTGATTGGCCGGGGCGAGCTGGAGGACGCGCTGATCCATCCCGAGCGCCACCGCAACCTGCTGGTGCGCGTCGGCGGCTTTAGTGCACGCTTTGTCGAGCTTGAAAAAGATGTGCAACAGGAAGTGCTGACCAGAACGATGCACTGAGGGGACGAAGGAACGCTGAGGGCTCCTCGCCCTCAGACTCCCCGGCAGGAGATTTCATCTCCTGCACCTCGGTAGGGGAAGATATATGATGGGTATTATCACACAAGTTCAGCGATTTTCGGTGTTTGATGGGCCAGGTATTCGCACGGCGGTGTTCCTGAAGGGGTGTCCGCTGCGGTGCAGGTGGTGCCACAATCCGGAATGCCTGAGCATGGAAATTCAGGAGCATGTCAAACCATCTCTCGCAGGGCAGACCACGACCGTGGCGCAAGTGATGGAAGAGGTATTGCGGGACAAAGCGTATTATGATGCTGACGGCGGGCTGACCATCACGGGCGGCGAACCGCTGATGCAGGCGGATTTTTCCGCCGCGCTACTCAATGCCGCAAAAATGGAGGGCATCCACACATGCGTGGAAACCTGCGGCGCGGGGGATCTTTCGCCTTTACTCGCGGATACTGACCTGTTTTTGTGGGACTACAAGGCCACGGGCGAGGAGACGCACCTCCTGCTGACAGGCTTTCCGCAAGCGCCCATATTGCGCAATCTGAAACGCGTGCTTTCCGCAAACAAGCGGGTGATTTTGCGCTGCCCCATTGTGCCCACACAGAACGACACGCCAGAGCATTTTGCAGGCATCCAGGCGGTTTTGCTCAAGCATCCGCAGATAGAGCGCTGCGAGCTGATGGCATATCACAACCTGGGCAGCGGAAAGTACAAGGCGCTGGGCTTATCCTATGCGCTGGACGGGCTGCCCAATATGACCGAAGAACAAAAGACAGCCGCGCTGCAGGCAGTGCAAAACGGCATTTCACAGCAAGTGATCTGGGGGTAGGGCATGGAAAGATTGGTACTGGGCCTGGATATTGGCGGCACGCACACCCGCATGGGGCTGGTGACAGAGGCGGGCGAGCTGACGGGCTTTCAAATCCTCAAAACCAAAGCGCTGGCCGAAAAAGGCTTCTTGGATGCATTGGCAGAGGAAATTCTGGCGTTTATCAGGGCGCAGGGCGCTGCACCGCTGCGTGTGAGTATGGGCTTCCCCTCCGCCATCGACAAGGCGTGCCGCACGCTGCTGAACACGCCTAACATCCCCGGGCTAAACAACATTGCCATCGTGGATGAGATGGAAAGCCGTCTCGGACTGCCCGTTTGCGTCAGCCGCGATGTGATTATGCTGTACCAATATGACAAGCTGCGCTATGCGCTGCCGCAAGAGGGTGTGGTGCTGGGCGTCTATGTGGGCACAGGCATAGGCAATGTGATCGAAATTGATGGCAGCATTTTGCCCGGCCGCCACGGCATCGCGGCGGAGCTGGGGCATATCCCGGTGTGGGACAAGCACGATTTGTGCGGGTGCGGCGTACGCGGCTGCGCAGAAATGTACGCCGGCGGCATGGCGCTGGCAAAGCTGCGGGAGCAATATTTTCCCGAAACAACGATGGAAGAGCTGTTTGCGCGGCATGCCGATAGCGAAGCGGTGTTGCAATATTTATCCATGCTTACTTTACCCATCGCTACAGAAATTACGATCCTCGACCCCGAAGCCGTGGTGCTGGGCGGCGGCGTACTGTATATGCAGGGTTTCCCGCGGGAGCGGTTTGAAACGCTGCTGAAACAGCGGCTTCGCGTCACCGTCGCGCAGGATTTGCGGCTGATTTACTCCTTGCCCGCGCAGCAAAACGGTGTGATTGGCGCGGGGCTGTACGGGTTTGCCAGATAGGAGGACGACCATGCCCAAAACCATTTTGAAGCAGGACGGCACAGCCTTTGCCGTCACCGATTGCCACATGCACACCCTGGAGCACGCGCCGCAGCTGCTGCCTGAGATCGCACAGCATTTTGGCTTTTCCAAGTACTGTGCGCTGGGTTGCCCCGCCTTTGCCGGAGACCAAAACAACGGGGAAGCGCTGGCCGCCAAGCGTGCCGACCCTGCCCATGTGTACGCCTTTGGCGGCATGGTGTATGGCGAAGGGCAGCGCACGCCTGCCGCGCACCGCGCGCAGGTGCAGGCGCTGATTGACGGCGGCTTTGACGGCCTCAAAATCGTGGAAAGCAAGCCGAACTACGCCAAAGCATTGTCTCTTGCGATGGACAGTGAGGAGCTGGACGCCGCGTTTGCGCTTTGCGAAGAGACGGGTTTCCCCATCCTCTGGCATGTGGGCGATCCGGCCACCTTCTGGGATGCAAAGCTCGCGCCGAAGTTTGCGGTGGATCATGGCTGGTGCTATCTGGACGACAGCTTTTTCACCTTGCCGCAGCTGTTTGAGCAGGTGGAAAACGTGCTGAAAAAGCACCCGCGCCTGCGTGTTTGCTTTGCGCACTTTTACTTTGTCAGCGATGACATGGCGCACGCGCGCCACATGCTGGATACCTATCCCGGCGTGCGTTTTGACCTCACCCCGGGCAGCGAGATGTTTGGCAACTTCCTGAAGGGCAGCGCCGCCTGGCGCGCATTCTTTGTGGAATACCAGGATCGGCTGCTGTTTGGTACGGATTTTTACGATCAGGCAGGGGAAATGCCGCTGTTTGAAGAAATCTATAACTTGTCTGTCGGTACGCTGACCACCCATGGTGCTTTTGCGCAGTGGGACATGGCGGGCGAGGGGCTTGCCTTGCCCGATGCCGTGCTTGAAAGGATTTTTGAAAAGAACTTTGATGCCTTTGCGGGGGCAACGCCCCGCGCCATCCCCACACTGCAGGAGGAAATGAAATGAACATCGCCATCGGTTCGGATCATGTCGGATACCCCTTGAAGCTGAAAGTGATCGAGCACCTGGCCGCCCTCGGCCATACCGCCGTGGATGTCGGCCACGACAACGAAGAGCGCTGCGATTACCCCGTCTACGGCGAGCGCGTGGCACATGCAGTTGTGACGCACCAGTGCGACCTGGGCATTCTGATCTGCGGTACAGGCATTGGCATTTCGCTGGCGGCCAATAAGGTGCACGGCATCCGCTGCGCCGTATGCTCCGAAAGCTACAGCGCAATGATGGCGCGCTCTCACAACGATGCCAACATCATTGCCTTTGGTGCGCGCGTAGTGGGGCTGGATGTGGCGCTGCAAATTGTGGACACCTTCCTGACCACCGCTTTTGAGGGCGGCCGCCACCAGCGCCGCGTGGATATGCTGGCACAGATAGAAGAAAAAGGCACGGGGGACGCGCTATGAAGAGCATGATTTCCGCCTCCATCATGTGTGCGGATGCGCTGGACATGGGTAAGGATTTGCGTGCGCTTGCGCAGCAGGGCGTGGAATACTGCCACTGCGATGTGATGGACGGGCATTTTGTGCCCAACCTCATGCTCTCCGCCCCCACCATCTCCGCGCTGAAAAAAGCGAACCTCATGCCGCTGGACATCCATCTGATGGTGGATAACCCGGGCGAGGTCATTCCCTGGCTGGCCTTTGGCGAGGGCGACATCGTGGCGGTGCATGCCGAGAGCACGCCGCACCTGCAAAGGGTGCTGGCGCTGATTGCGGCAAAGGGCGCGACGCCCGCGCTGGCACTCAACCCCGCCACCCCTTTGTGCATGGCGCAGCACGTGCTGCCGGATATCGGCATGCTGCTGATCATGACGGTCAACCCCGGCTTCGCAGGGCAAAAGCTGGTGCCCCAAACGCTGCAAAAGATCACGCAGGCACGCCGCATGCTGGACGATGCGGGCTATGCCAACATGCCCATCGAAGTGGACGGAAACTGCAGCTTTGAAAATATTCCCTTGATGCAGGACGCGGGCGCGAACATCTTTGTGGTGGGCAGCTCCAGCGTGTTCGACCCGCGTCTCGGCGTAGAAAAAGGGGTGCAGATGGTGCGGCAAATATTGCACGACTAATATGGCAAACGATCAGTTTTTATGATGTTTTCTTCCATCAAATTGCGATTTTTGTCGCAATTTTTTTATGTATACACATCTTGGTGGTTGCATAAACACATGCCGTGTGCTATGCTTTTCCCCGTGAAAGACAGCGAAAGTCTTCGCATATGATTTGAGGAGGGAATAGTATCATGACAAAGCAGAAGTGGCTCGTACTCCTGTTGTCCGTAGTAGTATTGGCGGGCGCGATCTATGGCATTGTCACGCTCACAAATAAACCCAAGGATGACGGGAAGACCACCCCCGTTGCCAATGAAGAAGCAACGGCGGAGCCCACCATTGAACCGACCTTGGAACCCACGGCGGAACCCACGGCAGAACCGACTGCCGAGCCTTTGCCCGATCCTTCGGTGGAGCCAACCACCGATCCTGCCACCGCGAAAACCGAAATTACGCTGTGGCACACCTTTACCGGCAAACAGCAGGAAATTCTTGACACCTTGGCTGCGGAGTTCAGTGCGGCGTCCGACAAGTATACCGTAAAGGCGGAATTCAGCCCAGCCTCCGGTTTCGAATCCAAGGTGCAAACGGCTGTCGCCAACGGCGAAGGCCCCGACATCATCCTCAACTTCTCGTCCGAAGCCGCCAATTATGTGGACGGCACGAACCCTGAGAACAACCTAGTTGTGGACTTTACCAAGTATATCAATGATCCCGAAATCGGCATCGCGAACTGGGCAACCGCCATGGACCAGGTCATGCTGGATGAAACCGTTGGTTTCGCTGATGGTGGGATGCACACCATTCCCCTGATGCGCACCGGCCCCATCCTGTTCTACAACAAGACCATCCTGGATGAACTGGGTCTCTCTGCGCCCACCACTTGGACGGAGCTTAGCGAAACCGCCAAGGCCATCACCGAAGCCAAGGGCATCTATGGCTTTGCTGCCGATTCCCTCACCGATATGATGCAGTCCCTGATCATGCAAAAAGGCTCTGAATACATCGATGTCGCAAACAAGCTGGCCAAGATCAACAACCAGGCGACCATCGACGCCGTCACCTGGTATGGCGAAAACGTGAAGGCCGGGTATTTTGCCCCCGCCCCCACCGCCGATTATTATTCCAACGATATGAACAGTCAGCTGGTGGGTATGTACATCGGCTCCTGCGCTGGCGTGCCCTATCTGCTGGCCGAGGAGAATGACTGGGAACTGGGCATGAGCACCATGCCCCAGGAAGGCACTACACGCTGGTACCCCGCATGGAACCGCAGCGCCATTGCCTTTAAGAGCACCGAGGAGCGCGAGCTGGGCGCTTACCTGTTCATCAAATACATGACCGAGCCGGAGAACAACGCGCGCCTGTGCAATGCTGTCATCGCACTGTCTCCCTACTATGCCACCCAGGAAGTGCAGTCTTACAAAGACATGGTGGCTGCCAATCCTGCCCTCGAAGTGCTAAGCAACTGTCTGCCAGACGCGGGCTTCCTGCCCACCGTGGAAGGCGCTTCCGTGGTGCGCTCTGAGCTTAAGTCCCTGGCGCAGCTGGCGGGTGATGTGAACCTGACCACGCCCATCGCAGACCTCGTGGCCACCGCCGAGCAGACCTGCAACGACGCGCTGCAGCAGGCAAAGTGACGGGAAACGAAGAAGCGTTGGAGGCCCCTCAGGGGCTGTCGCAACTAGAAACGAGTTGCGACAGCCCTTTTTTAACAAGAAAAGGAGGTGCCAAAAAATCGAAACTCCCGTGAACGAGTTATACTAATCTCAACCTAAAATGCCTCAATCTCGCGAATCTTTTTGTCCTTTGCGCCGATTCGTCCACATAGCGGTCATAGCCCCTACGGCCTTTATGACCTTGCGGCTAGGATTCGGCACTGTGGCGGCGCAAGCGCCGTCCTCGTGCCTCGGTGCGCCAAAGTGCAACCTTTACGCGTAGCTCTGCTACGCTGCGTTCCCTCAGCTTAGTGAGGGGCAAAAATCTATCGCGATCTTATTGTCATTTTAGATTGAAAATAGTATTACAAGAAACTCTCATCGATGCTTGTTCCCTCTGTAGTTTATCTAAACCCTTGATGCTACTTCTCGGTTTTGTACGATTTATGCTAAAAGTCAACCCTTCCCACCTTTTTATTTTTGGTGAATTCCCAAAGTAAGTTCCACAGTAGAAACGAAGCGGAAAAAACCACGGGAAATAAGCGGAATTGAGAGTGAGAAAAGGAGTGGGAGCGGGAAGAAAGGCAAGAGAGATGTAGAAAACAAAGAGATTTTTGCACGGCAAACAAGCCTGAGCGCAGGAAGTCTCAGGCTAAATTCAGGTAAGGTGGGATTTACCTTGCGACGGAATCTCGCAATAATCTCGGGGTTTGGATGACGCGTTTAGGCTCAACAAAGCAAATACCCAACGTATTTGCGACGGTCTGGGAATAGGTAAAGGCAAACATATCGAAAGCACTCTTACCGTTGAACTGTTTTCTCTTGACGGCATTGACATGGGAGAAAATCAGGTCAACGGTTTTCTGCGTAAATCCATCAAAGGATTCACCGCTGGGAACGATAGAGCGAAACAGGGTGTGGTTGTTTTCGACATGCGGCTTCTGATACGGAGCATTGGGGTCGCAAAAGAAAACATTGGTTTCCTTTGCGCCATCCGCATCGAGCTCAAAAGCATGGACATTGCTGAATTCGCCGCCATTATCCGTAAGCAGAATGGGAAACAAGTCGCCGAAGGAAAATCCGGCCTTGCCCAAACGTTCCTTCAGCATAACGATCTTGCTACTTGCTTCAGCAGCCGTCTTGTTGTCAAGCAGCAATCCGAACATGAAATCGACATTGACGAACTGTAAGGTCATGATCACCTTACCGCCAATTCTGCCGATCACGGTGTCCATCTCCACATAATTCTGCTCGCTGTTATCCTGGCGATAGGCAAGAAAATCCTCGTAGCCCCGACCGAGCTTTATCCCTCTGGGAACATAATCCGGCGCGGTTTTCTTGCGGGGCTTGAATTTGACAGCGCGCGGCAAATCAAGCCTGCCGATGGTATAGTACCCGTTTTGGATATGCCGGTAGACAGTGGATTTTGAAACGGGCAGATTGTTGGCATGAATGGCGTGGTAAATATGCTGTCCCGATCTCACAGCGTCTGAAATGATCTGCTCTGCCTCATAGAACTGTTCTTTATTCAGCGGTATGCCCTCACGGGATTCAACCAGTATCGTTTCGTATTCCTTCTGGGCGTCTCGCGCGGAATACTTCCGGCGAGGATAGTTGCAGTTGCTATGGTTGCGGCGTTCACAGCCATTGCATACAAACGGCGCTTTCAACAGCCATGGACAGCATGCGTCCGTTTTCGTGAAACTGTTGCTGTAGCTCTTGCTGCGCAGTTTGACCTCCTTCGAGACGGTGGTTGGATCCTTCCCGATTCGCTTCCCGATGGCCTTAAACGTCATTCCCTTACTCAGGCATTCTTGGATTTCGATCCGCTCTTCCAGGGTCATGTGCTTGTTCTTCTTTGTATTCATTTGCATCGTCTGAGCCTCCTTCTTCCCAGACTAAATTCTACCGCTTTTTCTTTCCCAGGGTTACTTCCACTTCTTCTTCCACTGTGGAACTTACTTTGGGAATTCACCCCTTTTTATTTTGTCAAATCATTACGCCTTATCACTGTTTTTTTCTATTGACTTTTGATCATCTGTATGGTAAGATATATAACGTCGCTGAGGCAGCCAAGCTCACAGATTCCCCCCTCTGAATGCGACAGCGGCAATTGCAAGGGAATTACCTCGGAAACCAATGCTGGTCTGTTGGCTCAGTTGGTAGTCCCTTTGGTAAGTTTGACAACTACAGATTCCGCTCCTGAATGTGACTGGAGCGGCGGGAAAAAGCTTTCCTTGACACCAACGAGGAAAATGCGCGAACTGGAAAAATTTGGTCTGTTGGCTCAGTTGGTAGGCCGAGCTGGTTAGACTAACAACTACTGATCCCGCCCCCGAATGTGACGGAGGCCACCGCAAGGGATCACCTCAGAAACCGACTCTGGTCTGTTGGCTCAGTTGGTAGAGCACATCGTTCACATCGATGGGGTCACTGGTTCGAGTCCAGTACAGACCACCAAAATCGTCTAAAAGCACTAGCTTTTAGACGATTTCTTTGTGTGTATTGAACAATGTCCCCATAAAATAATCAACAAGCCCGCAAGCTTCGGTGCGATACCGAGGTTTGCGGGCTTTGTTTACATTTTGGGCAATTCATGGTACAATCCTTTTAAGCATCATTTCCTGAAAGGAAAGAAAAACATGAAGCAAGCCGTCGTACATATCGCCCTCGTCGTTCGGGATTACGATGAAGCCATTGACTTCTACACAAATAAGCTACATTTCACTTTGCTTGATGATACATACCAGCCTGAGCAGGATAAACGCTGGGTGGTCGTCGCGCCACCGGGATCAAAGGAAACAACTATATTGCTCGCCAGAGCCAGTAAGCCAGAACAGGAAGCGAGCATCGGCAATCAGACCGGTGGACGAGTGTTTTTGTTCTTAAACACGGATGACTTCTGGCGTGATTACAACGATATGATTGCTCAAGGCATCGAGTTCGTCCGTGAACCCAAACAGGCTGATTACGGGATGGTTGCTGTGTTCAAAGACTTGTACGGGAATCTGTGGGATCTCTTGCAGTTCAATGAAGATCATCCCATTGTCAATAGGTGAGATGCTGGCCCAGATCAACGAAAAAGGAGGATTCAGTGTGAGCAATAGAAAAGATGTATTTCGTGGTATTAAGCCCTTTGTGGTAGCGGAATACCCATCACAGACTGATGATATTCTTTATAAGGCTGGCATTCGTTTCGAATCCCTTTGCCTAGAAAACCCAAACGAATCAGATGCGTTGCAAGCGCACACGCATGAAAAAATATATCCCGCCATTGCATTTTATGATTCGGTAGCTGAAGTGACAGGGAACCGTGAGTCGGGTTTACGGATTTTGGAGAAATACTATACAACGCGGTGTAAAAAGGCTGCACACGGTATGCAGATCATCTTGAAGATTCCCGGCACTTATAAACTGGTACCTAAGCTCATGGCAAAAATGATCGGGCGTTTTTTCGGCTCCGACGCAACCTTTGAAGCGGTGCATCATCCGGTCGTTGATGGTGATTGCCGCGTGGACATGACATACTGCCCTTATCACGCCGCTTGCCTGAAATATGGCTGTCCGGATCTTTGCCATATATTCTGCAACTCCGATGATATTACATATGGCAACCTTCATCCGAAGTTGGTCTGGGCGCGAACAAAGACTTTGGGACGCAACGACGATTGCTGCGATTTTAGGATGTATATTAAAGATGATAATTCTACTAAAAAGTAATAATGCTGATCATTGGCATTTTACCCCCATGGTAATGCTTTTACCCCCCTAGCCCAACAATTTACCCCCTCCCAGTTTCGCCAAATTGTATCAAAAGCTATGGAGGGAGCCATATTATCTGATAGCTTTTGATACAAAGCTATCAGATAATTTTTTACCCCCCTTGGCTCAAAAGCCCTTGATATCAGGGCGTTCTACAATTCGTTTCGCCAAATCATATTCGCCGGAATAATAAAAATAGAAAACAGTTCAAAAACCCTGCTAGACGGGAGATTCGGATTTACCCCCTAGCACGGTTTTTGCTTAGTTACGCCAAATGATATAGTTACGCCAAAAGATATAAGTTACGCCAAATCATACGGGAGTTACGCCAAATTTTATCAGATAAAATTAAAATGTACCCTGTGTTCCTACCCGTTTTGCGTTCAACAAACTTTTTTGTCCTTGACTTGGGGCACACATCAGTTTGACCATCCAGAATCAATCGTATCTGCTTATGCTGCGCAAAAGCGAACACGTTATCATAATGGCGTATCGGATCAAGGGTCGTCGCCTTAGATGATTATCTATAACAGCTTTAGCTTATCATGTTTGCCCCTATACCGAATTAAATCCGACATAGGAAATGGCGCTCCATGTGAGGGGTACATCCTTTCTGCACCGCTATGGATCATCACATCCCATGAATGACTGTAATTTTCTCTGTTTTCAATCCAGATAATGTTTTTATGGATACCCGGAAAGCCGTTCATGGCGGCATCGCCACAAAACAGTTGCTTATCATCCGTCAATAATCCTATCGAATCTGCGGTGTGTCCGGGTAAAGAAATGATATCAGCGCGTATGCCCAATTTTCTCAAAGGTTGCGAGAAGCGATCCCATATGATGGCTCGATCGGTTACTTTATAAGGAGGGAAATCGTGCGCGCCTTTGCCGGATACTTTCATAAATCCCACAAACGCCTTCGCGAGCCGCCCGGAGCACCCACCGATCATTGGATTGCGACCCGCGAGCAATCGCTCTGGTGCTATTCTATCTGCGATCAAAGCAGCATTCGATGCGGATAGCAGCTCACTCAAGAATCCGGCATGGTCGTCATGGGCGTGTGTCAAAAACAAATACTTGATGTCCTTTATGTCTATCTGTTTCTTCTTCAAGTGCTCCGCATATCGCCTGAAACCGCCCGCATATCCCGTGTCGATGGCCATGTAGCCATCGGGGATTTCGAGCAGATACTGGCACATAATGAGGTTGCCAATATTGTGATAGCGCATATAGAAGCCCTCCTTCTCTATTCCTGTAGGATCCAACAGAGTGCAAGGTCAAACGCGGCGTTCCTTGCGCTTTTGCATGCTTCCGGATGATTGCGCTCTGCTTTCATCACCAAGCGCATCACATTTTCTTTGTGTTTGGCAATGGGTTCGAGCACATGGCTGGCGTCGGGAAACGTTGCGTGATAATAAGGCAATTGATAGCAGGCTGCACGCAATCTTTGTATGAGAATATTGCTCGCGCTTTGAGACGGCCAAACCGAGTCTCGGCCGCTGGAAAGCAGGAGAATGCGGGCATTGCTGTTCTCAACGGGAATCAGCGCCTCCTCGGGAATGCCCTTTTGTTCTGCCTGCTCATAGAAGCGCTTCATGCTGAACTGCCTGTCGCGAAGGAAGGCTTTCACAAGATCAAACCTTCCTCCGGGTATAGGCGCATACGGCAGCGGTTTTCTCTCGAGAGACCAAGAGGACGCTCCGCTGCGTGACTTTCTTGCACCAATGCCTTCCGCGACATAATAATTCGGAACGACGGCTACCACGCAGTTGATTGCCGGAATGTGGACCGCCGCAGAGAGAACGTATTCCGCGCCCTTTGAAACACCATACGCAGCGATATTCGAAATCTTAGTGCGCTCCTTCAGCCACACGACAGCCTTTTCCATATACTCCAGAGGGATCATGCTCAAATAATTATTTAGGCCGGGTATCCTGAAATATGCCAATGCCAGCGCGGCAAGGCCATCGTCGGCAAATCGTTCGGCAATATAACTGGCGTTGGTTAGGCCGCCATCGCTGCCCGTTGCCACGATAACGGCATACTTCGGCCTATCTGGAAGAAACAGTTGACCGACGAAGCCCGATTCATGAAGAGAGACCTGTTCAACGATCATTATGTTTCCTCCTTAAGAATGCGCCTCCAACGCCTCTGCCGGTGGCGGTAAAACACATGGCTCCACAGCGTTACCAAGAAAGTCAGCACACCGGCATCTATTTCCACGATATCCGTATAGAGCGTTTTGTCGCCGCGCGGTTGCAGCTCAATCCTGTGATTCCAAACGCGCACAATATCGTTTTTCTCCTGCGTTTGTATGATCCCTAGCGCCGCATCCATCCGTTCCACATGAATCGCGTGCGTGCCACCAAATGGAATCAGGCAAAACATGCGCAATTTGAATCTGTAATCGACACCTTCCACCCAAGAAATTTCATTGACATGTCCAGCCGACGAAAAAGTCATCATTGGACGCGCGATGTGCTGAAGTGTTTCAAAATTCTGGAGCTTTTCCCACACGACCTGAGCCTCCGTAGAAAAAGTGCTCGTTACACGGATTACTTTTGACACAACATCCTCCTGATCAACTTAATCAGCTCCGACAATACAATCACGCTTGCAGACAGACCCAATAGCTTGAGCCACATCGCCATAGGCAGCGCGATCGTTCCAAAGAACGCGCCCGCGAACTGTATAATCAATACCTGCAGCACGAACGTAACCCCGATTACGAGGAGCATCAGCTTGTTGCTGAGCAGGTTCTTGAATATGCTCTCGCCATTTAGCTCGCGGCAGTTGAAAGCGTTGAATAGCTGAAAAAGCGAGAACAGCGCAAAGAGCACCGTTGGCAATTGCTCATCCGTCGCGCCTAAAAAGTTCATTGTATATTGGAGCAAAAACACAGCAGACATATACAGCCCGGTGATGCCAATGCGAATCATCATGGGCTTGGACAAAATATTCTCGTCTCGACCAACGGGCGCGGACTTCATAAGATCATCATGCACTGGCTCAAGCCCCAGCGTCAGCGCGGGCGGGCCATCCATGATTATGTTGATCCACAGCAATTGCAGCGCGGTGAACGGTGCTTTCAGTCCTAGCAGGATCGACGTAAGCACCACGACCACGCTGGCGACGTTCACAGTGAGCTGGAATGAAATGAAGTGCTTAAAGTTTTCGAATATGCCGCGTCCCCACTCGATGGCGTACACGATGGTGGAGAACGAATCGTTCAGCAGCACGATGTCGCTGGCTTCCTTGCTGACCTCGGTGCCGGAAATGCCCATGGCGATGCCCACGTCCGCATTTTTTAGTGCCGGCGCGTCGTTGATGCCGTCGCCAGTGACAGCTACCACATTGCCCGCTGAGCGGAGCAGTTTCACTACGCGCATTTTGATGGTGGGTGTGCTGCGGGCGATGACGCAAATTTCGTGCAACCTTGCGCTCAGTTCGGTATCGGACAGGTGTTCCAGTTCACGCGCCTCCACGGCGACGTGATTATCGTCCAGCAAATGCAGCTCGTTTGCGATGGCGGTTGCGGTGATGATGTTGTCGCCCGTCAGCATTGATAAGGTACAATAAGTTTCGCAAAAAGAAAAAAGGTCAAAAAGAGACATGGCCTGAAAACTCTGGTAGAATGGAATTGCAACACAACATTCGAAAGGAGCGTCAAGCCATGTCCGAGAAGATTGTACAACTGAACGAGGAAGTAATCAAGGGGGAACTGAAAGAATTGGTGCGCACGAGCGTA
>JAVBRU010000125.1:0-7339 GCA_031547595.1 Eubacteriales bacterium
GTGTTGATCGTTATGCCGCGCGCTTTCTCTTCCGGCGCCTTGTCGATTTCGTCATAACGCATCGCGTGGCCGCCGCCCTGTTTGGCAAGCACCATCGTGATCGCAGCGGTTAGCGTCGTCTTGCCGTGGTCAACGTGGCCGATTGTGCCGATGTTGACGTGCGGTTTATTGCGTGCAAATTTTTCCTTGGCCATTGGAATCTCCTCCTAATTACATGAGCGTAGTGATGCCGGGCTTACGCCGGGCGAACCAAGTGAAAGCCGGCATGCGAGCCGGTGGTCTGCGCAAAGGCACCAAAGCCCGTGCGAAGTGGAGCGGGTGATGGGAATCGAACCCACGTGGCTAGCTTGGGAAGCTAGAGCTCTACCATTGAGCTACACCCGCATGTGGCCATCAATGCTTATTCTACCCAATTGCACAGAGTTTGTCAACTATTCAATGCAATTTTTCTTTCATTTTGGGGCAGGCAAATGTCTAAATAGCCAATGGATGAATGAAGGTTTATGGGCAGCCAGCAAATGGCGTGTACGCGCAGGGAAAGAAAGCGAGGGAACAGCCTCGCTTTTCCCAGGTTTTTGAAGCGCTACTGGCCCGTGACACCGACGGGCTGGGCGGACGGGAAAGTGGGCAGCGATGCATCCATGGATTCGTCGCAGCCGTAATACAGGTCTACCCTGCCATCAAAGAAAGATCGATAAAGGGAAACGCGCGCCCCCCTGAAGTTCCAAACAAGCGAAGGGGAACGCCCCCAAACAATTTTCGGATCTCCGTAGCGATTGACCAAAGCTTCCAATACCGCATCATAGGCGTCCGATTCAAATGTGAAACCGCAGCTAAACCCACTCCCCTCCCAATGCGAAGCATCGCACTCCGTGGCCCAAAAACCGGCAATTGAAAGCTCGCCACTTAAATTGTACAGGTAATCGCGTTCTCTCGTCGCGGTGATCCCATATCCTTGCCCCAACGCTTCGAGTGCTTCCCAGGATTCTACCTGCAGCACCCGCTCCATAAACTCAAGGATGTCCTTCTCTGCCTGCATCGCATTTTGTGGCATGCGGGCGGGGTTAAGCGCAACGGCAGCGCGGAAAGGCGGAAAATATGAATAAAAACCATTATAAGAAAACCGCATATTATAGTAAACTTCTGTCAAATTTTCCGCATGCCCCAGCAAAACATCAATTTCTGCAAAGCGCCACGCAAAGCAGCCCTTGGCACCCCATACACGCACAGGCTCTCCGTAGCGGCTCGTCAACGCCGCTTTCACCGCGTCAAATGCGTCCGGCCCGAAATACGCATAGCATTCAAAGCCTGGCAGGCCTCGAGGGCTGCAGGCATCAACGCGAAGGACAGCATGCCCATCAACAGCCAAACTGCCGTTCAACCTAGCCCCGTGCTTGTTTTCTGCCACCGCCAAGCCGTATTGCGCCCCTATGCGCCCCAGTGCTTCGCGCGAATAAGCCTGCGAAGCTTGCTCCATGAACAGAATGAAATCCCCTGCATCGGACGAAGTGCCCTCCTTTGCAGGGACGGGGGTGGTGCAAGCAGCTTGCGCGGCGGGAAAGGCGGGCTTCGTTTCATCTGCGGTGGGTTGTAAATAGTAGAACACCACAACGTTGCGAGTATCTATGCGCCACAGACACACCTTTGTCTGACGAAACCACCAGATGAGTCTCATGTCAGCCTCTTCGATTACTTGAGGTTCGCCATACCGCGCTATCAGCGCTTCCTTGACAACATCGTAGGCCTCCGGTTCAAACCAGACATCGTAACTATACCCCTTGGTCTCATACACCGTCGTATCTTCGTGATCGCCGCACACAATCATCACGACCTCAGCCGGTTCCCCGCCAATAGACAAATCGCCCATGATATCCGCATAGCAGCCGGTTTCATAGCCACGCAAACCGTATTGCCGCATCAGCTCCAGCATTGCCGCCCACGATTCTGCCGCTGAAGCCTGCTCGAGGAAGGCAAAGGTGTTCTCCTCGGCAATCGCCGCCTGCGGGTCGCGGGCGGGTGCGGCCACAGCCGGGGGTGGGAAGGTAGGCAGGGAAAGCGCCGGGAAATCGGGCTTTGCATAGGTCAATACAAGCTTGCCGGTATCAGAATACGCCAAGCGAATCTCTGCCTGTGCAAAGGTCCAGGTGGGCTCGGGGCCTGCTTGCGGATCACCGTAGCGCTCTACCAGGGCTGATTTCACTGCGTCATAGGCTGCAGGATCAAAAGTGAGCACGCCTGCATTGCCAAGGATTTCATCCACGAACATTGTGGCGTTTGCAGCGGCAACCCCTCCGACGGACAGGCTGCCCCATATTTCGCCATAGCATTCGCAGCCCTTGGTAAAGACGCCATAATCTTCACCCAACGAGCCAAGCTCCCACCAGGTTTCAGCCAAAATCGCTTGCTCCATGAATTCCAGCGTGTTCTCCTGGGCGAGGGTTGCGGTTGTCATGGCCAACAGCAGCGCTACCATGACCGCAAGTACGAACAAACGAAATTTCATGATTCGCCCTCCACTTTGTGTTTGTTGTGCCATGAGTATCGCCATTCTTTCCGTCTGGCAACAATTCAAAGCGTTCTATTTATTTTACAGGAAATGCTTTGGCATAAATCAGGCAGCAGATTCCCACGATCCCGTAGAAAATGACATCCGGAAATTCAGTGGCTGCAAGCATTGCCATGCAAAAACTAAGGCCGCCGATCACTAGCGCCGCAATCTCAAGCCCTCTTCCATCGTACTCGCCTTTCAAACGATAGTTTTTGGCGATTATCGGAAAGATGATTGCCACTATACTCGAAAAAACCCACCAGCCATATGCATTGGTGCTGATTCTGTGGAGCACCAATATGCTGCACAACGTTGACAAAAGGCTGATGAGCAATGCCACCAACGACAGAATACAAGCTTGTCACTTCTGGCCATCCTGTTCAGGCATGGTGCTTACCTCTTTCTTATTTTACTATTCATTCATTCTACAAGAATGATAACAGTATACCACAAAGCTTCCATAAATGCTATGCACAAGCTTATGTTTTTGCAGTTCATACTGAAGGCAATTCCATCTCAAACACAGTTCCCATGCCCAGCTCGCTTTTCACATCAATCCGTCCGCCGCTTATTTCGATAATCCTTTTCACAATGGCGAGGCCCAGCCCATTGCCGCCATTTTCGCGTGATGCCTTGGCCATATAGAACGAATCAAAAATATGTGCCAGATCAGCCGGGGCAATACCGATGCCCTGATCCGCAATTTGCGCGCAAACCCCGCTCTGCAGTTTTTGCAGGCGAACAGCAACCACGCCGTCATCATATGAAAATTTGATAGCGTTTTGGATCAGATTGATCCATAACTGCTCCATCAAATCCCTGTCGCCACTGTACTTTATATCCTCAAGCTCCAGATCAAAAGCAATATTCTTTTTCGACCACTGCGGCTCGAGCAGCAAAACCACTTTACGGATCTGCTCGTCCAGCGAAAAGGCGGTAATCCTCCGTATGGCTTTGCTGTCAATATCCGATAAACGCAGTAAATCGCCGGAAAGCGCCATCAGCCGG
Source organism: Eubacteriales bacterium (assembly GCA_031547595.1). GTDB lineage: Bacteria > Bacillota > Clostridia > Christensenellales > Aristaeellaceae > JAVBRU01. The sequence goes on from JAVBRU010000125.1 coordinate 3,557, forward strand.
GTGCTTTCTTCGGTAATGACATTGCAATACTGCAATTTCTTTTCGTCAGACAGTGCCTGTATATGCGCGGCATCCTCTCGCAGAAGCTCTGCATACCCTTTGATTGATGTAATGGGCGTTCGAAACTCGTGGGACACGCTGGACACAAATTGGCCGCGCATCGCATCCATGCTTTTGAGTGCCGCCGTCATCCGGTTAAAATCCTGCGTCAGAAGGCTCAGTTCATCCGCACCGGCCGCGTTCACAGCCACGTCAAAATCGCCGGCTGCCACCTTACGCGCAGCGTTCGAAAGCATCGCAACCGGCTTTACAATGCCGCGCACAATCATCAGAATAACAGCCGAGCCTATCAGCACACTCGCCGCGATAGCGAGCAGCGTATAAAGCTTGAAGTTATAAAACTCTCCGCCGATTTCCTTGACCACCGGGTAGAGCCTCTGCAGCCGCTCCGGCGTGATAACTGCCAGCATAACGCCCAGTATCATCAAATTGAGCCCCCACCAAAGGCCGAGGAAAACGGTGGCGAGTTTGGCGTATAAAGACTTGAAGACGAATCTCTTTCTGCTCATTAGACGCACCTTTCGGCCTTATAGCCCAGCCCCCGAATGGTGATAATCTTAAATTCCGGGACATCCTCAAACTTTTCGCGCAGGCGCTTGATGTGCACATCCACTGTGCGATCGTCGCTTTCGGAGTCCAGCCCCCAGATTTCGTCCATCAAATCCCGGCGGGTGAATATTTTGCGGGGATAGGACAAGAGCTTGAACAGCAGTAAAAACTCCTTTTGCGGCAGCTGTATTTCACGTTGCCCCGCATTCACAGTCAGTGTGTCATACATCAGTACCACCTGGCCAATGGTCAGCCTTTTCTCGCTGTTGATTTTGGCACGCCGCAGCAGCGCCGCCACACGCAGCATCATTTCGTCAAAATCAATGGGCTTTACCATATAATCGTCCGTGCCCGCATGAAACCCGCGCTTTTTATCTTCCATGCGCTCTTTGGCGGTAATCATCAATATGGGCAGATCATAATTCGCACCGCGCAGCTGCGCCGTCAGCTCATAGCCGTCGATGCGCGGCATCATAACATCGGCAATCATCAGATCAACATGCACGCGCTCCATCACTTCCAGGGCTTCTTCGCCGTCAGAAGCGGGAAAGGCGCGGTAGCCTTCCCGCGCTAGCCGCTCGATCATCAGGTTCCTGATATTGTCGTTATCATCCACAACCAAAATACTGAACATGGCGCACCTCCGTCCTCTCAATTATATCACGATTCTGTACGCAAAGCCACCACAGGGTCTTTTTTTGCGGCCAGCTTAGCCGGAATATAGCCCGCCGCCAACGTCAGCACCATGCTGCCCAGCAAAAGCAGCAGTATTTGCAGCGCGTCAAGCCCCGCGATGCTGGCTACTCCTGCCGTTTTCAGAATGGCGGCGTTGATGGGAAAGGTCAGCAGGCACGAAACCGCAATGCCAATGAACCCTGCCAAGCAGCCGATGATCAGAGATTCCGCCTCAAACACATGGGTAATGTCCTGTTTGCGCGCACCCAGCGAGCGCAGGATGCCAATTTCTTTTGTGCGCTCCACCACAGACACATATGTGATGATGGCAATCATCAGCCCGGACACCGCCAGTGATATACAGGCAAACAGTATCAGCGCATAATAGACCGTAGAAATCAGGGAGCCGGTGACGCTGGTAAGTATCGTGGCGTTGTTGTTATACAGTATTTGCTTTGCCAGGGCCTTGCCTGTGTTCCAGGCGTCAAGATAATCCATCACCGCGTCATTGGCGGCAAAATCCGTGGTATACAGGTCAATCGCGGTGGGCAAGGTGTCGGCACCGAGCCGCCGCAGCTGCTTTGCCCGCGCCTCGTCGTCCAGAAAATCTTCACCGGTGTGAATATCATACGACGCGGCGGCCTGCGCTGCCGCCACATCAGAGGCTGCCGCCTGATCTAAAACCGATGTGATCAATGCCTGGGTGCAGACCACCCCTTCATTAAAATAATTCCCTGCCGCGCTGGGTTTTGGCCGAAGGATGCCAACAACGGTGAGGTATACACCTTGGGTGCTTTCCAGCAGCCGGTCATAATCCTGCGGCCCTGCCGCAAGGTACAGCCCGTCCTTCGGGGTATAGAACACATTGTTGGGCAGCACCTTCGCAATGGCTTTGCCCATAAAATCCGTGAGTTTGTATTCATTGATGCCGTTATGAATGCCCAACTTATTGAAAAAATCCACGTCCATCTGGTTATATTCATCCACAACCAGTGCGATCTCATTTGCCTGCACCGGCAGGCGGCTGCCTGTGCCGATCAGATCATATTGCGCCAAGATAAAATCTGTCTCTTTCGGCATCACCTGCAAATAGGTGCTGCCCATGCCCATTACGCCAACCTCCTCCTCCACCCCCGTCGTCATCAGCTGATTGCCTACAACCTGCTTTTGCGGCACGAGGTTGATCAGGTTCAAGCGCACACCGCGCGAATAGGCAATCGCGTTCACCGCGCCCGGCAGTTTCTGCGCGATGCTTTCGATATAATCAAGGTACGCCTGCGTCAACACGTTTGTATGGAGCGCGGTATACTCGCCTTCGTCATCGCGGTAGAGCGTATCCGCGCTTGGATATCGGACATAATCCGGCCTTGTCCCCGTGGGCACGTTTTCTTCCACGGTGCTGATGGAGATGGGATAGCCGGACAGTGCGTCGCTTTGCATGCCGCCCATGTAGGCCGAAAGCCCGCCCGACAGCGCCAGCACAAGCGCAACGCCGATCATACCAATGCCGCCCGCCAGCGCCGTGAAGAACGTCCGGCTCTTTTTTGTGATCAGGTTGCGAAGCGACAGCGACAACGCTGCCCGCATGGGCATTTTGACCTCCTGACGTTCGTGTTTTTCCGGTTTGGAAGGCTCGTGCACGGCAACCGGCCCGCTATCAGACACCACCTCGCCATCCAGCAGCCTGATCATTCGCGTGCTGTACTCCGCCGCCAGCTCCGCATTGTGCGTCACCATCAGCACAAGCTTTGTCTTGGAAATCTCCTTGAATATGTCCATCACGCCAAGCCCGGTTTCGCTGTCGAGTGCGCCTGTCGGCTCGTCCGCCAGGATGATATCCGGCTGATTGACCAGCGCCCTCGCGATAGAAACCCGCTGCGCCTGCCCGCCGGAAAGCTGATTGGTTTTTTTGCGTTGCACGTCTATCAGCCCTACACTGCGCAGCGCAGCCTGCGCCCTGCGCTTTTTTTCGCCGGCGCCAAGATCGGTAAACGCCATTGCAAGCATTACGTTTTGCATAACGGTGAGGTGCGGGATCAGATTGTAGTTTTGAAACACAAAGCCGATAGAGCGGCTGCGGAAGGCATCCCAATCCGCGTCATGATAGCCTTTGGTGGATTGTCCATCCACCAAAAGATCGCCCTCATCATAATGATCAAGGCCTCCAATGATGTTGAGCAGCGTCGTTTTTCCGCATCCGGATGGCCCCAGAATGGACACCAGCCCGCTTGCGTCAAAGCAAAGGTTAATCCCCTTCAGCGCCAGGACGGTCTCGCCGTTTCGGTAGGTTTTGTGGATATTTTGTAGTTGCAGCTTCGACATTTCTTCGCCCTCCCTGTTTTATACCGGACAAAGAATATCATGGCTGTATGAACTATACATGAACCGTTGCATGAAAAGCGATAAGGTACAATAAGTTTCGCAAAAAGAAAAAAGGTCAAAAAGAGACATGGCCTGAAAACTCTGGTAGAATGGAATTGCAACACAACATTCGAAAGG
>JAVBRU010000106.1:0-24795 GCA_031547595.1 Eubacteriales bacterium
GGATAGTTGCCAAACTGCCGGATCAGCACCACCAGCACGCCGCCGCCAATGGCGAACAGGATGCGGCCCTGCACCAGCATGGGGTTGGTCACATAATCCGTGGCCATAAACACTGCTCCAAAGAGCACGCCGCCGGAGAGCACCGCGGTCAGCGGATCGCCGCCCAGTGCCCATGTCATCAGCGCCACAGAGGCTACAAACACCACCGGGATGTGCCAGCGGATCACGCGCATCACCAGCAGGTATGCAAGGCCCAGCAAAATGGCAATTTTACAGGTTTCGCCAATCGCACCGGGGATGTTGCCAAGCAGCAAATCCAGCGTGCCGAAACGGCCAGGCACTGCCAGCGGCGTGGCGCTGGTCATGGCATCTGCCATCTGCGCGGTGGTTTCGCCAAGCAAGCGCTGGGGCAGATACGCAACCGCCATGTGCGCGGGCCAGGATACCAGCAGCACCGCGCGCGCCGTCAACGCAGGGTTCAGGAAGTTGTGACCGATGCCGCCAAAGAGCTGCTTCACAATAATGATAGCAAATATGCTGCCCACCGCGGGGATCCACAGCGGCACGGAAGAAGGCAGGTTGAGGCCCAGAATCAGCCCTGTCACAACGGCGGACAGGTCGTCCACCCGCAGTGGCTTTTTAGCGAGCTTTTGCCATACGAGCTCTGCCAATACGGCGCAGAGCACTGATACCGCCAGCACCCAGGCCGCCCTTGCACCAAAGAAGTAAACACCTGCCGCCACGCAGGGCGTCAATGCCAGCAGCACATCCAGCATGATGCTGCGGGTGGTGGCATGGTCGTGAATATGCGGCCCACTGGATAATCTGAGATTCATGCGTCAAATCCTCCTTGCCGCGATCAATTCACGCGCGTTGCGGAAAGAAGCCACCAGCCAGCGGCGCGCCGGACACACATAGGCGCAGCTGCCGCACAGCATGCAGTCCATCAAATGATGATCCTTGGCCGCTTTCAGGTCGTTCCCATCGCAAAAGTTTTTAAGTTTATAAGGGTCCAGCCCCATAGGGCAGGCCGTCACGCAGCGGCCGCAACGGATGCAAGCCGTTTCCTCGCGGGATTTGGACTCCTTTACGTTCAGCGCCACGATGCCGTTGGTGGCCTTCGTCATAGCCACGGTATCGGTGGGCGCACAAATGCCCGTCATGCTGCCGCCGGCAAAAATCTTGCCTGCTTCCTCGCTGTAGCCGCCGCACGCGCCAATGGCATCCTGAAATATCGTGCCAATACGCAGACGCAGGTTATCGGGATTGCGCACGCAGCCCGTAACGGTCGTAATACGGCTGACCAGCGGCCTGCCGTCGATCACCGCATCAGCAATGGCCGCAGCCGTGCCCACGTTGATGACCACCACATGCACGTCCATCGGCAATGCGCCGCTTGGCACTTCGCGGCCGGTGACCGCTTTGATCAGCTGCTTTTCGCCGCCTTGCGGGTACTTGGCACGAAGCGCTATCACCTCTACCCCATCGCGTCCATACGCAGCCTTGGTGACGGCGTCGATGGCATCGGGCTTATTATCTTCAATGGCAATGACGCCGCGCGCAACATTCAGCGCGCGCATCACAGCGCGAAGCCCGTCCACCACGCGCACCGGGCTTTCCAGCATCAGGCGGTGGTCGGCCGTTAAAAAAGTCTCACACTCCGCGCCGTTGAGGATGATGGTATCAATCGTTTTGTCCGGCGGGATGGTCAGTTTGGCGTGGGTGGGGAAACAAGCGCCGCCCATGCCGCAAATGCCTGCAGCCTGGATGGCGGGGATAATTTTCTTGGCATCCGCATGCTCCACATTGCCAAGGCCGACAAGCGGCACCCAATCGTCCATAAAATTGTTTTGGATGGTGACGCACATGCTGGGGCCGCGCTGCAATTGCTGGCGCATGCCCACTTCGATCACCTCGCCGCTGACGGACGCGTGCACAGGAATGCCGCGCGGCCCCACTGCTTCGCCAATGACTTGGCCCATCAGCACATGCTCGCCCTTTTTGACGATGGGCGTGCTGGGCGCGCCCAAGTGCATGTCCATGGGGATGCACACGGTGTCAGACACAAAATCTCGCACGGGCTTTTCCCGTGTCGGCTTTTTGCCACCCTTCAGCTCGTGCAGCGGGTGGATGCCGCCCGGGAATGTGTACTTTTTCAAGCAAAACCCCACCTTTCACGCTTGCAATAATCACTTGATATTTTCGACTTCCGTGCAAATTTGATTGACAACATTCACCACACTCTTGGTGCTGCCAGTGGCGGAGGTGATGGCGTCAATGGTGCTTTCGTTTGCCGCTTCACCCTCCAAAATCACTTGCAGCGGGGCAACTTTGCCCCCAAACTGATCGATAAAGCTTTGCTCCAGCATCTTTTGCCCATAGCCCGGCGTTTCGTTGAAGGAATCGCCGCCAATGGTGATGCCCAGGATTTTGCCGTCCGCCGCCATCGCCACGGCGATTTCAACGGGCGCTTTGAAACCCTCCGCCGTCGTCAGCTGCGCCACATAGCCCAGTGTTTCGCCGGCCTGGTTAGCTTTTACGCAAAAGTCCAGCGCGCTGCCAGCGGGAAGCGTGACATCTGCAAACTCGTCCGCATCCGGGAAATACAGGCTCTGCGCGGTGGGCTTGATCTGTTCTTCAGCAGGCAGCATCATAAAAGCGATCTCGTTGCTGGCCGTATTGACCGCTGATGTAACGGCATTGCTGGTGATGGTGGCGGCGGTGATGGCATCAATGGTGCTATCCCCCGCCACACCGCCGGCCTTGATCACCGTCAGCGGCGCGGCCTTGCCCGTAAACTGATCCATAAACGCCTTGTCCTTGGCTTTGGCACCAAGGCCCGCAGTCTCCGCAAAGGAGGCGCCGCCCACCGATATGCCCAGGATTTCGCCATCGGCTTTTTGCCCGACCGTCACTTCCACAGGGCCGCCAAAGCCCGTGGCGGTGATGCGCGCCACATAGCCCACCACTTCGCCGTCCTTTTGTCCGGCAAAGAGGGAATCCAGCTTGCTGCCCTCCGGCAGCTTGATTTCTTCAAAGGCTTCCGCCTCGGGCACAAGCTGCTTGCGCGTATTTTCCGCGGCAATAGCCTCTTGTTCAATAATAACATCCTTGGTCACTTCGTTTGTCATGCCCAGGCAAAGCGCGGCTACAACGGTGATAATGGTGAGCACCAGCCAGGCTGCAAGTCTCTTCTTCATATGATATTCTCCCCTTCATGTTTCGGGTTTGGATCTACACTGCGCCCCAGCATATCCGAGGCGGTTTTTTGATCGCCCCCAGCCAAAGCACGGCGAATGGCTGTGCTGGATACGGGCGTGCCGTCAGGCAAGGTCACAGGTTGTACCACAGTGAGAGCGATGTCGGCCTTCTCACATAGCGTGCGCAGCTTATCAACGTCTGTGTCACCTAGATGGCCAAAGCGGTGATCATAGCCTACCACCACATGGCGCGCCTGCAACTGATCAAGTACAATCTTACGGAAAAAATCCTCCCCGCTCATCCCGCGCATTTCTTCATCAAAGGGGCTGACCACCACCTCATCCGCACCAGCTTCCAGCAGCAAGGCACGCTTTTGATCGGCAGAAGTCAGCTCTTCCTCGTTGGATTTTCCCAGTGCGCGCGCGGGCAAACGATCAAACGTATGGACGCACACACGCCATCCTGCTTGATCCGCAATGCTCCTGGCACGCCGGATCAATGCCACATGGCCTTTGTGCACCCCATCAAAAAAGCCAAGACATACGACTGCTGGAGCCTTCGTAGGCATACTCTCCTTTTGCTTTGGTAATAAACCACCTTTATGGAACGCGCCGAGGGTGTTCAGCGCGGCAACGCCGGTCAGCGCGCCGCTGACAACAGCGGCCAGCAGCAGCCAGGGGGCAAAGGAAAACGCCACAAAGCTCCCCAACAATAACCTTGACACCAACAATTGCCCGATAATATGCAGGACTCCGCCCGCGATACTGACCCCGACAACACTGACATGCGGCGCACGGTAGAGGAACATCATGATCAGCACGCTCAGCACACCGCCGCCAAGGGCATACAGCATGCTTTGCACCTGGCCAAACAGCAGCGCGCTGAGCATTACTTTCAGCAGCATCAGCAGCCATGTCCACTTTGCTCCCACTGTATATAGTGCAAACAGCAGCACCGTGTTGGATAAACCAAGTTTTATTCCGGGAACGCCCGGCACGAGGACAAATATGCTTTCGATATACCCAAGCACCAGCATGACCGCCGTCAGCATGGCGCATCGGGTAATTATTTTGGCCTGCATATACGTCCCTTTCGTCCTTTGATGCTCTGAAGTATCCTATCACAGAAGCCATATTATTGTCAAGATCAGCGCAACATATTGTATGGAAGTTAGTACGCCCTATACATCTGGTAGATTCGTGTTTGTTGGCTCTGTCAACACCAGCTCCACTACCACACCATGGGGCAGGCAAATAATGCTGTTCCCCATCGCACGCTTGCCATAGTTGCCTGCGTCCAGCATCCCCTGCGCCACGCACAGCTGGTTTTTGCAGGAGGAAAACTGCATGCATACATGGCCGTCTTTAATTTGGATGATATTCAGTGCGCCATTCTCTCCTGCGATTTCAATCGTTTGCTCATTATATAAGGAAGCAGTTTGCCTAAGTGTGTTGTGCTGATAAATGCGAATTTCACCATTTGGGGTACCCTTTTGCGCAAGCTGCGCCAGCAAAAAGGCCAGCAAAACAATACAGATTGCCGCCCCAATCACCCACACATCCCTGCGCTTCATTGCTTCACACTCCGCTCACGATAGGAAGGGCTGCCACTTGACGGCAGCCCTTCAAAGGAAAAATCAATTCAACGCCCTTCGATGGCGTCCAGTTCTTTATGACCCACTTGCAGGATCACAAAGCCGATCAGGAACAGTATAATCAACGATATGACGCCGTAAGAAGAACGCCCCGTCCAGCTGGCAATGGCCGCATACAGCACCGGCCCCAGCACCGCGGCAAACTTGCCAAAGATGTCAAAGAAGCCAAAATATTCGTTGGAGCGGTCCTTGGGCACAATCTTGCCAAAGTAGGAGCGGGAAACTGCCTGAATACCGCCCTGCACAGTGCCCACCAGCACCGCCATCATCCAAAACAGCGTGGCAGAGAAGGAAATCGCCTGTTGATAAGCATCGATCACGTCTTTGTTCTGATCTACAAACGCAAGGATCTGGGCATCCAGCTCCGCTGAGGAAGTAACCAGCTCTGCCGTTTTGCCTTCCTTCCATGCAGTGATATATTTGGCGTAGGCGTCGCGGGTTTCTTTCTCGTCCTCGGCGGCGATCTGAAGGAAGGCAATCTCGCTATCCAGCGCGTCTTCATATTTCTGCTGATGCGGTTCCAAAGAGAAGCCCATATAGAACCCCACGATGCAAATCACAATATACACCAGAATCGCACCGGAGAGCGCCTTACGCGCACTGATCTTCTGGGATAGGCGGCTGAACCAGATGGAACAGGGTACAGCTACAATCTGTGTGACCATCAGGGCGATGATCATGCCCGTTGCGCCAAGGCCCAGGATGGTGCCATATGCGGTAGAAATGCTGATGATGGTGCCCACGCCGTCAATATAGAAGAAGTAGGCAACCACAAACAGGAACAGGCCCTTGGTCTTCATAATGTCTTTTGCGGTATGCCAGATATTGCGGAACGTTTGCTTGATGGAATGCTCGCCGGTGCGCTCGATGTAATGCTCCTGCTGCACGTTCTTAAAGAACGGGACGGAGAACGCCAGCCACCACACGCTGGTGATGAGGATGGAGAACTTCTGCGCCACGGGGCTGCTGTACCCAAGCACCATCAGTACGGCAATAGAAATCACAAACGGGATGGTGCTGCCGCCGATATAGCCCATGGCATAGCCCCAGGAGGATACCTTGTCCATGCGGTCGTCGGTGGTCACGTCCGTGAGGAAGGAATCGTAGAACAGGCAAGAGCCGGAGAAGCCGATGCGGGAGAAGATATAGAACACCATCAGCAGCTTCCAGTTGTCTGTGAAAGCCAGCAGCGCCGTTGCAACAACACCCAGCAGCATAAAGCCCGTGAAGAGCTTTTTCTTCATGCCTTTAAAGTCTGCCGCCGCACCCAGAATGGGCGCCAGCAGCGCCACAACAAAGGTAGCGACAGAGGTGGCCAAGCTCCAGCTGGCATCGCCGCCCGCGCCTGCCATGCTGACAAAAATGGTTGGGAAAATTGCCGCCATGATGTTGGTTGCGTACACCGAGTTGGCCCAGTCATACATGATCCAGCCCCACTCTTTGCGGGTGAAGCGCTTTTGCTTTTCTTCCACGTCCCCATCTCCTTCACGAAATTGGTCGATAGGCACATTATACTAGATTACCAATCAAATGGAAAGCAGAAATTTCTAAAGAATCGGTTAATGTTATAGCATAACGCGCATATCCTCATGCAGGGGGGATGGGCATGAAGGATTTTGTTGCCGATGCATGGGATATCCTGCTGCGCCTGCTGGCTGCGGGGATTGGGCTTGTCCGCAACCAGAATGACGCGCTGGGTGCGCTTGTTTTCTGCATCGCGGCAGATTACATGACGGGGCTGACGCTGGGCGTGCTGGGGAAAAGCCTGAAGACAAACAACGGCAGGCTATCTGCCCGCATAAGCTTTGAAGGGCTGCTCAAAAAAGCGCTGATGCTGCTGGTGATTTTGCTGGCCGCGGTGCTGGATCAGCTTTCCGGGCAGCAGAATATGCTTCGCAATGCTGTCACCTGGTTCTATATATGTAATGAAGGGATCAGTCTTACAGAGAATTTGGCACTGCTTGGCGTACCCATCCCCGCCTTCCTCAAAAACGCGCTGGAAACCATGAAAAGTCAAAAAGAATCCGCCCCTGCCACCTCTGGAAAGTTACGGTAACACGGTTCTTATACGCTTCTCAAAAAAGGCAGATTTTGCGCGGATTTGCAGTAATCCACCACAGTGTGCGGCTGGAATATTGCGGTAAATGCCGCGAAAAGCACCATGTTTTGGCAGCTTTTTAGCCGTTTTTGCCGGAACAAATCCCCTTGGACGTTCGTATTTAGGGTGTACGGCAAATGCATCAGCCGTAGAAATTACAAGGGAGGAATACCGGATGTACAAAACCAAAAAAGCCCCTCGTCTCCTGGCAGCGCTGCTCATTATGGCGCTGTGCCTCACCCCTCTGTTCGCGCTGGCCAATGAATTTGCCACCGTGCAGGGCGGCGGCCTGAACCTGCGCGAAACCGCCTCGACGGACGCGAAGATTCTGGCGCAGTATCCCACCGGCACCTGGATCGAAGTCACCGAAAAAGACGCCACCTGGTGCAAAGTTTCCGTGCAAGGCAAATCCGGCTACATGATGACCAAGTTTCTCAACTTTGGCACCACCGGCAGCACCATGTATGTGCGCACCAACACCGGCATCGGCCTGAACCTGCGCAGCGCTCCCAGCGCCGGCGGTTCGATCCTGGGCTCCTACCCCATCAACACCGCTGTGACCGTGCTGCAAAAGGGCACCGAATGGCACAAGGTGCAGGTGGGTGGCCAGACTGGCTACATGGCTTCTGCGTACCTCAAGGGCGCTTCCAGCGTCATCGTCATCACCAAGCCCTGTGATCCCTACACCGCCAAGACCATCAACATCAACGGCGGCTCCTACGTGAACTTCCGCGCCTATCCCAGCCTCAGCGGCAAGATCCTGTCCCAGATTCCCGTGGGCAGCGAACTGACCGTCACCGAAAAGGGCATTGACTGGGCCAAGGTAGAGTTCAACGGCCAGGCCGGCTATGTCAGCCTGCACTTCCTTGTTAAAAAGTAATTGAAACCCCTGAAACGAAGAGCTGTCACGCAAAGTGGCAGCTCTTTTCTATTTTGCGTATGATAATAGGGGCGTTATATGCCCAAGGAGGCAGATATGTTAAACGTCGATTTGTTATGCCAGTCTTTTCAAGAGATCATCGGCTGGCCTTATAAAACCCCCGGCACCAACGATAAAAACGGCATCGATTGCTCCGGTGCTTTTGTACGCGCCTATAAAGCACAAAATGCCAGCATCTATCATGGCAGCAACACCATTTACCGTCAATACTGCGGCGTGAAGGGCATTATCAACAATGTATCCGTGCTGCAGCCCGGCGTGGCGGTGTTCAAGCACCGCACCGATGGCAACGAGCCCGATAAATACAAAAACGACGGTATCGGCAATATGTACCACATCGGGCTGGTGGTTTCGGTTTCGCCGCTCAAAATCATCCATGCCACAACGCCGGTTGCAAAAATGGATACAACGCTGGGAAATTGGAGCTATTACGGCTTCCTGTCGGATGTCAACTATGCCAGCGAGCCGGTTCCGTCGGTAGAAAAGACAGTGATTGTGACCGCCAGCAGCGTCAACATGCGCAAAACCCCGGCAGGCGAATATATGCTGCGCATTCCTGGCGGCACGACACTGAGTATTTCCAATGAAGTAACCCAAAACAATATCCTTTATGGGGAAACCGCATATGACGGATATCATGGCTGGATTGATATGACCTATGTAACCGAAGTAGACTCCGGCAGCGAAGATGCGCCCGATGATTCCGGCGATACTGTGTCCATTATTTTACCCATCACCACCGCGCAAGCACTGCTAAGCGCTTTGCAGGAGGCATTAGGACAATAGCACGCCAAGTGCTGTCAATACGGCCAGGAAAATAGCATTCCACTTTGTGAACTTCTTCAAATACGCCAGCGCTTGCCCTGGGTGGGCGCTGGTGTATTGCTTATAGGAAATCACACTGGCCATGGAGGCAATCAGTGTGCCCATACCGCCAATGTTGACGCCAAGCAGCAAGCCCCGTGCGTTATCTGTAAAACCCGATAGCAATATCGCCGCGGGCACGTTGCTGGTGAACTGGCTGGCCAGGATGGCGGTGAGCAACGTATTTTTCTCCGTCACCCAAGATAAAAAGGCGTGGATGGGGGCTATATGCGAGATGTTTCCCACAAAAATAAAGATCACGGCGAAGGTCAGCATCAGGAAATAGTCCACCTTTTTGAGGGTGTGCGTGTCCGTCAGCAAAATAGCCAACGCCACGACAGCGGCTGCTATCCCATAATGCAGCAAGCCAAATACTGTGGCTACGGACAGCAAAAACAAAATGCCGTACATCCCGACCACGCGGCCCCGCACAGGCGCGTCGTGCTGCGTAGCGGGCACTTTGAGGGGCGTTTTAGGGAACAGCAGGCAACAAAGCGCCAGCAGCACGCCGCCACATAGCACAATGGGCAGCATGGCTGCAAGGAACTCCGACAGATTCATCCCATAATGGTGAAACAAATACAGATTTTGCGGGTTGCCAATGGGCGTCAGGGAGGAACCAATGTTGGCAGCAATGGTCTCAAACACCACCAGCAGCAAGCCATGCTCGGCAAGGCCGCACGCCGCCAGCATGGATAGCGAAACTGGCACCAGCGCAATCAGCGCCACATCGTTGGTCATCAGCATGGCCACAAAGAAGCACGCAAAGACCAGAAACACTGCCAGCATCCGCGCGTTTTTGAGCCGCTTTGCAAAAAAGCCCGAAGCCTTTTCCAGCACACCCTCACATTCCAGCCCTTTCACCGCCGCCATCAGGCAAAACAGGCAGGCCAGCGTTTTGACATCGATATAGGACAAGTATTCTTTGGACGGCGGCACAAAAAATGCCGATGCCAGCGCCAGCACAACGGCCACCACCAACACCGGTTCTTTGCGGATGAATGTACGCATGGAAGCCCTTCCCTCAATCACTTTCTTTGGTGTGAGCAGCATTATAGCACAAAGGCAATACCCGGTCAAACACAGGTTGGCACCTTCGCCCCCACCTGAGCATACGGGATATAAAACACCGGAATTCCCGTGGAATAAGGCGCGATGTCGTATTGCTGGAAGTAAACCGCCAGCGCGTCCGGCGTCAGGAAATAGCTATCCTGGTTGAAGGTCTGTTCCACCAGTTCAGGATAATCATCAAAATAGGTTCCAGGGTCCTCTTCCAAACGCTGCGCAATCTGCGCGTCGATATGGGTCTTGATATCCCGCACATACCAGCGGTTGCCGGGAAACAGCGCGCGAAGGGACAGCTGTGCGCCGCTCTTCAAGCTCCACGTCTGAGAAGTGCGCAGGGTGTTGCCGTGCGCGCCGCCGGTGAACACATACTGATCCATGTACAGGCTGGCGACGCACTGTTGGTTGTATGTAGCCACAAAGGTCAGAACCACCTCATACATGCGGAAGGGAAACTCCCCTGCCTCGCTGCTTTGGTACTCCGAAAATGCCTGCGGATACAGGGTTTTCTGGATGTAGGTCAAGAGGCTCTGTACGCTTTCCTCATAGAACCGGTTCATGCGGCACACTGCCGTCTGGAAACGCCTGGACGTAAAACGCGGATAGTGGATACTGGCCTGCACCAGCACCGTCCCTTCAAAATCCCAGTCCTTCTCGATTTGCACCGTAAAAACAGATACCCCTGCCATATACGCACCCCTCCCTTTTTGTTCCATGATATGGGAAGGAGTACGCATGTGTGACAGGGGATATCATTATGCCAGCAGCGCGCGGTCGCTATTCAGCTCTTCTCCGCTGCTTCTCTCAAACAGGGCCAGCACATCCGGCACGGTCAGCCTGCGCTTTTCCTCGCCGCGCACGTCCAAGAGCAGCTTGCCCTCGTGCATCATCAGCAGCCGGTTGCCATATTCAAGGGCATTTTTGATATTGTGGGTCACCATCAGCGCTGTCAGGTTTTCACTTTTGATAAAGGTGTCGCTCAAATGCAGCACGCGCTGGGCGGTCTTGGGGTCCAGTGCCGCCGTGTGCTCATCCAGTAACAGCAGTTTGGGTTTTTTCAGTGTGGCCATCAGCAGTGTCAGCGCCTGGCGCTGGCCGCCGGACAATAGGCCGACCTTGCTTGTCATGCGCGCTTCCAGCCCCAGCTCCAATTGGGTGAGCAGTGCCTGATACTGCGCGCGTTCTGCCTTGCTGACGCCCCAGCGAAGGCAACGGCGCTCGCCCCGGCGGTTGGCCAGGGCCAAATTCTCTTCGATGGTCATATCTGCCGCCGTGCCCATCATGGGGTCCTGGAACACGCGGCCCAGGTACTTCGCGCGCTTAAACTCGCACAGGCGCGTGACGGGCACCTGATCGATGCGGATGCTGCCCTCATCCGGCAAAAACACCCCGGCCACACAGTTGAGCAGCGTGGATTTGCCCGCGCCATTGCCGCCAATCACAGTGGCAAAATCACCCTCCTGTAAGGTGAGTGATACGCCGTTTAGCGCCACTTTCTCGTTGATTGTGCCCGCATTGAAGGCCTTTTTGATGTTTGTCAGCTCAAGCATGCAGGTTTTCCCCCTTTTGCAGGGTGCGTTTGATTTTCAAAAGACCCGTTTTCCACTGTGCGGTAGACAGCGTGAGCGCCACTGTCGCGGCTGTGAAGAGCTTGAGGTCGTTGGGCGACATACCAAGCTCCATCACCAGCGCGATAATGATGCGGTACAATACCGCGCCAAATATCAGCGACAGCAGTCGGACATAAAAGTTTCGCTTTCCAAAGACCACCTCGCCCACAATTAACGATGCGAGGCCGATCACAATCGCGCCCGTTCCCATCTGAATATCCGCAAATGCCTGGCTCTGGGCAATCAGTGCGCCGGAGAGCGCAATCAGCCCGTTGCCCAGCATCAGCCCCAGGATAATCATCCGGTCGGTATTGATGCCCTGCGCGCGCACCATGTTGGGGTTGCCGCCGGTGGCACGGATGGCACTGCCAAGCTCCGTACCAAAGAACCAGTAGAGGATACTGATGATCGCCAGCGCTAAGAGGCCGCCCACAATGATCCATGCCTCGTACTTCCCTGCCCATTGCTGGACAGGGGTAAAGATGGTGCCGATGCGCAGGATCGATACGCTGGCCGCGCCCATGATGCGAAGGTTGACAGACCACAGGGCGATCATGGTTAAAATGCCGGATAACAGCGCGGGGATGTGCAGCTTGGTGTGCAAAAGCCCCGTGATCAGCCCTGCGCCCATACCGCAGACAAAGGCCAGCCCCGTAGCCAGGTAGGGGTTGCCGCCGTTATGGATCATTGCGGCGCACACGGCTGCGCCCAGCGTGATGCTGCCCTCCGCCGTCAAATCCGCAATGTCTAAAATGCGATATGTGCAGTATACGCCGATGGTCATGATCGACCATAAAAGCCCCAGCGCCACTGCGCCTGTCAGAATCTGTGCCATGATGAATTACTCCATTTCGAAAGCATATTGCTGCCATTCGTCCGGGATGGTATAGCCGATTTCGGCGGCAAAGGTGGCGTTGATACAATAGTCGTATTCGGACTGGCTCTCCACCGGTAGGGTGCTGATATCGAGTGTGCTGTCTTGTAGAAGGCGCACTGCCATCAGGCCGGTCTGGTAGCCGAGGTTGTAATAGTTGATGCCCACCGTGACCAGGCCGCCGCTTTTCACCATGCTGGATTCGCCGCAGATGACGGGCAGCTTTTTCTCCACTGCCACGCCGTACACCATGGGCATGGAGGATGCGAACACGTTGTCGGTGGGGATGTAGATCACATCACACTGGCGGGCGATGGATTCGGTAGCTTGCTGCACCTCGTTGCTGTTTGTGACGGTCTTTTCCACATACTTGTAGCCCATGGCCTCAATGCAGCACTTGGCCTCTTGCGCCTGCACCACGGAGTTCACTTCGCCGGAGTTGTACAGCACGCCCACCGTCTTGCAATCGGGGGCAACCTTGGGCACCAGCGCAATCTGATCCGCAATGGACGCCATATCGGTGGTGCCGGATACGTTGGTGCCGGGCTGCTCGTTGCTGTACACCAGGCGCGCCTCCACAAAATCCGTCACAGCGGTGGCGAGGATCGGAATATCCGTCGTCTTGCCCGCCATAGCCAGCGCGGCTGAGGTAGCGATGGCCAGCACCAGATCCACTTTCTTGCTCACAAACCGGTCTGCAATGGCTGCGAGGTTGGATTGGTCTCCCTGGCCGTTTTGATAATCGATGATGATGTTCTGGCCATCCACATAGCCGTTGTCTGCCAAGGCCTGCACAAAGCCTTCATACGAAGCGTCAAGCGCGCCGTGCTGTACCTGCTGGATGATCCCAATCTTCACCTGCGCGGTGCCCTCGGCAAAGGCAAAGGAAGACAGGAGCACGGATACAATCATCAGGACAGACAGGATACGCAAGGTCTTTTTCATTGGGATTCCCTCTTTTCTTGGATTTATTTCAAACGGCCTTTGGCCTATTTGACACAAAAAACGCCCCCCGAAAACATCAGAGGGCGGTTGAAAACCGCGGTACCACCTCATTTTGAAGCGCGGAATACAAAGTATGCCACACAACCCTGCTCAGAGCAAGCACTCTTACTTGATGTAACGGTCAATCCCGGCGAAACCTAAACGCACAGCGCATCAGTCCGCAACTCCGGGGAGGAATTCACTGCCACGCCTCTGCTTTCTCACACCAGCCGAAAGCTCTCTGTAAAAGACGTTGGTGGCAGCCACGGTTCCCCGTCAAACGTTTTGCATATCTTAGCACCGTTTTCTCGCGCCGTCAACTACTTTGCGGCAGACAAACAATAAAAATACAATGCAAGAATTCAGTTCTCAAAATGCCTCCAAATTTTCCAGACGTTGTACGTACAAATCAAACATTTTTTGCGAAAGTAGTTGTTATTTTGTATGTTTTATGCTAAAATGCTCAAGGTACAAACACGAGAAGGAGCTAGCTATGCATGCGCCTAAATACCAGTTGGTAGCCGAAGCTTTACGAAGCGACATCATATCGGGCAAGTTTTCCGACGGCGACGTGCTGGGTACGGAGGATGAGCTGTCCAAGCAGTTTGACATCAGCCGCCAGACGCTGCGCCAGGCGATTGCGCTGCTCAGCAAGGAAGGCTTGGTCGTCAGCCGCCGCGGGAGCGGCACCTATGTGCGCCGCGCGGTAGAGCGGCAAAAGACCATGACGGTGGCGGTCATCACCACCTATATTACCGACTACATCTTTCCCCTCATCGTGCGCGGCATCGAAACCACGCTGGGCGACCGGGGTTATACCATGAACCTCGCCGCTACGTACAACAGTGTGGAACGGGAGCGCGCCATCCTCAAAAGCTACCTCGACAGGCCGGTGGACGGCCTGATTGTGGAAGGCACGAAGACGGCTCTGCCCAACCCCAACATCGATCTCTACAACCAATTGATAGAGCGTGGCATCCCGCTGGTGTTCATCAATGGCTATTATCCGGAGCTTGCCTCCTGTGTGCATGTGGTGGCGAACGATCAGGAGGGCGGCCGCCTGGCAGCGCAGCATTTGATCGACTGCGGGCATCAGAACATCGCCGGGGTGTTCAAAATGGACGACATGCAGGGGCATCAGCGCTATGCCGGGTATGCAAGGGCTATGACCAAGGCCGGGCTGCCGCTGAAGGATCAGCAGGTCATCTGGTTTACCACCGAAAACAAATATCACATCTTCTCATCCCCGCCTGTTCGCCTGCCCGCCGGCTGCACTGCCGTTGTGTGCTATAACGACGAGACTGCGGCGCAGCTCACCGAGACCTTGCGTACCCAAGGCCTGGAGGTGCCGGGGGATATTTCGGTTGTAGGCTTTGACAACAGCCGCGTGGCGCGCATGAGCACACCGCCGCTCAGCAGCATTGAGATCGATTTTGACAGTCTGGGCACTCAGGCTGCAAGCAAGCTGATCGAGCTGATGAACGGATTGGAGGCGGAATCCATTGCCCTGCAGCCCACGCTGCAAATTCAGGAAAGCGTAACCCAAATTCCGAAAGGAGATTTGAATCATGGATAAATATACGTTGGGTGTTGACTATGGCACACTGTCCGGCCGCGCGGTGCTGGTGCGCGTACAGGACGGGCACGAAATGGCTGCCGCGGTGTACGAGTATCCCCATGCCGTGATGGACAAAGCGCTGCCCTCCGGCAAGAAGCTCGGGGTGGACTGGGCGCTGCAGCATCCGCAGGATTATGTGGATGTGCTGCTGAAGACCGTCCCCGAAGTGATGCAAAAATCCGGCGTTGCCAAGCAAGATGTGATTGGCATTGGCACGGACTTCACCGCCTGCACCGTGCTGCCCGTCAAAAACGACGGTACGCCGCTGTGCTTCCTGCCCGAATATCAGGACAATCCCCACGCCTATGTCAAGCTGTGGAAGCACCACGCTGCGCAGGACAAGGCCAATCAGCTCAACGAAATCGCTTCCGCACGCGGCGAGCAATGGCTGAACAACTACGGCGGCAAAATCTCGTCCGAGTGGGCTTTCCCCAAGCTTTGGCAGGTGCTCGAGGAGGCGCCCGAAGTGTACGAAGCGATGGATCACTGGGTGGAAGCTGCCGACTGGATCGTATGGCAGCTGTGCGGCGTGCCCACGCGCAACTCCTGCTGCGCGGGCTATAAAGCCCTGTACAACAAAACCACCGGATATCCCAGCAAAGATTTCTTTGCCGCGCTTGA
This sequence comes from Eubacteriales bacterium, assembly GCA_031547595.1. GTDB lineage: Bacteria > Bacillota > Clostridia > Christensenellales > Aristaeellaceae > JAVBRU01. The sequence continues at coordinate 15,530 of JAVBRU010000106.1, forward strand.
CCCGCGCATGGAGAATGTGATCGAAGATAAGCTGTCCATCCCCGTCACGCCGCTGGGGCAGCGCGCGGGCGGCCTCACTGCTGCCATGGCAGAGAAGCTGGGCCTTTGCGAGGGCACCGCGGTATCCATCGGAAATGTGGACGCGCATGTGTGCGTGCCTGCCGTTGGCATTGATACGCCCGCGCAGATGTTGGCCATTATGGGCACCTCCACTTGCCATATGGTGATGGGTACCACCGAAAAGCAGGTGCCCGGCATGTGCGGCGTGGTGGAAGACGGAATTTTGCCCGGCTTTGCGGGCTATGAGGCTGGCCAGAGCTGCGTGGGCGATCATTTTGCCTGGCTGGTGGATCATTGCTGCCCCGCCAATTATTTCGCCAAGGCCAAGGAACAGGGCATCAGCATCCATGAGTACCTGACAGAGCTGGCTGCCAAGCTCGCCCCCGGCGAGAGCGGCCTGCTGGCGCTGGATTGGTGGAACGGCAACCGTTCTGTGCTGGTGGACGTAGACCTCATGGGCATGATGCTGGGCATGACGCTGCAAACCACCTGCGAGGAAATGTACCGTGCGCTGATTGAAGCCACCGCCTATGGCACGCGCATGATTGTAGACAACTTTAAGGCCAACGGCGTGCCGGTGGAAGCGTTCTTTGCCTCCGGCGGCATCAGCCAGAAAAACGCCATGATGATGCAGATTTATGCCGATGTGCTGCGCATGCCGGTGTACATCGCAGGCACCGCCCAGGGCCCCGCCCTTGGCAGCGCCATCTTTGCCTCCGTTGCCGCCGGACAGGAGAACGGCGGTTATGCCGATATCTTCACCGCCGCACGGAGCATGGGCAAAGTGAAAAACGTGCTGTATACCCCGAACGAAGAATGCGCCGCGATCTATGAGCAGCTATTCCAGGAATATAAAACCTTGCATGATTACTTTGGCCGCGGAGAGAACAACGTGATGAAGCGCCTCAAAGCCCTGAAAAAGAACGTATAAAAGGAGCCTGCGATTATGAAACAATACAACTTCTGGTTTATCACCGGTACCCAGACCCTTTATGGCGACGAAGTGATCGCGCAGGTAGCGAAAGACAGCCAGACCATCGTGGACGCACTCAACGAAAAAACCGTTGGCAACATCGTGTTCAAGGGCGCAATGATCGACAGCAAATCCATCGATGATGTGATCATCGCTGCCAACTCCGATCCCGCTTGCGCCGGCATCATCACCTGGATGCACACCTTCTCCCCCAGCAAAATGTGGATTCACGGCCTCAGCAAACTGCAAAAGCCGTATCTGCATTTCAACACCCAGTTCTTCCGCGATATCCCGTGGAACGGCATTGACATGGACTATATGAATCTGCACCAGAGCGCACATGGCGACCGCGAGCATGGCTTCATCGGCGCGCGCATGCGTATGCCGCGCAAGGTGATTGCCGGGCACTGGCAGGATGCCGAAATTCAAGCGCGCATTGACCACTGGATGCGCTCCGCCATTGGTGTTTTCGAGTCCAAGCGCCTCAAGGTCTGCCGCTTTGGCGATAATATGCGCGATGTGGCCGTCACCGAGGGCGACAAAGTAGAGGCCGAAATCAAGCTGGGCTGGTCTGTGAACGGCTATGGCATCGGGGATTTGATTGCCGTGATGGATCAGGTGACCGAGGCCGAGATCGATGCGCAGATGGCGCAGTATGTGCAGCGTTATGACATGAAAACTGACGATATTGCCGCCGTGCGTTATCAGGCCAAAGAAGAAGTTGCCCTTCGCAAGTTTGTGATTGATGGCGGCTTCGGCGCTTTCACCGATACCTTCCAGGATTTGCAGCAGATGAAGCAGCTGCCCGGCCTGGCCACGCAAAACATGATGGCGGACGGCATTGGCTTTGGCGGCGAGGGCGACTGGAAAACTGCCGCCATGGTGCGCATTATGAAGCTGATGGCCAAGGGCCTGCCCGGCGGCACCGCGTTCATGGAGGATTACTCCTACCACATGGACCCCGCCAACCAGGGCATCCTTGGCGCGCATATGCTGGAGGTTGACCCCGATATCGCCGCCGATAAGCCGTGGATTGAGGTGCATCCCCTGGGCATTGGCGACCGCGAGGCCCCCGCCCGCCTGTGCTTTAACACCGGCAATGGCAAGGCGATTGTTGTCACGCTGGTGGACATGGGCAACCGTTTCCGCGTGCTCTGCAATGACATCGAAGCTTGCACACCCTTTGAGGATATGCCCAAGCTGCCCACCGCGCGTGTGATGTGGAAGCCGCTCCCCTCTTTGTCCACCTCTGCCGAAGCGTGGATTCTGGCCGGCGGAGCACACCATACGGTGCTCAGCTATCAGCTGGATGCCGAGCATATGCGAGACTGGTGCAATATGATGGGCATTGAGTTTGTGCATATTGGCGCGAACACCACCATCGAAAGCTTAGAAAAAGAGCTGTTCTGGAACGACCTGGCGTGGAAGCTGAAGTGACGGGAGGCGCGGACGGCAGGGGCTTTCAGCCCCCGCACCCCCGACCAGAGGGCATTGCCCTCTGGACACCACTTATGGGCAATAAGAAAAGCTAACGTTTGCTAAATATCTATTTATTTTCCGAGAGGAAAAGAGGATTGTATGCTAGAAGAACTGAAAATGCAGGTGTATGATGCCAATATGTTGCTGCCAAGGCACAACTTGGTCACCTTTACCTGGGGCAACGTATCGGGCATCGACCGTCAAAAGGGATTGTTTGTGATCAAGCCTTCCGGCGTCCCCTATGACGAATTGACGCCGGATGATATGGTGGTCATGGATCTTGAGGGAAACAAAGTGGATGGGGCGCTCAACCCTTCTTCCGATACCCCCACCCATGCCGAGCTGTACCGCCGTTTCACGTCCATTGGTGGCGTGGTGCACACGCACTCCCGCTGGGCGACCATCTGGGCGCAGGCAGGCCGCTCCATCCCGCCCTATGGCACCACCCATGCCGACTACATCCACGGCGAAGTGCCCTGCACGCGCGTATTGACCCCCGAAGAAGTGGAGCGCGCTTACGAACTCGAGACGGGCTGCCTGATTGCCGCGCATTTTGAGGAAAAGGGCATCAATCCGGTGCCCACCCCTGCGGTGTTGGTGCACTCTCATGGTCCTTTCACATGGGGCAAGGATGCCATGGAAGCCGTGCATAACGCAGTTGTTTTGGAAGAAGTCGCTATGATGGCTTTTCATACCGAGCTATTGCCCGCTACCCAGCCCAAGCCGGACATCCGGCAATATATTGCCGACAAGCATTTCCTGCGCAAGCATGGTCCAAATGCTTACTACGGGCAAAAGAAGTAACTCACTAAAACCCTGCCGCATGACAGGTTCTTGTTTTTGCGGTAGGGTTTTGTTATAATCCATTTTAACGATTAGAAAGATAAGGAGCTGCTTCTTTTGAGCGATAGGGCACTTTACCTGCTGGCTGAATTCGACAGTGAAACGCAAAACATCCTGTCAAACTATTATCAAATGTTGCACATCCAAGGCTTTACTGGCCAGCAGACAAAAGATATTCCCTATCACTTCACCTTGGGCAATGCTTCCGTAGAAGATGAAGATACTTTGACAGAAAAACTCCATGAAATTTGTCAGCAAACCGCTTCTTTTGACATCCTGCTCAGTCATATGGGCCTTTTCGGGCAAAGAGTTCTCTTTATAGCCCCCAACTCCAATTTTGAGTTATTAGAAATACAACATCGCTTTTTCCCTGATTGCGGTCATGGCTGTCACCCTTTTGCACCTCATGCTACCTTACTGATTGATGAACCAACAAATATATTTAGGGCCGTGCCTTTAGTGACTGAACACTTTCAAATAATCCCTGCCAAAATTATCAGCGTTTCGCTGTATGAGTTTTTTCCCGCGCGGCTCATAGACCGCTGTCGTTTGGTTGGTAAATGACAACTCACAAAAACGCCTCCCAAGCATCTTGCATGGCTATATCAAGTGGATCCCAGCCATAGCAATCCATGAACATACCATGCAGTAAAGCAACAAGAAAGGGAATGAACGCTTTGAAACAAGTGCTGAGGTACTTCCGCCATGCCGTGGCATCATACCCACGGCAATTTTGCGTTGCGTTCTTTTTTATCGCCTGCGTGACGGCGATGAATGCATTCATGCCATGGGGACTACGGCTGTTTCTGGAACTTCTGAGCGGAGAAAATCCATATGGCATTCTCGTGATCGGTATTCTCATTTTTGCGGTGTTCCTTGTGGTCAAAACATTCATGAACATGTCTTGGTACACCTCACTGGACAAGTTTGCAGGCAAGTACATGGAAACGCTGGCGCTGGGCCTGGAAAAACGCATGGCGGGCACCGCTTATTCCGAAATCGAAAAAATCCCCGGCGGCACCATCCGCAACATCTTATACTCGGATGTGCTGAATGTGTTTCGGGTTGTTGGCGTATTCCTGCCCGGCGTGTTCAGCTCGGTGGCGGTGGTGGTGGTTTCGCTTGTGATTTCGCTGTTCTTTGGCGTGCAGGTGACGCTGATCATCCTGGCTGCTGTCATCTTGGGCATGGGTCTTTCGTGGCTCAGCCGTAAGGCCTTGGCCAAAACCGCCGGAAAGACCAATAAGAAGCTGAAAATCCTCGATGCTTGGTGCACCCAGTTTGTGAACATGCTGCCATTGATCCAAAGCAACGATATTCTGGCCTACTATCAGCGCAGGACTGCCGATAATATCGATGGCTTTATCACCACAGCCATGGAGGAAGACAAAGCCATTTATTTCTGGCAAGGCTTAGTGAACAGCTATCACACGCTATTCTCCATTGCGCTGTCCGCGTTGCTGGCCATCCCGCAAGCAGGCAACCCCATCGTCAATCTGGTGTTCTTCACCACGATTTCAAGCCTCGTGATGGAGCATGCGCAGAAAATCGAATCCACCTTTCAAATGATTGTGAGAAGCCTGCCCAGCTTTGAGCATGTGGAGAGCCTGAGCACCCTGCCGGACAGCTTTGGCGAAGCGCAGGCCGAACCGATTGAGAGCGTCGAATTTGATAACGTCGGGTTCACATACGCCGGTGGTGTGCAGGCACTGCGGCAGGTGAATTGTAAGCTGTGCAAGGGCGACTGCGTGCTGCTGCGCGGAGCAAACGGCAGCGGAAAATCCACGTTCATCAAGCTGCTGACGGGCTTATATTTGCCCACAGAAGGAAAAATCACGGCAAATAAAAAGGCATTGAACCATTATGCGCGGCAAAGCCTCAACAAGCAAATTCTTTATATCAATCAGGACGAGCAATGCCTGAACGAGACGTTCAAAGCTTATCTAGAAATTATGAGCGGCCAGCCCCTAACAGAAGAAAAATGCCGGGAGCTGGTGCAATTCGTGCAACTGCCGGATGACGGGCGCAGCATTGAAGGCAACGGCGCTTCGCTATCCGTGGGGCAGCGAAAAAAGCTGTATGTGCTGAAGCTTCTGATGCGCATTGATCAGGCTTCGGTAGTCATTGTGGACGAACTGGCTGCCGGCATGGATACGGATGCGGCGGACCGCACTTATTCGCTACTGCAAACCATGATGCAAAAGAAGGACAAGATTTTCGTTTTGGTGGAACATGTGATGCCAAAGGATTTGCCCATCAACAAACAGCTGCACTTTTCTGATGGTTCCGCTCATTTGACGGACGATTGCAGCAGCGCCGCGCCTACCAACCCCGGCTCTTCCAGCAATGCGGGCAGCAGCGGAATATTGCGGTAGGTTTCCTGGGCAAAGTCCACATACGCCTTGCACAGCGCATCCCAGAAATAGCGCTGGCTTTTCATGCAGCCGCCGCCCAGCACAAAGCAGGCAGGGTCATACATGCAGGCCACATTGCTCAGCAGCACCGCCATGCCGTGCACAAAATCCTCCGTCAGTGCAGCGCAGCGCGGATCTGCAAACACTTCTCCTGCATGATTGTACGAAGCGCCTGCCCGGCGCACCAGTGCTGTGCCCGATATTTCGCTTTCCACCGCGCCGCGTGGCAGGCCGCCAAATGCCGGGCGCGAAGAATCCATCGTGATACTGCCAAACTCGCACGCTGCCCCCTGCGTTCCGCGCAGCAGGCGGCCGTTTTCATATATGCCCCCGCCAATGCCAGTGGACAGCGTGATATAGGCCATACTTTCATAGCCTCTCCCCGCCCCCAGCAGCGCCTCGCCAAGGCACGCGGCGTTTGCGTCGTTTTCTAATAGCACGCTGCGACCGAGTGATTTCTCCAACCTATCGCGCAACGGAAATCCGTCAAAGCCCGGCAAATTGCTGGCCAGCTGCAGCATATTGCCATCCTTGGAAGTGGCACAGGGCACGCCCACGCCGATAAAATTCGCCTGCTGCCAATCGGGAAGCGATTGAATCACCGCTATCAGGCGCTCGGTCACCACCTGTGCGCCGTCTGCGGCATGGGTGGGCAGAACCTTCAGGCAGATGATCTTTCCGGATTTCGCCACCAGGCCAGCGCGAAGCTGCGTACCGCCAAGGTCTACGCCGATTTTCATACTTCAGCCCCCACAATGCGCAGCGTTTTTATCTCAAATGACCGCAGGGACAGCGCAAAATCTCTGCCTGCACCAAGCGTGTCCTGCTCTTCTTCCGCCATATTGCATTCAATACATTTCGCTGCGTACGGCACATGCAAAACGCAAGCGGTGGAAGTGCGCACGCTTTCGTATAAGCGCAAGATGATGCCGTTGCCATCGTCTGCGGGCTTGATGGTTTCCAGGATTACGTTGCCGCCTTCCACCCAGATTTCTTCCGTAGGGGTGCAGCGCCCCGGCAATATGGCCACCGGCGCGTTCAATTCATATCCTGCCTGCACCGTGCCGCTGTCCGCAAAGCTGCTTGCGAAGGGATATAATGCGTAGGTCAGCGTGTGTTTGCCCCGGTCGGCCGTGTCATCGGGCACCAGGGGCGAGCGAAGCAGCGTCAGTGCGATCTCTCCGCGCCCGGTGCTGACGCCATAGCAGCCGTCATTGAGCACGGCAAATCCACGATTTTCCTCGCACAGCGCGGTATAACGGTGATTGCAGACCTCATAACGGTCGCCTGCGAAGGCGTGCGAGCGGTGCGCCGGACGCCGGATATAGCCAAACTGAATCTCGTGCAGCGCGTCTTCGCACAGCACATTGCTTTCGAAATGCACCTTCAGCAGCGTGTGGCGCTCCTGCCAATCAATGCGCGTTTCAAAGTCCACACGCCGGGAAGCAGCATACAGCATAATGCGCTGCTCGGCAGTGGTTTTGCCAAAGCGGCGGCAGACGAGAAGCGCGCAAAGCTGCGGCGTATCCACATCCACACTCACTGTTGTTGCGATGGGCGTATCCATGCGGTTTTTCTCATAGGTGCGGCTCAGCTCCCAGGCATCATAATCCGGATTGATATCCTGGTATAGCCGCCAGTCGTTCAACATGCCGCCCGCGCGGTGCATAGGCAAGCATGATTCTTTATCAAACAGTTCAACAATGCGGCCCTGCGCATCCACTTTCAATAGCAGGAACTCGTTTTCAAGCTGATAACCATTTTCAAAGCAAGTGAGCTTTGCATCCTGCGGCGCATGATCTGTTGTGGCGTTTGCTGCGCCGTGCGGCGGCAATACGGCATAGGAAGCCGTACCATCTGGCAGCCGCACAAAGGCGGCACGCTGCCAGGGCAAGGGGTTGACGAGCGTATAAGCGTCCTTATCCTCCTGAATGTCATAATGCTCTCGGCGGAGCATTTCTGTCACTTTCGCCAGGGCCTGAAGCGCCTTTTCCAAATCGCGCTCGGCCTCTTCATGCACGCGTTTGATGCTCACGCCGCCCAGCACATCATGGAACTGGCACAGCATCAGCGTATCCCACGCAGCACCCACCACCTGTTTTGCGCCTTCATTTGCATGGAACGCCAATAACGCCTCGGCATCCGTCAACGCACGCTCCACCTTGCGGCACAGCGCCTTGGTGCGCCGCTGCGCGGTATAAGTGCCGCGGTGCCAGGCCAGATAAAGCTCTCCCACCCATCGGTTTATCGTATTGCTTTCCTCCAAGCGCTCAAAAAAGCTGCGGAGGCCTTCATAGCGCGTGCGCGGCACGCCCTCCAGGTCGGGAAGTCTGCGCGCCAGCTCCACCATATCGCGGGTTGCGCCGCCGCCGCCGTCGCCATAGCCAAAGGGATACAGCATGCCCTCAATATCGGTCTGCTGGGTGCGGTTTTGCTCCCAGCGCACTGCCAGATTTTCCGGGTCAATGGGCGCGTTGTTCTTGAAAAAAGAATACGCCAGCACAGCGGAGCCGTCAATGCCCTCCCAGATGAAATCCTGATACGGAAAGGGCTGGCACTCCGGATCCTGCCGCAGCAGTTTTTGTGTGGCAAAATAGGGCACGCCACAGCCCCGGAGGATTTGCGGCAGCGCAGCCGTGAAACCAAAGGTGTCCGGCTGCCACGCCACCAGCGGGTTAATACCAAGCTCCTGCTGATACCACCTTTTCCCTCGCACGAGCTGCCGGGTCAGGCTTTCGCCAGAAGGCAGATTCGTGTCGCATTCCACATAAAAAGCGCCTTCGGGCAGGATTTGCCCGCGCTGTACTGCCTCCTGCACGCGCTGCCACAGGGCGGCATCCTGCGTTTTCAACAGCTCCAGCAGCTTTGGCTCGCACAGCAAAAATTGATATTCCGGGTATTCGTCCATCAGCGATAGCTGATTGGCATAGGTGCGGGCGACTTTGTGGTAGGTCTCTTCCAGCGGCCACAGCCAGGCAAGGTCAATATGTGATTGGCCAAGGATGCTCATCAGCGGCGCAGTGGAACCATTATGGCACTTGAGTGCAGGCTGCAGTGCCTCCCGGGCGCGAAGGAAGCTGCGCCGCATGGCATCCGGCGGCAGCTCAAAATCCGCAATGTGTGTAAAATTTTCTAAGGCGCGCGCCACCTTTTGCGCGCGAAGACTTTTCTCCGGCAGTACTTTGAGGAGACTGTACAGTGTTTCCACATCCAGCCACAGCTGATACGCGTCTTCGTTCCAGATGGCCAGCAGGCTCCGCTGCACAGTGCACTGCGGCGCTGTCACCGGTGCAATCACTTCCCGTCCCGGCGGGCAGGGGCCGATATTTTCCAGCCGTGCGCCGTGCCCGGCATAGCTTTCGATCAGCAAATGCAGCGTACCCGCCTGTGTCTTTTGCGCAAGCGTCACATAAGTGTGCTTTTTATCAATGGCTCCGACAGCAAGCCCGTCGCAGTATATCAGCTGTTCTCCATCAAGGCCGCTGAGCAGCACCACG
>JAVBRU010000098.1:0-9901 GCA_031547595.1 Eubacteriales bacterium
GCCAGGTGATTCATATTCATATACTTCTTGTTGCCCCATTGGGTACCTGCAACGTGGCGTAATCTGGCGCAAACCAGCATGAGCGCTGAGTTACCGTCTGGAAAAGTGCCTACGACCCTTGTGCGCCGGCGGATTTCCCGATTGAGCCGCTCAATGACGTTGTTTGTGCATGCCACAAATGGTTGATAGATCGCTTACCTATTTACATACGGAACCACAGAACCACGCTCAACAATAGCAGTTTGCACTTTTTCTGTAATGCGAACATCTTGCTCTATTTGTTTGGTAATGCGGCGGAGCATGATTTCCCCCGCCAGCTTGCCGATATGCTCGATGGGATGGGAGACTGCCGAAACATCCAGCATAGACATCCAAGGTAAGTCATCATACACCAGCAAACTCATGTCTTGAGGAATATTCAAGTTGTGGCGCATGCAATAACGGTATATTTGCTGACCCATGTTATTTGCAATCGCAATGACTGCAGTGGGTTTGTATAGATCAATGGCGTTTGTAATTTCTTTCTCCCACTGCGCATGAAAAGGAGCAGCCAGCACAAAGCCGGCATCGTTCGGCAACCCATTCTCGCGAAAGGCACGCTGAAAACCACGTTCGCGATAGGAAGGAAGCTTCGGCGTCTCTGTAATCAATAGAATGCGGTGGTGCCCTTGCTGAAGCAAATAGTTGGTGGCATGATAGGTGCCCAGCTCATCATCTACCAGCAAATAATCCAGCGTATGATACGGCGCACGGAACACCTGCAGAATGGGCACGCCGCGTTCCTGTATCTGCTCGATCATTTCGGCATTGGAGATATCAACAGGCATAAACACCACGCCGTCCACCTGGGAAGACAGCAAAATCGATAAATTATGCCGCTCAATATCCGCGCTCTCTTCGCTGAACAACACAATGATTTTATAGCCGTTCCGCTTCAGTTCGCGTTCCATTTCGGCGATGATCGTAAAATAGAAGGGATTATGCGAGTCTGCCATCACAACGCCAATGGTATTGCTACGATTTTCTTTTAAGCTCCGTGCAATAAAATTGGGGGAATAGCTCAGTTTACGTGCCGCCTGTAATACTTTTTCCCTGTTCTTTTGGGATACACGGTTGTCATTTTGATAAACACGGCACACAGTAGAAACTGATACCCCTGCCAGTTTGGCTACTTCCTTGCTAGAAGGCACAATACATCACTTCCAAATGTTATGGTAAAATCTATTTTAGCATAGCATATTTTGTCATGTTTCGTCAATGGTTTTAAACGGCGAGAGCCTGCCGGTATGCTTGCACATCACGCGCATTCGGCAGGTCTCCGCAACTGTTTTTATGAGCTTTATCAATTGTTCGGGTAATATGCCGGCTGTGTAACATCAGACATCGCGTCCAGTGCCCATATTTCCAAAGATTGCACCAGCACATCGTCGTCGGCATAGATCTCAATTCCCAGCGAATCGGCCAGCGTGGGATAGATCTTTGACGTCAGCTTTTTTTGCGTGTCCACAAAGGCTTCCACCACGCTGCGGTCCAGATACAGGATCAGCTCCAGCGTATCGCCGCGAAGGGTCAAGTCTCCCCCATCGATGCTGCGTTCACTCATGCCAATGCCCGAGCGCATACGATTGATGTAAAAGCCCTTCGCCGACTCGCTGTAATACAGCTCGGTCTTTTCGCGGCCGGTGGGCGATTTGCGCACGGTGATGCCATATTCCACGGCATTGATGTTTTGAAGGGACAGGCGAATTTCCAGCATATCGCCGCCGATGCCCTGCAGCAGCGCATTGGCCTCTTCTGCTGTTTTTTCATGAATATCGGCGATCTTTTCCATACGCAGCGATTGCAGTTCTTCAATGGGCGCCATCACCAGCTTGTTGTTTTCATCCACGCTCAGATGGGTGGGCAGGCTGATGTTGTTGGTCCAGCCCGCGAAGAAGTTTTCCACCTGGGTGCGCTTGCTGGGGTCGATGGTATAGATGATGTTGCGGCCTGTCTTCGGATCGGTGAACGCGCAGGGGCCTAAAATGCCGGTTTTCCCGAGATCAAGCAACTGGGGGTCGGGATCATCGGGCGTGAAACGGCAGGTTTCGGTATCAAAATCCCCAATCCAGTATTTAAGGTCTTTTTCCTCCGCTATGGTGAATGGGTCCACAATGAAGATGTACTTCTTCTCTCCTTGCGGATTATGCGTGGGCAGGATGAGCGGCAGCTCCCACACGCGGCCCATATGCGGGTACACGGCGGGATCGGCCTCGTACATCTGGCCGCGGTACTCCCAGTTTTTCATGTCGGGCGATTCAAAGATCAGCGCGCAGCCGCCCTTTTTTTCCACGCCGGAGCACACCACCATGTAATACATGCCGTTGTCCTCCAGCCACACGCAGGCATCGCGAAACTCGTTGAGCATGCCCATCCCCCGGCTCATGTCCTGCTCGGCGGCGGGCACAGGATCCTTCACCCACTCCGTCAGGTTGGGGTCGGACAAGTCCTTGGGGCGTGCGACGGCCACGCACTGGAAGGGCGTTTTGCTGTCGTTGCCCGCAGTATAAAACAGCGTGGGCACGCCGTCCGGGCCGATGAAGGCATTGCCCGACCAAATGGCGTCCGGGGCCAGCCCATCATCCTCCGGCCACAGGGCTTCCGGCAGGTGCGTCCAGTGCACCATGTCGTCGCTCACCATGTGCCCCCAGTGAATCTGATGCCAGTAAGGCCCGATGGGGTTGTGCTGATAGAACAAATGATACTTGCCGTTGTAGTAGAAGGGCGCGTTGGGCTCGCTCAGCCAGTGCTGGGGCGGCATGGCGTGGTATTGAGGGCGGTCGCGGTCGTCCGCCACGATGGCCATGTTCAGGCGGATGTCATCCCAGGCCAAGGCGGGTATTTCGCCGCCATGCGTCGCCAGCGCGGAAGTCACATAGCCGCCGATCTCCTCGCCGCTCAGCGCCCTGCCATAGATGCGCAAATCATCCATGATGCCGGAAAACATGTTGGCGTCAAATGCCTGCTCCACCAGGGTGCATTTGTTGTTTTTGCCGATGCGCAGGGGCTTTTGCGCGGGGATGATGCGGGTGCCCTTTTCGATCAGCTGCTCGGCAATTAGTTCGCCGTTGAGGTACAGGCGCATGAACCCCGCGTCGCCGTCAAACACCCCGGCAATGTGCGACCACTGCTGGCGCGCCACCGGATGCCCGCCGTCCCACAGGGTCAGGCGTCCGTGATCGGTGCCAAGATCGAGCGCAAACCTGCCATGACGGAACAAGCCCAAGGCAAAGCCCTGCTGCCTGTCTTCGTCATACTGCCCGGCGATGGTGGACAGCCGCGCCCCATCGCCCCACTCAAACGCGCGCGGAGCCACCCAGGCGCTGACGGTCAGCTGGCTCGCCGGGGCACTGAAGCTTTTGTATTCCAGATACGTGGAGTAGCCGTCAAAGAGCAGGCCGCCGCCCAGGATGCCGTTTGCGCGCCATTCGGGATCGCGGCTGGCTTTGGCCTTGGCGTTTGTGAACACATAGCGGATGGTTTCATCGGGCAGGTGCCCGCTGGCATCCTGCGCCAGTGCGCCCGCGCCCTCGTCAAAGGGCAAGTGCAGCAGCAGATCATCCTCCTGCGCCAGGGCCGTTGGAACCCAACCAATGGCACATGCCAACATCAAACACACCCCCCGTATCAGCCGCTTTCCCTTTTTTTCTTTCATGGGTTATTCCTCCGCATAGTCGGTCAGGCTCAGATGCGTGATGTCAACCTCCGCCTCCTGGGCATACACGCCCCAGCAGGTATTTTCTGTTTGATACATCCGTCCGGACAGCGCCGCCTGGCCATCCAGGTACGCCACGCAGGCCGTGCCGTCGATCAGCAGGGTCAGGTGATGCTCATTGCCGTTCAGCTCCACAGAACGGCTGAGCAGCGCCATGTGGCTGGCATCGCCGTGGCGCGGGAAGGCATCCATGCGAAGGAGGGACGCATCCTGATCCACGCGCACCATATACTGGTTGTCCTGCGCTTCATCGGAGTGCAGCAGTACGCCAAACTCCCCGGTATTGCCCTTGGTTTTGAAGGTGACATCGATGCGGCAAACATCAGGAAGATTCTTCAGCAGCAGCGCGTCATAGCCTTTGTCCGCCGCGTGCAGGGTGTGGGGTGCAGCCAATGCGTAGGCGGTCTTTCCGGGGCGGGTATCGATGGTTTCGGGGATGCAGGGATACAGGGTGCCGTCGGCATTTTGCCTGAGCTCATGCACCACCAGCGTGCCGCCCCATTCCCAGCCGCCCTGGTCGGTATGGCCACTGCGGGTAGACAGCCAGCCAAACAGATAGCGCTTGCCATTCCCCTCCGCACTTTTGGCGGCATAGTAGGAGCGGGCATCGAAGCTGTCCACCGCGGGCTTGAGCCAGGGGCCTTTTGGGGATTTTGCCATGCGGTAGCGGGTTTTGGTGTCGTCGGAGAATTCTGAAAAAATCAGGTACCACCAGTCCCCCATTTTGAACACATCGGGGCATTCGTGGGTGTAGTACAGGCTGGGCGCAAAAAAATCGTCACGGATGTCCCAGTGCTTCAGGTCCTTGGACGCGCAAAGGGCGGTGCAGCCCCGGCGGCGCGATGCCTGCGTCAGCCGTCTGGCCGCCAGCAGCATCCAGTATTCGCCCGCTTCTTCGTTATAAAACACAAAGGGATCGCGCCAGTCGTGCTTTTCGTAGATTGTGAAATCGGAGAAGAACGTATCCTCGGGGAGCTTCTCCCAGGTACGCATATCTTTACTCACCGCATGCATCACGCCCTGCACACAGCCGCCTTCCTCCAGCCGGGGGTTGTGTCCGGTATAAAAGATATGGTACAGCCCGTCTTTCTCAATCACACTGCCGGTAAACACGAACAAATCCTGATCCATCGCGCCGCCGCGCGGCAGCACTTCAAAGGGCTGCTCAAACTGCACAAAATCCTGTGTGTTGAGCAAATACCACGGCACCCCTTCGCCATGCTGCGCCGCATTGCGGTAGTCGTGCAGATAAAATAGGTGAAACGTGCCGTTTTTATAATATGGGATGAAATCCGCCGCCACGCCGTCCTGCGGCGTGAAGAATAAGTGTTTCATACGCTTACCTCAAAGTGCGCGTGCCCCGGCCCTATCGCTTGAATGAAAGCCGGGGCACGCATATTTAACCAGATTTTACGGGTTCACGCTGCGCTCATACGCACTTTGGTAGGCGGCCAGCAGCTCCTGCAGGCCCATCTTGTTGAGGGTCTTGATGTACTCATCCCACTGGCCTTCGATGCCGCCCTTGTACAGCCATTCGGAGCGTTTTTCGTTGGCATAGGCGAAAATGCCGGGCTCGAGGTCAGACAGCACGAGCAGCTCATCCGCCGTAAAGGGCAGTGGGTTGTACACGGTTTCGCGGCTTTTGAAATAGGGGTGGAAGATGTCCTTGATATCCTGGAGGCGCTGCTGCGAACGGGGCTCCATATCCAGGAACGTGCCGTAGTGCTCGGGCAGGATGATGGTGCAGCCCATGGGGGCGGAGCGCTCTCTCATTTCGCCCACGGAGGAGCCGGCGGGCGGCGGCAGCTGGGTGAACTTGCCGTTCTCATCCACTTCCCAGGTCTCGCCGATGGAGCCCCACTGGCACTGGATGGACACTTCCGGCTGGCACAGGTAATCCAGCAGCCGGGCGGTGATCTTGGGATACTTGTTGGCGGCGGTGGTCAGGATGCTGTTGCGCCAGCCCACGGGCATTTCGTTGAGGGTGTAGGTGGTTTCGCCGTCAAAGCCCGCCATGGGCGGCAAAATGACATACTGATCGGCGTTATCTCCCGCCATTTCGGGGATTTCCCACCAGGCGAACATGCCGACGGGGGCGGGAGTGCGCTTGGCCTTGGCCATGTAGGCGCTCAGATCCATGGTGAAGGCTTCTTCATCGCACAGGCCTTCCTCCACCCAGGTGCGGAAGTAGGCAACGGCTTCTTTGTATTCCGGCTGGGTGAAGGTGTACATCAGCTGGCCGTCCTTCACAAAGCGGTGGCCTACGCTGTCGCCCAGGTGGAAGGCGTTGAACAGGCCGCCCAAATCGGCCGTCCAGAACAGGTTCATAAAGGAGAAGGGAATCTCATCATTGGGGTCGCCGTTGCCGTTGGCGTCCTGCTCTTTGAATGCCACCAGCACATCGTGCAGCTCGTCAATGGTTTCGGGGAATTTGAGGCCCAGGTTGTCGATCCAGGTCTTGTTGATGCCATAGAGCGGATACACCGCGCCGATCTCAAAATACTGGCCGGTTTCTTCGTCATTGAAGCCCAGGGAGGTGGTGCTGGGCGGCGCGTACATGTTGCCATCGGCGGTGTAGCTGATGGACTTGAGGGTGGGATGGCGGGAGAGGATGTCCTTGAGGGTGGGCATATAATCGTCCACGTAGTCCTGGATGGGGGTGATCATGCCCAGCTTGCCATACTTCATGACGTCGGCATCGGACATGCTGGCGTTCCAGAACAGGTCGGGCAGGTCATTGGTGCCCAGGATCATGGCCAGCTTATCGCCATAATCGCTGGAGGGGATGAGGTCCCACTCAAAGCGGATGCCGGTTTCCCGCTCGATCTGCTGGATGATGGGCATATCCTGATAGGCTTTGGCCAGGGAAGCCACATTGGCCACCACCCGCAGCGTGAGGGGTTCATCCACGATGGGGAACGATTGGGTGTGGAAGGAAACGCCGTTTTCCACTTCGATGTCGTCGGTTCGGGGGGCAGCAGCACCTTCCGCAAAGACGACGGTCAGGGGCAGGCACAGGGTCAACACGAGCAAGATTGCAAGAAACTTCTTCATGGTACTCCTCCTTGATATAAATTCGTGTGGAAACCCAAACCAGGATACCGGGGATGAACGGACGGGCGATCCCTCCTTTCTACACTGACAAACAGAAGCAAAAGAATCCGAATGAACCAGCAGGCGACGGAGACATCAGCTCTTGACCGCGCCCAGCACAACCCCTGTTGTGAAATACTTCTGGAAGAAGGGATAGATGGCCATGATGGGCAAAGTGGAAACGATGATGATGCCATACTTCAGCAGGTCATACACCCGCTGTTTGTCCGCCCAGGAGGTGATGTCCGCCATCATGCTGTAGGAGGTGCCCTGCGATTGCAGCAGGATGCCGCGCAGCACCAGCTGCAAGGGATACAGATCGCGGTTCCTCAGGAACATCAGCCCCGTAAAATAGGAGTTCCACACGCCCACACCCACAAAGATCGCAATGACGGCGATGATGGGCTTGGCCATGGGCAGGGCGATCCGGTAAAAGATTTTCAGATCATTGGCCCCGTCAATGGCCGCCGCTTCCAGCATGGGCTCGGGCAAGGATGTCGTAAAGAACGCGCGTACCAGCACCACATTGCCCACCGCCACCGCCATGGGAACGATCATGACCCAGATCGTGTTGATCAGCTTCAAATTATTGATGACCAGATAGGTGGGGATGATGCCGCCGTCAAAGTACATGGTGATCACCATAAACAGCACGATCAGCTTTTTGCCAAACAGGTTTTTGCGCGACAGCGCGTAGCCCGCCGTCATGGTGAAGGCCAGGTTGAGCACAACGTTGCTCACGGTATAAAAAATGGTGTTCAGGTAGCTGCGCCACAGCATGCTATCGGCAAAGATCCGCTTGTAGCCCTCAAAGGTGACATTCTTGGGCAGCAGCCACACCTCCCCCAGGAACAGCGCGTCCGGATCGCTGAACGAGGCAATGACGATGAAATACAGCGGATAGAGCACCAGCAGCGCCATCACGCTGAGCAGCGCGATGTTGATCGTATCAAATACCTTGTCGCTGAAAGAGCGCTTGATGAGGTTTTTGTTCTTACTCATGTTCGTGCCCTCCACTCACAGAATGCTCATGCCGGTCAGCCTTCGCGATACCCGGTTGACAATCAGCAGCAGGATAAAGTTGATCACCGTGTTAAACAGGCCCACCGCAGATGCGTAGCTGTATTCGCTGCGGATGATGCCCTGCTTGTATACAAAGGTGGAAATCACCTCCGACACGCTGGTGTTCAGGCTGTTTTGCATCAAAAAGATTTTATCAAAGCCCACGTTCATGATGCCGCCCACGGCAAAGATCAGCAGCACCGAAATGGTGGGCAGGATGGTGGGCAGATCAATGTGATAGACCTTGCGCAGCTTGGACGCGCCGTCCATATCGGCCGCTTCGTACAGCTCACGGTCCACCGAGGACAGCCCCGCCAGATAGATAATGGTGCCCCAGCCCGTGCCCTGCCAGATGCCCGATATGATATACAAGGGCAGAAACCAGCTTTTCTCTGCCTGGAAATTTATAGATTTCCCGCCAAGCGCCACGATGATCTGATTGATGAGGCCGGAGCTCGGCTGTGTGAACAGCGAGATGATACCCACCAGCACCACCACGGAAATAAAGTATGGCGCGTAGCTGACGGTTTGTACAAAGCGCTTAAACCTCCGGCTCACCACCTGGTTGATCATCAGCGCCAAGATGATGGACAGCGGAAAAGTGCAAACCAGATTGGTCACGCTGATGACGATGGTGTTGGTGATGATGCGCTCGCTGTCATAATTGCGGAAAAACCGCGCAAAATGCTGCAGCCCCACCCATTTGCTGCCCCAGATGCCGTCAACCGGGCTGAAATCCCGAAACGCAATCTGCACGCCATACATCGGCCAATACTTGAAGATAATCAGATATATGATGGTGGGCAGCAAAAGCAAATACAGGTATTTGCTGCGGTTGAGGCGCGTTAATACCGGCGCTTTATGCACAAGCACAGCAGCGCTTCCCGGCTCTTTGAAGGATACTTTTTTCACACAAACCCTTCTTTCGCGGATGCCATATCTATAAAGATAACGTTCTCTTTTGGATCCATCTATAATATATACCCAAAAGAGAACGTTGTCAATATGTAATTGTGATATAAAAGGAATTTGTTTATGGTATACCAATTATGCAAAGATCGAAAAAAACACCCGAACTCTTAACTATAAACACTGAAATTCTAACACATATAACAGATGGAATCACAGCATCATTGTATATTTACCAAACATTCAGATTCTTTTTCACAGACTGCCGGAGTATCTGTGGTTTTTCCCCATCAAATCCCCAAACACTGTGGTGACCCTCTTAGCGTTGCCCATATGTGTCATCATGCAGATGTGTCTAGCGATAGAATGCTATACTATTGCGTCTGGTGTCAAGCACAATGCATGAAATCATCAAGAATTCTTTGCTTATTCCTAAACAAATATGCTATACTTGAATCAACAAAACGACAAAAAATGGCGGATGGCTGTGGGAGGTTTGAACCAAAAAAAAATGGAGGAAAGAGGTGAGCGGCGATGCCAAATGACGAACTTGATGTCAGAAAAGCCTATAAGTTCTCATCCAATCACAGAGAACAACTGTTGCAGGGCAAGAAATGCGGTTGCTTTTACTGCCTGTCCATTTTCGATCCCGATCTGATAAAAAACTGGGTTGAAGATCCCTTGGGAACGGCAATATGTCCGTTCTGTGGCATTGATTCAATCATCGGTGAAAGCTCCGGCTAACCCATTGCGAAAGAGTTTTTAGGCCAAATGAAGACCTATTGGTTTTAGGGCTTGTTTCAAAAGCCCTGCATCTTCGGAGGCTAGAAGCGCCATTTCTGCGTTGTCAAACCTTGAAATAGCGGTCTGTTCCAGCGGTTTTCCGCCTTGAACTGACGGTTTATCCTCGCGAATCTGCACGCCCCGGACTTTTGAAACACGCGATAAGGTACAATAAGTTTCGCAAAAAGAAAAAAGGTCAAAAAGAGACATGGCCTGAAAACTCTGGTAGAATGGAATTGCAACACAACATTCGAAAGGAGCGTCAAGCCATGTCCGAGAAGATTGTACAACTGAACGAGG
>JAVBRU010000124.1:0-24685 GCA_031547595.1 Eubacteriales bacterium
GCCAGCCCCGCTGTGTGGGCCCAGCCGGAAGCGCCTTGCTGCGCCGCGCCGCGCTGATCCTGCATGATGGAAAACATCACCACATCGCCGCTGACAGGGTCGATCATGGCGCTGGGGCCGGTGAACACATTGCAGCCGTAATCCAGCATGCGAGGAAGGCCGCCAAAGGCTTCATCAGGGGTAAAATGGCAGGTATCTTTGTCAAAGCTGCCCAGAAAATAATAGATTTTGTTGTCCGCAATGCTGGCGGGGGCAGGGGAAAACACAAACATATACCGGGTGATGCTGCCTGCGGCGCTAGATACCGGCAGCAGAATGGGCAGCTCCCAGCTGGTGCCATACAGGGTGGATTGCTTCTCCATCTCATAGATGGGGCCGCGGTATACCCAATTTTGGGCAATGCTGCCATCCTGTTTTAGTTCCAGCGTATCGGTGGTGTACATCAGCGCACTGCCCCCTGCCGAGGCGGTGGAACCGGAACACACCAGCATATACCAGATGCCGTTGTCATACCAGATGGAGGGATCGCGAAACTCGCCTTTGCGCCCTTGTCCGGCCTTTTGAATGACTGCCAGCTCATCAGAAATGATCCATTCTATCAGTTCCGGATCGCTCAAGTCTTTCGGGTAGGCCACGCCGATATTCTGATTGGAGATCAGGCTATCGCTGCTGCTAAAAAAAGCATCATTACCCGACGTGAAAAACAGCAGCGGCACGCCGTTGACGTCATAAGCCGCACAGCCCGACCATACGCCGTCGGGCACCACAGAGTACTCGGTGGGCACGATGGCCTCCTGGACGGGCGTCCAATGCACCATGTCGGGGGAGACCAGGTGTCCCCAGCAGATGTTGCGCCAGTAGGAGCCGGTCATGTTGGCCTGGTAAAACAGATGATACATGCCGTTAAAATACATCGGCGCGTGCGGCTCGTTCATCCAGAACTGATAGGGGCCTCCGTGATACTGGGGCCGGGTCACATCATTTGTGAGCAGGTTTTGCAGCCAGATGTCCTCAAAGGCAATGGCCGGGATCTCAGCTTCGTCATATAACTGAATGACTTCATTTTCGGTCAGGGCGCGGGTGTACACCTTCAGCTCGTCCACATAGCCGCTGCACATGTTGATAAAGCCGGCCGCCAGCCGCTGCGCGGCATCATTGCGGCCGATGGTCAGCTGCTTGTTTTTGGCGGGACTGATTTCAGACCCCTCAGGAACCGAGCGGGAGGCCACCAGCTCCCCATTGAGATACAGGCACATTTCTCCTGCCGCGCTGTCAAAGGTGGCAACCACGTGGTTCCAGGCATACTTTTTCAGATTGTCGCCGTTGGTCCAGATGGTCAGCCATTTTTCGCCGGTGCCCACCTGGAAGCTGAGACGACCAAAGCGCTGATAGCCCAGGATGAAGCCTTGCTTGGCGGCTTGGTCGCTTTGGCTGATGATGCCCGTCAGGCTGGCGGTGCCTTTATCTGCGGCACCCGGGTCGTCCCATTCAAAGGTGCGGGGGGCGATCCATACGCTGATGCTCAGCTGCTTGCCACCTACAGCGGCGGCGCTTTTTTTGTAGGAAAGATATGTGGAAGCGCCGTCAAACAGCAAACACCCGCCCCGGATGCCCTGCTGCCGCCATTGTGGCTGCTGATCATTCATATTGATGGCGTGGGCAAAGGCATAGTTCAGCGTGGCATCGGGCAGATTGCCGGCTGCGTCATAAACAGTCAAGCCTTCGCCCTCGTCAAAGGGCAGATACAGCAGGAGATCCTTTTCAGTTGATTCCGCTGTTTCTCCCAGGGCTATGCCGCCCATCAGCAGCAAAAGTGCCAGCAGAAAGCGAATGCGCTGCATCATCATTTCTCACCTCATTGTAAAGCGTCCGGGCCGGAAGCGGTTTCCGGCCCGGGCGCCGCAGTTTATTTCAGGTTAACAGCCAACTGCCAGGGGATCTGCACGGGCTCGCCGGTGGCGCCGTCGCCCACCTCGTCATACAGGGCGGCATAGTCGGGGGCTGCTTCGTAATAGGTGACGATCTCGTCAAAGAAGGCCTGTGCCCAGCCGTCCACCTGCTCGTCGCACAGCTCAATGTACATTTCCTGGCCGATGTAGCTTGTCAAATCGATCACATAAGTGCCCATGTCTGCCCAGGAGCCGCCGGCCGCCAGGGAGGGGAAGTTGACATCGCTGAAGCGGGTCTGCTTGTAGTAGCCGATCTGAGTGCCGTCTGCCAGATACACGCGCACAGCGGCGGCATTGGCACCCATGCGCACTGAGATATAGCCCGCGCCGGACAGCACAAAGTTGGTGGAGCGCAGCGTCCAGGTGGCACCTTCTTCAATGCCGGTGTTCCAGCCATCCAGATGATAGTTGCCTGCCTGGTTGTAGGGCAGGTTCTCGCCCCAGTAGGTGTTAGCAGAAATCACGCCGGACATCTGGCCTACCACCACGGCGAAGTCACCGTTTACGGCGGTCCAGCCTGCCAGGTTGCCTGCTTCAAAGCCGCCGTTGGCAATGCTCCGGTTATCAGCCATGGCCACCACGGTGAAATAGGCTTCGAGCGATTTGCCTTCGTGCTCCACAGCATAGGTTACCTGGGCATAGCCGGCTTCGTTCAGGTCAAAGGCTTCAAAGCCTTCTGTGTAATCCACCCCATTATAACACACGTTTGTGACAGTAAAGCCGCTAATTTCGGAACTGCCGTAAGTGGACCTGGCATCCTTCAGGCAGGCTGTCAGGTCCATCACGCCAAGGTCTGTCACCACATTGCCCACATACCCGGTGATGGTCAGGGCCTCCAGCGGCACGGGGTAGGGATATTTGCTGTAATAGTTGCGCAGGGCGCTCAGGTCGTCATAGGAGGCAGAAGAGTAGGTTTCATTTTGAATCTTTTCTACCTGCTCCACGGCCAAGGCGGCCACTTCGTCACGGGTGAGGCTGACGCGGAAATCGTCCACATTCATAAAGGCGAAGGCGGAGGTATCGTTGGCATCCACCACCTTGATATATAGAACCTTGCCCAAATGCTCGCTGGCATCCACGTAATAGCGCAGCAGCGTGAGCGCCAGGGAGGGGTCGCTGAAGTATGTGTTTTCCTGCCGGATCAGTTCTTCATCGGTTTCGGCATCGCAAATGGCCACATAGCAGTTTTTGTTGCCTGCGCCCATCATGAAGGTGATATAGCCATCGCCGCCCAGGGTGAACTTGGTGGAGCGAATAGCACCGGTCGCGCTTTCCGGGGTGGCTCCGTTGTTGCTGCCATCCAGGTAATAGTCGCCATCGCCATACACAATGCGGTCGGTCCAGTAATACTGGCTGGTGGGCACGATGTTGGCAACGGTCAGCGCCTTGCCCTCCAGCAGCAGCCAGCCTGTCATATCGCCCGTTTCAAAGCTGCCGTTCACAATGGAGGTAGAGGCGGGGTCTTCTTCAAAGCCCTTGTAGGCATATTCCTCGATCTGCCGGGCATAATCGGCTGCCGCAGCGGCAACTTCGTCTTCGGTCTGGCAGATGTGGAAGGCGTCCAGGTTGAGATAGGCGTAATCATCGCCGTCATCGTTGTCTGTCGCCACAATGTACAGGGTCTTGCCGATGTAGGCCGACAGATCCACCGTGCGGGTGATCAGGTGATCGGTGATGCCAAGGCCGTCGCAATCGGTGTTGGCCACCCGGGCCAGCGCCACGTCGTTTCCTTCTTCAAAGAACTGCACATAGCATTTTTCGGTGTTCTTACCTGCGCCGATCTTGAAGCTGATGACGCCGGTGCCGCTCAGCACAAAGGGAGCTGAGGTCAGTGTGCCGCGCATGACGGCATTGCCGCCCTTGATGCCGCAAAAATAGTATTCGCCGCTTTTTTCCATGGGTGTGCCATAGATTTTTTCGTCGCTGACCACGCCGCGCACGTTGAAGGCGGCATCTTTGCGGGTCCAGCTGATCCAGCGGCCGTCGGTGCTGAGCTCTTCAAAGTCTCCGTTGGGGATATCCGCCGTTTCGGCCACTGCCGAAAAGACGCAGCCAATGCCCAGCAGCAATACCAGCGCTGCTACCAGAAGGGCTTTCATAGGGTTCTTCATGTTGTGTTCCGCTTCCTTTCCCATAGCTTGATTCGGTGAGGTGATGAGGGTGTGGTAAAGTGGTTCAGTGTAACGTTTCACGAACGATGATTTTAGTATAAGTCTTGCACATTCATTTGTCAAGCAAAAGAATGTACTTTTTGTGATGATATTTCAAATATACTGCCATTCCTTCGTTGAAAATATAAAAATCGGAGAAGGTATTGACATGTGCCTTAAATAGTGCTACTGTAATGATGTTTTATGGCATATAACGTTTCACGAAATCAAATCACAACATTCGGCAGCGTGGTAACTGCCGGGAGAAAGGAATTGAGCCACGTACTGAATGACATGAACGCCAGAAAGAGAGGTATCATCATGAAACAGTCCTTTGCAAAGCGCATCAGCCTCGTTCTTTGCCTGTGCATGCTGTTTACATTAGCTGTTGCTCCGGCGCAGGCCGCAGGGCAGACGGATTTCTACATCATGGGCGGCATGAGCGCCCTGTCTGCCGGGTATGACAGCAACCCTGTGTTGCTCCAACTGCAAGAAGACGCGGGTATTTCCATAGAATGGGATACTATGAGCGATTCTTTGTCCGAGCAGGTGAACATCCGCATTGCCGGCCGCCAGCTGCCCGATGCCTTTATGGGCGTGGGGTTCAACAACTATGACATCGCCACCTACGGGGAAGACGAGGTGTTTATCGATCTGACTCCCTACATCAATGCCGATGTGATGCCCAACCTGACCCAAATTCTGGAGGAGCACCCTGACATCCGCAGCGCTATTACCATGTCGGACGGCTGCATTTATGGCTTACCCGCTGCCGAGCAGATGGGCACCGCCGGTGTAGGTATTGACCAGGATATGAGCATCTACACCATTCCCCAATTTTCCATGATCAACAAGGCATGGCTGGATGCGCTAGGCCTTTCTGTGCCCACCACCCTTAATGAGCTATATGCCTGTTTGAAGGCCTTTGCCGATAACGACATGTCTGCCACCTATTACGGCAACGCGCCGGGCACCACCATCCCTATGTCCACTGGCTTTGATCAGTGGTGCTGGGGTCAGAACATTTTCTATGCCGGCTTTGGCTTCACCAACTGGCCCAATGATGTTATCAGCGATCTGGTGCTGCGGGACGATGGCAAGGTGGAGTTTGTCAGCGCCACCGATAACTATCGCCAAGCTGTGACCTATTTCCACGACTGGTATGCCGAGGGCCTGGTGGACATCGAAATGTTCTCTCAGGACACCAACCAGCTCATCGCCAAGTGCTCTCAGGGGTATGTGGGCGTGGCCACCTGGTGGTATATAGAGGAGATCATGGGGGATAAGTCGACTGATTATGTGTTCCTGCCCGTGCTTGAAGGCCCGGACGGCACCTACAATGTCACCGTGCGCGATGGCGGCACTGTCAATTCCGGCAACCTGAACATTACCAGCGCCTGCGAATCCCCGGAAAATCTGCTGCGCTTCTTTGACATGTGGTATGATGGCGAAGTGGTCATGCAGCTGCAGTACGGCCCCATCGGCACCTATTTCACCCATCAGGATGAAAACGGCATGTGGATATCCATCACGGATGCTAAGAGCCGCGAAGCCTATGGCAAGAGCGCCGGCGAGCTGAAGGGCAACAATGAAGTGTATGGCCCCAAGCTGATCCTCAGCAAGTATTACAATGATGTGTTCTATATGGAAGACCGTGCCATTGTGCGCTTGAACGACCTGTATTACAGCTGGGTAGAGCCCTATGTGGACAGCCTGATTACCTATCCCATCGACTGTGTGTATACCGAAAAGGAGCTGGAGGTCATTGACCGCTATAAGGCGGACTTTGAAAGCGCGGTGTCCGAGCAGGAAGCCCTCTGGCTGAAAAACGGCGGCCCCACCGATCAGGAATGGAACGACTATTGCATTAAGCTGGTCAAAAACTGCGGCATGGAAAAGCTGCTGGAGGTATACCAGAATGCCTACGACCGCTACGTTGCCGCTCAATAAATAGGGAGAGGACGTCAATGGCTGCGCGCCCCTGAAACCCGCGGCAGGGGAAAGATCCCTCTGCACCCGCATGTAGGGTAGAATATGGACTGCTTGCATTTCCTGCAGGCAGTCCTTTTATCAATGCGCCTGTTCATTCCGCTATATGATGCTTAATATTAACTAAAACATTAAAGCTTTCATATAATAGTGCTCCGTGGCATAATAGGAGCCGGGGGATGCATGAACGTAAAACGAGTAGAGTTCACAGAAGCGGAGCAAAGGGAGATCGCTACAGAGCTAAAGAAGGAACATCTTGCGCACGTATACAAGAGATTGATGGCACTGAAGTACAAGGCAATCCAAGGGACGCGAAGCGATGAGGCCGGGAAGCTGCTTGGGCTGTACCCAAGCAGCTTGAACCGAATCGTCAGCCGATACAAGGCAGATGCAATCGAAGTTTATGGACAACCCTACTCGGGTTGCCTCTATATACACACAGAACTTGGTTCATCGAGGCATTGTCGAGAAAGTTTATGAGTTTTCCATATCTGGTTTTTTGGTGCTGGTTATGGTATATTATTCTTTGAAAGGGTGATTTTTATGGGTGAGCTATCCAATCTGCCCAACATCGGGCCGGTGGTGGAAGAACAATTGCAGCGTGCGGGCATCCATACCTACGAGCAGCTCAAGGAAGCGGGTGCGCAGGTGGCGTGGCTCAAAATCCAGGCGTTTGACCCGTCCGCGTGCATTCATCGGCTGCTGTCGTTTGAGGGCGCTATACGCGGCATCAAAAAGGCACAGCTGCCGGAGGATGTGAAGGACGAGCTTCGAGCGTTTTACCGTGCCCACAAGCTGTGAATAGGAAGGAACATATATGACTGTTGATCAGTTCTGGCAACAATTTTTGCAGGATACAGGCAAAGATAGCGGCACCACCTATTTCGAAAGCTTCTTCTTTGGCTTGACGGAAGACTTGGCGAGCGAGCTGCTGGCGCTGGTGCTTTGCGGCAAAAAGCGCGCAACGGCCAGTAGTTTGCAATCGTTTGGGAAGCTCGGGCAAAGGCCACCGCAGCCGGGGGATTACAGCATCGTGACCGACTTTGCGGGGAACCCGAAATGTGTGATCCGGACGGTGTCCACGATGGTGCTGCCCTTTAACGAAATGACCTTTGACATCTGCAAGCGCGAGGGCGAGGATGACTGCTTAGAATCCTGGCAGGCGGGGCACCGGCGCTTTTTCGGCATGGAGGCGCGGCAGATGGGCTATGAGTTCACCGAAGATATGCCTGTGCTGTTTGAGGATTTTGAAGTGGTGTATGTAAACGTATGATAGATCAGCAAGCATATCTGAAAGCCCCTTGCAGAGCGTCCTCTTTGCCGTATTGGAAAACAAATTCCTTTGTGTTGCCATCGCATATGCGGGTGCAGCGCGAGGAAGAGTATGTGCCGGATGCGGGCTGGGCAGAGGAACGGTATTTTAAGCTGATGCACAGCCTTTTGCAGGTGGATGAGCCGCGCCTGCCGGAGGGAATGCGATTCGCCCTGGCAGATGGCAGGCAGGACGCCGCGCGCATAGCGGCGCTCATCAATGCCTGCTATACCGATATTTCGGTAGAAGAAGCCGATGTGATTTCGTGGACGGAGCTTTCGGTATACTGCCCGGAGCTATGGGTGTATGTTCTGGACGACGAACAGCCTGTGGCGCTGGGCATTGCGGAGCTGGACGCAGGGATAGGGGAGGGCATCCTGGACTGGGTTCAGGTGTTGCCTTCCGCGCGGGGGCAGGGCGTGGGCAAAGCGCTGGTGAATGAGCTGCTGCGGCGGATGAAAGGCCGGGCAGACTTTGCCACAGTATCCGGCAAAGCGGACAACCCCTGCGCACCGGCGCGGCTGTATCAGGCGTGTGGGTTTAGCGGCGAAGTGATATGGCATGTGCAGTGGAAAATACCAGAACGCGTATAGAAAAATCATAGAGGGGACATCATCGATGGGAAAAATTTTGAAGGCACTCGCTATTGTTATTCTGGTGCTGGGCCTCATAGGTGCTATTGTGCTGGGCAACGTCTACGGTGTGTATGGTACGTCATTGAATTATCTCGAAAAGTCGTTTAACTGGGCTGTATTTCTCTATGGGGTGCTGGTGGCGGCGCTTGCCTTCGGATTGATTTTTGCGATTGGAGAAATTGTGGATGCGCTCCAAAAGGGCAATACGCATTTGGCGCAGCTGAATAACCGCGTAGAAGAGATGGAGAAGCAGTTGCGGCGGGGAAGCGGGGGGCAAATGCCCAACGTGAAAGCGCAGGAAAGCATCCCGAAGACTTATCGTGACCAGCAGGTTTATGTGAAGCCTGATTCGGCAACAATTGCCTGCCCTCAGTGCGGCAGAACGAACAAGGGCAACCGCACTGTGTGCTGGGAATGCGGTGTGCACTTTGTGAATGAAGACAAGTGAGCAGAAATGAAAAAGGGCTTGAGCCTTGGAAATGCACTGTTTCCTCAGCTCAAGCCCTTTTTTAGTTCACGAAAGTATTATTGATTCATACAGAAGTGTGGGGGCAGGGGCATCATGCCCCTGCCGAGGGTCTGGGGCGAGTAGCCCCAGCGTTCGCTCGTTCCTGGCGTTCCCCGTCATCACATTTCTTTTACCAGCGCGGCCATTTCGATCACCAGATCCTCGGCGGCGGGCAGGACGCCCAGCTTGTCGAGGAAGGCGTGCATCTGGCCCTGATAGCGGTAGAGCGAGACGGGCACACCGGCATCCTGCAGCACGCGGGCATAGCGCTCGCCCTGCAGGCGCAGGCCGTCAAACTCGGGCGTGACCACCATTGCGCGGGGGAGGCCGCTAAAGTCTGACGCCATCAGGGGGCTGACGTACGGGTCGGTATCGTCTTTTCCCTGCAGGTACATAAATTTGATGGGGTTGTTGGCATCGCTGGTGCCCGCCATAGCGCCAAGCGCGGGGGCGAGGAAGGGGCGCATATCCTCGGCGATATCGTAGGCATCAATGCTCCACGTATAGCCGGGGGTATTTTCAGCGAAGGTAACAGAGGGGTAAATCAGCATTTGCAGCTTGATGATATCAAGCTTTTCGTCCCGGTCTTTCAGGCTGCACGCGGCTGCGAGGTTGCCGCCAGCGCTGTCACCTGCCACGGCAATTTTGTTTGGATCAATACCGTAATCGGCGGCATGGGCGTAGACATGTTTGACGGTGTCAAAGCAGGCATCAAAGCCGTGGGGATAAGCCTGCTCCGGCGCGAGGGGATAATCCACGTTGATGACCACGCAGTCGGCCAGCTCTACCAATAGTTTGCAGGGGTTTTCGACAGTGAAGATGCTGCCGCCGATCCAGCCGCCGCCGTGGAAGTAGAGCACGCAGGGGCGGTCGGCCTTGCCCTCGGGCTTGCGCGGATAGTATACCCAGAGCTTCACGAGGTTGTCATGAAGGGTGAGCTCTTCATAGCGGGTGTGGATTTCGATGGTGTTGAGGTTGCGATTGGGGAAGCCCATCATCTGGCGCAGCCCCTCCAGCGACATCGTGCCCTGGAAGCCAGCCGTGCCAGCTGCGCGCTGATCAACCATCATGCGCAGCTCACGCGGGTCGAGGTAGCCGGGGCGGTTTTCGTCCGGCATGGGGCGGATGCGCGCGGTGACGCCGTCCACATCAAGGGTCGAATGATCCAGCCGCATGGCGCGTATCAGTTCGTCGGTATATGTTTTCATCTTACTCTCCTTTACAGGCGGGTGTCCCACTTGCCGCAGAAGGCATCCACGGGGCTGACGGCAGTGAAGGCACTGCGCCCCATCAGCTTATCCATCAGCGCTTCAATGTTGTTTTTGCTGGCCTCATAGCAGTTGATGAAGGTGCGGATGCGCGGCACGTCGAGCAGGTGGTAGGGGTTGGCCATAGAGATGAAGAGGGTGGGGATCTGGTAGATCAGGCAGGGCACATTGACGCCCATCGGCTGCGCCCATTCGATGCGCACGGTGGTTTGGTTGCTCTTGGTGGCGAGGTTGGAGATATACAGGATGAGGTCGTACTTCTCCAGCATTTCGTCTAAAGGACGCTGCAGGCCCTCAAAGGTGCCGTTGCCGTTGTCAAATACCGATACGGTGAAGCCTTCTTGCTCCAGCGCGGCCTTGAAGGGCTCGGTGACGTTGGGGCCGCGGAAGAACGCCATTTCGTCGCTGGCCTCAATGGGGTAGAGAAGGACGCGCGGTGTTTTCGCGGCGGATAGGGGCAGAACGCCTTTTTCTTCCTTCACCAGCGTGACAGCCTTATCTGAGCATTCCTGCGCCCAGGCTTTGAACTGCGCATTGCTTACGACTTCCTTGGCGGCATCGACGGTGAGGGGGGCGTTTTGCTTGTGCAGGCCAAGCGACGCCTTCAGCGCCAGGATGCGCACCAGCGCTTCTTCCAGGCGCTCGGGGGTGATGATGCCGCTGTCGATGCCCGCCTTCATGGCGTCATAGTCTTCCTGGAGGTTTTTGGTGAACAGGAACATATCCGCGCCGGCGGCAATGCTGAAGGGCACGGCTTGCTTGCGTGCCATGGGGATGGTGAAGCCCGCCATGGTGGTTGCATCGGTGACGATCAGGCCGTTAAAGCCCAGCTTGCCGCGCAAAAGGTCGCCCATCAGCTCCGGCGCGAGGGTGGCGGGCATGATGTCTTCATCGGCAAGGCCGGGGCGAAGCTTGCGGGAATAGGCGGGCTGCATGATGTGGCCAATCATGACCGTCTTGGCACCGGCATCGATGCACGCCTGATAGGCCGCGCCGTAGGTGGCATCCCAATCTTCACAGCTGAGGTCGTTGATGCTGGTCACCAGGTGCTGGTCGCGCTCGTCACAGCCGTCGCCGGGGAAGTGCTTGATGGATACGGCCTGGCCGTATTTTTGCGCTTCCACGGTGTAGGCTACGCCCATATCGCGTACGCGCTTTGGGTCAGAGCCAAAGGTGCGGATGTTGGTGATGGGGTTGCGGAAGTTATAGTCGATGTCAATGATCGGCGCAAACGCCCAGTTGATGCCCACGGCCAGGCCTTCTTTGGCGCACACTTCGCCAAGGCGGCGCGCGGTTTCCACATCGTTGGTGGCGGCCACTTGCATTTCGGGGCCGATGCACGTGCCCTCAAACACCGCGCCGTTGCCGCCTTTTTCGAGGTTGGCGGCGATCAGCATGGGCACGCTGCTGCGTGCGCGCAGGCGGTTATACAGGTCAATCGCTTCACCCATCGGGAAGGGGCGGAACATCGTGCCGCCGGGCTTCATCACGCCAAACATGGCGTCCAGCGCGGCGTCGGAGCTGTCAAAGTTAACCAGGCAGAAAAGCTGGCCGACCTTCTCTTCCGGCGTCATTTCGCCCAGGGTCTTATACACCCAGGCGATGTCTTCATCAGTGAGATAAAAGGGTTTGGCTTTCAAGAGTTCATTGGATAGCATGCATGATTCCTCCTTAATCAAGTCGTTCGCTGAGGTTCAACATCATCAGCGCCATGCCTGCCTGCTGCTTGGGCAAGGTGGCCATAGCGAACTGCGCCAGCACTGCGGGCGTGATGGCAACAATGTTTTGCGCCTTCACAAAGGCGGTGAAGGGCTGGGAAAGGTCTTGCCCGCGAAGCAAAGCGCGCAGGGTGTTCCACTGGTTGACTGCGGCAGCTTCCCAGGGGTATTCGGTGAGGAAGGGCGGGGCGAAGCTCTGACGGAAAGCGGCGCGCTGGCTGGCCAGATCTTGGGCGGTAATGCCCTCCCATAGCCCCAGACGTTCATACTGCTCTGCCGGGGCATCGTTTTCGCCCATGCGCTGCAGCATGTCGCCAATCAGGCGAAGCTCCGTATCCGCATCCTGGATGGGGCTCTTCTGGCCGGGGTCGCTCTTGAGGTCATACAGCCTGCTGCCAAAGCGGTAGGCGTTGCTGAAGGGCGAGTCCTCCTTCGATTTATCAATGCGCAGGGTAGGGCAGCCTTTGGTGAAGCGAAAGGGGGGATGCAGCTCGATATGTTGCAGATGCTTCACATCGGCGCGGCTGCCCATGCTGGCGGGGATGAGCGTATACTCGCTCAGCGGCGCATTATTGGGCTGCACGGGGCCGCGCATGTATACATAGCGCCCATCTGTGATGTTGACGGCAGCACCAAAGTAGCCATAGAGCACGGTGTCGTGGATGGGCGTGTCGTCTTCGAGGACGGAGCGCAGCGGACGGCCCTCCATATCCGGTGGCAGCGGTGCGCCAAAGTAGTCCAGCAGCGTGGCGGCCACGTCGATGTTCTGTGCCAGCGCGCTTCTGTGCTCGTTCTTTTTGCCCACGCGCGGGTCCCAAATGAAGAAGGGAATGTTGGCAATTTCGTTATACAGCGGGATGACGCCCTTGCTCCACCAGTCATGCTCGCCCAGCAGCAGGCCATGGTCGGTGTTCACAATCAGCAGCGTATCCGCCCACAGGTTGTTTGCATCCATATGGTCGAGCAGCCTGCCCACATTGTGGTCGATCATGGAGACCAGCGCTTTATACTGGTTTTGCACATAGGCAATGTATTCCTGGCTCTGGTTCGCCGCGCCCATCATCGGCCAGTCTACCGCACGGCCTTCATAGGCGCTGGGATAGAGCGCTTTATACTGCTCGAAGGTATAGAGAGGTTCGTGCGGATCGAAACATTCGAGCTGCAGGAACCAGTTGTCGCTGCCCTGATTGGCGTTTAAGAACTCCAGCCCGGCATTAAAGCACAGCGTTTGGCAATGCGTTTCTTCGGTGGCCATGTAGGCACGGTTCACACAATCCTGCCGCAGCATGGTTTGAAAGAAGGGGGGCGGGTTATCGGTGGAGGTATGGTTCACATAAGGCACGCGTGGGTCGCACTTCCAAGGGTCGCCCTCCTGACCGCGGATATGATCATAGGAAGAATAGCGCGGGTGATAGTTTGCCCCGCCATCGCGCCAATAATGATGATGATCAGATACCAAATGTGTATGAATGCCCCTTTGGGACAGGATTTGCGGCATGGAATCGTCAAAGGGCTCGAGCGGAGACCAGCCCTCGTGGAAGAAGCCGTAGCGGCCTGTGTGCAGCTCCCGCCTGGCGGGCATGCAGGGCATGCTGCCCACGTAGAAATTTTCCAGCGCCACGGTGTGCTGCGCCAGGCGCTCAAAGTTCGGGGCAATGATATCCCCGCCATAGGGCGGCAGCCAATCTTTTTTGAGTGAATCAAACATGAGCAGGATTGCTTTCATGTGATGCACCTCCCGTAATAGAAATGTGGGGCGGGCCGGCGCCCGCCCCAGGGGGAAAGGAAGGAGGAGCTTGTTATTTGGCGCCGTACATGCGGGTGTACACGGTCTGTACGGTGGCAAGGTAGGTGCTCAGGCCCATGCGCTCGTATTCGGCGGCGTAGGATTCCCACTGCTTGTCGTTACGGGGGTCCCAATCACCGGCGATGAAGTTGGCGATGGAGCGCAGGATATAGGTATCGATATCATTGCGCGGCATCTGGATGGCTTCGATTTCGTCGGGGGTGAACACCAGGTTGGCAATGAATTCTGCGGGCACTTCGCCAGTGGCGTCCAGTTTTTGGATACCGAGTGCCTTGATGTAGCCGCCTTCCATCACGTTGCCGCCCCACTGAACGCCGGTGGCGATGGCGGGATCGAGGATGAACGGGCTTTGCTGCAGGAAGTTCTGGTTCTGGCCGGCCTGCGCCCAGGTGTTCTCCAGGATCTTCAGGATAGCGGGGGAACCGTAGTAGCTGATGGTGCCTTCATCGGCATCGTCCCAGTTGACGCCCTTTTCGCCATAGCGGGTGATGAGGGATCCTTCATAGCTCATCATTTCGTCGAGCACGCGGAAGGCGATCTCGGGATACTTGCACTTGGTGGTGATGACGCCGGCGGGGCGGATGCTGGGCGCGGCCCAGGTCACATAATGCTTGCCTTCGGGGCCGGTGAGGGCGGGCATGCTGTTGTAGCGGGAGAGCACTTCCAGGTTGTTGTTGGCCACAACGGCTTCGTAACCCAGGCCTTCAAACGCGCCCAGAATATCGTTCTCGTTGGTGCCAATCTGCTGCAGCGCAGTGCCGTCCTGGGTGAAGCTGCCGCTGTAGAACAGGCCGTCCTTGCACAGGTCGTGCAGATAGATCATGGCATCGCGCCATTCCTTGGTGGTGGGGGCAAACTTGACCACGCCGTCTTCCACATACATGCGGGAGTTGGCGGTATCGTTGTAGATGAAGGCGTTGATCAGCGTATCATAGCCGATGGTGCCAAGGCCCACAGCGGAGGATTTGGCGCCCGCAAGGGGGATTTCATCCGCCTGGTTGTTGCCGTTGGGGTCTCTCGTCTTGAAGGCTTCCAGTACAGCGCGGAACTCGTCCGTGGTGGTGGGCATTTCAAGGCCAAGGGCGTCCAGCCAGCCCTGGTTGATCCACAGCTTGTTGGGGTAGCTGTTGGTGAGGGATGCGCTGAAAGCGGGCAGGGAGTAGATGTTGCCATCGGCGGAGGTCATCCAGGGGCGGATGTTGTAGTCATAGCTCAGCGCCACATCCAGCGCCTTGTTGATGTTGACGCCGTAGTTGTCAATCAGGTCGTTCAGGGGGATGATCATGCCCTCGTCATACCAGCGGGGGGCATAGGCCGCGCCAAACAGCGTGTTGTTGCTGGTCATACCCACCGACAGGAACATATCGGGCAGGTTGGCGGCATCGTTGGTGGACAGCGCCAGCAGCACCTTTTCCACGGGGTTATCGGAAGGATAATAGATGAAGTCGAGGCTGACGCCGGTGCGCTCTTCGATCCATTTGGTGAAGTAGTTGGTTTCAAAATCCGCGATAAAGGGGGTCTGCACCACGCCTACGGTGAGGGTGATTTTGGTGCCTTCGGGCACGATGGGCAGCTCGCCCGCGGGGGAGGTGACGATGTCGGCAGCCAGAGCGGGAACCACGCTCAGCAGCATCATCAGGGCCAGCAGCAGGGACACAACCTGTTTCTTCATGAAGGAGCCTCCTTTCAATTTGGGGGGAACGTTCTATTATGACGGGTCATCCCTTGATGGACCCGATCATCACGCCTTGCACAAAGTATTTTTGCAGGAAGGGATATACCATCCAGATGGGCAGACAGGCAACCACGATCAATGCATAGCGTAGCACATGGATGAGGTTGAAGTCCACTGTGCCGGTGTTCGCGCCTTCCAGCATTTCTGCGGATACAACGCTGGACAGAAGGATTTCCTTCAATACGATCTGCAATGGATACAGCGCCTTGTCGGTGAGGTAGAGGAAAGCATTGAAGTATGCATTCCAGTGGAATACGCCATAGTATAGGCCGATGACGGCCAGGATGGCCTTGGACAGCGGCATCACGATGGAGATCAGGAATTTGAAATCACTGCAGCCGTCCAGCTGCGCGGCTTCCAGAAGCTCCTTGGGGATGGTGGTCTTAAAGAACGTGCGGCAGATCACCATGTTGTATACATTGATGGCCATGGGGATGATGATCGCCCAGCGGGTGTTGAGCATCTTCAGATCTTTCAGCAGCAGATAGTTGGGTATCATGCCGCCATTGAATATCATGGTGAAGGCAAAAAGCGCCATGATTTTGTTGCGCCCGGGCAGGTCGTCCCGGCTGAGGGGATAGGCCGCCAGTAGCGTGAGGAACATGTTGAACACCGTGCCCGCCAGGGTGTACAGGATGGTGTTGCCATAGCCGGTGACGATGCGGTCGTTCTTGAACGCGGCCACAAAGCCTTCCACGCTGACGCCCAGGCCATACACGCCGTCGGAATTCTTGGTCTGCGGCCAGAAGCTGACGCGCCCGGTGGCCACGGCTTCGCCGCTGGAGAACGCATTGGCAAATACCGTCAGGATGGGCAGCAACACCATCAGAAAGAGGAGCACCAGGATGACGCCGTTGATACCGTAGAACGTCTTGTCGCCGCGGGACAGCTTGGTGTGCGCACCACTGGTGGCAGATATATCGCCCTTTTTTGCTTTCAATGTGGTCATGGCTGCTTCCTCCTTTCTCAGAATAGGCCGGACTCGCCCGTTTGCTTAGCCACCCAGTTCATACTGACAATCAGCAAGAGGTTGACCACGGAGTTAAACAGGTTGATAGCGGTGGAGTAGGCATAATCCGGCATGCCAGTCATACCCACTTTGTACACATAGGTGGAGATAATTTCGCTGGCACCAAGGTTGAGGTCTGTCTGCATCAGCAAAACACGCTCGAAGCCGATGCTCATTACCTGCCCCATGCTGAGGATCAGCATGATGATGGCGGTGGGGATGATGACGGGAAGGTCGATGTGGATGACGCGCTGGAACCTGGATGCGCCGTCCACGATGGCGGCCTCATGCTGTTCCGGATCGACACTGGAGAGCGCCGCCAGATAGATGATGGAGGACCAGCCGGTCTTTTGCCAGACGTTGCTCCACACATACAGATGGGGGAAGGCGCTGGAGGATGCGAACAGATCGGGCACCACAAAGCCAAACACGGTGCCCATCAGGGCGATAATGCCAAGCCGGGGGTGCAGAAGCTGCTTGAGGATACCTACCATGACCACTGTGGAGATAAAGTTTGGCATGTAGGTAGCCAGCTGGACGGTTTTTTTCATGTACTTGTTGCGTACGGCGTTCAGCGACAGCGCCAGCAGGATGGGCATGGGGATGGAGGCCAAGATGGAATAGAAGGAGAGTGTGAGGGTGTTGCGCAAAATCGGCCAGAACTGATAGGAGTTGATGAACTTCTCAAAATGCTTGAAGCCAACCCACTCGCTGCCCCAGATGCCAAGACGCGACGAGAATTTTTTGAAGGCAATCTGAATGCCGGCCATGGGGTAGTAGTTGAAGATCAGCAGATACACCACCGGCAATAGCAGCATGGCGTACAATTGCCAATACCGCATGAAGTGCGTTTTGCGCTTCTTGGGAAGGGTAGGGATCCTCGCAGGCGCGTCCATGTTCTCACTCCTGTCAAGTTAGACTTGCTTTTTTTGTTTGATGACGATATTATTATATCGACACCGGGAAAAAAGGAATATAGAAAATCTTGCACGGTTTATGGACTATCTTGTACAATGTGGCGCAGTTGGGGACAGATATCACATAGTTTTCGGCATCTTGGCAGGGGGGATTGCAATGTACAGCGTATATATGGTGGATGACGAGCAGCTGGTTCTCAAGCACATGGGGCAATCGGTGGCTTGGGATGAGTATAACCTGCGCCTGGTGGGTATGCAGACAGACCCTGTTATGGCAGTGGAAGATATCCTGCGCGAAAAGCCGGATGTGGTGCTGACAGACATGAAAATGGCGTGCATGAGCGGCCTTCAGCTGATTGCGACACTGAAGGAAAAGGGCTGCACGGCGGAGTTTATAGTGCTCAGCGCCTACGATCATTTCGAATATGTGCGCCAGGCGATGGTGCTGGAGGGGTTTGACTACCTGATTAAGCCCGTTGAACAGTGGCAATTGGCAGAGACCTTTGCGCGCCTCACCCTCAAGCTGGACGAGAAGCACGGAAAACACGAAAAGCCAGAAACCATGTCGCAGGAACTCAACCAGATCATCAAATATCTGGGTGAGCATTTTGCAGAGCATCAATCCCTGCAGCAGATTGCGCATCAATTTTCCATCAATCCCCACTACATCTGCCGCCTGTTTTCCAAGCATCTGGATACTACTTTTTCTACCTATCTGGCAAAGCTGCGGCTGGATCATGCGGCCAAGCTGCTCACAACCACCGCCAAGCCCATCAAGGAAGTAACGGCACTGTGTGGCTATGACGATTATTTTTACTTCTGCCGCGTGTTTCGCGAGGCGTATGGCTGCACGCCCACGCAGTATAGGAGCAACGCATGATGCAATGGGTGAAAGCCTTGCCACTGTATCGCAAGGCGCTGTATTTGCTGCTGATCATTATCGCGCTGCTGCTCTTGTGGCAAGTAGCGGTGCAGCAGTTTTTTGTGGGGAACGTGCGCGAAATTTATGAAACCAATGTGAATTATGTGATGGAGGACATCGTCAACGACATTAAGGATGCTTTGAATCGCCAAAGTGAAGCGCTTGCCCAGATTATTCAGCACGACGATGTGAAGGTTTATGCCGCCACGTTGCCTACCGATCAGCGTTACAGCAAGGCTTACGGCGCGGCGCGCCCTGTCATTTTGACAGCCACAAGCAACCTGAATATCACCCATGTGCTGGTGTTTGACAATACGAAAGCGTGGTATCAGTTCGTGGGCGGCCTGACGCCGACGGACTGCCGCACGCTGCGCAGCACTTTCTGGGATGCGCCCAGGCAGGTGGATACCCTTATTTCCTTGGAGGATGGGCTGCACCTGTGCTCTGCTGCACCTATCTGGACATCGGATAATTACATGAACGTTATGCAGGTTGGCCTTGCGGTGGCGATGTCCAACCTGGATGATTTTCAAGGACTGCTGAACAGCTTTCAGCAGCTCAACGCAGGGATTATTTTGCTGCACGACGGACAAAAGGTGCTGCTGAGCAACACGCCGGGAATGGCAGGGCTTGCACTGTCAGAGGTGCCCCGAGACAAAGAAAAATACATCATCCGCGAAGAAACGGTGCTGCAAGACGCATTGCAGGCCACTGTCCTGCTGCCGCACTCGCAGGTTTTTCCTAAGCAAAGCGCGTTTTCGTTTGCACTGCTGGCAGCGGGTTTTTTCTCGATCCTCACGTTCCTTGTGGCGTGGTTGCTCATCAGCCGTTGGTTGCTGAGGCCCTACAGCAAAATCCTCAAGCAGCTGGATGCGCTGGGCGATCAGAACCCCAACAACCGCGTGCAGGAAACTGGCTTGTCCCATATGGACGTGCTGGTGCGCAATATCAACGGCATGCTGTCACGCATTGAGCATTCCAACCGCTTCATGCTGGATGCGCAGCAGCATCTGTATGAGGCGCGGCTGCAAAAGCAGCATGTGGAGATGTATTTATTGCGTAAGCAGATCGATTCTCATTTCCTGTATAACTCACTGATTAGCATCAAGTATTTGTATGATAAGGGTGAGAATCAGAACGCCAGCGAGGTGCTACAGGGCATTGCTGCGCTGCTGCGCTATGCGCATGATATAAACGAGTATGTGCCTGTGTTTGACGAGATGTCCATCATCCAGCGCTATGCAAACATCATGAATATCCGCTTTGGCCACCGCTTTGAGGTCAATTTTGATGTGGATGATTGCCTGATAGAGTATCAGATGCTCAAAATGCTGCTGCAGCCCTTGGTGGAAAATGCGCTGGTGCATGGCCTGGACAGCAGCCAGCGGCCCTGCGTGCTGGATATTAAGGGAGAGCTGATGGACGACGCGATATTGTTCACCGTGCGCGACAATGGCTGCGGCATAGCCGAAGGGACGCTGGAGGCGCTGCACTGCCGCATGAATGTGGAGGACATGCACTACGAGTATCTGGATATTGAGGGTGTGTCTTTGATGAACATTCAGCGTCGCATCCAAACGGCGTATGGCGCGCCGTATGGCTTGACCATCGATAGCAAGCTGGGTGCGTATACCGTGGCGACGGTGCGCATCCCCAAGCGGGAAATCACGAAGGAGGATGTGTGACATGCCCCCGCTCTCCGTACTGATCAAGCCCGCTTCCGGCCGGTGCAACATGCGCTGTGCCTATTGCTTTTACGCTGATGTAGCCCAGCATCGTGTGCAGGAAAACTTCGAAATGATGTCCCCGGAGACGCTCGAAATCCTCATCCGGAAAGCACTGGCCTTTGCCGAGGGCAGCTGCACCTTCATGTTCCAGGGAGGTGAACCCACCTTGGCGGGGCTTCCTTTTTTTGAAAAAGCAGTGACGCTGCAAAAACAATATAATGTAAAAAAACTGAAAGTGCAAAACGCCATCCAGACCAACGGCTTGGTGTTGGATGCGGCCTGGGCGGAGTTTCTGGCAAAAAATCATTTCCTGGTGGGGTTGTCTTTGGATGGTGACGGAGAATTGCACAACATGCTGCGCCCGGACGCGAAGGGCAAGGGCACCTATGCGCGGGTGACGCAGGCGGCGGACAGGCTGAAAAAAGCGGGCTGCGATGTGAACATCCTGTGCGTTGTCACAAAGGATGTGGCACGGCACGGCGCGCGGGTGTACAGCGCGCTCAAGCGCTATGGCTATCTCCAGTTCATTCCCTGCATCGACAGCTTTGACGGGGCGGGGGAGTACGGCCTGAATGCCGCGCTGTACGGCAAATTTTTGCACACGGTTTTTCAGGCGTATTATCAGGATTTTTTGCAAGGAAAGTATGTGAGCGAGCGCACGTTTGACAACTGGGTGTACATGCTGCGCGGCCTGCCGCCGGAAAACTGCGCCATGAACGGCGTGTGCAGCTGCAACCTGGTGGTGGAGGGCGATGGCGGCGTCTATCCCTGCGACTTTTATGTGCTGGATGCCTGGCACCTGGGCAACATCCGCAAGGATGCGGTGGCTGATCTGATGAGTGTGCCCCGTGCTGCTGAGTTCGTGCAAAACTCCCGCGAGGTGGCAGAAGAATGCAAAAGCTGCCGGTACCGCGCTTTGTGCCGCGGCGGCTGCAGGCGCGACAGATTAGACGGCAAAAACCGCTTCTGCGCCGCCTATTGCACATTTTTTGATCAGCACATGAACGACCTGACGGACATGGCGCGCCGGGTGTATGTATAGGTCTTATAATTATTCAACAAGGTTTAAAAATGCAGGAACGTTTTTCAAAACCGGCAAACGCACCCGTTTTTGCATCTTTTCTGTCTTTGCAATGCATTTTTTGTATTATTTGCTTGCAAATAAATAGAGTTTATGATATTCTTGTTACTGATATATCCATGCTGAACGGAGCAATACGATTTTAAGGAGGACGATTCAATGACGATCCGCAGATGGCTTAGTCTGGTACTGTCGCTTGTGATGCTGGCGGGGCTTGCCGTGCCGGCTATGGCGAAAGACAAGGATGCGTATACTACCCTCTATGGCAGCGAGATCACATCGCTGAACTACCTGATTATCTCTGCCGAAAACGAGTACACCATCTCTGCCAACGTGATCGATACACTGGTTGAGTATGATAACTTCGGCCAGGTGCAGCCCTCTCTGGCTACCTCCTGGGAAGTGAGCGAGGACGGCCTGGTATGGACGTTCCACCTGCGCCAGGACGCCAAATGGGTGGATGCCAGCCTGAAGGAATATGCCCCCGTTGTGGCGCAGGATTTCGTGACTGCCGCGCAGTACATCCTCAACGCCCAGAACGCTTCCGGCACCGCCTCCACGATGTATAACGCCATTGCAGGCGCCAAGGATTACTACCTTGGCACGGCTACCCCCGCCGAGGGAGCAGAGGCTGCCCTCGTCATGGAATGGGACACCGTTGGCGTGAAGGCGCTGGACGAATACACCCTCCAGTACACCCTGTCCAGCCCCATCCCGTATTTCCTGTCCATGGTCACCTACGTCACCTTCATGCCCGTTAATGCTGATTTCCTGGCCGAAAAGGGCGATCAGTTTGGCCTGGCCACCGGCAACGATACCATCCTGTACTGCGGCGCGTATGTGCTCTCTGAGTTCAAGCCCCAGGAACGCCGTGTGTACCTCAAAAACACCACCAACTGGGATGCCGATAAAGTTTACATCGAAAAGATTGAGTCCATCTACAACAAAGAATCCGGCACCATCTCTCCCGAGCTTTACCTGCGCGGCGAGGTGGACGCGGCCAGCATCGACAGCACCATCGCCACCGAATGGCTGGCCGATCCTGCCAAGGCAGACCTCATCCATCCCCTGCGCCAGACCAGCTCCTACTCCTATTTCTACACCTTCAACTTCAACCCCACCTTTGATGCCATTTATGAGCCGGAAAATTGGAAGCTGGCCGTCAATAACGAGAACTTCCGCCTCTCCATCGCCGCAGGCTTTGACCGCGTGAAGGCCAAGAGCGTGGTGGACCCGGACAACGCCAAGGACATGCTGTGCTACACCATCACCCCCAACACCTTTGCGGTGCTGAATGGTGTGGATTATGTGAACATGGGCGATCTGGCCGAAATCACCGCCCTGGGTGCTGGCGCGTTCAATAAGGAAGCCGCCCTTGCCTATAAAGAAGCTGCCGTGAAGGAGCTGACCGAGGCCGGCGCCACTTTCCCCATCAAGGTGCTGTTCCTGTACAACCCCAGTTCTTCTTCCAATAACTCCGCTGAGGAAGGCCAGATCTTCAAGCAGCAGATCGAAGGCCTGCTGGGCACTGATTATATCGACATCGTGCTGGAGCCCGGCCCCTCCACAAGTTATCTGTCCTGCCGCCGCAATGGCTCCTACGGTATTATGAACTGCAACTGGGGCCCCGACTATGCCGACCCTGAGACCTTCACCGACCCCTTCCGCATTGGCGGCAACTATAACTTCTTTGATCTTGGCAACAGCTATTACAACGAAGACGGCACCAACGAATACTATCTGCTCGTCGAAGCCGCCAAGGCCGAGACCAGCGATATGCAGGCGCGCTATCTGGCCTTTGCCAAGGCCGAAGCCTTCCTGATCAACAAGGGCATCGTCATTCCCTTCGGCCGTGGCACCGGCGGCTACACCGCTTCCCGCCTCGATCCCTTCTCTTCGCCCATCGCGCCCTTTGGTCTTTCCAATATGCGCTATAAGGGGCAGTACCTGCTCGACAAGCCGCTGAGCACCGATGCGTATTATGACGCGCTGGATGCTTATGAGGAAGCCCGCGACGCGCTGATTAAGTAATACTCATTCAAAACATGATCGCATCGTCGCAACGGATCTTTTTCCACCCGGCGGTGTCACTCGCAGCTAGACGTAGCGCTGCTACGCCGTCACTGCGGTTCCTTGCCGGATGAAAAAATCTCTCGTTGCTTTGGATGCAGTCATATTTCTCATGAGTATAAGCAAAACTTAGCAAAATCAATCGTAAATTTTACGTGCGGCAGGCGGGCGTTTGCTCTCCTGCCGCACATAAATATCAAAGGATGAAGCTGTTTTGACAAAGTACATTTTCAAGCGTCTGGCGTCTTCGGTGTTCACGCTGGCGATTATTCTGACCATCGTGTTTATCATGGTGCGTCAAATGCCTATTGAGGGCTATTTTGATAACTACGACAAGCTGGATCATAACGTGGTGCAGGCCATGCTGACCCAGATGGGGCTGAAAGACCCGATGCTGGTGCAGCTCAAAAACTTCTTCGTCAAACTGCTGCACGGTGATTTGGGCACCTCCGCACGCTACAGCGTGGGCGCACCCATTGCCGGCATCATTGCGCAAAAGGCGCCGCTGTCCATTCAGATGGGCCTTCTGTCTATGGCGCTGTCCATGACGCTGGGCATTCCGTTGGGCTCCGCGATGGCACGCTCCAAATCAAAATTCTGGGATAAATTTGGCACGGCCTTTATTGTGTTTGTCAATGCCGTGCCCTCTGCTGTATATTATATCTTCATCCAGTCCTACGGCTCTACCGCCCTGGGCGTTACGATGCTGTTTGACAAAAACAACTGGATCACGTGGATTTTGCCTGTATTCTCGATGTCGCTGGGCAACATTGCTTACTACGCCATGTGGCTGCGGCGCTATATGGTGGATGAAATGAACAAGGACTATGTACGCCTGGCCCGTGCCAAGGGCGTCAATTCGCGCGCGATCACCATGGAGCACGTGTTTCGCAATGCTTTCGTGCCCATGATTCAATACATCCCCACCTCGCTTTTGTATACCGTGGGCGGCTCGATTTATATCGAATCCCTCTATTCCATTCCCGGCATGGGCGGCCTGCTGGTAG
The DNA here is from genome assembly GCA_031547595.1 of Eubacteriales bacterium. GTDB lineage: Bacteria > Bacillota > Clostridia > Christensenellales > Aristaeellaceae > JAVBRU01. The sequence goes on from JAVBRU010000124.1 coordinate 23,805, forward strand.
ACGTGATCAGCCGCCAGGATAACCCGATGGTGCAGGCCATTGTGATGATGTATAGCTGCATTGGCATTGTGGGCATGCTGATGGGCGACCTTCTGATGGCCGTGATCGACCCGCGTATCAGCCTGAACAAAAAGGAGGGTGCGCGCTGATGAAAGGGATCAAAGACAACGTATCCGCGCCGCTGGAACAAAGCCTGTTTGAAGTGGCCGCCTACGACAGCGCCGCGGCAGAGCGCGCCGGATACTCCAACTACTCCTATTGGGGCAGCACGCTGCGCTGCTTTATGAAAAACAGGGTGGCTGTCACGTTGCTGTGCGTGCTGTTTGTGCTGGTGCTGTTCACCTGCATCCAGCCGCTGCTGCCCGGCCAGTTTGAGGCCAATAAGGTGATTGACCATCCCATCGCCGAAATGCAAATGAGCAACGTTCAGCCCGCGCTGACCAACGTGATGGCCACCGTGCCCGCGGGCACGCAGCTGGTTGTCACGCCCTTTCAGAACGCGGAGTACGCAGCGGTCAGTAATATTCTGCTGTCCATGCCCGCGCGTACGGAGTTTACCGTGCTGGAGTATGGCGATGCCTGGTGCAAGGCGCAGGTGGGCGACCTCATTGGCTATGTGAAGAACGATTTCACCACCAAATTGAAGCTGCCCGAGGACGTAGCCGCTACGCCCTACACCTCCCGCTCCAACTTCCCGCTCAAGCTCTATACCTCCGAGTATGAGCTGACCTATCACGGCAACGAGCTGTTTGTGCTCAAATCTGCCATCGATATCGACGGCGATATCGCTGTCACCACCAAGGAAGCGCAACTGCGTCTGCTGCCCGATACCCGGCCCTTCCTGTTTGGCACCAACAACACGGGGCAGGACTAGTGGGCGC
>JAVBRU010000022.1:0-38437 GCA_031547595.1 Eubacteriales bacterium
GTGGATGACCTTTGGAATGCCAGCATTCCATGGCCACTACAGCGTTTTTTCGCACCCGCACACCTAGATTACGTTAGGGCGTGTTTCAAAACTCTCAACATGCATCTTCGGGGTGTAAAAGCACCATTTCTGCGTTGTCAAACCTTGAAATAGCGATGCTATTCCGGCGGTTTTCCGCCTTAAACTGGCGCTTTATCCCCTCGAAGCTGCACGTCCCTGACTTTTGAAACACACCCTAGAAACCCGTGAAGTCAAACAACCGCACGGGTTCCTTGCGTTTATGTTGTGTGCGTGCGCCGTGTGTACGGCGGTGCACCGGCCTTGGCTCGATACCCAAGTGTGGGTCCAGGAAAATCATTTCCCTGGCGGGGTCTGGGGCAGCTCCCCAGCGTCTTCCTGCCCCTCCTTCGCCGCCGCCGTCCCTCTCAGTGCCGCCACCGCCTCGCGCGACAGCATCTGCCCCGTGCCCAGGCATGCATGGCAGCGGCTCAGGCAGCCCGGGCACACGCAGCTGGCATTGGTATCGCTATGCACCATATATTCATCACAGTTCGGACAAGCGCAGCGCATAAAACATTCCTCTTTTCTCAACAATATGGAAGGATTATACCACATAAAACGTTCTTTTTCGAGAGGAAGATTTGCCTTTTGACGGCAATGGCGGTATAATGGGGGCGGGAAAAACTGCTGGAGGATACGCAGTGCTGGCGATTGTTTATTGGGTGATTTATCTTTTGTGCGGATGTGCCATCATCCGGCTGTTATTGCCGCGCATGCGGCCCATTGCGCGTGTCTGGCTGGGGCTGTGCCTGGGCATTATGCTGATGATGTGGCTGCCCGCGCTGATGGCGTTTGTGATGGACTTTACGGTAGCGGCGCATTTGTGGGCGTTTATCCCGCTGGCGGCGCTGGTGGCAGCTAGCTTCTTATTGCGGGACAAGCGTGAGATGCAGGGCTGGGACGAGAAAGAGACCCAGTTATTGAAAATGCTGTTGGTTGTAGCACTTCCGCTGACGTTGCTTGGCGCGTACCTGCAATGGACGCACAACATCCGTCCGGGGCTGAACGGTGAGCTGCGGGTGGGGCAAAGCACGTATGGAGATCTCAACCTGCACCTTGGCATCATCACCAGCCTTCGGAACGCTTCTTTTCCGGCGGACTACAGCATTTTCCCGGGAGAACTGCTGGCCTATCCCTTCCTGATGGACAGCTTTTCCACCAGCCTCATGCTCTTTGGCATGAGCCTTCGGGACGCGGTGGTGCTGCCCGGCATTGTGATGATGGCGTTGACGTTTGGCGGCTATATGGTGCTGGCGCAGCGCATGGCATCCGGCAAGCGCGCGGCGGTGCTGGCCACGCTGTTTGTGTTCCTCAATGGCGGGCTGGGCTTCTTCTATTTATTGGACATGCAGGGCGTTTCGCTGTCCGGCCCCGCGCAAAGCGCCGGCTCACTTTGGGGGCGCATCCAGAACGTATTGCAGGGCTGGTACCAAACGCCCACCAATCACGACAGCTTTGATTTGTATAACTTGCGCTGGAGCAACATCATTTGCGATATGTTTGTGCCGCAGCGCACATTCCTGGGCGGCTGGTGTCAGCTTTTGCCCTGCCTGTATTTGCTGTATGACGCGCTGGTGCCGCAGCTGCCGGGCGTTGCGCCCTGCCGCAGCATAGGGATCATTGAAGGAAGCGACGGCCCTACGGCAGTGTATGCACACAGGCCCTTTGACGCGCGGCGCTTTGTGCTGCTGGGGTTGTGGGCGGGCATGTTGCCGCTTTTGCACACGCACAGCTTCCTGGCGTTGGGCATGGTGAGCGTGGGGTGGATGGTGTACGACCTGATCCACGCACGCGGGCAGCGCGCTGTTTCGCTGGCCAATTGGGCGATGTATGGCGCGCTGGCGGTGGCGCTGGCCGCGCCGCAGCTATTGAAGTTCACATTTTCGCAAATCGCGGCGTCCACGGGCGATTCCGGCTATCTGCGCATTCACTTCAACTGGGTGAACAATCTGGGCAACGGCACGCTGAAGGACAATTACCTGTGGTTTTACATCAAAAACATTGGCGTGCCGTTTGTGCTGCTGTTGCTATCGCTGCTGGAGAAAAACGAAAAACGCCGGTTTGTTGCCAGCGGCGCGTTTGTGATCTTTGTGATCAGCGAGTTTGTGGTGTTCCAGCCAAATGTGTATGACAACAACAAGCTGTTCTATGTGTGGTGGGCGCTGTGCGCGGTGCTGGCGGCGGACTATGCGGTGGAACTGTACGACAAGATAAAACCACTTCGTGCGCGGTTTGCTGTGGCGGCGGTGGCAGTGGTGCTGTTTTTCACCTCTGCAGGGCTGACCATTGCGCGCGAGTGTATATCGGATTATCAGCTGTTCTCCGCGCAGGACGTGCAGGCGGCGGAGTATATCGAGAAGAACACGCCCGCGGACGCGATGTTCATCAGCTGGACAGAGCACACCAACCCCGTCAGCGCCCTGGCCGGGCGGCGCATCGTGTGCGGCCCCGGCATATGGCTGTATTACCACGGGTTTGATATCGGCGAGCGCTCCAGCCAGCTGCGCGCATTTTATGCAGACCCTATGGGCAACCTGGATTTGATTGAGCGCTATGGGGTGCAGTATATATTTATTGGCAGCTGGGAGCGCTCCGATCTTGTGATCGCATACACCACAATTGCGGAGAATTTTGAGCTGGTGTTTGAAAGCAGCCATGGCGACATCCAGATCTATAAAGTGCCAGAGGAGATGCTGCCCCGGGGTTGAAGCGTTTTTGCGGTACTCCCTCTTGCACAACCGCCCGGTGAAGGTGTTGTTTGCGGGTGATCCTTTGAAGTACCACACCATCACCGTGATCGGCATGGAGGGGGACAGGCTCAGCTACCTGACGGCGCGCAAAAAAACGCCCGTCACTATTGAAATAAGCGAAATTTTGACTGCGGGCTACGCAAGGGGCGACCATGGCGACCCGCTGGAAAACGCGGCACGGGAAGGAAAATTATGATCGATAAAATTAAAGCGTTATTGAAAGACAAAGCGCGCATGCGGGAACTGGTCCTGTATGTGGTGGCCGGCGCACTGACAACCGCAGTCAACTGGCTGGTGTATCTGGCAGTGACAACCGTGCTGGGGCTGGATGGTTATGGCCGGGGCGAGAGCACGTATACGCTGATTGCCAACATCGGCAGCATCGCCGCGTGGGTGCTGTCGGTGCTGTTTGCGTTTTTCATCAACAAGAAATTTGTGTTTCAAAGCCAGGAAAAGAAGCTCGGAGCATGGAAAGAATTTTCGCTTTTCGTATCCGCGCGCGTGCTCAGCTATCTGTTGTTTGACCTTGCGCTGTTCACGGTATGCCTGTACCTGATGGACGACAAGATCGCCAAGCTGCTGATGAATGTGTTGGTGATCGTGTTCAATTATGCTGCCAGCAAGCTGGTGATTTTTAAGAAAAGATAAAAGGGGTGGAACGAATGAAAAAATGCCTGGCGATCTTGCTTCTGCTACTGACCCTGCTGCCCTCTGCCTTGGCCCAGAGCGAAGTGCCGGAGCTGCAGCCCAGCCGTGTGCCGGTGGGCGGCGATGATTTCCTTGTTATCATGAAGAGTTATGAGTCGTGGACATTCGTCACCCCGGCCAATCTGGAAGAAAACATGGCACTGTGCACCAAGCGCGGGGATAACATCGACGATGTGCGCGCGCGTTTTCAAGCCGGTACCATCCAGTGGGAGGCATATCACAAATCCCTGCCCAAGGGCTGTGTGCGCATGGAGATCATTGAGGACGCCTTTACCCGTAACTTCTTCCATACGGCTGATTTTACCGAAAAGTATGTTGCCGGCATCTGGAAAACCCGCATCCTGGAGGAGTGGGCGCTGGAGCGCTATAACATCTACGACATCATTAGCCTGGAATGGCTGAACAACCAGAACCAGGCACACAGAGCGTACCGGGTTGCCTTTGTTACAAAAGCGCCCTATCCTTACGAGTCCGGTATTGCCATGCTGACCTTCTATAACGGAAAAGCGTATTTCCAGATGTACACACAGCTGATCCCGGCCAGCAAGCTGAAATACCTGAGCAATGACAGCACGAAACACTTCCTGTATGACAAGACAAGCACCCTCGGCGGTGCGCCCATTGTGAAGCTGCCCATTTTGCGCGACCCGTATGCCGACCTGTGGCAAAAGCAGGCCACGGTGTTCAACGCGCACACCGGCGATTTTGAGTATGGCGGCACTACGGAAGAGGGCGTCAGCGTCACCGTTCAGGGCGGCGGGGAAACGGTGGACGCCAAGGTGGCCTCGGACGGCGCTTTCACCTATGTGCTACCCGTGCATGAGGAAGGCATCCTGCAGGTGACCTACACCGCAACCCGCAAAGACCGCACGGAAAATACCCTCACCGAATACTTCTCTGTCAATGACGGCATGGCCGCGCTCACGCTGTATACCTACCCTTACGGCGATCTGCTGAAAGACAAGGCCGAGGTATCCGGCAAGGCGTCGCCCGGCGCAGTGGTGACGCTGCAAATCGACGAGGGCGCACCGCAGGTGCTGGCCCTGGATAGTAAGGGCGAGTTCAAGCAGGCCATCACTGCAGATTATTTTGTGCAACACGCCATGACGCTGACCGTGCAGGAGGAAGGGCTGGAGGAATGCGTGGTCAAAATGCCCTTCGAGCTGTGGTATGAGGACGCCGCCAAGGGCATCGCCGCCTATAAAAAGCAACTGGACAGCGATGTAAAAATGAAAGCGCTGTTTGCCGATCCCGGCCAGTACGTGGGCAAAAAGGTGAAGCTGGAGGTGTATGTGTCCAGCATTGAGCGCCGGGACGGCAACCTGTACATCAACGCGAACATCTATCAAAACAAGGATCAAAAGCTGATTTTGCTGTGCGATAGCTATCTGAACGACGAAATCGTGGACAAAATGATCCTGACCGTGTATGGCGAGTTTCAGGAGCCGACCTTGACGGACAGCCCCATCCCCCGGCTGTACATCCAGTTTATATCCTATCAGAAAACAGTATACTCCCGATAAAAAGGAGAATACCCCATGAAGAAATGTCTGGCGCTGTTGCTGCTGTTGCTGCTGATATTCCCCTCTGCCCTGGCGCAGGGCGAGGTGCCGGAGGTGCTGCCCAGCCGTGTGCCGGTGGGCGGCGAGGACTTCCTGTTCCTCATGATGTCCTACGAAACCTGGACTTTTGTGACCCCCAATAATTTGGAGCAATATATAGACCTATGCACCAAACGCGGCGACAGCGCGGAGGAAGTGCGGCAGCGTTTCTTTGCCGGCACCATCCAGTGGGAAGCATACCACAAATCCTTGCCCAAGGGCCTGGTGCGCGCGGAAATCATTGAGGACGCCTTCACCCGCAGCTTCTTTGCCATGTCCGAGCATTCTTTGTACCAGCTCAAAACCACGTGGAAGACAGCTGTGGAGGAAGAGTGGAACCTTGACCGTTATGAGATTCTGGGCATTTATGATGTCAATGACGGCGATATCAACGATCCCTATAATATTGGCTATAAATTCTCGTACATCACCAAAGCGCCCTACCCCTACGAGTCCGGCATTGGGGATTTGACATTCTATAACGGCAAGGCATACCTGGTCACCTATGTGCAGCTGACGCCCGCCAGCAAAGAACGGCTGCTGCAAAACGACAGCACATATGACTTTTTATACCCGAAAACGGGCGTATTGCGCCGAACGCGCCCCAAGCTGGCCTCGCCCAACCGCGCGGCATATGCCGATCTGGGTTATCGCGATCAGGTGATTTTCAACCTCCACACCGGGGATTTTGCCTTTGGCGGCAAGACCGAGCCGGGCGCGGAGGTGGCCGTCACCGCCGCGGGGCGCACGGTGGATGCCGAGGTTTCGGCGGATGGCACATTCGCCTATACCCTCCCGCTGACAGAAGAGGGCAACACGTATATCAGCTATACCGCCACCCGATACGACCGCACGGAGAACACCATCTCCCAGCAGGTCACCGTCAACGATAGCATGGCAGCGCTCACCCTCTATACCTACCCCTACGGAAGGTTCTTGCAAGATACTGCTGAGGTATCGGGCAAAGCCACCCCCGGCGCGGTGGTGACACTGCAAATCGACGAGGAAGAGCCGCTGGAGGTCGCCCTTGACAGGAACGGCGAGTTCAAGCAAACCATCAAAAGTGAGCTTTTTGTGGATCACGCCATGACGCTGACCGTGCACGAAGAGGGCATGGAGGATTGCGTGGTCAAGATGCCCTTCTGGCTTCTGTATGCAGAGGCATCCAAGAACATTGCCACGTATCAAAAGCAGCTGGACAGCGATGTGAAAATGAAAGCGCTGTTTGAAGCCCCTGCACAGTACGTGGGCAAAAAGGTGAAGCTGGAGATTTATGCAGATAAGATCGAGCGCCGGGACGGTAATATGTATATCCACGCACACATGAACGCCAATAAGGATCAAAAGCTGATTTTGCTATGCGACAGCTATTTTGAAGATAGTCTGTCCGAAAAAATGATTCTGACCGTTTATGGCGATTTGCAAGAACCTTCGCAGGAAGATAAACCGCTGCCCCGGTTGCATGTTATGTTTATTTCCTACCTCAAATATGTTTACTCCAGGTAAGCCAGCCGTGTCTCATATTATCGCGGCATTGACGCGTACCAACTATGCCGGGTCTACCGTGTGGCGGCATAAGGAGAATGGGCTGAAGAAAGCGGATGAAATATTTCCAACAGCTGGCACGTTATTTTGCTAGGGCGTGTTTCAAAACTCTAAACATGCATCTTCGGGGTGTAAAAGCACCATTTCTGCGTTGTCAAACCTTGAAATAGCGATGCTATTCCGGCGGTTTTCCGCCTTGAACAGGCGCTTTATTCCCTCGAAGCTGCACGTCCCTGACTTTTGAAACACACCCTAAATGATCAGGTGTGCTGGGTATCGGGGAAATACGCTAAATCATATAGCCGCCCATTGACAAAGTAAACCGGATGTACTATAATTAAGTACATCCGGTTTACTATTATGCAGGAGGCGGGCATTTTGCAGGACTACATGGACGCTGCGGAGCAGATATCCCTGTTTTGCCGCATGAACATCAATGCCAAGAAGGAGCTCCCCATCCGCTCCAGCGAAATGGGGATGCTGATCTACCTGGTGAAAGCAGAGGGGGACAAAACGCCCCTGGGGGTGGCGAACTTTTTCAAGGTGACCAAAGCCATGGCCACCAACATGGTCAGCTCCCTGTTAAGGCAGGGCTATATCGAAAAAGAGCAATCAGAAAAGGACAAGCGCAGCTTTTTCTTAAAGCCCACCGATAAGGCACTCACGTTGGTTAATCAAACCTACACCGAGTATTTCAAGACCATGGCGCTGCTGAAGGAACGGATGGGCGACGGAGACTTTCAGTGTCTAGTCAATATGCTGACAAAGGCCAATGCAGTTCTGTTGGAGGAAAAAGAAAATGGGTAAACTTATGGTAACGGGCGCACTGGGCAATGTGGGCGGCTATGTGGCGAATTACGCCATTGCTGGCGGGCAGGAGGTTACCGTTGCGGATATCAACGTGGATGCGCTGAAGGCCAGGTACGGCGAAACGGCTGAAGCGGTATTCTTTGATTTTACTGCCCCCCAAACCTATGCCCCTGCACTTAGTGGGGTAGACCGGGTATTTATCATGCGCCCGCCCCACCTGGGCAAGCCCGAGGACTTAAAGCCCTTTGTGGAAGCGCTGAAAGCCCATGGCGGCATTCGGTTGGTGAGCTTTCTCTCCCTCATTGGCGTGGAAAATAATCCTGTGCCGCCCCATCACAAAATCGAAAAGTACATTGAAAAGGCGGGCCTTCCGTACTGCCACATCCGCCCCAGCTTTTTCATGCAGAATATCAGCGGCATCCACGCCTTTGAGGTGAAGCATTTCGACCGCATCGTGGTGCCGGTGAAAAAAGCCCTGACCAGCTTTATCGATGCGGAGGATATTGGCGAGATCACGGCGAAGGTATTATCAGAGCCTGATAAGTATCAAAACAGGGGCTATGCCATCACCGGCCCGGAGGCCATTGATTACTATGCCGCAGCGAAAATCATGACGGAGGAGCTGGGCCGCCCCATTACCTATGCCGATCCAAAGCCGGCACTGGCCAAAAGGTACTGGATCGACATCCGGGGCCTGGATAAGGAATACGCCATCGTTATGGGCATGCTGTACATGATGACCCGCATGGGCACCGCCAGGACCGTCACCACGGTTTTTGAAGATGTGATGGGCAAAAAACCCCAAACATTCCGGCAGTTTGTGAAAAAGAATCTGAATGCATGGAGGAGGGAATCCCTGTGAAAACACTGGTCATCTATTATTCCTACACGGGAAAGACCAAAAAGCTGGCGGCTGAAACCGCTAAAAAGTGGTCTGCCGACCTTTATGAGGTGCAGGAGGTCAAAAGAAGGTCTGCTCCATCCGCCTATGTGCTTGGCTCCCTTGCGGCGAGGGGCCGAAAAACCGCCAAGCTTCAGGAGCTCCGCTGCGATTTTTCCGCTTATGATAAGCTCATTATCTTAATGCCTATCTGGGCTGGCTATCCCGCTCCGCCCATGAACAATATCATCGATAAGCTGCCCAAGGGCAAAACTGTGGAGCTGATTATGACCTCGGGAAGCGGCAACTCCAAGGGCAGCGCCGAGGAAACCAAGCAGCTGATATCGAAAAAGGGCTGCGCCGTGTCCAGCTACCGTGATGTGAAGACGGCTTAGCCCATTCCATGCTGGCGGCGCTTATTCTTTTGTTTTTCATACCGCATCTGGTATAAGAGCATACACGGGATCGCAAATGGCGCTGCTGCCCGCACTGTCATCAGATCATCGACCACAAATATGAGTCGAAATTGATAGACTGATGATAGTTATAGCGTGAGTATCAAGCACTATAAACGATACTAACTCATTACAATAGCGCTTTGCGAACGGTAAAACATCAGCTGCAACACGAAAATGCAACACAAACCGGAAAAACGGCGCCAACATGCGCCTTATACGCGTCTATACGCGGGTTCGACTCCCATTGGGCGCGCCACAAGCCTGAAGCGTACCAGCGCTTCGGGCTTTTTGTTTGTTGTCACATAGAAAAGTTTCCCTTGCCAAGTGCTGGTATTTCGCTTATGATAAGCGCATCATCATCCAAAGGAGCCGTTATGATTTTTTATTTTACTGCCACTGGCAACAGCCTGTATGTTGCGCAGCGCATTGCGCAAAAGACGGACGACACCTGCCAGAACCTTGCTACGCGTATAAATCAAAAGGATCTTGTGCTCACGCTGCGGGAGGGAGAGCCGCTCGGTTTTGTGGTGCCCGTTTATTTCTTTGGCCTGCCTATGATTGTGGCAGAGTTTATGAAAAAGTTGACGGCACTCTCCCCAAAGCCTGCTTTTTCGTATGTGGTGCTCAATTGCGGCGGCAGCACCGGCCACACTGCCAGGCAAGCGCTGCGCTGCTTCCCGGCAGACGCTGTTTTCAGCATCGTGACGGTGGATAATTACGTGCCTCTCTATCCGATTGCCGATGCAAAAACCATCGAAAACAACCTCAATCAGGCCGATATTGCTCTGGATGCGATCACCGACCATATTCAAAGGCGCGACCATGGCGTGTTTGACACGCTGCAGGGCCGCTTCGCGGGGCTGATTACCAATGTTGCCTATCCGCTGTACCGCCATGGGCGTAAAACCAAGCGTTTCACCGTCACCGATGCGTGCACGGGCTGCGGCCACTGCGCCAAGGTGTGCCCGCGTAGCATCATTCAAATGCAGGAGGCCCACCCCACATGGCAGAAGCCCCAGTGCGAGTTCTGCCTGGCCTGCCTGCACCGTTGCCCCCGTGCCGCCATCCAGCATGGCCGCAAGAGCGCCGCGAATGGCCGCTATGTCAACCCCCGGGTCAAGCTGTAGTCGCTCGCCTCATACTAGGGCGTGTTTCAAAGCCATGCCATGCATCTTCGGAGGCTAGAAGCGCCATTTCTGCGTTGTCAAACCTTGAAATGGTGCTATTCCGGCGGTTTGCGGCCTTAAACTGACGCTTTATCCTCGAGAATCTGCACGTCCCGGACTTTTGAAACACGCGCTAGTAAAAACTCATAGGTGCGTGGTATAATTACACCTGCAAATCAGAGCCGGGAGTGATGATAATGATAATTGAAGCAGAAAGACTCATGTTAAGAGAGTATAGTTTTGAAGATTTTGATGCCCTATTCGAAATAATGTCAGACACAGAAACCATGGAACATTATCCTAAGCCTTTTGACGAAGAACGCACAAAGGGATGGATTGAATGGAATCTTAAGAACTATCAGGAATATGGATTTGGTCTATGGGCTGTTGTCTTGAAAGAAACAGGCGAATTTATAGGTGATTGCGGCATGACAATCCAAAAAATAGATGGAGAATCACTTCCGGAAATAGGGTATCACATTCATAAGAAGCATTGGAGAAAGGGATTTGGAAGTGAAGCTGCGAGGGCGGTTAGAGACTGGGCGTTCGAAAATACGAAATACGATTGCCTGTATTCATATATGAAATATACAAACATAGGGTCCTACTCTACTGCTATTGCATGTGGAATGAAAAAAGTTAAAGAATATGCAGACGATAAGAATAGAACCTTATATGCTTATGCGATTACGCGTGAAGAATGGAATGCGCTTAAGCGATAAAGATAAGGAAGAAACACGCAAGCAAAATGACTGGAGGAACCCTACAGACGATGAAGCATTTGAGCCACTATATCAGGAGTATCTTTAGGCCGGGCGCAAAGTATGGCTCCTTCCTGACAACCTTGCTTCTGTCCGGCATTGCCTACGGCTTGTACCGCGGCGTGCAGGATAATTATCTTGCGCAAATTGCACATATTTCGGAGTTTGAGCGCGGAGTCGTTGAGTTCTTCCGGGAAATCCCGGGGCTGCTGGTTGTATTGATCCTTGCCGCGATGCACCGTATGTCTGCCAGCAAGATTTTCAAAGTTGGAACGGCGATCATGCTGGCCGGCATGGTGGGGCTGACGATTGCTGCAACGGGTAAGTTTGTGGTTGTCGTGTTCATGGTGGTATTCAGCTTTGGCGAGCACATCATTATGCCCGTCAAAAGCACCATCACAATGGATTTGGCAAACAAAGAAAGCGGCGGCATGGCCCTTGGAATATCCGGCTCTGTGGGCCAGCTTGGAAACATTGTCGGTCTCGTTGTCGTTACGGGATTATTTGCGCTTTTCTCGCATTTGGCGGGTGAATACGATGTGGTGGTGCCCTTCAAGATCATCCTGGCTGTTTCGGCCGCGTTTATGGTGGGCGCTGTCCTGGTGTCGCTTTCGCTTAAGGAGTCCAAGCAAAATCCCGTGTATAAGCGGTTCTATTTCGCAAAAAAATTTACGAAGTTTTATATGCTGGAGGTTTTCTATGGCGCGCGAAAGCAGGTTTTTCTGACCTTTGCGCCCTATGCGCTGATATTGCACTATGGCGCGGACACATCGCTGATTGCAATGCTGCTGGCGATTTGCGCCATTTGCGGTACAATTGCCAGCCCCCTCATTGGCAAAATCATTGACAAGCTGGGGTACAAGGTCGTCATGGTATCCGACACCTTGATTCTCGTGATTGTCTGTTTCTTTTATGGTTTTTCGCACCGGATATTCCCTGAAAATATCGCGTTCATTGTCGTGTGCGTAAACTATGTGCTGGATTCCATCATTTCTCTGGCGAGTATGGCAAGCAATGTATATGTCCGCGACATCGCGGACAGCCCGGAGGAAGTGGTCGCCACATTGTCCACGGGGGTGTCCGTCAATCATGTGATCAGTATTTTTATCGCGCTTGTCGGCGGCTGGATCTGGGCAAATGTAGGCATTGAAGTGCTATTTTCGCTTTCTGCAGTGCTTGGCATTGCAAACTCGGCTTACGCGGCGACGATAAAACCCACTCGTGCACCTTCCCTATAAGATGACAATCCGGAGCAAGAGAAAGAGGAAGCACAATGAATCTGAAAACAAAGCGGTTAAGTATCCGCCCTTTTACAATGAATGACGCGGCGGATGCTCATGCTTTTTTCACACTTACGGAAGTAATGCAGCCGGTGGGCATGGCGCCCGCTTTCACCGCTATGGAGCAAACCAAATCAAGGCTCGCCCATTGGGAAACGGATGGGCTGCACCATGCCATTGCGCTTCATGATACAGGCGAAGTCATTGGCTATATTGCCGTAAACCCGGACTCTGAGGAAGGGCGAGGAGACACCCGGGAGCTAGGGTTTGCCCTGCATCCGGCTTATCAGCACAAAGGGTATATGGATGAAGCGGTTTCAGCAACGCTGGACGAGCTGCGCCGGACGGGTGTCCGCTTTGTATGGGCATGCTGTTTTCAGGAGAATCTGCCTTCCAAGCGGTTTATTGAGCGCACAGGGTTTGTCCTTCAGCAGGAAGGCGAGTTTGCGGCTCAAGGCGCGGGAAAGACCTACCCTTCTTTCGAGTATCGCATGGAGCTCTCAAAGGAAGGCCGTATGCAAATAGGCGACATCATATCATTTGACAAATACCAGTGGCGGGTGCTTGATGTTCAAAACAATGCGGCACTTATCATAACGGAAGAGATGGTAGCGCAGCGCCCCTACCATAATCGGCCGGGGGATGTGACTTGGGCAGACTGTGAACTGAGACAGTACCTGAACGGCGCGTTCTATGATACCTTCAGCGAAGTGAATCGATCCCGAATCATGGCGGTTACGAATAAAAACCCTGACAACCCCTGGTATGCTGCCAAGGGCGGAGGGGATACGCAGGATCACCTGTTTCTTTTAAGCATTGACGAGGCCGTATGCAAATACTTTGGCGACAGCAGCCGGAACCTTGAAAACCGCAGCGCCAAACAACGGTACTGGTTTCAAAAGAAAGATGAGAACAATCAGAAGCGAAAATCAACTTTCGATGGGTTCATCTGGTGGTGGTGGCTTCGCTCGCCCGGGCGCGACAACAGGCGGGCCGTTTACATCCACGGCGATGGCAATTTGGGCATCCAGGGCAACGGCACCTTTCACTATAGCAGCAATGGGCTTCATCCTTTAACAGGGGATAACAGCGGCGGCGTCCGCCCTGCGCTGTGGTTGAAGCTTTCATCTGATAACGACCTATAAAGGAGGTTCGAAATGGACACTTTATCTGCCATCAACGCAAGAAGAAGCATTCGTAAATTTCAGGATCAGCCCGTGCCTCGCCAGCTGATCGAGCAAATATTGCAGGCCGGCATTGAGGCGCCTTCCGCGAAGAACCGTCAGCCCTGGCGCTTTGTGGTGGCGACTCGTGAAGGGGACCGGGCCGCCATGCTGGCTGCCATGCGTTCCGGCCTTGAATGGATGGATCAAAATTCCGGCTTCGATCCGGCGCTCATGAAGGGTGCATGGCATACCCTTGGCATTATGGAACAAGCGCCGGTGACCATTTTCATACTGAATACAGAAGGCACCTCGCCGTTTACGGGGCTTGGACCCTTTGGGGAGCGCTTTATGGAACTGGCAAACGTGCAGTCTTTGGGTGCGTGTATAGAAAACATGTGCCTGGCCGCAACGGACGCAGGGCTTGGCAGCCTATGGATTTGCGATGTTTTTCAGGCGTACGATGCTCTCATTCGGTGGCTTCAAACAGAAGATCAGCTGGTTGCGGCATTGACCATCGGCTATGCGGATGAAGCGCCTCTTGCAAGGCCAAGAAAACCCCTTGAGGATATTACTGCCTGGCGCTAAATAATAGGGTGTCCACTCAAGGCTGGCACCAAATTTCAAGATTGCTTTTATGCTGGTTTTTCACTATAATAGGCTACATCAAGCGCGGCATGCGCCAATAATATACAGGAGGGCATCCCATGAACAATTACGAAAACGCAATGGCTATCATGAATGAACGCTTTGGCAAGGACAACCTGATTGCGGTGGCTACAACCGACGGCGAACGCCTTTACAACCGCGTGGTGGATGCGTATTTCTGCGATGGCGCGTTTTACATCAGTACCAACGCGCTTTCAAACAAGGTCAAGCAGGCCGAAGCCCACCCCCAGGTGGCGGTTTGCGCCATCGATTGGTTCAGCGGCCACGGCGTGGGGCGGAACCGGGGCTGGGTGCTGGATGAAAGTAATGCCGACATTCGGGCGAAGATCCGGGAAGCCTTTGTGTGGTATGACGAGGTGAACAACGAACAGGACCCCAACTGCTGCTTTTTGGAGATCCGCCTGACAGACGGCATGTTGATCAAGGATCATCACGCCATACGCTATCAGATCGATTTTACGAATCAGACCGCACTGCTCAGCGAAAACTGGGGCGAATTTAAGTAACCATGGCCAGCAATAAAGACTACATACTTGCCCAGTATGCGGACGGTGCCAGGGAGGATGGCCGCGCCATCCTTTCAAGAACTTCCGCGCTGGAATTTCATTATACGAAAAAGCACCTGGCGAATCTGATCTCAAAGGATACATCCGTTCTTGAGATTGGCTGCGCCACGGGTCATTATGGCGTTTATTATGCTGATAAGTGCCAAGCCTATCTGGGTGTTGACCTGACCCCCGCCCACATCGCATTGTTTAAGCATAAAATAGCGGAAATGCAGCTTCAAAACGTATCCTGCCAGCTAGGCGATGCCACCGATCTATCTGGCATCCCGGATGGCAGCTTTGATGTGGTGCTCTGCCTGGGACCCATGTATCATCTGCCGCTTGCTGAGCGGGAAATGGCTTTTCAGGAAACCGCCAGGGTGTGCAAAAAAGGCGGCGTGGCCGCCTTTGCATACATCAACAGGATCGGCGTATATGCCGGCGCCTGCGTGATGGATGGCGTGCACTATCCCAGCAAATTGGCAAACCAGCGCGTTTTGATCGATGGGACGGATGATATTCGCCCGGATACGTTTTTCTATACGATACCCGAGGAAATGGAAAGGTCGGCCGCCCGACACGGTCTTTGCAAAATCAAAAACCTGGCCACCGACTTTTTTATCACCATGAATGTTGTAGATAGCATGACAGATGAGCAGTTCGAGCTTATGCGGCCGCTCTACGATCAGATGACTTCCCACGAAAGCTGCACCGGTATGAGCAATCACGCGCTGCTGGTTTGCAAAAAGGAATCATTCTAGGGCGTGCTCCAAACACGGCAGGCACGCATGCATGCCTGCCGCAGTTTATTGTTCACGCCGCAAAGTGTTATTCCGGTTTCACTGCACGGGTGGCGATAAACTCCGGATAATATTCGCCAATGCCGGGGCCGGGGCAGCTGTCCTCATACAGATCGGTCAGCTGGAAGCCTGCCTTCAGCTGCCCGCCAATCTGCTCTTCCAGCGTATGGGAAAACTGTACGCTGCCGTCCAGCGCGATGCTTTTCTGGTACAGTGCCGGATCTTTCAGCGGGTTATAGGGCAGCTTATTGACGATCTTGAGGGAGTCTTCTTCGTCAAACAAGAAATTGATGCCGTTATCAAACCCTGCCAGCAGCACTCCGCCGGGCTTGAGCACCCGGAAACACTCGTCCCATATATGCTGCACATCTTCCACATAGCAATTGGATACGGGGTGAAAGATCAGCTCAAAAGTATTGTCCTCAAAGGGCAGGTGGCGCGTCATATCGGCCTTCACAATGTTGATATCATAGCCCTCGCGCTGGGCGACCATGCGCTCGCTGTCCAATTGATTGTCGCAATAGTCCAGCACCGTACAGGTGGCGCCAAGCGACGCAAAGATGGGCATCTGCTGCCCGCCACCGCTGGCCAGCCCCAAAAGCCGGGTGCCCTTCAGCCTTTGATGGTAATAGTGTGGCCTGAACCAGCTGCGCGGCACAGGCTTTTGCGGGGTGAGCACCACCTGCCAATCGCCCTGGGTGGCCTTCACATAGGCTTCGTGCGTGATGGGGACGCCCCACTCCCAGCCGTTTTCAATCCATTTGGACAGTGCTTCGGCGTTGATGTCGGTATATTTTTTGTCCATCGGCTTGTCCTCCCGTTAAAATATATTTTCTTCCAGCCATGTGGCTACGCCATCACGGTCGTTGAGGTCACAAACGCCATCGGCTGCCGCCTTCACCGCACCAATGGCGTTGCCCATAGCGATACCAAAGCCGCAGCCTTCAATCATGTCGATGTCGTTATAGTCATCGCCAAACGCTGCAGCTTGGGCAATATCCAGCCCAAAGAACCGGGCAGCGGCACGAACGCCATTCATTTTGCTCGCATCCCTGTGTGCAAAACGGTACCATTGCCCATCCGAAAACTTCATCATGCCACACTCGGGATATTCCATTGCAAGCTTTTCGGCCAAGTCCGCCGCTTTCAGTTCCGCCGTGATTTTGTATGTAGTCAAGCCCAACGGTATCTCAAAATCATAGTGAATGGCATGGGCGTAATCCGGCGAATTCGGCTCACCCCACGTTGCATAGTAGCCTTTTTCCGTTTCTACGCTCACAGAGATCAAATCTCTGCTGCGCATCACGGTAGCGACAATATCGTTGGATGCTTCGGCAGACAGCATACACTGATGCACGGCGGTTTCCCCCTGACGTACCAGCGCACCGCCGTTGGAGATAATCAGATCGGGCTGCAAGATGTCCGTATAACGCTTAGCAGCAGTTTCGGAGCGTGCGGTAGCCACAGCAATCCTGATCCCTTTTTCTCTGCAACGCGCTAAGACGTCTTTTGTGTGGGGAGAAATGGACTTATCACTGCGAAGTATCGTCCCATCCAGATCCAGAAAAACAATGCTTACTTCTTTTCTCTGCATTTCGGCCTCCCTGTTGCCAGGCACTACGCTTAAAGGCTTCTTTTGAGGTATATTTTATCTTTCAACTGAACACCGTTTTCAAAAATCGGTTTGTCGTAATGCTCTACAATATAATTTTCGATTCGGTGAGAAAAGACGAAACCGCTGTGCTCATAAAACGGAATGGTGAGCGGGCTGTCACCCGTGCCCACATACATGGTTGTACCAATGCCCTGGTACGCATCGCATACATGGTTGATCAGAAAACGCCCGTATCCCTGGTGCTGATACTGCTCATAGGTGGCCAGGTTCTGTATCTCAAAATTGCCGCCGCCCTCGTCTGTGACCACACAAATGCTTTTTAGGCCGCCATCGTACAGGGCAAACAGCGTGCCCCGTTCCAGATACCGGTCGATCATATCTTCTTGCTCGTCAGCCAGCAGCAGTAAATCCAAAAAGGCTTTCTTGTCGTTTTCGATGATTTTGACAGTCATGGAGGTTCCTCTCTTGTCCGGCGCAAAATACCTGCTACGATTATAACAAAAAGACGCCCTAAAAGCAAACCTGGCTTTTACGGCGTCCAAAAAAATTTTCAGCGTCCGTTATTCCGAATACATCGCAACCTGGTTGCGCCCGGCGTCCTTGGCCTGATACATGGCCTTATCGGCGCGGCCAATCGCTTTTTCCAGGTTTTTGTCCTCATCCACTTTGGCTACGCCAAAGCTGGCGGTTATAGCAATTGCCCCGGCCTTGGTAGCAAAGGGTTCTTTCACAATCAGCTGATTCAAACGCCAGGCCAGGCTATGGCCCTGACCTGGGGTGGCATCGGGCAGGTAAAGGATAAACTCTTCCCCGCCATAGCGTGCGAATACGTCGTCGCTGCGCAGGCCCTTGCGCACCCGCTCGGAAACACCAATCAGCACTTCATCGCCCACGGCGTGGCCGTGCGTATCGTTGACCTGCTTGAAATGATCCAGATCAAACAGTACGATGCAGCCCTGTTGCCGCTGTGCTACCTGCTCTGTAGCGTTTTCCATAAAGTAACGGCGGGTGTAAATATCGGTCAGGTCGTCATGCTGCGCGATTTTTTCGATCTTGGTTTTCATCCGGCGCAGTTCGGCATTATTTTGCATCACAAATGCCACCAGCAGGCTGACCAGCAGCCCCGCTGCAATCAGCAGCCAGGTCTCAAAATACTGATACCACATACGCACGGGTGCCACCCTGAAATACCACGTTGCGTTGAGGATTTGCACTTCTTTTTGAACAAAACGGGCATTTCTATTATATTCCATTTCGCCGTTGGCGATCACCTGCTGCTGCCCGTCATCGGGGCTGTAACGCCAGATTTCGTAGGCATAGCCTTGGGGAGCCAATAGTTCCAGGCCCACCGCGTCCAGCGCACCCGGGTATTTAAGCGTCACGGACACCAGCCCCCAGAACAGATTCTGCCCGTCCGGCCCTTCGATGTATACCGGCAAACGCCCCACCAGCGCTTGGCCGCCCTGGATCAGGGTGAACGGCCCGCCAAACACCAATTGCCCCAGTTCTTTGGCCAGCATAGCCTCGTTGTTGCCCTGGCCTTCTGAGAAAAAGTCCAGGCCGATTACCGCTTCGTTGCCCTTGAGCGGGTATACATTGCTCACCACGCCGCCCGGCGCAATCAGCACGTTGGCGATCGCGGGATCATCACAAATGGTGGCGGCTACGCGCTCAAAATTTTCCATCTCACCATTGCCCTGCACCACCAGCGCGGCCAGCGCCTCGGTTTTATATAGCAGGCGAGAGATGACCTCGCTGATGCGTACGCTTTTTTCCATGATAAGCTGTTCCATTTCCAGCTTTTCTACATCATTGCGGTTGATAATTGTAACAACCACCAGCACCGTGCATAACACCAGGCAGCAAATAAAAGAAACTATCGTTTGGAATGATAATGTGTTGCGCCGTTTGGGCGGGGATACAGTCATTTCTTCCAAGGTGCTCTCCTTATCCATAGGCCGCTTTCTGCGGTTTGTGGCAGCTACTTCTTCATATTATATACTTTCTTCGCCAAATAGCAAGGTTTGTTTGTGACATCAACGTAATTTTGTAAATCATGGGAAAAAGCCCGGAAGATAGACAATCCGCGTCTTTTGTGATACACTATGTATAAGGGGTTGGCGTTTATACGCCAAAGCTCGGCGAACACGAGGGCTGTTTTTCGCAACACATTTTCACGTCGACAACTCGCAAGGCCCCTGCCAGATAGGGCACGAATATGCAAAAGAGCCGGATACAGTGTCAGCCAAAAAAGAAAATAAGGCGCGCGGGGCATCTCTACCTTGTGATTGCAATGGGTGTGATTGCCCTTTTTGTGCTGGGTTGGCTGGTGCTGCAGCAGCGGCAGCTGCCTGTTGTGGATGCGCCAGGCGCAGTGGCGGGCGAAGTGGATCTTTCCGGGGCTGATACGCAAGCCTGCGTAATCCGCCTGCCGGACAATTGGGAGTTCTATCCGGAGCGCTTGTATACACACGAGGATTTTGCGGAGAAACGCCCGGAAGCGCCGCAGCTGTACCGGGAGGTCGCTCCTGCGTCCATGATTTCCTACGGCACCTATCGGCTGGTTTTGCATCTGCAGCCGCAGCAATATTATTCGATTTTTGGTTTTTCCGTGAATTATGGCACATGGGTGTATGTCAATGGCCAGCTTGTTATGCAGGTTGGCATTGTGTCGGATCATGCCGACACGGCGGTGCCAAGCGCTAACCAGATGCGCTTTCCCCTGTTTTCGGGTGCGGATGGCCGGGTAGAGCTGCTTTTGCAGTATTCCAACTTTGTGCAATGCAATGGCGGCGGGCTGAACGAGCTGCTCCTGTCCACCCCGGCCAACATCACAGAATATGCCGAGATCACCAATCTGCCCACCAACCTCATCAGCTGTGGGCTGCTGGTACTTTTCCTATACTATATCCTCCATGCAGTGGTGCGTAAAAACCGCATTGCCCTGTGCATTGCGTGCTGCTGCGCGGTGTTTGCGCTGCGCGACCAAAACCTGTACATCGTGCAGCTGCTGCCGTGGGATTACGCATGGGCGCCGCATTACCGCATTACCAACCTGATTATGGGTCTGATCCCGCTGTTGATCGTGACAATCACGCGGGAGCTTTATCCCTACCTGGTGCATCGGTGGGTGAACCGCATCTATAATGTGCTGTTTGGGGCGCTGGTGCTGTTACTGTTCCTTTTGCCCACCCAAAGCACCGCGACCGTGCGCCTGGGCTTTTACGCGCTCAGCGCCCTGTACGGCGGATGGATGCTGATTTGCGGCACTCGGCATGTTGTAAAGGGGCGGCGCTTTGCGTTTTTGGATATACTGTTTACCATTGCCATCGCACAGCTTTGGCTGGTTTCTATGGTGGAGGCCGGGCTGATTGGATCCATACCGCAGATCACAATGCGGGGGCTGACGCCATTGTCTTCGCTGGTGTTTATATTGATTATGATGGGGATTGAGGCGCAGCAGGGGGTAAAACAGGAGCAGGCACTGGCAGAAAGCCGCTATCGCAATGCCATGTTGCTGCGGCTGAACGAGCTAAAGGAAGATTTCCTGCGTGAAATGGCGCATGAGCTGAAAACCCCGCTGGCCGTCATCAGCGGCTATGCGCAGCTGACTGGTTGGCAGATTGCGGGGAGCAGTGTGAACGCGGAGACAAGCGAAAACCTGCAGACGATTTGCCAGGAAACCGCCCGGCTGTCCAACCTTGTGACAAGGCTATTAAGCAAGGCCGAGAACAGACAGGAAGAAATACTGTTTAGCGAAGTCTCCGTACCTGAGCTGTTTGCCCAGGCGCAGGCCGTGCTGCAACCCATGCTGGCCAGAAAGAACAACACATTGGAGGCTGCTTGCCATGATTGCGAAAAACTGTGGGCAAACCGGGACATGCTGCTGCAAGTGCTTCTCAACCTGGCGATGAACGCCAACCGGCACATGGAAAACGGCACTGTGCGCTTTATGGCAGAGCGGGACGACGAAATATCGCTGCTGATCTGCATCCGCGTGCAGGATACCGGCAGCGGAATCGCGCCCAAGGATCGACCGCGCGTGTTTGAAACGGGGTTCTCCACCGATGGCAGCAAGGGGCTGGGCTTGCCCATCTGCCGGGAGCTTGTGGAGCTGCACGGCGGAAGCATTTTAATTGAAGAAACAGACCAAACAGGTACGACCGTCCGCTTTACCATTTGGGAACGCGAGGAGGGCTTCGACAGATGAAGGATGCCGTGATTCTGCTGGTGGAGGACAACCCACACATCATGAAGATCAACACCGCCGCGCTGCACATGAGGGGCTATGAAGTGCTGTGCGCACAGGATTGCAGACGCGCGCGGGAGCTGCTTTTGGCCAACCGGGTCAGCCTGATTGTGATGGACATCCTGCTGCCCGATGGCAACGGGCTGCGCCTGTGGGAGGAGCTGCGCGGCGAGCATTTGATCCCCATTTTATTTCTCAGTGCGCTGGGCCGTAATGAGGATATCATTGCGGGGCTGCGTATCGGCGATGATTATTTGACAAAGCCCTATGATCTGGAGGTGCTGATCGCCAGGATCGAGGCGCGGCTGCGCACGGTAGATACGGCCATGCGCTTTGTGTCGCTGGGCGCATTGAAGCTGGATATATTGTCTTGCACGGCGTATTTAAATCACGAGGAAATCCGGCTGACCAAAAAGGAGTTTGCAGTATTGCATCTGTTGTTGCGCAATGCCGATCACATGGTCAGCCGGGAGCAGCTGTACCGCGAGGTATGGGGCGATGCGACCCATGCGGATGGCAATGCGCTGTGGACCGTGCTCTCGCGCCTCAAGCAAAAGCTGCGCTCAGACGAGACGGGGCTGTCCATCCTGTCTGTACGCGGAAGGGGATATATGCTGGAACAGCTGTGAAATCTTGCATCTTCATGCAATAAAGAGCCTGAAAGCTTGCAATTATGCAAGATAAATAGGCTCTTTTTTGCTTGCATTTTTGCAAGTTTCAAAATTGGCTGGGTTTGTAGTGCTATCCTGTTATTATGGCTAGGTCTATGAGGATGCAAAGCCGGACGGAGGAAATGCATGCGGACATACGGGCGGGACGGTTTTGCAAAGCTGAAAGGTATTAGTGGCTTTGGGTTCATCCTGCTGTATGTGCTGATCCTGCTGGGCATCTATTTTGTGGGCACCAGGCTGGACAAAAAGGAATCCACAGTGATTTATGGCAGCCTGGACGGGCGCTATCAATCCGCCATTACGCTGGAGCTGGGCGGTCAAACCCTTCATTACCGGGAAAACGAGATTGTCAATTACCTGCTGATTGGCGTGGATAAACCGTTGGTTTTGCCAAATGGCAGCGTGACATTCCTCAGCGGCCAGGGGGATTTCCTGCTGGTAATCAGTGTCGACCGCAGAAACAGGACGGTTACGCCGCTGATGATTGACCGCGATACAATCACCGATGTGCAGGTATATGGCGTGTTTGGCGACCCGGCGGGCACCCGCAGGATGCAAATCTGCCTGGCGCAGGCATTTCGCGGCAAAAGCACATCGGGCAGCGTCAACACGGCGCAGGCGGTCAGCGGCCTTTTGCAGGGCATCAAAATTGACCGCTGGATGGTGGTGGATACCGAGGGGATTGCGCTGCTCAATGATGCGCTGGGCGGCGTGACAGTCACCTTGCAGGATGATCTGACCGCGCTCGATCCGGCACTCAAAAAGGGCGAAAGCATCCGGCTGCAAGGCAAGCAGGCCGAGTATTTTGTCCGTGGCAGAATGAGCGTGGCGGATGGCACCAACAGCTCGCGTATGGAGCGGCAAAAGCAGTATCTGGACGCGCTGCTTGGCCAGTTGATTAATACGCTGAAAAGCGACACACAGGGCGTGAACAAGGTGCTCAAAGCGCTCAGCGGGCATTTTATGCCAAGCTATGACATCAACGTATTGATCAACGATATCAATGCGTATGGCGTGTATGCCTGGCAGGATATGCGCAGGCTTGCGGGCAACCATCAGGCCGGGGAAGACGGATTTGTGGAGTTTATTCCCGATGAGGGTGCGCTGAAAGCCCTCGTTGCGGAGATTTGGTTTAAGTAGAGCAAAGGAGGAAGCGCTGTGTATAGGAAAATCATTTGCGGCCTGGCGCTGCTGATTGCCTGCACGCTGTGCGTGGGCGGCGCGGCGCAGGAAATCGCAAGCACATACGCCAACGTGCCCAGTGTGATGACGGAGGATTCTGTGGTGAGCATTGATGCGGGCGAACCGCGCGAGATTGCCACTTTGCCGCCCGATGAGCCCAGCATGGCGCTGCTGCAGCAGGCATTCGATTTTATCTGGAAAGGGAAAAACCCGCCGGTGCGCTTTTATGACGAAGAAACACAGCGGGCGATCCAGGCGCTAATCCCGCAAACAGATATTGATATCCTGCATATGACGGAGTTTATGGCGCTGGAGATGCGCGGCGCGGCGCATGAACCCGTGGATGTGGAAATGCTGCTGGATGTGGACTATCAGCCCGGTCAGCTTGTAGTGGCCGTGCTGGGTGTACAGGTAGCTGACGGAACCTACGAATGGCTGCCGTACTTGTGCGATGTGGCGGAGGTTGGGCTGATCACGTTCCGCATGCCTGCGGAAGATTATGAAAGCATGAAAGATCAGCGCGTGATTTTCACCGTGCTGACTGACCGTCTGGGGCAGCGCGGCGGCGTGTTGCACACCGAGGAAATCAAAGAGCGCGTGGTGTTCCCCAGCAAAGAGGCGAAGGATATCACCATCATCCGCCGCTGGTACAGCCGGGGGGGCGAGCCGATAGAGGACCCCTTTGCCATCAAAATCGTCGATTCAACAGACGAAATGCGCCAGGAGACAGAGCGTATCCGTGCGTATCTGGCTACAGAAAACAGCACACTGATGGGCTGGTTCCCAAGCGAAATTCAAGAGGAAGTGCGGCTGTTGCTGCCCGCGGGCGCGGATATGAGCACCCTGACCGCCTATGATATCCTGGCGGTGCAGGCAGAAAACTATAAAGACACCTATGGCGATGTGGCCGCTATGCTGGAGTTTGCCACCACCTATAGCGACAACCACGGTGTGGTGGTGCTGGCGGGTTTCCCGATTGCGGGGGCAACGGAAGCGCCGTTTATGGAGTGGCATTGCCTGCGCGCAGAGCCTGTTGAGGACGACGTGGAAAGCCACTTCAAGCAGCTGATCCTGCCGCGGATGGAAGAAGAACCCGCCATGCTGATTGTGATCAGCGAGCCCTTACACGAAGAAGGAAACAGAGTGGAGCAGTAAGTATGCAGCAAGAACAGCGAGGGAACTACGCCGAGGGCGAGCAAAAGCAGATGGAAATAGACCTGATCGGCTTTATGTTTTTTGCGCTGGAGAAGTTCTGGCTGGTGGTGCTGGCGGCGATTGTGGGCACTGTCGCACTGGGGGTGTTGACCCCAAAGGCCATCCCCTTGTACTCGTCCACCGCCAAGCTCTACATCGGCGGCTCGTCAGGCACCATCAATATTTCCGATATATCACTGGGCACGGCGCTCACCATGGATTATCAGGAGGTGTTCAAAACCTGGGAAGTGCACGAGATGGTGCGCAAAGAGCTGAATCTCGAGCATTCCTACGCGCAAATGCAAAGTTTTGTGCGCGTCACCAACCCGGAGAATACGCGCATCCTCTACATCACAGCCACCTATTATGACGCGCAGACGGCGGCGGACATGGCCAACGCCTATGCTACGGCGGCCAAGGAGTTCATCGTCAACTCCATGCGCGGCGAAGAACCCAGCGATTTTTCCATTGCATTGGTGCCCGGCGCTGGCGCGGTGGCCAGCCGCACGAAGACCCTCCTGATGGGCTTCCTGGGCGGCAGTGTGCTGGCCATGGGCGTATTGCTGCTTCTGTACATACTGGATGACCGCCCCAAAACGCCACAGGATATCAACGAGTTTGCGGGCATTCCCACGCTGGCCGTGCTGCCTGCAGCCCCTAAAAAGCAAAACGAAGACCAGAAAAAGCGCACAAACAAGGGCGCGGGGCGGAGGAAAAAGCCTTGAAAACGCTTGAAATTACGGGCTTTTCCCAGCCGGAGTATGTCGGCACAGAGGCATTCAACACCCTCTGCACCAATTTGTCTTACTGCGGCAATGACATCCGCAAGGTGATGATCACCAGCCGTTACGCCACGGAGGGCAAATCTTATGTGTCGATGAACCTGATGCGAAGCCTCGCCAAGCTGGGGCGAAGGGTGGTGCTGGTGGATGCGGATCTTCGCGCCTCTGCCATCCAGGAGGAGTACAAGCTGCGGTTCAACGCCCCCAGCCGGGCAGGCCTGTCCGAGTATCTGGCCGGGCGCTGCGCCATTGAGGAAGCGCTGTACCAGACGGATATCGCAGGTGCGTGCATGATCCCGGCGGGGCGCGAAGCGCCCAATCCCTTGCAGCTATTGGATACAGAGCACATGGGGCAGCTGCTCGATTGGCTGGCCGGTCAGTTTGATGTGGTGCTGGTGGATACGCCGCCGGTAGGTTTGCTGGTGGATGGTATCGCACTGGGCAAGTTCTGCGATGGTGCGCTGCTGGTGGTTTCCTACCGCAAGGGCAAGCGCAAAGAAATACGCCAGGCCGTGCAAAACATTGATAAAACGGGCTGTAAAACGCTGGGTGCGGTGCTCAACAACGTGGAATTTAAGCGCTTTAGCAACAAGCTTTACTATTACAACTCGGCGCAGTATACCCATTACTATCCCAAGAAATAGGGTGAGCGTGATGATGGTAGTTGATCTGACGGTGGGGCAGTGGCACGCGATTGCACAGCAGGGCGCAGGCGTTGCAGTCACGGTCTGCCTGGCGGGGGACAGCATGCGCCCCTTCATCCGGCGCGGGACGGACCGCGTGACCATCGTCCCTGTGACAAGGGCTCTGCGAAGGGGCGATGTGGTGTTGTTTGAGCGTGGGGATGGAAGCTATGTGGTGCACCGCGTCCGCTTCCTGAAGGACGGCTTTGTGCAAACACTGGGCGACGCGTGTTGGAACCCGGACGGCTGGATGCCGATGGAGCGGGTACTCGGCCTGGCGGCGCGCTTTGTGCGAAATGGCCGCGTGTATACACTGGACTGCTCTGTTTCCCGCCTGATTGGGCGGGTATGGATGGCGGCGTTGCCGCTTCGGCTGTGCTATCGCCGCGCACTGCGGCTGCTTTCCAAGATCAAGGCAAAGGTGATGCGGGGATGAACGGGCAGGAAATGATGGAAGCCATCCGGCAGGCGGCATCGCTGCCAAAGCTGGCCGCCGCGCTGCGGGAGGGCGGCGTGGAGGAAGCGCAGCAAGGCTGGGCTGTCCGCTATTTTCTGGACATGCGCGCCCGGGAAAAAGGCTTGCCCCTCAAAGGCACTTTTGAGCTGACACCGCTATGCAATCTGGACTGCAAAATGTGCTATGTGCACCTTGCCCCCGATCAGCTGAACGGCGCAGCACAGCTTGGCGGCGACACGTGGGAGCGGCTGATGGGCGAGGCGGTGGATGCGGGCATGCTGTATGCCTGCCTCACCGGCGGCGAGTGCCTGACGTATCCGGAGTTTGACCGGCTGTATCTGTACTTGCATCAGCGGGGTGTGCAGGTGTCGGTGCTCACCAACGCCGTGCTGCTGGATGCGCAGCGGGTGGATTTTTTCCTTCAGCATCCGCCGGTAGCCATTCAGGCCACGCTGTACGGCGCAGACGAAGCCATGTATGAGCGTGTGACGGGCAAGCGGGTGTTTGGACGGGTGATCACCAACCTGCTGCATGCCGATCAGGCCGGGCTGCCTCTGTCGCTGACCCTCACGCCCAGCAGCTATCTGGGGCAAGACAACGAGATGCTGCTGCATTTCGCGGCGGGGTTGGGGCTGCCCTTCCAGGTGAACAGCGGGCTGATCGCGCCGCGAGCGGAAACCGGGCGGAGCGAGCAGCAGCATGACGTGGATGTGGCCGAGTACATGCGGCTGTTTAGGCTGCAGATGAAGCTGAAGGGTTCGCCCCCGCCGCCAGAATGCGCGGAGGATTTACCCAAGGCGGGCGGAAGCACCGTCGACCATCCTCGTGGCCTTCGTTGCGGCGGCGGGCGCAGCGCCTTTGTGATCCGCTGGGACGGTGCGCTGCTGCCCTGCAACCGCCTGCAGGCGCTTGCAGGATATCCCCTGATGGAAGGTTTTTCTGCAGCCTGGCAGAAGGTGAATGATGCTGCAGAAGCCTATCTTTTGCCCCTGGAGTGCGAAGGCTGTGCCTTTCGCGAGGGTGCCAAGCCCTGCGCCGCCGCCCATTTGGAGGCTGCCCCTGGCCATGCTGATCCGCAGCAGTGCGATTGGTGCCGCGCCATGGTGAAGGCGGGGTTTGCACAATTAACTGGATGACAACAAACCCAAAGTTTGTTTCATAGCGTTCCGTTTCCTATCAACAGACAAACAAGGAGGAGTCTATATGAAGAAGGTTTACGATACCCCCAGCGCGGAGAAGATCGCGTTCCGCTATCGCGATCAGGTGGTTGCGGCGAGCGGAGGAACACATTGCTCACAGGATTGGACTGGCCTGGCTTCTTCAGCTACATCGGGTTGCACGTATAATGTTGTGATACAAGATTCTGGCATGTAACTCACAAAGGAGATATCCGTGAGCAAACCGCAACCTCTTACTGAACCGGCACAGCCGGACACCCTGGAGGAGCTGCTGGCCGCCCTTGAAAAAGATGGCGCAGATTCCTCCAGGCGCTCCGGCGCAATGCGCAAATTTTTGGAGGTCAAAGCACGCAAGCAGGGCGTCCCTCTGCATGGCATGTTTGAGCTGACGCCGTTTTGCAACCTGGACTGCAAAATGTGCTACGTGCACCTGACCAAAGAGCAAACAAAGGGCAAGGAACTGCTGACCGTGGAGCAGTGGAAATCGCTGATGACCGAGGCGGCGCAAGCCGGCATGCTGGACGCAGCGTTGACCGGCGGCGAATGCCTGACATACCCCGGCTTTGATGAACTGTATCTGCACCTTCATTCGCTGGGCGTAGAGGTGTCGGTGCTCACCAACGGCCTTTTGCTCACCGAAGAACGGGTACGCTTCTTCCAACAGCATCCCATCAGAAAGCTGCAAATCACCCTGTATGGGGCCAGTGAGGACGAATACGAGGCGGTGACGGGCAGTCGGTGCTTCGAAAAGGTGATGGTCAATATTCAGCTTGCCAAAGAAGCGCGGCTTCCGCTGGTGATTGCCATTACGCCCAACCGTTTTATGCTGGATGGCGGGGAGGCGCTGGTACGGCTGGTGGATGCTTTTGGCCTCTCGTACACTATCAACAACTGTCTGTTTGCCCCTCAAACAGAGACAGGGCGCACGAATATAGCCATCGACATGGAAACGGAGGACTATATCAAGCTGTATGTGCTTCGACGAGAGTTGAGTGGAAAAAGAATAGTGCTTAATGAAGGTTGTGAGCTGCCGCCAACGGCCACGCAGACAGATCGCGTTACACGTGGTCTACGCTGCGCCGCAGGGCATAGTAATTTCGAAATTTCTTGGGATGGGCAAATGACCCCTTGCGGTATGATACGGGAGATTGCTGTTGACCCTCTTAAAATGGGGTTTCAGGCGGCATGGGACGCTGTCCACAGGGAAGCCATGCAGTACCCCATACCTTCAGAATGTGAGGGCTGCGCTTATCGACTTCTTTGCCCGTCCTGTGTGAAGCTACACGAGTCGGATGCATCACCAGGGCACGCATCGCCGCGCATTTGCTTACGCGCGCAAAAGCTGGTGACAGCCGGGGTTGTTTCGCTATCTGGATTGGTGTAGATTTTTATGAAGGAGAGTAAAGAATGAAACGAAATTATAGACAGCCTGTGGCGGAGAAAATCGAATTTCGTTATTGCGACCAAGTGGTAGCAACCTCTGGCGAACACTGTGACCAAGCTTGGACAAGACAAACTACCCACGAACCATTTGTGTCCTGTGCGCAATGCTATACCGATCTACTATGGCTTAATCGGCTTACACTATAATGGAAGTAAAAACCGAACCAATTTACCTTGTCAGCATCCGCTACATCCTCTACGGAGAAATGCCCTTTCTCTCCGGCTTTTTGACCGAGCCGTCAAACCCTGCCGACGGCAGCATCCACCTCTCCCCCACCCCCTTCTTTACAGGCAATGTCGTCACCTCCTACCGGCATGACGAAGTGGTTGTCCATCGCCTGCCGGATGGCGCGTGGCTGTACGAATCGCCCGCTGGCATGCCCCCGGCACAAGTGCTATCCGAAGCTTCGGGCACCAAGCTTCAGATTTATCTGCCGCCCTGGAAAGATGCCGCGCAGCAGCAAATGAAGCTGATGCATTTGCTGCGCACCGCGCTGGAGTGCTGCTTTTGCGCACGGCGCATCGTATCCCTGCACGCGGCGTGTGTGGAGAAGGACGGCTTTGCCGTGGCGTTCACCGGGGAATCGGGTTTGGGCAAATCCACGCGTGCAAAGGCGTGGGTGGAGGCGCTTGACGCCCAGTGGATCAGCGGCGACCGCCCTGCGGTGCGGCTGCTGGAAAACAGTGCTATCGCGTGCGGCGCGCCATGGGATGGCAAGGAGCAAATCTGCCGCAATGTGCAGCGCCCGCTGCTGGCCGTCCTGGATGTGCGAAGGTCATCGCGCACCTATCTTCGCCGGTTGTCGCCCGCACAGGCGCGGCGGCTGCTGATGCGCCAGTGTTTCTTGCCCATGTGGGATACCGATGCGGCAGCCATGGCGATGGAGAATGTGCGGCAGTTGCCCTGGCTTGTGCCCGTGTACCGGCTGTTTTGCGGGCCGGATGCGCAAGCAGCGCGGCTCAGCTATGATATATTGTTCCATCACCCGGAGAATATTTTGGAGGAAGCGGAAGAAATGAAGATCAAAGAAGGGTTTGTGCTGCGAAATGTGGTAGGGGAATCCATCGTGATGCCCACCGGCGACAACATTGCCAAGTTTGACGGGGCAGTGGTGCTCAACGAGGTATCGGCCTTTGTGTTTGAAAAACTTCAGCACCCGGTGTGCCGTGCGGATTTGCTGGCCGCTGTGTTGGACGAATTTGAGGTGGATGCGGATACGGCGGCGAAGGACCTGGATGCGCTGCTGCGCAAGCTTTCCACGTTGGATATGCTGGACGCAGAGTAGGCGGGCACATATGAAAAAAATGCTGCACGATGTATGGCAGCGTGACCGGCGGGGTTTTTTGACCCTCCTGTTTTTGAATATCGCCGTTTCCCTGACGGGCGGGATTTCGATCCTGATGCTAATCCCCATGCTGGGGCTGTTGGATATTTTTTCGGATACCCTGCCCGCTGCAGCGTTTTTGCTGGACCCGCTGCGGCAACTGCCCTATGCCGGGCAGGTGCTTGCGCTGATTGCCGTGTATTTGTGCCTGGTGGTTTTCAAAACACTGCTGGGGCGGATGCTGACCCTTCGGGAAACCCGTTTCCTGGAGGATTATGCGTATACCCTGCGCGGCACGCTCTACCACGCGGTGTCCCATGCGGATTGGCAGAAGCTGGCCGCCAGCCGGCAGACCGACACCATCAACCTGTTCACCGCGCAGTGCGGGCAGGTCAGCTACGGGGTCGCGGAGATCATCCATCTGCTGTCCTCACTGGTATCGGTGGTGGTGCAATTGGCGATTGCCATCTGGCTCAGCCTGCCGGTCACGGTGTTTGTGCTCATCGCGGGCGGTGCGTTTGCCGTGCTGTTTCGAAGCCTGCTGGGGAAGTCAAAGAGCTATGGCGAAGAGCTGATCACCATCAACCGCGCGCTGTATGCGGAGCTTTTCAATCAGCTGTGCAGCGTAAAGGAAGTGCGCACCTACAATGTGCAGGAGCAGCACGCCGCGCTCTTTGGCGGCATCAGCGAGTCCTTCCGGCAAGCAAAGCTCAAATACGTGTGGCTGCGTGCTTTCCCACAGGCGGTGTATGCCATCGCTGCGGCGGCAATGATCTCGGCAGTGTTCATCATATGCGTGCTGTTTTTCCAGATGGAAACGGCGCGGCTGATGGTGCTGGTGTATGTTTTTATGCGGCTGTGGCCGATCTTCAGCGGGTTTTACGGGCGGCTGCAGAGCATCCAGACCTGCGTGCCCGCCTTTGAGAAGCTGCAGGAGGCGCTGGATACCCTGGGCACAGCGGACGCGGAAGCACCGCCGGACAAACCTTTGCCTTTTGATAAAGAAATTACCTTTCGGAATGTGTCCTTCAGCTATCAGGGCAGCGAGGAGGACGTGTTGCGGGGTGTCAGCTTCACGCTGCAAAAAGGCACGGTGACGGCGTTGGTGGGGCGAAGCGGCGCGGGCAAAACCACCATTGCCGATCTGCTTCTGGGATTTTTACAGCCTACGGGCGGCGAAATTTTGATCGACGGCGTGCCGCTGACAAAAGAAAACCTCCCGGCCTGGCGGCATGCACTGGGCTATGTGCCGCAGGAGCCACTGATCCTCAACGCGTCTGTGCGGGATAACCTCCTTCGCTTCCACCCGGACGCCACGCAAGAGGAGTTGATCGAGGCACTGAAGCAGGCGCAGGCCTGGGGCTTTGTCAGCGCATTGAAGGACGGGCTCGATACCCACTTGGGCGATCAGGGCGTGCGGCTGTCCGGCGGGGAGCGTCAACGCATTGTGCTGGCGCGCGTACTGCTCCAGCAGCCGCGGCTGATCATCATGGACGAAGCCACCAGCGCCATGGATTATGAGAGCGAAACCGCGGTGCGTCAGGCCATCCTGGCCTTGAACAAGGATACGACCATCCTGATCATCGCCCACCGCCTGGGCACTGTGCGCACCGCGCAGCGCGCCATCGTGCTGGAAAACGGCGTGATCAGCGAGGAAGGGACGCTTCGCGACCTGATGCGCAATCAAGAGGGGTATCTGTACAAGCTATTGTATATCGAGTAGCGGGGGAATCCTATGAACGCAGAATTTCTGTATATGATGTATTTGGCGGGCTGCGGCGCGCAGGCCGTTTCGCCTGTGCCGCCGGAACAGGCGATGCGGTGGGAGCGTGTGCTTCAATACGCGTCGGAGCAGTTTGTGGACGACTTGGTGTGCTATGCGGTGACCTTGGCAGAATTCGAGTTGCCCGCGCATATCCGGGAGCTGGCCAGGCAAAAGGTGCGCCGGTCTGCCACTGCCAACACCATGCGCCGCATGGGGCTGCAAAGGGTGCTGGAAAACTGCAAAAGAGTGGGCTTGAAAGTTGCCATCATCAAGGGCTATGCGGTGTCGGACGATTATGCTTCGCCCGAAATCAGAACCTCCGCAGACATTGACCTGTTTGTCAGCGAAGAGGAAGAAGAAAAAGCGCTGCTGGTGTTTGTTGCAAACGGCTTCATCCACAGGGGGCGCACGCCGGAGGCGAAGGACACCATCCTGTTCCATCCCATGGTTGGGCATGTGGAGCTGCATATCCGGTATTTTGAGCAGCTTGCGTACCGGCTGTGGTACAAAGATGTGGACATCAGCCGCCAGGCGGAGTTGGTGGAAAAGGAAACGGAAGCCGGGGCGTACTATGCGCTGGAGATCACGGATCATCTTTTGTTTGTGATGCTCCATATGATGAAGCACTTCATCGGGGGCGGCTGCTCGCTGAAAATGCTGCTGGATATCGGGATGATGCTGAAGGCGCATACGCACGAGATCAATTATCAACGCCTGCGGGCCGTGCTGGAGGGCCTGCAATACACCAAAGCCATGCAGGCGTTTATCTATATTCTGTGCAAATACTGCGGGCTTGATATTTGGCGAAATCCATTGGCCGGCGAGGGCGGGATCAGCGTGGCGGATGAACTTGTAGAGGATATGGAAAAGGGCGGGGCGCTGGGCAAGAAAGACGAAAGCCACACCAGCGCAAACGGCCGCAAAATGTATAACGCGGCGGCGCTGAAGCGGCAAACAAGCGCGGCGCAATACCGGCTGCAGCTGCTTACGGATGGATTTATGCACTTCCCGCGGGCGGTGTTTCCCAAGCGAAAATCCCTGCAGCTGCAGTATGGCTATCTATTCAGGCGGCCATGGTTGTATCCTGTGGCTTGGGGCAGCCGTGCTGTCCGGATGTGCAAAAAATACATCCTTCCCAAGGGAAAAAGGCTACCGAATGTGCGGACGTTGATTGATGCGGAAAATGCCGCGCAGGATGCGGGCAAGGACCGCTTTCTCTTGTTCCAAAAGATGAACATGTTATAACAGAAGGCGAGTACAAGAGGGGCAATGCCATGATGCGGTGGATCGGTAAGCGAAAGCATCTGAGAAATATTGTGTTGGTCTTGCTGGACGCAGCAATTGTGGCGGCATCTATGCTGGCGGGTGCGCTGCTGCGGTTTGACTGCAGCGTGCCGCCCGAGCATGCGCGCAGCCTTTTGCTTGCCCTGCCGTGGATGACGCTGTGCTATATTGCGGTGTACTGGGCGGGCGGCACGTATCGCGTGCTGTGGCGGTACGCCACGGGGAAGGAATACATCAGCCTGGGGCTATACACACTGGCGGCTTTGGTGCTCACGCTCGGCATCGATTGGGTGTTTTCCACGCAAATCCCGCGCTCGCTGCTGGTTTTGACGGGCGCGTTCACCTATGGTTTTTCGGCAATCAGCCGCTATATCTGGCGGATGCTTTGCTCATTTTGGAAAAAACCCGACGCCACGGAGGAGCAGACCCCGCGGCGGCTGCTGGTGGTGGGTGCGGGCAGCGCAGGCTCCTGGATGGTGGCGCAGTGCCGCCAGCAGCGCTATGGCATTCCGGTGGCGTTTGCAGATGACAACCCCGCCAAGCGGGGCATGCGCATTCAAGGGATTCCCGTGCTGGGTACGGCCGAGGATATCCCCCGCATTGCACAGAAGGAAAAGGTGGACGATATCATTATAGCCATTCCGTCCCTCTCAGGCTCTCACCTGCGGCGGGTGGCCACCCTTTGCCTGTCCACACATTGCCGGGTCACCACCATGAGCGCTCCCAAAGAAATCGGCCTGAATGGCAAGGCCAAAGCGCCCATTATGCGCAAGCTGAACATGGCGGATTTTCTGTCCCGGGATGAGGTGCGCCTTAATACTGAGAGCATCAGCGGCTATCTCAAGGGTAGTGCGGTGCTGGTGACGGGCGGCGGCGGCTCCATCGGGTCCGAAATCTGCCGTCAGGTGATGCGCTATTTCCCCAAGCAGCTGATTATTCTTGATATGTATGAGAACTGCGCTTACGAGCTGCTATATGAGCTGCGGCGGCAATACGGCAGCGATGTGCCGGTAGCGGTGGAGATTGGCTCGGTACGGGATCGTAAGCGGCTGGACGAAATCATGCGCCGCTTCCGCCCGGATGTGGTGTTTCACGCAGCGGCGCACAAGCATGTGCCCCTGATGGAGGAGTCGCCCGCCGAAGCCGTCAAAAACAATGTATTTGGCACCCGCAACACCTTGCTTTCCGCCGAGGAGCATGGCGTCAACCGGTTTGTGCTGCTATCCACCGACAAGGCCGTCAACCCCACCAACGTGATGGGCGCAACCAAGCGCATCACCGAAATGCTGATCCAGACGCTGGGCGCGAAGACAAAAATGAAGTGCATGGCAGTGCGCTTTGGCAACGTGCTGGGCTCTCACGGCAGCGTGATCCCGCTGTTTGAGGAGCAGATCCGTAGCGGCGGCCCCGTGACGGTGACCGATCCTGAAATGACGCGCTTTTTTATGACCATCCCGGAGGCCGCGCAGCTGGTGCTGCAGGCTGGGGGCATCGCGCAGCGCGGCGCGATTTTTGTGCTGGATATGGGCGAGCCCGTGCGTATTCTCGACCTCGCCCGGCAGCTGATCCGCTTTTATGGCTATGAGCCGGAGGTGGATATCGCCATTGAGATCACCGGCCTGCGCCCGGGGGAAAAACTGTATGA
The DNA here is from genome assembly GCA_031547595.1 of Eubacteriales bacterium. Lineage (GTDB taxonomy): Bacteria > Bacillota > Clostridia > Christensenellales > Aristaeellaceae > JAVBRU01. The sequence goes on from JAVBRU010000022.1 coordinate 34,670, forward strand.
GGAGCTGATGATGGATGCGGAGGCGGACAAAATGACGCGTACCGCGCATGATCTGATCTTTGTGGCGCGGCCCATTCAAATGGACGAGGCGGCGTTTTTTGAACATTTGATGTTGTTGGAAAAGCTGTGTGATGCCAATACGGAGGATATGGTGCGTGCGCTGGCCAATATGGTGGATACGTTTAAGCCGCAGTGTTTGGAGCAGGCGGGATAATTGCTGCCTTTTTCGTGACAGAAACAGTACAAACTGTTATACTGGGCAAGGATCAAACCAGTAAAATTCTTGTATGTGCCGCTATGTCTTAAAAGGGGGGTATTGTTTGATGCATTTGCCAAAACATAAAGGCTTGCGCTATGGGGGCGCGCTTCTGCTGGCATGCCTGCTGTTGGTCTCTTGTGGTGCTGCATTTGCGATGCCAGTGGATCAGCCGCTGACGATCACCGTATCATGGAAGGACATGCAGGGTGTGCCCCAGACGGCTACTGCTGTGCAGTTGCCCTATGCGGGGTATGAAAATACGTATTGGGTGCAGGTTTCAAACACGGCGCCTTTCTATAGCTTGAGCCTGATGGTGGCCGACCCGCTGATGCGCTATAACTTCTCGGCGTATGACAATATGCTGATCAACGTGATTGACGCGGGCGATAACCTGACGTTTGCCGTGCCGATGGAAATCGTGGGCATAACGGCGGAGGACATGCCCGGAAGCGTGGTGCGGCTGTATGTATCCACGTATCCCCTTCCGCAGGAGCCCAAGCCGCAGGTCAGCCCCGTGGATGTTATTGTGCAGTATGTGGACGAACTTGGCAATACCCTGAAGAATGACTTGTTCACCTGCCTGGAGGGGAATACACCGATCTATGCCAATCCTGACGGTTTGTCCTCTGAGTATGAGCTGATCAGCACAAACCCTGTCACTGTGTGGGTGGACGCGAGTGGCGCGAGCCGGGACGTGGTTGTATTTACCTACCGCCAGAATAAGCCCCAAGTGCAGCCTGTGAGCGTGGCGGTGCGCTATTTGGATAAGGACAGTGGTCAATCCGTTGCAAGTACGCACACGATGGCCTGCAACGAAGGATATACTACCATTTTTGCCGCGCCGCAAGACCTGGTAGTCGGCTATCAATTGTTTAGCAATGGCAGCGTGAATGTGTATGTGGATGCCAATGGCGCAAATACAAGCGAAGCGATCTTCTATTATCAGTACATCCAGCCAGCCCCGTCTCCCTTCCTATATATGCCCACCTCCGTGCCCGATGATGTGATTATCGATTTATGGGGTTTGATCAATAAGAATAGTGTCGACTTGCACGATAGCCCCAATGCCAGTGGCAGCAACCGTATTGATCAACTTGCTCAGAACAAGAAAGTATGGGTGTACAGCGCAAAGACGGTGAACAACGTGCGTTGGTATTTCATCTGCACCAACGGAATTGATGGGTATGTCAACGCCGAGTATGTGACGCTGATGGAGGACACTGAAAGTGAAGTATATCAGAACCTGTTGAAAACGCCAATGCCCACCCGCGCTCCTGTGGCATCGTCATGCATTATTTTCCATCACGAAAACGAATTGCAAAGCTTTGGCTACATCAATGCTGACAAGGTGAACATGCGCGCCTCCACCAGCACCAGCAGCAGCCGTTTGAAGGTGGTGAATCGCAACGATTTAGTAATCATCCTGGGCACAGAGGAGGCCAGCGATGGCACTTGGTATAAAATCAATCATATGGACACTGAAGGATATGTGAAAGATACTTATGTCACGCTTTTGACCGTTGAGGAGCTGTCTCAATTCCCGGAAAACGAGGAGCATTTGTTTGCCCCTTCCCCTTCGCCTGCGCCCACCCCCAAGCCGTTGCCCTCCCCAACAGAGCAGTTTAAGGAAGGCGGCTACACCTACACCGTCAATGCGGACGGGACGGCCACGATAACCAAATACGCCGGAAGCGCAACGAAACTGGTTGTTCCCGGGAACCTGGGTGGGTACCCGGTGGCAAAAATCGGAGACCGTGCATTTTCTGGTTTGGAAAAGCTGCTTACCATTGAGCTTCCGGACAGCCTCGAGTCCATAGGGGAAAGTGCGTTTTCTCTATGCAGGAATATGACGAATCTTACAATTCCTGGAAACGTCATATTCATTGGCAATGAAGCTTTTGCATTTTGCTACGGACTGTCTATCCATGTGGCCGCCGATCAGCCTATATTTTCGGTCATTGACGGCGTACTGTTTCGAAAAACCGACAAGGCGCTGATCTTTTATCCAACTTCGTTGACGCAAACCAGCTATACTGTGCCCCAAGGCATCAAACGCATTGAAGAATCAGCATTTTACGTTTGTGAGAAGCTGAACAGGATTGTGTTGCCCGATAGTGTAACGTCTATTGGAAGCAATGCATTTAGAGGGTGTACAGGCCTGGAGCGCATCACGCTATCCCCCAATATTACAATCATAGACACCCAGGCGTTTTGGGGCTGTGAAAATCTGAAGGAGATCGTTCTTCCGGAAAACCTTACTACCATTGGCGATTGGGCGTTCTATCACTGCAAGAGCCTGACCAGCATCAGGATACCCGATCGCGTTATAACGATAGGAACACTTGCGTTTAGTGCCTGCTATAACATTGTGGAGTTTGTGGTGCCGGAGCATGTTTCGTACATTGGCGGAGGCGCCTTTACTGCTTGCAAAACAATCACTGTGTCACCTGGTAATCAGGTGTTTGAAGTGATAGACGGCGTGCTGTTTAACAAAAAAACGAAGTGCCTGATTTGCTGCCCTCGCCTGCTTTATAAAAAAAGCTATGATATTCCGCAAGGAACACAAGAGTTGGCGGAGTATGCGTTCTATTATTGCTCTTATCTGTCGAACCTGACCATCCCGGAGGGAGTCACTGTCATTGGAAAATCTGTGTTTACGGGGTGCGAAAAGCTGACGAAACTTGTTATCCCGGAGGGAGTTGAAATGCTGCCGGGCGATTTGTTTACGTATTGTGGTAATCTCACAGTCACCATACCGGACAGCGTTGTGAAAATGGACTATGTTTTGCAGTGGGGCGGCGTCCAATTGACGTTTATCGTGGGCAAGGGGTCCTGCGCGGAAAAGACAGCCAAAGACCAAAAAATCCCTTATCAATACCATGGTTATGACGATTGGCTGAATGATTGATGGGGTACAGCGTGTGAATAATATGCATGAGGGAGATAAGAAATGGTCATCGGAATATTGGGCGAAAGCTGCACGGGGAAGTCTGCGATTGCGAATGAACTGGCTAAACGAGTGAACGCCAGGGTCTATACGGGCAAGGATTATATCAAGCTTGCCAAAAACGAAACCGAAGCAAAAAAGCAGTTTATCGATATGCTGAAATCAAATGAATCGGCAGCCGAAGTATATGTTTATGTGATCAGTGAAAAAGAGCATGTGAGTATATTGCCCGAAGAATCCATCAGGGTTCTTGTGACGGCGGAGCTGAACACGATCAAGGAGCGGTTTGCAAAACGGATGAATGGTAATCTTCCCGCGCCGGTTGACGCTATGCTGGAGAAAAAGCATGGCATGTTTGATGGCGAAAAGCACGACATCAAAATTGAAAATAGCGCTGCGGAAGTATCGGAGGCGTGCGATAGGATCCGATAAGGTACAATAAGTTTCGCAAAAAGAAAAAAGGTCAAAAAGAGACATGGCCTGAAAACTCTGGTAGAATGGAATTGCAACACAACATTCGAAAGGAGCGTCAAGCCATGTCCGAGAAGATTGTACAACTGAA
>JAVBRU010000033.1:0-75193 GCA_031547595.1 Eubacteriales bacterium
TGTGGCTTGTGTTATACAGGCTGTAGGAAAAGGCGGGATGGGCCTGTAATGCAAGCATTCAAGGCCATTCCCGCCTTTTCGACACATATAAGGAATAATCAGTGTGGCTGATATGCAGCCCCCTTTTCATAAATATAATAACCGAGGTGCAGGAGATGAAATCTCCTGCCGAGGGGTCTGGGGGCGAGAAGCCCTCAGCGTTCCTCCTCCTCCTCGAAAAGGCTGTGATTGTTTGTTTGGTGATAAAGGCATTTTCGCCGCGTTCCGGTGGGAGGCGCTGTGGAAAGACCGCGCATTATTTATCGACGCGCTAGGGGTCACCCTGCAGGTGTCGTTGTATGCGCTGGTTTTTTCGCTGTTGCTGGGCATAGTGCTGGGGCTGGTTTCGAGCAGCAAATCGAAGGTGCTTCGCGGCATTGTGCGGGTGTATGTGGAGTTTTTCCAAAACACGCCGCTGGTATTGCAGCTGCTGTTTTTGTACTACGCGGTGATGAAGCTGGCGGGCGGACGTCCGGACAAAATCTTGATCGGTGTGGTCGGCTTAACGCTGTACCACGGCGCGTACATTGGTGAAACGGTGCGCGGCGGCATTGCGGCGATATCGCATGGGCAGTGGGAGGCCGCACAGAGCCAGGGCTTCACACGGCTGCAAACCATGCTGTATATCATTTTGCCGCAAACCATCAAGCTGATACTGCCGCCGCTTGCCAATCACATGAGCAACCTGATCAAGAACACTTCCGTGATGGCCATCATCACGGGCGGCGATCTGATGTACCGCACCACCAGCTGGGCGGCGAATGGCACACTCAGTTATGGCCCCGCATATTTAGTGTGCGGCGTGCTGTTCTTTGTGTTATGCTTCCCGCTCACCACCTTTGCCAGGCGGTACGAGGAAGCACTCAAAAAGCGCGACACCCGCGCCGTTTCGGGAGGTGCGCGCTAGATGGATATCATTTTGCAGGACATCGGCAAGATTTTTGTTTCCTACAACATCACATATCTGCTGGAAGGCATCGGGCTGACGCTGCTGATATCGCTGATCACGGTAGTGCTGTCGCTGGTGCTGGGCACGGTGCTGGGCGTGATGCGCGCCTATTCCAAGCGCCTGGGATGGCTGGCCTCAGGGTATATCGAGATTTTTCGCAACACGCCGCTGCTGCTCTGGGTGTTTGTGTGCTTTATTTTTGCGCCGCTGCCGGATGGCACCATGCGCGCTACGGCCGGGATGGTGCTGTTCACCAGCGCGGTGATGGCCGAGATCGTGCGCGGCGGGCTCAACGCCGTAGACAAAGGGCAGTTTGATGCCGGGTTTTCGCAGGGCTTTTCCTTTATGCAGGTGCTTACGTACACGGTGCTGCCCCAGTGCTTTCGCAGCATTGTGCCAACGCTGCTCAGCCAGGTGATCACCACCGTAAAGGATACCTCCTTCCTCTCGCAGGTGGCCATCGCGGAATTGATGTTCCGCACCAAGAACCTGATGGCAACGGCCAACAAGTTCACCGGGCATTCCGTGACGGCCGAGGACGTTTTCATCCTGTTCGGATTTGCCGCTATCATCTATTTTGTGATCAACTTCTCGCTGTCGCTGCTGGTGCGCAGGCTGCAAAAGGCGTGAATTACTCCGCCTCCCGCAGCCTTTCTACCAGCGTTGCTTTGCTTGCCAAGTGGTATACCCGAAGCGGTGTGGCGGAGCAGATCAGCACGATGATTGCCGCCATGCCTGCCATGGGCAGCGCCGGATAGCGCGGCACGATGTATTCCCATGCGCCGTCCAGCAGCGAGAAAAGCCCCCACACCGCCAGGTTGCCAAGCAGCATCACCAATGCCAGGGAGATCGCCGCATAGCCAAGGCCCTCCAGCAGCAGCATGCGCCGCACCTGCTTGTGCGTCATGCCCACGCTTTCCAGGATAGCCAGCTCACGTTTTCGCGCCAGCACGCCCATCGACATGATGTTCACAAAGTTCAATACCCCAATCAGCCCCAGCACCAGCGCGACGCCGCTGCCCAGCACATACATGAGGGTGATGTTATCGCGCATGGTTTGTTTGATTTCGTAGCGGGATTGCATGCCGATGCCGCTCGTGCCCTCCAGAATTTCCCGAAGCAGCAGCGATGTTTCTTTTTCCTGGCTGTCGTCCACCGTCAGCCGCACCTGCTGGACTTCCGATACGCCCGTGATGCTTTTCAGATAATCGGCGGAAACAAACAGCTCGAACCCTTCACTGTATCTATCCGTCAGCACGCCTTGGGGCATAAAGCCGCCCAAGGGGATGGTGACAGACGTATTTGCGCTGCGCGCCATCAGAATGTCATTGGCGTGCAGCGTATGCACATCGGCATACAGGGCGGGCAGGGGCGCACTGGCCAGTGCAAACTCGCCGCGCATAAAGGCATCGACATCCAGAGGCTGTGCAAGCTGTTGGCTATACGCTTCGATGGCGTCCCGGTTGACGCCCCAGATTTCCGTCATATAGCCGCTGTTGATATCGATGGCGAGGGCAGCGCCGTTCGCGTCCAAGCTGTTGACTTTGCCAGCGTATGCGCTGGTCAACACGCTCATGTGCTTCACGCCGGGGAGGGATGCCACCGTATCCAGCAGCGCATCACTGATGACCGGGTCTTCTATATGATATACTGTGGCCTGGTTTTGCAAGAGCACATCGCAAGGCAGCATTTCCTCGGCGTACCGGTCGGTATTGATGCTCATCACAAAGGCAGTCACCACCAGAAACACCGTCATGCCAAGAAACAGGCTGCAAAACACCCAGAACGCGCGCTTGCCCTCGCGCAGGATGTTGCGCAGCGCCATGCTGCCCGGCCGGGCGCGCAGGCGGATATCGCTGCCCTTCGCGTACTTCACGGCCTCCACAGGCGCTATGCGCGCGGCCACCTGGGCAGGACGTCTCGCGCCCAGCCACGCGGTAAGCAGTGCGCAGGCAATCGCGCCGCCATACACCAGCGGCGAAAAGCTGACCACGTTGCCCGCGGGCATATTGCTGGCAGCCATAATGGCAGGAATGATACTGTAGGAGAACCCTGCTGCCAGCAGCAGCCCTGCCGGGATGCCGATCGCGCACAGGGAAAACACCTGCCCCATCACCAGCCGCCGGGTCTGGCGCGGCGTGGCGCCAATGGTTTTCATCAGCCCATAAAAACGGATGTCCCGGGAGATGGACAGGGACAACACATTATAGATCAGCAAACAACCTGTCAGCACAAAGAACGCCGCCAGCGCAACCAGCGCAATGGCTGTGTTGATCAGCGTTTGGCTGTCCAGGATATACGCGGGGGAGGCATCAAGCCGCTGGTGGCTCATCAGCGGGATATCCGCTTCCAGCCGCCGCATAGATTCGGCGATGTTCCGGCTGTCCTTGAACAACAGATTGGCTGTGCCCATCTGCGCGGCGGTTTTCCCGCAGGCATCCGCCAGGTCTTTCGAAACCAGCGCATAGTCCAGCCCGCCGGAATGAATGTAATAGTAAGTCGTGAACCAGCCCGACAGCGTGAAGACGCGGGTGTCGGAAGTGATTTCCTGCTCCGGCTCATAGTGCAATGCTGTTTGATAGCTAAGCTCGAGGGGCATATCAAGCTCCGGCTCGGTAATGCCCAGCAGCTTCAGCGCCCAGCGCGAGAGCATGATCTCGTCTTCCTGCTGCGGCAGCTTGCCCACGATGTCCGAAAACGCGGGAGAATTGAAGTATTTCCACTGGGTGTCATCAATGTGGATGAGGCTGATCTGCCGTATGCCAGCATCGCCGTCCACATCGGCCACCCAGGTGCCCACGCCCACATGCTGCACATAGCTCAGCTTTTTCAGCTGCTCCAGCTGCTCGTCAGTGGGCGACGAAATCGTGGCGTGTACCTTGCTGGCTGCAAAGCGCACCTTTTGCAGCTGCATGGACTTAAGAAAGCTGATGCCGATGCTGAAGGAGGATGTTAGCAGCAGCGTGGTGAGCGCGATGGCGGCAGCCACAAAGAAGTTGCGCTTTTTATCGGCCGCAAGTGCGCGGCGGATGATTTTGCGGATCACGGCGGCATTGTTGTTCCTCATGCGCGCATCCCGCCCTTGATTTTGCCGTCCGCCATCACCAGCACACGGTCGGCGATCTGGGCAATCTGCTCGTTATGCGTGATCATCACCAGTGTTTGATGGAACTGGCCGGACATCCATTTGAGCAACCCCAGCACATCCTGGCTGGTTCGGCTGTCGAGGTTGCCGGTCGGTTCGTCCGCCAGCACCAGCGCGGGCTTGGTGGCCAGCGCCCGGGCAATGGCTACGCGCTGTTGCTGCCCGCCGGACAATGTGCCGGGCAATTGATTGCGCTTCTCCTTCAAGCCCAGCATATCAATCAGCTGCTCAACCAGCGCCGTGTCCACGGCGTTGCCGTCCAGTTCCACGGGCAGCACGATGTTTTCGTATACATTCAGGATGGGCACAAGATTATAGCTTTGGAAAACAAACCCCACATTGCGCCGGCGAAACAGCGTCAGCTGCTCGTCATTCATGCTGAAAAGCGCGTGGCCATCCACCATCACTTGCCCTTCTGTGGGCGTATCCAGGCCGCCCAGCAGATGCAGCAGCGTGCTTTTGCCCGAGCCGGACATGCCCACCACCGCCACAAACTCGCCGGCCTCCACCGCAATATCTACCCCGTCCAGAGCGCGCACCAGGTTTGGTTCCCGGCCGTAATACTTTTTCAGTCCCGTCGCTGTCACAAGTGGCATACAAAGCCCTCCTTATAGTATATAAGGCCATTGTACAGCCTGTTTCTTGCGTGCTTCTGACAAACTGCGCGCTATTGCTTACAGTTTTGTAAGAATACCGAAAAAGCGGTGAATTCATCTGGCACGGAATCTGCCATGATGTAGCCCGCCTGCCTTTCCATCATCAGCGCGGCCAAGTACAGCCCCAGCCCCGCGCCCTCTGTGCCGTCCGCATTTTTCCCCCGGTAGAAACGCTTGAACACCAAATGGCGTTCTTCCTGGGGGATGAAGCTGCCGGGGTTTTGAATGATCACCTTTGTGTACAGCTGCAAGGGCTCCACAGCCACCGTTATGCCGCTGCCCGGCGGCGCGTATTTGACTGCGTTTTCCAGGATATTAGCAAACACCTCCCGCGTCCACCTGGGATCGTGGTATACCTGGAGGGGCGCAAAGGGCCGCATCACGACTTTAATATTTTTCTTTTCTGCCAGGGGCAGTGCCATGCGGATGCTGTCCGCCAGGGTGCTCTGTAAATCCGCAACCTTGGGCGATAGCGTGATGGCGCCAATTTCCAGCCGGGACATCTTGATCAGGCAATCCATCATCCATTGCAGCTTGGCCGTGCTGCCCTCAATGCGGCCGATAAACTCCTGCTGCTCTGCCGGGGCGAGATTGCCCTCCTGCAAAAGTGCCGAATACATGGCGATACCGGCCAGCGGGGTTTTGATCTGATGCGCCATATCGGCAATCAACCCTTGCACGGTGTCCTTCTCGGCCTGAGCCGCGCGGGCGCTGGCGGCGTGCATCTCCACCACGCGCTCTGTTTTGTGGATCAGCTTGGCGCTGCGGCTGTCTGCCACGGCGCTTGCCCGGTGCACCGGCGCTTGAGCGAGCGCGGCGTCCAGCACGCCGTCTATGCCGTCAAAGGCGCGGCGAATGGTGCACCTGCAACAATAAACTGTCAGCAGGCATGCCGCCACGCTGATGAGGGGAATCAGCCACTGCATGAGCCTCTCACTCCTTTACAAAAAGATACCCGATGCCGTGTACGGTGCGCAGGGCCTTCGGCTGCCGGGGGTCGCTCTCTATCTTTGCCCGCAGGCGGCTGATGTTGACAGACAGGGTGTTTTCGTCTACAAAATTTCCCTTTTGATCCCACAGCGCATCCAGTATCTGTTCCTTGGGCAGCACCTGCCCGGCGTTTGCCATCATCAGCTGCATCAGTTTATACTCCGTAGTGCTCAGAGGGATTTCTTCACTGCCCCGAAACAGCTTGCAGCGCCCGGTGTCCAGGCGGTAATCGCCGCTGCACAAAACAGGGCTGTCCTGCGTGTCCGCGCGCCGCAGCAGCGCCGCCACCCGCGCGCGCAGCACGGCGAGGGAAAAAGGCTTGGTCATGTAGTCATCCGCCCCGGCCAACAGCCCCGTCACCTCGTCCACCTCCATATCCCGCACGGTCAGCATCAGTATGGGCACGGCGGAGGTCTGGCGGATTTCCTCACAAAGCGTGGCACCGCTGCCATCGGGCAACCCCCAGTCCAGCAATATCAGGTGAACGGGTTGCCGCAGGAACGCCGCCCGCCCGGCGCGTATGCTGCGTGCGCAGACCACCTGATAGCCGTCTTTCTCAAGCGTGAAGGCAATGCCACGGCTCAAATTCTCGTCATCTTCTATGATTAAAATTGTTTTCATCAAGCGCTCCTTTTGTAAGAAACCCGCATGGCTCGATGAGCAATGCGGGCAGATCACTAATAGGTTCTCCGACCCCTTTGGGGATGCATGAAGGGGCCGCAGCCCCTTCATTTTCAATCCGCAGGGGTGGCTCTGCCGCCCCGAGGAGCAGTTGAAATACTGCTTCCTATATCATTTTGTGGCCGTGATGTGTAGCATCACAACAAAATGATGTTCCAACAAAACTGAAAAAATGATCTCTTCATTTTTTCCGTTTTGTTGGCTAGTTGCCTGCCATGGCGGTGGTCAGGTTGGCCATTGCGGTGGCGAGGGTGGCGTCATCCGGATTGGTGTTCATGATCATGGCCAGATAGTTGATGGCATTGGCCAAATTCTGATAGCTGCCGCTGGAGGAATCCATGCCGACCAGCTGATTTTGTGCGATGGACAACAGCTGCTGGGCGTTTGGCATCAGCGAGGATTGCTGCTGATAGCCGCCGCTGCTGCCGCTATAGTGCAGCGTACAGGTAGCCGTGGTGGAGAACTGCCCCAGATAATCCACCAGCACGCCGTTATACGAGGTGCCGATAAACTGATACAGCGGATGCCCCACGGGAATGACCACCATGCCCTTGGTGGATACGCTGGGACAATATTGGGTGGCAATCATGCCGGACTGCGCGCAGACCGAGCGCGCCACGTGCATCTGGCAGCTCACCGTGGGCGCGTTGCCAACGGGCCAGTAATCGGTGACGGTGCCATACTTCATCACGTCATTTCTGCAGGCATCGGTGGCCAGCTGGCCGCTGACAACGCAGGTGGTGACGCGTGTCAGGCCGTAATCGGAAGCGCTGCCGTCCAGAATGTCGCGGTTAGACAGCCCCTTTTGCGAGTGGATTTTGCTCATGAAACTCTGCCATAGCTTGGCGGCACTGTTGCCACCGGTGGTTTTGGAAGACAGCGCCTTATAGTTGTCGTGCCCGATCCACACGGTTGCGCAGTACCAGCCGGTGAGCCCTGCAAAGAACACGCCCTTCTGGTCGCTATTGGTGCCGGTTTTGCCAGCCACCGTCTGGCCGGAAATCTTGGCAGAGGTGCCGGTGCCGGAGGTAATGACGTCCTTTAGCATATCGATCGTCAGCCATGCGGTGGACGCCTTAAACACCTGGCGGCGCGCCTGGTTGCCCTGGGCATGGGAGTCGTAGATGATATTGCCATTGCTGTCCGCAATGCCGATAAATGTGATCGGGTCCTGATATACGCCGCCGTTGCCCAGCACACCAAAGCACACGGCCATTTCAAGCGGCGAGATGCCGCTGGAACCCAGCGACACGCCAAAGGGCGTGCGGTTGATGTGCTCTTCGGATACTCCCATGCGCAGCAGAAAGTCTGCGGAGCGGTCGACGCCCACGTAGTTGATCAGCGCATAGGCGGCGGCGGTATTGTCGCTCTTGGTCAGCGCGGTGCGGAATGTTTCGGGGCCGCGATAGCTGCTGCCGCCATAGTTTTGCGGCCAGCTATCTTTGCCGCTGCTGCCAATCCAGCCCTTGAGGGGCAGCGGCATGTTATACACCACGCTGCCCGCGCCCGCGCCCAGTTCTATGGCAGGGGCGTACACGGCAATGGGCTTGATGGAGGAGCCGACAGGCATGTTCATGTCGGTCGCGCGGTTAAGCGTCTTTTTCTGGGTGGGGCGGGTGCGCGTGCCCACGATGGCCTTCACTTCGCCGGTACGGTAATCCAGCACCACGGCAGCGGCCTGGGGCTGCGGAATTTCGGTGTAGGTGCCGTCGTTGTTGCGCGCGTTATAAATTTTATCGCCGGAATCGCGCAGCGCAGGATAATCATTGTAATTGTACAAGGTGTCTTCCACGATGGTCTGGATCTGCGTATCCAGCGCCAGATACACGTGGTAGCCGCCGGTACGCAGCTCGTTTTCCATCTTATTGCGGTTAGCGGAGGTATTGGGCAGGTTATTGAGCTTCAAAAACACCTGAATGACATCGCGGATGGCATACTCCACATAGTGTGGATATTTGTACAGGGAGGTGGATTCCGGCGACTGCGCAAGCACACGGGCGGTGGAAGGATCCAGTGCCGCCTCGTATTGTTCCCTTGTGATGAACTGCGATTCGTACATGCACCTGAGCGCATAGTTGGTGCGATCATTGGTAATGGCCACGGAATCGAAAGTGTCGGTCTTCCGCACGTATAGATTGCGCTGAGGGTTGTAGTAGTATGGGTTGGTGGCCATGCCCGCCAGCATGGCGCACTCGCGCAGGGTGAGATCCTTCAGGTTTTGCTTGCCAAAGTAGCCGTTGGCCGCCACCTTGACGCCATAATAATTCTCGCCAAGGAAAATGGTGTTGAGGTAGCTTTCCAGAATTTCGTCTTTGCTGTATTGCGTTTCCAGCTGCATGGCGAGGTATGCTTCCTGTATTTTGCGTTTATAGCTCTGCTCGTCTGTCAGCACAGTGTTTTTGATCAACTGCTGCGTGATGGTGGAGCCGCCCTGCTGGCTGCCGGACACAAAGTTTTTGACGAATGCGCCCAGAATGCGCTTGACGTCCACGCCGTTGTGGGTGTAAAAGCGCGCGTCCTCCACCGCCACAAAAGCGTGCTGGAGGTTGAGCGGCATGGTATCAATGCTCACCATAATGCGGTTTTCGGTCGCTTTATAATCGGTAATCAGGTTGTGGTCAGCATCATAGATAAAGGACGTCTGCGCCTGATCGTCAATGGCGGCGATGTTTAAAACGGGCGAGGTTTCCACATATGCCTTCGCAATGCCCACCACAGCGCCCACCCCGGCCAGCCCCAGGATCAATACCAGCAGCACCAACATACGGAAGCTGCCCACCAGCACGGCCAGGATGAAGCTGGGCCTTCGGGTGCGCGGCTTAAAGATAGTGCGTTTCGGAGGCTTTGGCGGCTCCTCATCCAGCGGCAGGTCGTAGATCGGCTGGGTGAAGCCCTCGTCAAAATAGGGCTGCTCGCCGTATTCGGGCGCATAAGCGCCGTCCTGCGTGTCATCGTACAGCGGATTGCCGTATGCATCTACCTCAACATATTGCTGCGGGGGCGCGTTGTACATATCGTCATAGTATTGCGTTTGCGGCGGCTGGTACTCGCCCTGGCCGTCGTCCTGTTGCATATAGGGCTGGTCCTGCCAGCTTTCATTTGCATCATAGGGCGCGTACTGCAGATCATCCTGCGGCACATAACCCTGATTCTTTTTCTTCCTCATAGCATCCCTCCGTTGGAAGCGGCTCCCTGTATATAAAGAGAGCGCTTTTATTATATCACACCCGCCGAAAGAATGTACAGCGCTTTGGGTAACGTTTACATTTTTGTATACAATGCAATGAAAAAAGCGGGGGTGACCCGCTTTTTATCAATTTATTTCCGGCTGGTGTCCTTCATGCGCTGCTCGTGGCTGAGCTGGCGCTTGCGCATCCGCAGGGATTTGGGGGTGATCTCCAGCAGCTCGTCATCGTCGATGAACTCCAGGCACTCTTCCAACGTGAGCGGATGCACGGATACCAGACGCATGCTGTCCTCGGCGGCGGCGGAGTTGCGGGTGTTGGTCACGTGCTTCTTTTTGCAGATATTGACCACGATATCGCCGGGGCGCGCATTCGCGCCGCACAGCATGCCCGCGTACACCGGGGTCTGGGAGGTGATAAACAGGCTGCCGCGCTCCTGCGCATAGAACAGGCCATACTGCGTGGCATCGCCCGTTTCGTAACACACCAGCGCGCCGATATTGCGGTGTGGGATATCGCCCTTATAGGCTTCGTAGTGGTGGAAAACAGAGCTCATGATGCCCTCGCCGCGGGTATCGGTCATAAACTCGCTGCGGTATCCAAACAAGCCACGGGAGGGAATCAGGAACTCCAGACGCACGCGGTCTCCGCCATGCATGGATTCGAGCACGGCGCGGCGGCGGCCCAGCTTTTCGATCACGGCACCAGCGTGCGCCTGTGGCACGTCCGCCACCATCAGCTCAATCGGCTCGTGCTTTTCACCATCCACCACCTTGAAAATAACCTGCGGCTTGCTGACCTGGAACTCATACCCCTCGCGGCGCATGTTCTCAATCAAAATGGACAAATGCAGCTCGCCACGGCCGCACACCTCAAAGGCATCGGGGGTTTCGCCGTCTTTCACGCGAAGGGACACGTCGGTCTCAAGCTCCCGGTACAACCGGGCGCGCAAGTGGCGGCTGGTCACAAACTGGCCCTCGCGGCCGGCGAAGGGAGAATCGTTGACGGAGAAGGTCATGGTGACGGTAGGTTCGGTGATGGCCACAAAAGGCAATGCTTCAATGTGCGCAGGATCGCACACGGTATCGCCGATGGAGATATCCGCAAGGCCGGTTAGCGCCACGATGTCGCCCATGCTGACGGTATCCGCAGGAACGCGCTTGAGGCCGTCATAAAAGCTGAGGCCGGTCAGGCGCCAGGGCGCCGTGTGGCTGGTAGTGGTATCGTTGCAGCGCACCACCATCATGGCCTCGTGCAGGCTGCCCCGTGCAATGCGGCCAATACCGATGCGGCCCACGTATTCGTTGTAGTCGATGGTGGAAATCAGCACCTGTGCGGGGCCGTCCATATCGCCTTCCGGCGCGGGGATATACTTGATGACAGTCTCGAACAGATCGCGCAGGTCTTCCTTGGGGTCGTTCAAATCCAGGGTGGCCGTGCCCTTGCGCGCGGAGGCGTAGATGATGGGGCGGTCGAGGGTTTCCGGATCGGCATCCAGCTCGATCAGCAGGTCAATCAGCTCATTGACCACCTCATCGCAGCGGGCGTCGGCACGGTCTACCTTGTTGATCACCGGCAGCACCGGCAGGTTCAGCGCCAGCGCCTTTTGCAGCACAAAGCGGGTCTGGGGCATGGGGCCTTCAAAGCTGTCCACCAGCAGCAACACACCGTCCACCATTTTCAGCACGCGCTCCACCTCGCCGCCAAAATCGGCGTGGCCGGGGGTGTCTACAATGTTGATTTTGGTGTCTTTATAGTGCACAGCCGTATTTTTGGCAAGAATCGTGATACCGCGCTCCCGCTCCAAATCGTTGCTGTCCATCACGCGTTCCACCACTTGCTGGTTCTGGCGGTACACGCCGCCTTGGCGCAGCATCTGGTCTACCAAGGTGGTTTTGCCGTGGTCAACGTGGGCGATAATGGCGATGTTACGGATGTCTTGGCGAATCATCTGATAAGTTCCTCTCTTTCGCGCGTTTGCGCATGGGCTAACAGCTTATTGTATAATATCGCCGCGAGGTTTGTCAAATATTTTGCGCAGATTTTAGCAATTTGCAGTGGATGATTTTTCGTTTTTATATAAATATGACAAAAGCCAGAGCACATCAAGCGTAAATATTCTTCCGCACCTGTGATTTATCATACCGATCGTGACATAATCCTATCAAGGCCCAGAAAACAGCAATTTTTGCCGCTCCTGCCGTCGGCAAGAAGAATAAGGCCATTCTCCTGACCTGCCACGAACATAAACAACCGACTAACCCAAGGGGTGCGCATGCGGAGCACCAAAATCCTCCGTAAATACAAAGAATGAAGGAGAAAAATGATGAGAAGCTTTACAAAACTGGACTTACAATATGCCCACCGATTCTATGGATTCAAGGGCGAAGCGCAGTATCTGCACGGGCACACAGGCATCCTGACCCTGGAGGTGGAAGATACCGTCAACGCCGGCGTCAACATGGTATTTCCCTGCAATGAAATCCAAAAAATCGCGTGGGAGGTGCTGCAAAACTTTGACCACGCGCTGATTTTGAGGGAGGATGATCCCCTGCTACCCGCTATTTTGGCCGTTTATGAGGCGCAGGGCATCAAGGATGGCGCGCCAACCAACAAACAAAAGGGCCCTGCGTTCAAGACGGAGCTTGCCACCGCGTATCCCGAATGCCGCCTGGTTGTGACCAAAGAAACCATGACCGTGGAAGGCATGATCAAAATCGTTTATGACTTGCTGAAAGACAAGCTGAATATCGTAAAACTCACCTTCACAAGCGGCGTAAATGGCGCCACGGAAGAATACAGCAAAGAGCAGCTGCAAGAAAAAGACCGCTGCCCGCTGTGCGGCATCCTGCTGAACGAAAACGGCGTGTGTCCCAAGTGCGGATACAAGAAGTAGTTTAGCTTGACTTCGCGCAACACGGCAGGCCGCGAAGTCATTCAACGTCCATCTTCGGATGGGCGTTTTTTTCGTCCCATTCACTTTACACGCCCCATATTATGTGATACAATTGGGCTTAGAGATGGCATTTCACGCTGCGTGTAAATGATTCGGCGTCAAAGCAAATCAAAATACGCAAAGGGGAGACAGAAAAATGAAAAAACTTGTGGCAATTGTGTTGGTTGCGATGCTGGCTTTGCCCATGGCTTGCTTTGCGCAAGCGAAGGACAAGACGACCGTCACCCTGTGGCACACCTTTACCGGCGCTCAGCTGGCAATGATCGACACCCTGGTGGAAGAATTCAACGCTTCCTCCGACGCATTCACCGTGGTAGCGGAGGCCTTCCCGAACTCGGGCTTCGACTCCAAGGTGCAAACAGCCATCGCCAACGGCGAGGGGCCCGACATCATCTTCCACTACTCCTCCGAAGCCGCCAACTACATCGATGGCCAGAACCCGGAGAACAACCTGATCGTGGACTTTGGCCAGTACATCCATGACCCCGAAATCGGCATCGAAGGCTGGGACACCGGCATGGACAAGGTGCTGCTGGACGAAACAGTCGGCTTTGACGACGGCCTGATGCACGCCATTCCACTGGTGCGCACCGGCCCCATCCTGTTCTACAACAAGACCATCTTGGACGAACTGAATCTGGCCGTGCCCACCACCTGGGCGGAGCTTGCCGAAACCGCCAAGGCCATCACCGAAGCGAAGGGCATCTATGGCTTTGCAACCGACTCCCTGGCCGATATGATGCAGGCATTGATTTTGCAAAACGGCTCTGAATACATTGACGTTGCTGCCAAAGAGGCAAAGATCAACAACCCCATCACCGTTGACGCGGCCGCCTGGTATGGCGACAACGTGAAGGCCGGGTATTTCGCGCCCGCCCCCACCTCGGACTATTATTCCAACGACATGAACAGCCAGCTGCTGGGCATGTACATCGGCTCCTGCGCCGGGGTGCCCTATCTGCTGGCCGAGGAAAATGGCTGGGAACTGGGCATGGCCGCCATGCCGCTTCAGGGCACGCAGCGCTGGTATCCCGCGTGGAACCGCAGCGCCATCGCTTTCAAATCCACCCAGGCGCGGGAGCTGGGGGCTTATCTGTTCATCAAATTCTTTGTTGCGCCGGAAAACAACGTGCGCTGGTGCACCGCGATGATCGCGCTGTCTCCCTACTATGCCACGCACAAGATGGAGGGCTATCAGGATCTGGTGGACGCCAATGTGGCGCTGCAAGTGGTGCAATCCTGCCTGCCGGATGCGGGCTTCCTGCCCACCGTTTATGGTGCTTCCACCATTCGTGACGAGCTGAAGGCGCTGGCACAGATGGCCGGGGATGCCAACCTGACCACGCCCATAGCCGACCTGGTGGCCGCAGCCGAAATAACCTGCACCGAGAAAATGCAGGACAATTGATCCGATACACCTTGCCTTCCCGCTCCCTCAAGGGCGGGAAGGCTTTTTTACGAATATACCGACTTTCGGGCTGTTCCCCTTGTGCGGAGGGCCTGTTTGCGGTATAATAAAAGGTGCGGTATCAGACCTGTTTTTGCCGCCGAACAGTCAATTTTGAAGGAGATATATAGTTATGAGCAAACAACTGACCGCCCTGCTGATCATGGATGGCTTTGGCATCAATCCCGCGCATGAGGGCAACGCGATTTTTGCTGCGGGCACGCCCAATCTCGATCAACTGCTGGCGGCGTACCCCCATACCCAGCTGGATGCCAGCGGCATGGCGGTGGGCCTGCCTGATGGGCAGATGGGCAACAGCGAAGTGGGGCACCTCAACATCGGCGCGGGGCGCGTGGTGTATCAGGAGCTGACGCGCATCACCAAGGACATCCAGGACGGCGATTTCTTCAAAAAAGAGCCGCTGATCTGGGCGATGCAAAGCGCGAAAGAAAAGGGCACCGCACTGCACCTGATGGGCTTGTTATCCGACGGCGGCGTGCACAGCCACAATACCCATCTGTATGCCCTGCTGGAAATGGCCAAGCAATGGGATTTGAAGCGCGTATATGTGCATTGCCTGCTGGATGGCCGCGATGTGCCGCCCACCAGCGGTGCGGATTTTGTGCAGCAGCTGCAGGATAAAATCAACGAAATCGGCGTGGGCGAAATCGCCACCATCCAGGGCCGCTATTGGGGCATGGACCGCGACAACATCTGGGAGCGCGTGAAGAAGGGCTACGACGCGATCGTGCTTGGCAAGGGCGTAGAAGCCACCGACCCTGTGCAGGCCGTAAAGGACAGCTACACCGCAGGCAAGACCGACGAGTTTATGGAGCCCACCGCGCTGTGCAAGGACGGCATTGTGAACGCCAATGACAGCGTGATTTTCTTCAATTTCCGCCCTGACCGCGCGCGGCAAATCACCCGCTCCTTCATCCAGCCGGATTTTGCGGGCTTTGAACGCGAAAAAGGCTTCCTGCCCCTGCAATTTGTGAGCATGACCCAGTATGACGAGACCTTTACCGGCCTCAAGATCGTCAACCCGCCGGATTCCCTCAGCAACACGCTGGGCGAATACCTGGCCGAAAAGGGCCTCAAGCAGGTGCGCATTGCCGAAACCCAGAAATACGCGCACGTTACTTTCTTCTTCAACGGCGGCGTGGAAGCACCGAGTGCCAACGAGGACCGCGTGCTCATTCCCTCCAGCAAGGTGGCCACCTTCGATATGAAGCCCGAAATGAGCGCCCCGGAAGTGACGGCAAAAGCCCTGGAGCTGATTGACAGCGGCGAGTATGACGTGATGATTTTGAACTTTGCCAACTGCGATATGGTGGGGCATACCGGCGTGATGGATGCCGCCGTGCAGGCCGTGAAAACCGTGGACGAGAGCGTCGGCATCCTCGTGAAGGAAATCCTCAAAAAAGGCGGCCGCGCGTTTGTGACGGCCGACCACGGCAATGCCGACCAGATGATCGACCCGGACAGCGGCGAAGTCTTCACCGCCCACACCACCAACCCCGTGCCCTTCATCGCCTGTGACGACGGCCTGGTGGGCCGCAGCCTGCGCGGCGGCGGCCGCCTGGCGGATATTGCGCCCACCATGCTCAGCGCCATGGGGCTGGAGGTTCCGGGTGAGATGACGGGCAAGAGCCTGATTGTATGATCCGCTATTATTGCGGCAAGTGCAAGGCGGGCAGCGAAACCCGCGCGTGCAGCAAATGCGGCAAAAACCTGCCCGCCAACACCGAGTATAACGAATGGTCGGTATACCATGTGCCGGTGGCTGACGGCGCGCTGTGGCGCTTTGCGTTCTTGACGCTGCTGGCGGCGGCGGTGCTGCTGTTCGCCATCGTGTTTGGCGGCGAAGCGCTGCTGTCGGGCACAGACAAGGCCATGGCGCTATTTGACAGCCGCCTCGCGCCGGTCATTGTGGCGATCATCCCGGTGGGGCTGCTGGTGCTGTTCATTGGCCTTAACATCCAAGGCCGCGAAACCATCTATTACAAAATGAACTACGTGGGCGTGCGCCTGGAAACCTGGCACCCCGCTTCCCGCATCAAAAGCTGGGCGCGGCTGCAGGACGCCAACATGGAAAGCGCGTTTGTAGACCCGGAGGGTCTCAAAATTGTGCGCGGCCAGGTGCGGCATATCCTGTGGCAGGATGTGCAGGTGGTGCGCTATTCGCCCACACGCGGCGCGATTCTTCTATACCACACGGCGCACTGCGCGCCCTTCACCCTGCGCCTGCCGCCGGAGGAGTACGAAACGGCCTCGGCCATGGTGCAAAAATACTGTAAAGGCAAATAGGAGGAAGTATTATGGCAAAAATAACTGCAAAAGACATTGCCGCCATGCTGGATCATTCCACTTTGCAGCCGTTCCTGGCGCCGTCGGACATCGAAAAGGGCTGCGATATCGCACTTGAATACAACGTAGCCACGGTGTGCGCCCGCCCGGGCGATATGCCCCTGGTGGTGAAGCGCCTGCAAGGCAGCAGCGTGCTGCCCTGCACGGTGATTGGCTTCCCCCACGGTGCGCATCACACGGCTGTGAAGGTGTTTGAGGCGAACCGCGCGCTGGATGACGGCTGCAAAGAGCTGGATATGGTGATCCATATCGGCCAGCTGCTGGCTGGCGAAGCCGCGTATGTGCAAGATGAGATTGCGCAGCTGGCTGAGGCTGCCCACGCACGCGATGCAATTCTGAAAGTGATCCTGGAGACCTGCTACCTGAATGACGAGCAAAAAGTGCTGGCGTGCAAGCTCAGCGAAGCTGCGGGAGCGGATTTTGTGAAAACCTCCACAGGCTACGGCAGCAAGGGTGCCACCATCGCCGATGTGCAATTGATGCGCAAAACGGTGGCTTCCGCCGTACGCGTCAAGGCCTCCGGCGGCATCCGCGATTTGGATACCGTGCTGCACTGCCGCGTGGCGGGCGCCACACGCTGCGGCGTATCGGCCACCGTGGCCATCATGCAGGAAGCGCTGCGGCGCGAGCAGGAAGGCGCGCTGGTGCTGCCGCTGACGGCGGAAATCGACATGGGCAGCGCCTCCTACGCCTGATGCGGATACTGGGTATTGACCCGGGGCTTGCCACCATGGGCTACGGTGTTGTGGACAGCGACGGGCGAAAGCAACAGCTGGTGATTGGCGGGGTATTGACCACCACGCCCGATATGCGCCTGCCCGACCGCCTGCACAGCCTGTACACCGGAATCCGGGATTTGTTGACGCTGTATCAGCCGGACGATATTGCCTTTGAAGAATTGTTCTTTGCCCGCAATGTGACCACGGCCTTCACCGTGGGTGCGGCGCGCGGCGCGGCGATCTGCGCATGCGCGGAGTTTACGCAGAACCTCTACGAATACACCCCCATGCAGGTGAAGCAGGCGGTGGTGGGCTATGGCAAGGCGGACAAGCACCAGGTGCAGCACATGGTGAAGCTGCTGCTTGGACTACAGGATATCCTGCGCCCGGACGACGCTGCGGACGCGGTGGCGGTGGCCATCACCCATGCCAACACGGGCATCATGAAAACACAGTTTAGGATGAAGTGACAATGTACGCATATCTCGAAGGTCTGGTGGCGGATAAGGCCGCGAACGAGCTGGTGATTGACGTGGGCGGCGTGGGCTATTTGCTGACCTGCAGCATGACCACGCTGCAAAACACGCCCGCCCAGGGCGAGCGCATGCGCGTGTATACCTACCTTGCCGTGCGCGAGGACGCGTTGGAGCTGTACGGCTTTGCATCGCGCGAGGAAAAGCAGATGTTCCTGCGCCTGACCAGCGTGACGGGCATCGGCCCCAAATCTGCCGTGGCGATCCTGGGCAGCATGCCGCTGACGGATTTGACGCTGGCCATCATCATGGGCGATGTGACGGCGTTGTCCCGTGCGCCGGGCGTGGGAAAAAAGACGGCGCAGCGTATTGCCCTGGAATTGAAGGAACAAGTGTCTGCAAGCACGCTGGACTATGCGCCGGATGCCCAGGCCACCGCCGCCGTGATGCGCGGCGATGCCGCCAGTGAAGCATTGGAGGCCTTGCAATCGCTGGGCTACAGCGCGGCAGAGGCCGCCAAGGCCATTTCTCAAGTGAAAAACCAAAGCGACCGGGCGGATGAGTTGGTGCGTCTGGCGCTTAGGAATATGGCAGGGATGTGACAGATTTGGCAGATGACAACCGTTTTGTGACCACCGGGGCGCGGCGCGAGGACGAGGAGATCGATCAATCCCTGCGTCCGCGCACGCTGCGCGAATACGTGGGGCAGGAGACCGTACGCCAGAGCCTGGAGATTTACATCCGCGCCGCGCTCAAGCGCCGGGACGCGCTGGATCATATCCTGCTGTACGGCCCGCCCGGCCTTGGCAAAACCACGCTGGCCGCCATTGTGGCGGCAGAAATGGGGCAAAACATCCGCATCACCAGCGGCCCCGCCATCGAGCGCCCGGGCGATCTGGCCTCTATATTGACCAACCTTTCGCAGGGCGATGTGCTGTTTATTGACGAAATCCACCGCCTCTCCCGCGCGGTAGAGGAAGTGCTGTACCCCGCGATGGAGGACTATGCCCTCGATATCATGATCGGCAAGGGACCCACGGCGCGTTCCATGCGTCTGGATTTACCAAAATTTACATTGATTGGCGCAACGACGCGCGCGGGACAGCTTTCCGCGCCGCTACGCGACCGCTTTGGCATCATGTTCCGGCTGGAGATGTATTCGCCGGAGGAATTATCGCGCATTGTAGCGCGCTCGGCAGGCATCCTGGGCATGTCGTATGACGAAGCAGGCATCATGGAAATCGCCCGGCGCAGCCGCGGCACCCCTCGCATTGCCAACCGCATGCTCAAGCGTGTGCGGGATTTTGCCCAGGTGCGCGCGGACGGGCACATCACCGCCGAGGTGGCCAAGGACGGCCTGAATATGCTGGATGTGGATCCCCTGGGGCTGGATAAGGTGGACAGGACGGTGCTTGGCACCATGATTGACAAATTTGGCGGCGGGCCGGTGGGCCTGGATACTTTGGCCGCCATCACTGGCGAGGATTCCATCACCATAGAGGACGTGTACGAGCCATACCTCTTGCAGCTGGGCTTTATCATGCGCACGCCGCGCGGCCGCATCGCCACGCCCTCAGCCTATCAGCATATGCACCGCGCCCTGCCCGATGCCGGCGACAAGCCGGAGCAGACTTCTCTTTTATAAGGAAGCACCATGAAGACAAGCGATTTTGATTATGAACTGCCAGAGCGCCTGATCGCACAAACGCCCATCGAGCCGCGCGACAGCGCCCGCATGCTGGTGATCGACCGCGCAAGCGGCAGCCGCAGCGACCATATTTTCCGGGACATTGTGGATTACCTGAACCCCGCGGACGTGCTGGTGGTCAACCACACGCGGGTGATCCCTGCAAGGCTGCTGGGCATCAAGGCGGATACCGGCGTGCCGGTGGAAGTGCTGCTGCTGCGCCGCCTGACGCAGAACACCTGGGAAACGCTGGTGCGCCCCGGGCGGCGGCTGAAGCGCGGCACCTTCGTGCATTTTGGCGACGGGCTGCTCCGCTGCGAAATCGGCGATACCACCGATGCGGGCGGGCGGGTCGTTACTTTCCAGTACGAAGGCGTGTTTGAAAACTTGCTCGAAAAGCTGGGTGAAATGCCGCTGCCCCCCTATATTCACGAGAAGCTGCAGGATGCATCCCGCTATCAGACGGTGTATGCCGCGCAGGATGGCAGCGCCGCCGCGCCTACCGCCGGGCTGCATTTCACGCCGGAATTGCTGCAGAAGATCGCCCAAAAGGGCATTGATATCGTGCCGGTGCTGCTGCATGTGGGGCTGGGCACCTTTCGCCCGGTGAAGGCGGAAGACGTGACTGAGCACGTGATGCACAGCGAGTATTACGAGGTAACTACGGATGCCGCCGCGCGCATCAATGCCGCCCGTGCGAGGGGCGGCCGCATCGTGTGCATTGGCACCACCAGCGTGCGCACCCTCGAAACCGTGGCGGATGATCAGGGCATCGTGCATCCCGGCACGGGCATGACCAATATTTTTATCATGCCGGGCGTCAAGCTGAAGGCTACGGATGTGCTGCTGACCAATTTCCACCTGCCCCAGAGCACGCTGCTCATGCTGGTGTCCGCCCTGATGGGCAAAGAGGAAGCATTGGCGGCATACCGCGAGGCGGTGGCAAAGGAATACCGCTTTTTCTCCTTTGGCGACTGTATGCTGATTGTGTGAGGGGTTGAGGCCATGCGCATTACCGTGATTGGCGGCATCAACATGGACGTGCTGGGCACGCCGGAGGGCAGCTTTACCCTTCGCGATTCCAATATTGGCCGCATTCGCTTTGCGCCGGGCGGCGTGGGGCGAAACATCGCCGCGCAGCTGGCCGCGCTCGCGGCAGATGTCGCCCTGGTGACGGCGCTGGGCGGCGATGCACAAGCCGATATTTTGCGTGCAGACTGCAAAAAGCGCAGTATCGGCCTGACCTATGCCGTGCAAACGGCGCTTCCCTCCTCGTGCTACCTATGCATTCATGATGCGCAGGGCGACCCTGTTGCCGCCATCAACGACATGGCGGTGATGAACTCCCTGACGCCGGAAGCCCTTGCCCCCGCGCTTGCTTTTATCAACAGCGGCGCGGCCTGTGTGCTGGATGCCAATCTGCCGCCGGAAGCGCTGTTATATGCCGCGCAGCATGTGCAGGTGCCCCTGCTGGCCGATCCTGTGAGCTGCGAAAAGGCGCTCAAATTGTTGCCGATCTTGCCATACCTTGAGGCCATCAAGCCCAACCTGATGGAAGCCGAGGCCATGACGGGCTGCACGGGTTATGCGGATGCCGCCCGCGCGTTCCTGCAAAAAGGCGTGAAGCAGGTGTTCATTTCCCTGGGCGCAAAGGGCGTGTACTATGCAAACAGCGCCGAAAGCGGACTGCTGGCCGCGCCGCTTTTGCCCCCCATCCCCGCCACGGGCTCTGGAGACGCCATGATGGCCGGACTGGCATTGGCGCTGGCGGCAGGCGCACCCACCGCAGAATGCGCAAAGCGCGGCATGGACGCCGCCACAAAGCATTTGATCAATCAGTAAAAGGAGTATACATTTATGCTGAATCAGCACATTCAACTGTCCCCCAAGGTGGCCGAGGCGCTGGCTGCGGGCAAGCCCGTGATCGCGCTGGAGAGCACCATCATCAGTCACGGCATGCCCTATCCGCAAAACGTAGAAACAGCGCTGCAGTGCGAGCGTATTGCCCGCGAAAACGGCGCGGAGCCTGCCACCATCGCCGTGATCGGCGGCAAGCTGTGCGCCGGACTGACAGAGGAGCAGATCGACCATCTGGGCAAAGCCGGGAGGCTGGTACAGAAAGCCTCCCGCCGCGACCTGCCCGCGCTGATTGCGCGCCAGACGGACGGTGCCACCACCGTTGCCGCCACCATGATCATCGCGGCACTGGCGGGCATCAAGGTATTCGCGACCGGCGGTATCGGCGGCGTGCACCGCGGCGCGGAAACCACCATGGACATCTCTGCCGACCTGGAGGAGCTGGCGCAGACCCCCGTGGCGGTGGTGTGCGCGGGCGTGAAGAGCATTTTGGACATCGGCCTCACCCTCGAATACCTGGAAACAAAGGGTGTGCCGGTGATTGGCTACCAGACCGAGGAGCTGCCCGCGTTCTATGCCCGCGAAAGCGGCTTTGGCGTGGATTACAGCATGGAAACCCCGCAGGAGATTGCGGCCATGCTGCGCGCGCAGCAGCAGCTTCAGTATCCCGGCGGCGCGCTGATTGCCAACCCCATCCCAAAGGACTATGCTATGCCGCTTGAAACCATCAACGCTGCCATCGATCAGGCGCTGTCTGAGGCCGCCGCGCAGGGCATCAAGGGCAAGGACACCACGCCTTTCCTGCTGGCCCGGGTGTGCGAATTGACAGGCGGCGACAGCCTGGCTTCCAACATTCAGCTGGTGTTTAACAACGTGAAACTTGCGGCGCTCATTGCAGCCGCACGATAATCACCTATTACAAGAGGGGGGAAACACACATGAGCATCACCAAACGTCCCTTTGGCGTGGACATCATTGGCCGCCCGATGACCCTGTATACCCTGACCAACAAGCGCGGCGCGTCCGTTTCCGTGCTGGATTACGGCGCGCACCTGGTGTCCGTCATCGTGCCGGATAAGGCTGGCAACATGGCCGACGTATGCCTCGGCTTTGACGACCTTGCCACCTACGAGGGCACGGGCAACAGCTATATCGGTGCCAGCATTGGCCGCTTTGGCAACCGCATCGGCAAGGCGAAATTCACGCTGAACGGCGTGGAATACACGCTTTTTCCCAATGACGGTAAAAACACGCTGCATGGCGGACGCGAGGGCTTCGACAAGAAGTGGTGGAAAGCCGATACGCTGGAGAGTGAAAATGAAGACGCGGTGGTACTGACCTACATCGCCCACGACGGCGAAGAAGGCTATCCCGGCAAGCTGCACGTGCAGATCACCTACGCTTTTGACGAGGACTGCAAGCTTTCCATCCGCTATCTGGCGCAGTCCGACAAGGATACCGTGATCAACCTCACCAACCACTCGTATTTCAACCTCGCGGGCAGCGGCGATGTGCTCAGTCACACTTTGCAGATATTTGCCGACACCGTCACCGATGTGGACGATGAATTGATCCCGAACGGTAAATTGCTGCCCGTTGCAGGCACGCCGCTGGATGTGAACCAGCCGCTGATGCTCTCCGACGCGCTTAAGCGCCGCAAGGAAGCGCCGCTGATCGACGCGGTGGACGGCTATGACGTAAACTATGTACTGAACGGCACAGGCTATCACGAGTGCGCGGTGCTGCGCCATGCCGCCAGCGGCCGCGTGATGCGCGTATATACCGAAGAACCGGGTATCCAAGTTTACAGTGGCCAGGGCCTCAATATCGCCGGCAAAAACGGCGTGCACTATGGCGCATACGCCGGCATCGCGCTGGAAACCCAGCACTTCCCGGACAGCCCCAACCAGCCCCATTTCCCCACCACCACCCTCAAAGCGGGCGATACCTACCAAACCCAGACCGCATACGCCTTTGGCGTAGAGTGAGGGGGGTGCTATGAAACGCATTATTGCGCTCTCCTTCGCCCTGCTCCTGCTGTGCGGCGCGGCCCTGGCAGAGGATATTATCATCAACAAGATCAAGGAGCCTGACAATCCCTTCACATTTCCCGAGGACGCGAAGCTGCTGGAAGTGTACTTCCCAAAAATCGCGGGCTGCGATGCCATGCTGCTGCGTTATGGGGAACTGACCTTGCTTGTGGACTCCGCCACCTTTGATCAGCACGAAGCAGTGCTTCAGATGTTCAAGACCGTAG
The DNA here is from genome assembly GCA_031547595.1 of Eubacteriales bacterium. Taxonomy (GTDB): domain Bacteria; phylum Bacillota; class Clostridia; order Christensenellales; family Aristaeellaceae; genus JAVBRU01. The sequence goes on from JAVBRU010000033.1 coordinate 23,409, forward strand.
GCGTGGAAGAACTGACCTACGCTTTCAACACCCATCCGGACCCGGATCACATCGGCGGCATCCGCCCCATCGCGCGTGCGATGAAGGTGGGCGAATTCATCACGGCTTTCCCGGAGAACGTGGTGGATACACCCCAGAAAAAGGTGCTGGACACCTTGACCGAATACGGCGTGCCCATTCGCACGATGGGTGAGGGCGACCATATCCCCTTTGGCGAGGTGGACGTGCGGGTGGTGCAGCGCTATGACGAGAAAAACCCCCGCATCAACAACAATTCCGCCATGCTGATGGTCACCTACGGCGAGCGGAACATCTTCCTGACCGGCGATATTCAACTGATCACACAAAAAGTGCTGATCGAAGAAGGCATCGATTTGAAGGCCGATATCCTGAAGTTCCCCCACCACGGCTATGCCAACATGCAGGCAGGCTTCCTCAAGATGATCGCGCCACAAATGGTGGTGGTGACCAGCGGCCGCGGCAGCGCGGAGGGTGTGCAGCAGCTGAAGGACAATAAGATCACGCACTATTTCTGCGAGAACGGCATCCTCAGCCTCAAAACCGACGGCACGGTGTGGCTGGTGGAGCGTATCGGTAAGTAATATGGAAGATATCTGGGTGCAGGCCACGCCGGAAATAGCAAGCCGTATTTTGCGCGCGGAAAAGAAAAATTTTTTTCAGCGGCTGCGGCGGATGACGTTCATAGGGCTGGGCGTTGTAGCTCTTTGGGCGTTGGAAGAGTGGTTCACGCATAAAAAGGGTCCTCCTTCTCTGTGGTTGACGGCCGTACTTGCCGGGCTTGGTATAATCGCACTGGGCATTTGGTATGTTACAACCCTGCGCAACTGGCAGATCCTGCAGCAGCGAATGTTTTATGCGCGCTGCCTCTGCACCGGCTGGAAGGCCAAAACCGCCCGCAGCTCTTTCCTCAGCGAATATGCAAGCGATTTATACTGCGTAGAGCTGAAGACCGAAAGCGGCATCACCCTGTGCAGAAACAAGGAAGTATCTCAGGAAGTCTTCAATCAATTTAGCGGAAACGCTGTCATGATCGCTGTATCCATCGGCGGCAGGGGCTCGATTGACCGTATCTACCCCGCCAGCATACTGGACGAATAATCCTGTCCGGCCTGCGCACACTGGTCATCGTGCAACATTCCCCTTGACATTTTTCGCGGGAACGCATATGATACTTTTGCTAGGAAAAGGAGAGTACCGCCCAGCGTGTCCACAGCGAGCCGGAGAGGGTGCAAGCCGGCGGCGGCGCAGACGGGAACATGGCCTTGGAGCATGCACGGGCAAGCACGTTCAGCCCGCGCCGGGCAGCGCCGTTACCCGCGCAATGAAGGCACATCATCAGGTGATGTGCGAATCAGGGTGGTACCGCGAAGTTTTTTCGCCCCTGCGTTAATAGCGCGGGGCTTTTTATTTGAAGGAGGAACCAAACATGCCGGACAAAAAAACGTTCTACATCACCACACCCATTTATTATCCCAGCGGCAACATGCACATCGGCCACACCTACACCACCGTGGCTGCCGACAGCATGACCCGCTTTAAGAAGCTGACGGGCTATGACGCGTATTTTTTGACCGGCACGGACGAGCACGGCCAGAAGATCGAGCGCAAGGCCGCCGAAAACGGCGTGACGCCCAAGGCATATGTGGATAAAATCGTGGCCGACACCAAGGAGCTTTGGAAGCTGATGAACATCGAATATGATGATTTCATCCGCACCACCGACGAGCGCCACGAAAAGGCCGTGCAGAAGATCTTCAAAAAATTCTTCAACCAGGGCGATATCTATAAGAGCTCCTACGAGGGGCAATACTGCGCCCAGTGCGAGGCGTTTTGGACGCCCACACAGCTCAAGGAGGGCAATCTTTGCCCCGACTGCGGCCGCGGCACGGAGCTTGTGACGGAGGAAAGCTATTTCTTCCGCATGAGCAAGTATCAGGATTGGCTGATCCAGTATATCGAGGAGCACCCCGATTTTATCCAGCCCGTCTCCCGCGCCAACGAAATGCTCAACAACTTCCTACGCGCCGGTTTGCAGGATTTGTGCGTCAGCCGCACCTCCTTCAAATGGGGCGTGCCGGTGGATTTCGATCCCGGCCATGTGGTGTATGTGTGGATCGACGCGCTTTCCAACTACATCACGGCGCTTGGCTACACCACGGAAAACGACCGGCTGATGCAGCGCTATTGGCCTGCCGATGTGCATCTGGTGGGCAAGGAAATCGTGCGCTTCCACACCATCTATTGGCCGATCATGCTGCATGCATTGGGGCTGCCCCTGCCAAAGCAGGTGTTTGCCCATGGCTGGCTGCTGTTTGGCAACGACAAAATGAGCAAGTCCAAGGGCAATGTGGCCTATCCGCAGCCCATCGTGGCACGCTATGGCGTGGATGCGCTGCGCTATTATTTGATGCGCGAAATGCCCTTTGGCGCGGATGGCAACTATACCAACGAAGCGCTGCTCACCCGCATCAATGCAGACCTGGCCAACGACCTGGGCAACCTGGTCAGCCGCACGGTGGCCATGATCGAGAAGTACTTTGACGGCAAGCTGCAAGCACCGCAGGATGTGCAGGAAGTAGACCTCGCTCTGTATCGACATGCTGTTGAATTGCCCGCTGCCGTAGAAAAGCACATGAACGCGCTGCAATTCTCCCAGGCTCTAGCGGAAATTTGGAAGCTGATTGGCGAGTGCAACAAGTATATCGACGTCACCCAGCCCTGGGTGCTGGGCAAGAGTGAAGCGGACAAGCCGCGCCTTGCCACGGTTCTCTATACCCTGGCCGAGTGCGTGCGCTTTGTGGCCGTGCTGATCACCCCCGTGATGCCCGCCACGCCGGCGCGCATATTTGAGCAGCTGGGCGTTGAAGACGACGCCCTCAAGACCTGGGAATCCCTCGCCGCGTTTGGCGCGCTACTGGAGGGCACCAAGGTGCAAAAGGGTGAAGCGCTCTTCCCCCGCCTGGACATCGCCAAGGAATTGGCCGTGCTGACCCCGGCAGAAGCCACGCCCGCCCCGGCCCCCGAAAAGAAGCCGGAAAAGCAGCCCGAAAAGAAAGTGGAAAAGAAAGCCGAGCTGCCCGAGGGCTGCATTGCCTTTGACGATTTTGAGAAAATCCAGCTGCGCATTGCCCGCGTAATCACCTGCGAGCGCGTGGAAAAAAGCGACAAGCTGCTGCGCTTCACCCTGTCGCTGGGCAATGAGACCCGCACCGTGCTCTCCGGCATTGCCAAGCATTACGATCCCGAAACGCTGATCGGCAAGCGGCTGGTGTTGCTTTCCAACCTCGCGCCGCGCAAGATCATGGGCACAATGTCTCAGGGCATGCTTCTCTCCGCCGTGGACGAGGGCGATAACGGCGAAGTGCTGCATCTGCTGACGGTGGACGGCGACGTAGCCGACGGGGCAGAGATCGGGTAGCGTAAAAAAGGGGCTGTCGCATATCTTTTTGCAACAGCCCCTTTTCATTTCCCTATTTGAGCACTTCGTGATCAAGCCAGGCTTCAATATTCCCGGCCATGCCCGCCGTCAAACCATCCAGCGGCAGGCGAATCCCCTGACAGCCGCCTTGGCAGGGTTCGTTGTGCAGCTTCCTGTCGCAGCCATAGCCCCGGGCGATTTTTTGCTGCAATGGCAAGGGGAATTTTTCGATAACATCCGCATACTGATCTGTTTTCTTGGATCGCACCACCAGGCAATAGCCATGCCGCATATTGTAGGCAAACTCCCACGTCCGTTTTTCATATACATCGCGCGGGGATAAATCCTGCTTGCTGTTCTTCATAAACGAATAGGCGAAGTGCGCTTCAAAGGTGGACAGGAGCGCTGCGCAGGTTAGCCCCTTGCCGGTATAACGCTGATGTAATGCCAAAGCAAACCTTTGCACTTCCTCGGGCAGCGGACGCACAAAATCCTTCAAAGCATCCAGCACATCCATTGCCTCTGCCTGCAGCAGCCTGTAATCGCACCGCAGAATATTATCGTGATTATCATCGCTCACATACCTTTTGACGCGCAGCTCCACATCCGCAACTGCCAGCGCTTTTAGCCCCGCCAGCAAAAGCGGCGCACTGGGGTAGGTCACCTCAATTTGTACCCCCGAAGCCGGAAGCGCCTTGGCGTTCAAATCAATGCCGGTAAACACAAAGCCACACAGTGCCAAAAACCGCAGGCCTTCAAACAGCTTCGCAACGGAGTTCTTGGGCTTCTTTGCGCCTTGTTCCGTCGAAGGAATAAACAGCGGCATTTCGGCAATCCACAGCGAACTGCCGTTTTCGGCCAATATGCCATGATAGCCCATGTCTGTCAGCAGGTCGGCAATGCCATACAAAAAAGGATAATCCGTCATGTTCTTGGGGGTTTTCGGCAGCTTGATTTGCGCATCACCATCCAGAATAATGCGGTCAAAAAACGCGTATAAAAAATCGCGGAAGGCAGCGACGCCGTTTCGGATGTTCTCTTCGCTGGCAATGCTTTCAAGCCGGGACTTCAAGGCGTACTTCTGTGGGATGTTCGCCGGTAGCTGCCCTTTCAGGTATTGGGCGATTTCGCTGATAGGTTTCAGCGTTACAGGCCCGCCGTGTTCTGTGCTCATTTTTCCGCGTCCCCCGCTATATAGCGCGATTTTTCGCGGCGTTTGTTCAGTTCGTCCAAGAAAAGCTGCTCATCAAAAGGCAGCGTGATTTTTTCCCCGAGCCAGCTGGACAAATGCATGGCGTTGGACAGCATCAAGCCATGAATGCCCTCGCGGCCATCGGCCACCAATGGCTCGCCACGCAGAATGTTCCCGGCAAAGGCGCGCAGCACTCCGGCATGCTGGGGGTTCTGGCCGTCGGTTTCCACCACCTGATGATCAATAGCCGGGATGGAAAAGGTGCCGGGATGCGCAGCATAGAAGGCGTCTACGTCCTCGGCAATCTGCCACAGCGCCAGTGTTTCGGCGGTGCACACGGCTTTGCCGCGCGTGCCCGTGATTTCCAGGCGGTTGGTGCCGGGCATATCGCCAGTGGTGGTCACAAACACGCCGGTGGCGCCGTTTGCGTATTCCAGGTAGGCCGTCACGTCGTCTTCTACCTCGATATCGTGCCACTTGCCCTCGTGGCAAAAAGCCTGCACAGAAGTAGGCATACCGCACAGCCATTGCAGCAGATCGAGGTTATGGGGGCATTGGTTGAGCAGCACGCCGCCACCCTCGCCCGCCCAGGTAGCGCGCCACGCACCGGATTTATAATAATCATGCGAACGGTACCAATCGGTGATGATCCAGTTGACGCGCTTGATTTCGCCAAGCTCCCCCTCATCAATTAATTGCTTGAGACGGCGGTACACGCAGTTGGTGCGCTGGTTGAACATCATGCCAAAGGTCAATTCGGGGTGCCGGTCGGCGGCCGCCATCATGTCCCGCACCTGCAGGGTGTATACGCCCGCAGGCTTTTCGCACATCACGTGCAGCCCTTTTGCCATGGCGTATAGCGCAAGCCGCGGATGGTCGTAATGCGGCACAGCAATGATCACGGCATCGCAAAGGCCGCTGTCCATCAACTCTTCCGCTGTTCCAAACACCGCCACACCAGGCGTATTTTCCAGCACCCAATCGCGGCGGGACGCCTTCAAATCGGCTGCGGCGGCCAGCTGCAGGCCAGGCGATTCGTTGCCAGACAATGTGCGGCAATGCCCCGAGCCCATATTGCCTACGCCAATTACCCCTACTCTTACCTGCTCCATCATTCGCGCATCCTTCCTATTGATAAAAATGTTTTGCCGCAAGGCTTGCATTCTTTTTATTTACCGATACAATAGTACCATACATATCATTTTCTTACAACAGGAGGATTCCCCATGCAAATCGGCGCGCAAAGCTATACCGTGCGGGCATTCACACAGACAGAGCAGGATTTTGCGGCATCCATGCGGCGCATTGCAGCCATTGGATACCGCACGGTGCAGCTATCGGCCATTGGGAAAATCCCCGCGCACACGCTGCGCCAAATTTGCGATGATCATAATCTGCGCATCGTGCTCACCCACACGCCGCAGGACGATGTCGTAAATCACCCGGAGGAGGTGATCCGGCATCACGAAATCCTAGGCTGCCAGTATATCGGTATTGGCAGCATGCAGGACAAATATAAGGAAGCGGGCGGCATTGAGCTTTTCGCCGCCGATTATACCCGCCCCGCGACGCTGATGCGGGACGCGGGCTATCGCTTTATGTACCACAACCACGCCTTCGAATGGACGCGGCAGACGGATGGCAGGCTGATGCTGGACGCGCTGCTGGAGGCCATGCCGGTCGACCTGATGGGCATCACGCTGGATTTGTACTGGCTGCAATACGCGGGCGCGAATGTGAACGAGTGGCTGGCAAAGCTGCAGGACCGCATCCCGTGCGTGCATTTAAAAGACATGGCCGTGCAGGGCCATCAGCAGCTGATGGCCCCGGTGGGCGAGGGAAACATGGGCTACCGCAGCATTCTGGCGCAACTCAAAGCCCTGGGAAAGACGGAATATGCGCTGGTGGAGCAGGACGACTGCTATGGACGCGACCCCTTTGACTGCCTGCAATTCAGCTTTGATTTCCTACAGAGAATACAATAAAAATGAAACTGATTGTCCATTGTGGCAATCAGTTTTTTATTTCCTATCAAAAGCCTGCTCTATGCCGTCTAATAGATGGAAACACACTGATGACGGCCGTCTGAAGGATGTGAAACAATGACCGAAGCCGCATTTATTGCCCGCGTACGCTTATTGGAAGGGCGCATGTACCGCATGGCAAAAACGATTTTGCAGCGGGATGAGGACTGCGCCGACGCGATATCCGAGGCGCTGCTCAAGGCCTGGCAAAAGCAGCACACCTTGCGTGATGAAACGCTTTTCGAAACCTGGCTGACGCGCATTTTAATCAACGAATGCCGCAACCTGCAGCGAAAGCACAAAGCCACGCTGCCCTTTGACGAAGCGTTGGCCGTGCCGGATACCCATCCGCCGCCGGATGTAGATCTGCAAAGATCGCTGATGGCGCTGGCGGAAAAGTACCGCCTGCCCCTGATATTGCACCACATGGACGGGTATCCCTTGAAAGACGTGGGGCACATACTGGGCTTGCCGGTATCCACCGTCAAATGGCGCATCCATCACGCGCTCAAAACCCTGCAAATCGCCCTTGAGGAGGTGGCAACATGAAGCGGCTTCCACTGGAAAATGCCTATCCGCCCGTGCCCGATGTGGTGCATGACAGGATAGAACATACATTGAAGGAGATTGAACATATGAACGTATACAAAAAAACGCGCCCTGTGCTGCGTGTGGTGCTTGTCTTGGCTGTGGTCGTATTGCTGTTGGGAGCAGCCTATGCAGCCACCCAAACCAAGATATTGGATTTCCTGTTTCAATACACCGATGGCGAGTCCAACGAAATGCTGGAAAGCATGGCTGTGCCGCTAAATATCGTGGGCGAGGATGATGACATTCGCCTGACCATCACCGGTGCACTGGTGGACAATCAATATGTATCGTTGACCTACCTGATCGAAAACCTGAAGCCGGAGAGGGATGCCATCATCGATTTGGCCAACTTCACTGCCAACGGACAGCAGGTGGGAGTTCCTAATGACGGCCTGGAAAATAAATGGCTGGGTGATCTGTTGCAAAGCCCGGACTATGAGAGCGGCCTGGTGGGCACGGTGCGGCTGCCTCTCTCGGGCACAGTGGAGGTGGTGTTTGCCATCAATATTTCCCGCCTTACAAGGCCTGTGAAGATCATGACCGATCACGAGGAGAAAACAGCAGAGCAGTGGCTGGCTGACGGTTATGCGCCTATTACGGAGGGCGGCTGGTTCCTTTGCAGTGACGAGTTTACCTACAACTGGCCTTCTGTGAACAACCGCACCGGTCAGGCAGACATTACAGGGAATATCAGCGTGTCCTTCACGTTGCCTGATGTCACCGAATATATTGTGGACGCCACGCCTGCGGATGTTCTTTTGACCGGTGCCACGGTGCACTTTGAAAGGGTATACTTTACGCCGCTGAGCAATCAGATCGTATTGCAAGTATCCTCTGACACCATGGATCACCCCGCCATCCATGATGCCTTGGGTGGGGGCGTACTGCCCAGACTGGTGGACGAAAATGGCGCTCCGCTGAAACTGAACCTGGTGTCCTATGTGGGCGATAAAGAAATGTGGGGACGCGAGCTGGAGGACGGTACCGTTATAACACAGATCGAAATCAGCTTTTCGCCCTTCAAGAAAATGCCCAAGGAGATCCATTTCATGTGGGCGGCAGACACTGCGTTTGCAAGAGAGTTTGAGGAAAAGGTCGTCATCATCGTCCCATAAAGATAACGGTTAAAGAGGCGGCGCTTTGCGCCGCCTCTTTGGTAAATTATTCTTTTTTCAGTGCAGCCTGCAAAGCATCATACAGTGCCCGGGTTTTTTCGCTCTCCTGATAGCTGATATAGATACTTTGCCCCTCCGCGCGCTCAATCAGCAGGGTAGGCGCAGCCGTGCTATCCACAAACAGCAAATACTTGCCCAGCCCTTCAGAAGAAAACTGCCCCTTGAGCGCACTGCCAATCCCGCCATAGCCCATCACACGGCTCCCGTCCGGCTCAATTTGCTCCATGCTCTGTTCCAGCAGCGTTACGCCCGTTATGTCTTCAAGCGGCACCGTCAATCCAAACATAGAATCAATCTTCAGAGTGCTTTCAGATATCGTGACGTTGGCGTCTTTGCCGCCGGAGATCAGCATCAACCCAACTGCCGCTAGGATGATCACCGTTAAGGTTACACCTGCTATGACGCCCCACAGGGTGGCCTTTTTCCGCGTGTCCATTTTCATTCTATTTCCCTCCTATCAGGAACTCTCCCGCCGGGTCATGCCGCCAGCAGTTGGCGGCCACAGAGACCGCGCTGTAGTTGGCATAGCAATAGATACAGCCGTTCTTGCAAGTATTGTACGCGCCAATGTCCACGCTTTGGGCGCAACCGCAGCCGGGGCGCTGGTTCTTATCCGGCTTCAAGGCCAAGGGGTGGCCGCAGAGCTTCTCGATCAACTCGCGGTCGATACAGTGCGCCTGCTTAATGCCATGAACAGTATAATCGGTCTTTTCGCAGCAGGCGCGGATGCTGAGGCCTGCACTAGCGGCAATTTTTGCAAGAGAGTTTGCCAAACCATGCATCTGCGCGTCCGTTGCTTCCCGGATGTTTGCCTCTTTCAGCTTGGCGTAGTTATCCACAAAGCTGATGGTCACGCTATCGGTATAGGGCTGCAGCGCTTTTGCCATGTCCTCAAACTGCCGCAGATGGTAGCCTTCGTCCAGCTTGCCCTGCAGCAAAATGGGATCATACCGCCACAGCACCCTATGTTTTCCCACATGCCCGCTAAGCTGAACAAACGTCTGGAAAATATCCTGCTTGCCCCGTAGATTCTTCTCTACCTCCCGCCCATAGGGCGTGAGGGTGAATTGAAAATAATAGCGGTAGCCCGCCTCGTCCAATTCGGACAGATAAGGCAGCAGCGGCGCAGGGTCCTTCGTCCAAAACACGATGCAGTCCACATCCTCCGGCAGCAAGGAGATACGCTTCACCTGCGCGGGGTTCATGGGGTTTCGCGTCATCACAAACCCTTCCCGCAAGCGGTTCATCAGCCAGGGCATATAAAACGCGGGGATGTCAGTGCGGCGGGAGGCGGAAATAATCATGGATGCACCTCGTATTTTTGTGCCAGGCGGCGCGTCATGTGCGCAAATTCTTCGCGCAGTTCTATCGGGGCCAGGAGCTCTGCCTTGTCGCCAAAGCCCAGCAGCCAGCTGAGGATGTATTCGCGGTTGGTATAACCAAGCGATACATACAGGCCGCCCGCTTCCTCGCGGTAGCAGCCGGGGCCGTATTCCTCGATCAGGCGGAAGCGCTGGCTTTTGTCAAACCACAACTCCAGCGCAGCGGTATCGGGGAAGGCATCGCGCGCGCCGGCAGCGTCCGACGGCACCGAGCGAAGGATAAATGATTGCCCGGTTACCGCCGGATGCCACAGCCGGTTCAGTTTGAACCGCCGGAAATCCTGCCGCTGATGGCACCAGCCAAACACATACCACGCGCTCCAGCGAAATTCAATGCAATATGGGTCGATCTCCCGCCGTGTTTCACCCTGGGGTGAATAATAATCAAACGCCACCGTCTGCTTCTGGCGGATGGCATCCTTAAACAGCGCAATCTTGGGGGACAGGCTGTCTTTATAATACGAAGAAAGATCAATCACCACGCTGTCTGTGGGCAGCACCATGGCCTGCCCGGGCACCAGCTTTTGCATCAGCCCCTCAAAGGCCGATTGCTGGCTCACGCTGTCCAATCCTTTCAGCGCCGACGTCAGGTTTTGCAGTTCCTCCGCCGTCAGCACGCTGTGGTTGATCTTATACCCCTGCATGATGGCGATGCCGCCTCCCTCGCCCTGGCGGGTTTCCACCGGGATGCCCGCGCGGCACAGCGCGTCCACATCCCGCAGGATGGTGCGGGTGGATACCTCAAAACGCCGTGCCAGCTCAGGCGCGGTGGCACGCTCTGTTTGCAGCAGCACCGTCAGTATCCCCATCAGGCGGTCGAGCTTCATATCGTCAATTCCTTCTGCGCATAGCGCGGCAGCTTTTGCACCACTACGGCGTAGGCATGGTCAATCATGCGCAAAATTTCCGCATCCGATACCGTGCCGTCCAGCCGCACGGTGTTAAAATACGGCTGCTGAACAGGCGGGCAGTGCCAGCCCCTTGTGACGGCATCCGGATACTGCGCGCGATACATTTCACCCGTCAGGCGGTCGCAATTGAAGGTCGCGCAAGGGACATCCTTTAAGGTAAACACCTGTGCGAAAATCCGCGCGCTGTGGGTGGTGCGCACCTTGATCACCGGGCAATCAAAGCCAAAGGGGTAATCCAGGAACGCGCCGGGCTTTTTCAGTGCGTAATCAAGGATTGGCTCAAACACATTCAACGCCGTGCCCTCCTCAGTATCCAATGATTTCATGAAGGTTTACGGATAGCAAGCGGATTTTGGCTGTGCGCAAGGAATAAAGGCGATGGAATAGCAGCGCTATTGGGGGATTCTTTGACGCTGCGCACGGGCAAAAGACGCCGCTAGACGGAATGCCTGAATAAATCATTGGTTGCCTTGGTATTCCGGCCGCAGCAGGCGATATTCCGCGCGGTCGCACAGCTTGCCGTCGTGCCATACCTTTTGCACAAAGTGGGCTTCCTTGATCATGCCGCATTTTTGCATCACACGCTCGGACGCCTTGTTGTCCGCATTGCAGCCGGTGCTGACGCGGTAGACGTTGTCCTGCTCAAACGCGAAGCGTAGCACGGCCTGCAATGCCTCGGTGGCATAGCCCTTGCCATGATACGCAGGGCGAAAAAAATACCCAAGCCCGACCAGCTTGCCAAGGGGCGTTTCCTCCTCCACGGTGTAGCCCATGCTGCCCACAAAATCCTCGCTGGTTTTCTCGATCACGGCAAAAAACACCTGCGTACGGTGCGCGCTTTGCGCCTGCGCCACCGCGTTTTGCAGGTTTTGCTGGCTTTCCTCAAAGGAGTGCGTCTGCAAATCCTGCAGATAGAACATGGTGGCGGGGTTCGCCATCAGTTCGTGCCAGCCAGGCAGGTCGTCCATCACAGGGTCGCGCACCAGCAGGCGCGGGGTATGTATAGCAATCATGGGTCACCTCCTTGCATATTTATTGTAGCAGTTTTTCGGTGTGTTTACAATTGAAAACGCAAAAAGAGACGCTGTTGCCGAAATAAGGAAACGGCACTTGAACAAATCCCGAAAAAGATGTAGAATATGGAGGATTGGCGGATCTTTCAATATATGAATCATCGAGGTTTTGGTTTTGAATAGAAATATGATCAGGCAGACCTTCGAAGCCCAGATGAAGCAAGCGGCAATCACCGTGCAGCCGTTTGACCATGTTACCAACAATCACGTTTTCAAAATTGAGACAGCAGCTCGGCCGTATATCTTCAAGGTGTATAGCAGCAACGATTGGCCGGAAAACGGCAAGCTGCCCTTTGTGTGCCGCAAGCTGGCAGAGTGCCGCATCCCCCACGCCGAGCTCTTTGTTTTCGACCGCAGCAACGAGAACTTCCCGGGTGGATACCTGATTGAGGAATGCCTGCCCGGCACGACGGCCGATCGGCTGACATTATCTCAAGCCGAAACCTTGAAGCTGTTTGAACAGCTGGCAGTGCTGGTCTCCTGTGTGCATCAAATCAAAATGAATGGCTATGGTTATACCGGCGACGGTTCCCCAGCGGGCTGGACAACCGTTTCGGAGCATCTGGCGGATGTATTGCAGGACAATATCCCTTGCCTGGCGGAAGCAGGAGTGATGCCTGCTGCAGAGCTGGACGTGGTATATCACGCGCTCCAAGAGCGGCTCAAGGTATGCGATACCTATCCGCCTGTTCTTTGCCATGGTGACCTGTCGGCCAAAAACATGCTTGTCCACGCCGGCGATATTACGCTGATTGATTGGGATGACACGCATTCCCTGTGCTGGATGGCGGATATTGCGCGCCTGACGCTCTGGATGAAGATGCATTACGACGCGAAAACTGCCGAAGGTTACCGCGCGGCGTTCCTGGGGCACTACACAACAGCATATGATAAGAACGCTTTTGAGGAAGCAGAGGATATTTTGCATGTGTGGTATGCGCTGGATAATCTGACGTTTTTCAAAGGGTCGCCGATTGCCGAGAAGGTGAAACGGCTCTTAAACGAAGCACGCGGAAGATGCGGATTATAATAGCTCGTTTATACGCTGCCGAAGGGAGGAATGATTTTGGAAAAGCTGCTATCAGACGAGAAATACACATTTGTCAGCCCCACAGATCAAGCTTTTATAGTCGCATTCAACAATGCCATGATACACGCAGGGTACGAAAACAACGGGATTCAGCCGTATGTTGTGTTTGGCAAGTACAAGATTGAGTATTATAAGCCGGGCAACAAAACCAAAAAGTACGTGGCGCGCATTTATTTCCGGGAGGGCGGGATCGTTTTGCGGCTGTATTTTTCAGACATTGACAAGCACAGAAGTTACTTGGAGCAAGCCCCCGATTTCATTCAAAAGCCCTTTGTGGACGGCAGCCACCGCTGCAAAGCGCCGGGCTGCAAAGGGCTGATCAATCAAAACGGCAACTGCCGGTATCGCAAGGCCTATACGCTCAATGGCGTAGCATACCAAAAATGCGCAGAGGAAAGCTTTTGCTTCTATCAGCTGGACGCGAAAAACGCCGCAGGCTATGCGGCGCTGCTCGCAGAATTTTATCCAAACAAGAAACGCACAGCATAAGCTGCACAAAACCTGCCGCAAACGCCAGATTGCTTTGCTGGCAGGTTTTTGTTATAATGATGCCAGCGCAAAAGAATGAGAGGCGTGATATGCAAGGCAGTGATAAACTAGCGTTATCCGGCGGGAGGATGACGCAAGGCGTGTACAGGAAAGGTGAGCTGGTCTTTCGGCCCTGCTGCGGCAATTTTGCCTTTGTGCATGAGGTGTTGATATGGCTTGAAGGCAAAAACAATGCGCACACCCCCCGGTATGTGGGCATCAGTGAGGCTGGCGAGGAAATAACAACATACCTTGCCGGAGAAACCCCTGATAATCTTGGCGATTACTTGCTTGCCGTGCTATACGAGGCCGGGAAAATCATTCGAAGCCTTCACGATGCTCTGTCTGATTTTCCGGCATGTAAAGAGGGCACAACTGTCTGCCACAACGATTTATCGCCTTGTAACTTCAGGTGGCTGGAGGGGCTGCCCTATGCCGTTTTTGATTGGGATGCCGCCCAAATAGGGGAACCGCTGGATGATCTGGCGTATGCGCTGTGGATGTGGTGCGATATAGGCAATGATGCACAGACTGTTTTGACGGTCTCCCAGAAAATACAAGCTTTATGGAAGGGCTACTGGGGAAAGGCCCAGCCAATACCGCCAAATATGCTGCCCAAAGTATTGAGCCAAATGAGCCGGGTGGGCGCTTCGGTTTTTCCCTCACAGGAACAGACGGCCAGCACAAGGCGCTGGGCGGAAAGCTGCGGCACTTGGCTGCGCGAAAACACAGAGCCTTTATTGCAATTATTGTGTGCCTGATAAGCACAGGAGGAGCCTTATATGGAATATAGAGCGCTTGGCAACACCCAAAAGAACGTCAGCGTGATCGGCCTGGGCTGCGAGCACCTGGACGGCAAGCCCTACAGCCAGGTGGAAGAAACCATCAACGCCGCCATAGAGCATGGCATCAACATTTTTGACGTATTCATGCCCGGCAAGGAGGTGCGGGAGAACATCGCAAAAGCGCTGGGCAGCAAACGCAATCAGGTGCTGGTTCAGGGGCACATCGGCTCTACCGACGTCAACCAGCAGTTTGACATCAGCCGTGATCTGCCCACCGTGAAGCGGTATTTTGAGGACATGCTGCGCATCTTTGGCGGCTATATCGACCTTGGCATGATGTTCTTTATCGACTCCGAGAAGGACTATACGGACGTTTTTGAAACAGGATTTGCCGATTATGTGCTTGGCCTCAAGCAAAAGGGCGATATTGGGCACATCGGCTTCAGCTCCCACAACCCCATTACGGCAATGCGCGCCATTGAGACTGGCCTGCCCGAAATGCTGATGTTCAGCATCAATCCGGCCTTTGATATGCTGCCCACCGAAAAGTATGCGCTGGAGCAGCTGGAAAGCGGTTTCGATACGGCTTCCATGCGCGGTATTGACCCCAAGCGCGCGGAGCTTTACAAGCTGTGCACGCAAAAGCAGATCGGCATCACTGTGATGAAGACCCTCGGTGGCGGCAAGCTGATCTCCCCCAAGCACACGCCTTTTGCGCAGCCCCTGACGGTGCCCCAGTGCATCCACTACGCACTATCCCGCCCGGCGGTCGCAAGCGTGCTGCTGGGCGCACAATCCCGCGCCGAGATTGCGGCCAGCACGCAATATTTTGAATTGGACGATGCCGCGCGCGATTATATGGGCGTGCTAGGCAGCATGCGCAATGATTTTAAGGGCAACTGTGTGTATTGCAACCATTGCCAGCCCTGCCCGGCGGGGATTGACATCGCGGCGGTCAATAAATACCTGGACATCGCTCGCCTGACCCCGGACAACGTGCCGCCGTCCATCCGCTCGCACTACAGGGGCCTTTCGCACCATGGCGGCGAGTGCATCAGCTGCGGCAGCTGCGAGCAGCGTTGCCCCTTCGAAGTGAGTATCATCGATCACATGGCTGAGGCGCAGGCTGTGTTTGGGGAATAATGATCGCAATCAAAAACGATGGCTTGGCGGCCATCGTTTTTGATTATCAGTTCTCAGCCTGTGAAAACAAGGTTTTGCACCCCTGCTTTATTTCTTTGCACAACGAGGCGAAATACCACCGGTACAGCACCATGCACACACCGATGGCAATGCTGGCGAGATTACCGACCAAAAACGCTGTGCCCATGGAAAGGTTGTTGATCAATATCAGTATATGAAACGCTATCATGATGTACTCATATAGCCGCATCCGCCCAAAGGGCAGCTTGCGGGGCATTGTTTCCGTAACCGTCATTTTGGAAAGCGTACGGAAAACCTTGAAATACAAATAAGAATATCTCCAGATCAGCAAATAAGCGGCGGTCACGAGTGCAAACCCGACAAGAACCATCTGGGTGGGTGTTGAAAACACGCTGGACAACGTGTTAAGCTCTTGCTTAATGTCGAACTGCGTCAATTGAACCTTCATGTCCAGCCACGATACGTTACTTTGTTGGGCGGAGCTTACCGTAAAGGCACCAGCAATCACAATCAGCACAACCAAAATGCCGCACAGCACCTGCGCGATCTTTGCCAGGGTGCTGTATGTGCGCAGGGCTTTTATATCACCATCGTGAATTCTCCACAAATAGATGCATTCCACCAGCGCGATGGCGAAGTAAGCCAGTAGCGCAAAAACACCAGCTTGCATCATCAATAATGATAGCAGTACCAACGCATAGTTGGCTGTGCGGAAAATACACATTTTTTTCATCTTGGAGCCGACCATCCAAGACTTTGCCGCATGCTGTTGACTTTCAACAGACATAATAACCCCTCCCCTGCGTTATTGCGCCAACAGCTGGCGCATATAGGTCAGATCGTTTTTATCATCCTGCGCCAAGCGGCCCATGCAGACGAACAGCACCATTTGCGCCGCAATGCCAGCAAGGCCAAAGGCGGCAGCGGTGGTGAGCGGCAGCGAATAGATGCTGAGTGTCATGCAGTTGATGATCGTCAGCAGCGCAGCCAGCACGCAGAAAATATAGCAGCTGATGCGAAGCGCCGCAAAGGGCAGCGATTTGGGGATGTTAAGCTGCGCGACCTTGGCCGGGGCCTCCAGCGCGATAGCGGCAGTGGCCAGCACGAGCACTTCGAGCGCCAGGGAAGTAAGTAGCGCCACATTATACACCCACGCGTAGGTGCCAGCAGCCTTCAGCGACATATGCACGCCCTGCGTGGCCGCGGCCACCCACAGCGGCGCAAACTCGCCCTTCACCCAGTTGAGGGCCGTCATCACACCGCCCAGCAGCAAAAACCCGGCGTATACCAGCAGCAGGGAGCTGGCGGTGGAGGCGGATTCTTTGCCCTGCTTGAGGTACAGATTCCACAGAGCGGCAGAAATAAGGATCTCAAGCGCCAGCACCAGGCCGCGCACGGCAAGCTCCGCCGTGGTATAGGCTGCAAAATCCAGCGCAATGGATACCGCGGACAGCAGCATGCGCAGCGTCAGCACAATCAAAATGGTGCGCAGGTAAGGGGTTGTCACCCACTCCTTGGCAATGGCCTGCACTTTTGCTTCGGGCTTCTTATCCATACATACTCTCCTCACAATCAGGTCGTGCTTCGGAAAATTTTGTTGATAATTTATTTTAGCATAACAAGGGAAGAAATTCAATCACTGTGGTAAATATTTAATAAACAGGTTATAATATTAGTGCTCTGCCAAGATGAGTGTTATTTACTCTCTTGCACGGCCAGCGTTTTGCACCCATTCTTTACGTCCTTGAGCAGCGAGGCAAAGAACCAGTGGAACAGTATCATGCATACCGAAGAAATAAAAAAGGGCAGCCTGTGCAACAAGGCTGAAGTAACCTTGTCCATCGTTTGGTTAAACCGGGGGATTAGGACAAACACGCTCCAAATATTGATGATCAGCATAGGCGCGGAGTACGAAAATAAAAAGCACTCATACACCCGCATCCGGCCAAAGGGCATTTTTCTGGGCAATGTTTCTGTGCCTGCCATATTGGATAGCGTGCGGAACACCTTATACTGCAGGTACGCATACCGCCATTTTAACAGGCAGACAACAGCGTAAAGGCCAAACGTGAGCAGAAAACTGCTGGGCAAATAGCCGCTGTTGGCAAGCTCTTCAAATAAAAATTTGCTTTGCACGTCCAGCGAGGGCAGGAGATCACCAAATGGTGCGTCAGGATAGTTGTAGTAGTAAGCAGCAGTCACAATGATCATCAGCGCCACTATAACCCCTATCAGTACCTGTACCACCTTGAGCAGCGTACTGTATGTGCGCAGCGCCTTGATATCGCCTTTGTTGATTTTCCACATGAAGAAGCTGCCAATCAGCGTAATGGCAAAAGAGACGAGCGACAACAAAAAGCCCGTGTTGAACATCAAATCGCTAAGCAGCACAGCGCTGTAGCTAGCCGTCCAGAAGATGTACATCTTCTTCATTTGGGGGCCAGTGAGCCACGCTTGGACGGCCTGTTGCTGGTTTTCAACGGACATGGAAACCCCTCCTCAAGTTAGGGTGTGTTTCAAAAGGGGAGAAAGTGCAGGAATCAAGAATTTTTCGTCAAATCAAGGAGTAGGAGTGCAGCGTACTGGAGGTACGCTAAGCGGATAACGACGCAGATTTGGCGGAAAAGGCGTAGATTACTGTACTTTCGGAGTTTTGAAACACGCTCTAATATAATCCCCCTCTGATACAGCGTGGCACGAAAGGATTTATGATATTATTATCATACCACAACATACAGAAAAAAGCCAATAACAGGCAAATAGTTTACAAGTCCGGTCGGTTGTTAGCACTCTGTCAGGATGAGTGCTAATTTGTTGTTGCAATCTGGAAACAACAGTGCTATAATAACAATCACCGGGCAAATGCTGCCCGTTATCATCCATACAGGAGGCATATGCACCATGCAAACAGGCAATATTTCGATTCACGCACAAAATATCATGCCGGTCATCAAGCGCTGGCTGTATTCCGACAAGGATATTTTCATCCGCGAGCTGGTGTCCAACGGCTGCGACGCTATTACGAAGCTGCGCATGGCCACCGGCGCTGATGAGGAGGATTTCCGCGTCACCGTCACGGTGGACAAGGCGGCGGGCGAAATCCACTTTTCGGACAATGGCATCGGCATGACGGCCGAAGAAGTGGAGAAGTACATCAACCAAGTGGCCTTCTCCAGCGCCGAGGAGTTCCTCAAAAACTACACCGGGGACGACAAGGGCGGCATCATCGGCCACTTCGGCCTGGGCTTTTATTCCGCCTTCATGGCCGCCGATAAGGTGACCATCAACACCCTATCCTATTTGCCGGACGCCAAGCCCGTGTTCTGGCAGAGCGAGGACGGCATGGCCTTCACCATGGACGAGGGCGAGCGCGAGGAGCGCGGCACCACCGTGACGCTGCACATCACAGAGGAAGAAAAAGAGTTCCTCGACCTGTACCGCGTGCGCGGCGTGCTGGAGCGCTATTGCGCATACATGGCAGTGCCCATCTTTATCGAAGAAATCAAGGCTGCACATGAGGAAAATTGCGACTGCGAGGATTGCAAAAAGGAAGAGGGCAAAGAAGAGGAAAACGAAGAGGAAGACATCGCCCCCGAAGCGCCCCAGCAAGTGAACGATACCCATCCCCTGTGGCTGAAAAACCCCAAAGATTGCACGCCTGAAGAATACAAGGAGACCTACCAGAAGCTGTTCCATTCCTTTGACGAGCCGCTGTTCTGGGTGCACCTGAATGTGGACTATCCCTTCAACCTCAAGGGCATCCTCTACTTCCCCCGCATCCGCAAGGACTTTGGCGGCCAGGAGGGCGAGATCAAGCTGTTCAACCGCCAGGTGTTCGTAGCGGATAACATCAAAGAAGTGATCCCCGAGTTCCTGATGCTGCTCAAGGGTGTGATCGACTGCCCCGACCTGCCGCTGAACGTCTCCCGCTCCTTCCTGCAAAACGACGGATACGTCAAAAAGCTGTCCGCGCACATCACCAAGAAGGTGGCGGACAAGCTGAACGGATTGTTCAATACCGAGCGCGAGCAGTACCAGACTTATTGGGACGATATCCATCCCTTCGTCAAGTACGGCTGCATCCGGGACAATAAGTTCTATGACGCGGTGAAGGGCAGCCTGCTGTTCAAAACCACCGCCGGGGAATACCTGACCCTGGACGAATACAAGGCACGCAACGGCGGCAAGGCCGAAAAGAAAGTGATCTACACCACCGAAGCCAGCCGCCAGGCAGCATCGGTCGCGCTGTATGTCAGCCGCGGCATCGATGTGGCGGTGATGGATACCATGATCGACATGAACTTCATGAGCTTTATGGAATACGGCGGCGGCAATAGCGAGCTGCAGTTTGTGCGCGTGGACGCCGATATCAGCGGCCTGACCGAGGAATCGGACGAGGGCAAGGACATCGATCAGGCGAAAATGGAGACTCTGATGCGCGGTGCCCTGAACAATCAGGAGCTGACGGTGAAACTGGAAGCGCTGGCCGACCCGGAGCTGCCCGTGATGCTGCTGGAGGACGAGCAGATGCGCCGCTATAAAGAGATGAGCAGCATGTATGGCGAGAGCTTCGCTTTCCCGGAGAAATATACCTTGGTGCTCAACCGCACAAGCAAGACCGTGCAGCAGCTGGCTGCTATGGAAGAGGGCGATATCAGCGAGCTTCTGTGCCAGCAGCTGTTTGACATCGCGCGCCTGTCCTCCCGCCCCTTGGAAGCGCAGGATTTGAAGGACTTCCTCGCCCGCAGCAACAAGCTGGTAGCGATGCTGGCGGAGCAAGGCTAAACTTTTGCACAAGCGTCTGCACATGTTGCAGGCGCTTTTCAAAAAAGTTTTTCAAAACCCCTTGACTCTCCGGCTGCCGGAGGATGTAGGATGAAATCACGGACGAAAGGAGGGTGACACAATGTATCGCATCGGCATGTTTTCCAAGCTTGGCAAGGTGACGGTGAAAACCCTGCACCATTACGACGAGGTGGGGCTTCTGACCCCCGCGCAGGTGGACGGAGAAACCGGCTACCGCTACTACACGTCTGATCAGCTGTTTCGGCTCAATCAGATCGTGGCGCTGCGGCAGATGGGCTTCTCCATCCCCGAGATTTCCGCCCTGGTGGATGGCCATCACCCCGGCGGCATTTTGGAGCAGCGCAAAGCAGAGCTTGAATGCGAGAAACAGAATGTTGCCCTTCGGCTGGCCCGGCTCAATCACTACATGCAAGAGCAGAAAGAGGGAAAAGGTATGAATTATCAGGCGGTCATCAAGGAAATCCCAGCCTGCACGGTGTTTTCGGTGCGGCGCGTTGTGCCAAACTACGCGGCGCTGGGGGAGATCATGCCCACAGTGGGCGCGCAGGTGGCGGCGACCAACCCCGGCATCCGGTGTGTTGAGCCCGACTATTGCTTCAACATCTATCACGACAAAGAGTTCAAAGAAGAAAATGCTGATGTGGAAATCTGCCAGGCAGTCACCACCCGCGGCAAAGACAGCGACGGTGTGGTGTTTAAGGACTTGCCGGCGGTGACGGTGGTATCCGTGCTGCACAAGGGCGCGTATTCGAAGCTTGGGCAGGCGTATGCCTACGCCGTCAAGTGGGTAGAAGAGAACGGCTACCACATCATCGACAACCTGCGCGAAAGCTATATCGACGGCGTCTGGAACAAGGACAGCGAGGACGAATGGCTGACCGAAATCCAGGTGCCGGTGGAAAAGAAATAGGGTACAATACCTGGGGCTCCTGCATGAATTTGCAGGGGCTCTTTTTGCGGTATAGTTGACTTTTTAGGGGTTTATGTGGTATCCTGATGTGTAATAATGTACCAATACTTTTGTGGAGGATTTTTTATGAGCGGCGTAGCAAACCGGATCCGAATCGTCCTTATTTGCCTGGTGCTGATTTTGCTGGCGTTCACCTTTGCGTCCGGCGGCGCTGTGGCGCAGGAGGAGTTTTCTCCCCTGCCCATGGACACCATCCTGGGCGGCCCCGCGCCCAAGGATGCCAACTATCTGTCCTCTACCCAGTACGAAGACGCCAGCATCAGCGTCACTTTTTATTCCGGCAAAACAGAAGATACTGTATATAACTACTGCCACGTCAAAATCGTCGATCCATCCCAGCTGCGCACCGCGCCCGCCGGTATGGTCGATTCTCAAAAGGCCACCTTCCGCAGCGAGAGCACTGCGCGCGGACGCTATGTGGCCAAGGCTGTCAACGCCGTTGTGGCCATCAATGGGGACTACCACACCAAGACGGACAAGTGCCGCGTGGTGATGCGCCAGAGCACGCAATACCGCAACACCGCCAGCGGCGATATCGACCTGCTGCTGATCGATAAAAATGCCAACTTCAGCGTGCTGGAGAACTGCACCAAGGCGCAGTATGCCGCGTATTACGAAGAACATTCCGCCGATATGTATCAAGTGTTTTGCTTTGGCCCCGTGCTGGTGCAAGACGGCGCTTCGGTGATTGCCGAAGATTATAAGAATGGCTCCGTAGGCGCGCAAAATCTGGCGCAGCGCAGTGCCATCATGCAAATTGGAGAGCTGGAATACATCCTGATCACCACCGAAGGCCCGCAAAGCCCCGGCTCGGCCGGGCTGAAACTGCCCCGCTTTGCCAGCCTGTGCGAGGAGGTTGCCCTGCGCCACAGCGAGACCGGCGCCATGCTGGCCTACAACCTGGACGGCGGCAACAGCAGCACGCTGATTTTCAAGGCGCCCAACGAAAAGGGCACGCTGCTGTACAACAAGGTCAACTGCCCCGAAATCGAGCGGTTCCTCAGCGACATCATCTATTTTGCGACATTGGTATACTGATATGTTTCAGCTGAAAACTCTGTTTTACCTGGGAGATACCCCCGTTTACGCCTATGGCGTGGCCGTGGCACTGATTGCCGGGGCGTGCATGCTGTGGCTTTCGCAGCGTGCCAAGGGCAAGCTAAAGCCCGGCACCACCTCGGCCTTTGCGCTGTATGCGCTGGTGCTGGGGCTGCTGCTGGGGCGGATTGTCTATTGCGTGGTGAAGGCCACCAATGTGTTCTATGACGAAATGGGTGATTTTGCCTTCGGCGGGTTTTTCCGCATCGACCGGGGCGGGATGAGCTTTGCCGGCGTGATGCTGGGCTGCGTGGCCGCGCTGTTCCTGTGCGCGTGGCAAACACGCCAGAGCGCGGCCGCGCTGATGGACTGGATTGCACCGGTGGCGGCGCTGATGATCGCGCTGTGCCGCAGCGTAGAGCCGCTCAGCCGCCAAGGCTTTGGCATGCCGCTGAGCGACAGCGCGTTTTTCCCATTCGCGCTGATGAACGAGAACGAAGAAATGGTGCTGGCTGTGTGCCTGATTGAGGCGATATTGGCCTTTGCGGTGCTGGGTGCGCTGCTTTTTCTTGCAAAGAAGCCGCACCGTACCGGCGATATTGGCCTGTATTTCTTCATCCTGCTGGGCGCGTCCCACATCATCCCCGAAAGCTTCCGCAGCGATGGAACTCTGTATATCTTCACCTTCGCCCGCGTCACGCAAATTGCGCTGGCGTTTATGCTGTGTGTGCCCGAGATTATGCTGGGCGTGCGTGCCGCAAAGCGCGGGGGTGTCACACGTGCGCTAATCCTCGAATGGGTGCTGACTGCGCTTGGCGTGGTGCTTTGCATCGGCGGCGAGTTCGCGCTGGACAAATCCAACCTCCCGAAACTGCTTGTGTATGCCGTGATGTTTGCCACCCTGTGCGGGATGGTGTTTCTCATCCTCCGCCGTCTCAGAAAGGAAGCGCTGCAATGAAAAAAATCATATGCCTTGCCCTGGCTTTGCTATGTATGTGTTCCGTGGCCAACGCCGTCACCTATGGCGACGAGGGCGTTTTCCTGTCCGTTGGCGGAAGCTATATCTACGCACGCGATAATCAGGGGCAAATCTATGTGTGGGGCGATAATCAGTTTGGCCAGCTTGGCAACGGCGGCACCCGCCAGAAATACAACATCCTGGAGTTCACCACCAAGAATGCCGATATCGATTTATCACAGATCGTGGATGTTATCCCCGGCAGCGATTATAGCTTTTTCCTGATGCAGGACGGCACGCTGTGGGGCGTGGGCAACAACGATTATTCGCCGCTTGCCGATAAGGGCGACCGCTATTACACCCACATCCGCTTCAACGTGGGCGAGCCTGTGGTGAAGGTGGAATGCGGCTTTGGCCATGTGCTGGCACTCAACGCCAAGGGCGAGGTGTACGCCTGGGGGCGCAACAACGCCGGGCAGGTGGGCAACGGCTTCCGCAAAAACACCGGCGTTGCGTACAACACAGGGTTGACCGACATCGTGCAGATCGTGTGCGGCGGCAAGTTTTCCCTGGCGCTGGCGGCAGACGGCACGCTGTGGGGTTGGGGCGATAACGAGTATAACACCATCAACATGACCAAGGATCAGGTGGTCACCCGGCCCACCAAGATCGAATACGGCGATATCGACATCGCGTATATCGACGCCTGCGGCGCTTCTGTGGTGCTGCTGGACACAGACGGCGTGCTGTGGACGTGGGGCCGCAACGATATGCATCAGCTGGGCTATGACACCAAGGGCAAATCCACCAAAACACCGCAGAAGGTGGATCTGCCGCTGCCCGTTGTGTATGTGGCGGCATATAGCTCGCAGACCTATGCTATCCTCAGCGACGGCTCACTGTGGTCGTGGGGCAATAACTCCTATGGGCAATTGGGGCAAGGCTTCCGCTCCGCAGCGTCGGAGGGTGTGCTGCCCGGCAAGGCATGGGACAGCGATGTGGTGATGGTGATGGGCGGCAGCCTGTGCATGAGCGCCATGCTGGCGGACGGCACGATCATTTCCGCAGGCATCAGCAAATTTGGCCAGCAGGGCGACGGCACGCAGGATTCGCACTACAAAGCCTTCGCCAACGGGCTGAATTTGATCAAATAGGGTGTGCTTTTATGGAGATCGACGTTTTGCTGAAGAATTTTATGGACAGCGAGGGGCGGCTTACGGCCTGGCCGGTCAAGCGCAAGATGCGTATGTTCGCCCTGCATTATCTGGCCACACGGTTTGAAAAAGGCAGGCAGTACACCGAAAAAGAAGTGAACGCGCTGCTGTTGCAATGGCACACTTTCAAGGACCCTGCCACCCTCCGCCGGGAGTTATACAACGAGCGGTTTGTGGACAGAACAGCGGACGGCACAGCCTATTGGCTGGAGGATACGTTGCCCGACGTGGAAGGATAAAGAGACTTTAATGGAAATACTACGCCGCGCATCCATAAATGCGCGGCGTTCGTTGTTGATTCTAAAATTGATACATCAGTCAAACCTCATTAGCTGATCGGGTGTAACATCCAGTGCCTTGGCAATACGGTACAGCGCGACTATAGATACTACATAGGGCGCGGTGCTTTCTAAATGGCTGATGGTTGCGTTACTCAAATCGGATTTTTCTGCAAGCTCAGCTTGGCTCATGTCGCGTCTTTTTCGCAAGAACTGCACCTTAAACCCTATGTTTTTTAGAAACTGTTCTTCTTCTTTGGTATACGTTTTCTTTGTGTTGGGCATAGGGTTTTCCTCCCTTTTGCATTGCTGTTGCTTGTATGCCTATTTTAGAATAAATAGTATTGCAAATAAATGCACCATAATGATATAATGTTGTAGTATAATCCAATATTATAGAAATGAGGAGAACTTTCCTATGGATGAGCAGCTTGTTCACGCAATATTATCGGAGCTAATTAAGTATTTGAGCATTTCCGCACCAGACACTATTGCGTCTTTCAAAAACATAAAAACATGTGATTTGTGGACATGCTTCTTTGGTTTGGGACTATATATACGTAATCATTTGCTATTACCAGCAGATAACGAACTCTGTTTGCTTTTTTATCAAAATGGTATTATGGACCGCGATGCTATGTCGCGGGTAATGGTTGAGCAGTGGCATGAAGTGTTGAATAAATTTTGATTATTGTAAAAAATCGCCCAGGCTCTTGACAAATACATAAGACGCATTGTAGTATAAGACGAAACGTCTTATGGGAAAAGAAGGAGTGTACCACATATGAAATCTAAAATGCTACCCGATGCGGAATATGAGATCATGAATTATGTGTGGGATTCCGTGCCTCCCATCACCACCCCCATGGTGATGGAAGCGCTGGGCAAGCAGAAGGATTGGAAAATCCAGACCGTGGCCGCGCTGTTTGCCCGGCTGATGGAGCGGGGCTTCCTGCGCGTAGAAAAGGGTGCTGCGCGGGAACGAGCTTTCTACCCCATCATCTCCCGGGACGAATACCTCGCCATGGAAACCGAGAGCTTTATTACGCGCTACCATAAAAAGAGCTTCACCAGCTTGCTCAGCGCCCTGCACTGCACCAGCATGTCTCAGGAAGACCTGGACGAGCTGAGCGATTGGGTGAAAACCTTGCGCAAAGACGAAAAATAATCAATTTACAGTTGTAAACAAAAAAAGTTGTCCAAAGGGCTTGACAAACATGTTAGACGCGTTGTAGTATAAGACAAGACGTCTAACAAACACCAAGGAGGACTGCAACGATGAAATCCAAGATGCTTCCGGACGCGGAATATGAGATCATGGATTATGTGTGGGATACCATGCCGCCCGTGACCACGCCCATGGTGATGGAAGCCCTGGGCAGGGAAAAGGGCTGGAAGATCCAGACCGTGGCCGCGCTGTTTGCCCGGCTGATGGAGCGTGGCTTCCTGCGGGTAGAAAAAGGCACCGCCAGAGAGCGCGCATTTTATCCCGTCATATCCCGCGCCGAATACTTGAGCATGGAGACCGAGAGCTTTGTTACGCGCTATCACAAAAAGAGCTTTACCAGCCTGCTGAGCGCGTTGCACCGCACAAGCATTACCGAGGAGGACCTCAACGAACTCAGCGATTTTGTAAAAACACTGCGGGAAGAGGGGAAATAAGCAATGGACAACTTCTTGCGCATGCTGCTGGAGTGCACGCTGACCATGTCTGTCATCGCGCTGGTGCTGTTGCTGGTGACCCCCGCCTACACCAAGCGATACAGCGCCAAGAGCGCCTATCTGTTGTGGGTGATTGTGATGCTGGGGTTTTTGATTCCCTTCCGCCCCACCGCGTCTCAGCCTGCGCTGGTCATTTCCCTGCCTGCCCAGCAGGTGGTGGAACTGCCTGCTAATCAGCGTGTACCATCTGTCGATACCATTAAAGCCGATTTAACTCTGGACAACACCTCCGAAACCGCGGTGCTTGCGGGCAACACCCAAAGGTCCGCAACAACCGCCACCACGCCCGCCGTCTCCCTCACCGTGATGCAGATTGTGGCGCTGGTGTATGGCATAGGTGTTATCGTCACCCTGCTCTGGCAGGCCGTGCGCTACCATAAGTTCCTGCGCGTCATCAAGCGTTGGCGCAAGCAAGTGGTGGGCTTTGAATACGGCGAAGTGCTACAGCAGCAATGCCAGCTGATGGGTATCAAGGAGAATGTTGACCTATACATCTGCCCCGCGGTGGACAGCCCCCTGCTGGTGGGCGTGCTGCGCCCGGGCATCTACCTGCCAGACGCCTCTCTTAATGCAGAGGAGCTGGCCCTGATATTGCGGCACGAACTGACGCATTACCGCCGCCACGATTTATGGAACAAGCTGCTGATGCTGTTTGCATCCGCGCTTCACTGGTTCAACCCCCTGATGTATTTCGTGGGCAGGGCGATGGATTTCCAGTGCGAGGCATCCTGCGACGCCGAGGTCACCAAAAACCTCACGCTCGATACCCGCCAGTATTACAGCGAAACCATCATCAGCGTCATCCGTCCGCAGCGCTCTATGACGTCGTCTTTATCGACGAGCTTTGCCGGAGGAAAAAAAGAAATGAAACAACGCATTGGTTCTATTATGGACATCCGTAAAAAGCGCGCGGGCGTGATTGCCCTCTCGCTGGTGCTGATCATCACCTGCTGCACGGGGCTGGGCTTTGCCCTTTCCAGCGGCAGCAACGTCAAAACCTACGCTACAGACCGCGATTATACCACCGAAGAACTGCAGGCCCTGATCGGTACCAAGGCCGTTGTGTATACCGCCAGTGGCGTGGCCGCCGTGTATGGCTCCCGCATCGATTATGAAAAGCCCTATGCACTGTATATGAACGGCTGCGAAGTGGTGATAGACAAGATTTTGTGGGCGGACGGCCTGCGCGGCTATTTTGCGCACATCACCCTGGGCACGCCGCTTGCCGGCGGCAACCAGTTCAGCGTGCCACTCAAGTATCTGGCAGCCGTGGATACCCTGAATACCACCGTGGCGCTGCCCGGCGGCGTGCTGCAAACCACCGAGGCCAACCAGTACATCACCGTCTACAAGTACGACAGCACCCAGAGCGGCACGGCGGGTATTTATATGGCCGGCACCAAGGTGGAGCTGCTGGGGCAGCTTGGCACCTGGTATAACATCCGCATCGAGGATACAATGGGCTTTGTGTCCGCTGCCGAGGTCAAGCTGGAGGGGGACTTCCAAAAGGTACTCGCAGCCAGCCAGCCGGACAGCTATTCCGGCAAAGGCGTGCTCTATACCGTGCAGTACGAGGATTATCTAAAGCAGTACCGCGCCAAGACGCAAGAGGTGGAAAGCCAAAAGCGCAGCTGGACGCTGGAGGAAAATGCCTGGCTGAGCAAGCTGCGCGAGTCCTACGGCATCGACGACTATGACGAATACCACATCCTGCCCGGTGCCGGCGACATCAGCCAGACGGATGCCCTCGCCCTTGGCAGAAAGTATTTCATGGAGTTGACTGGCCTGGATGCCGCCACGGTAGATACTTTTGATGTGTCTTACGGCTTCTACACCATCCCTTATAAAGACCCCGAGGCCAAGATGTGGATGCTGAACTTTAATAAGCAGGACGATTCCATTGGTCTGTACCAGAGTTATTATGTGCGGTTCGCCTCGCCCTCCGGCGAGATCCTGCAGCAAAGCAGCAAGGAGACCGCTCTGCGCGAGCCTTCTGGCCCCCGCGTCACCGCCACACCCGAGGAGAAAGCCGCCAACAAGTATTCCTTCACCGAGGAACATGCCAAGCTGCTGGCGCGCTTCCAGTATGAGTATGGCCCGATGTACAAATGGTCGCTGGCTGTGAAGGAAGACTATGCCTGGCACGACTTTGGCGGCGGCAACTTCACCCAGCCCAAGGAAGGCGAAATCACCCAGAATCAAGCCTTGGCAGCCGCCAAAACAGAGCTGATGACGGCCACCGGCATGACCGACCAGCAGTTGGCCGAGTATGACCCCTACTATTTCTTCGAGCAGACGCATATCCGCAACTGGCGCATCGATTTCTATCTGCACGACAAAGAAGCCCAGGGTATTCTGGAGGGCTACAGTGTGCGGCTGCTGGCCAAGGATGGCACGCTGGTCAATATCGAGCCCGTGCAGGAGAGCTATACCATTCTGCCCACCGTTGCGCCCACGGCAGAGCCCACCCTCAGCCCGGAAGATATTGAGGCCAGACGCAAGTTTGAGGCCTACGAAAAGGCACTACAGGATTGGGAAAAGGAGCACGGCCAGTTCTACACCTGGAGCCTTGAGTTGAAGCATGATTTCTCGCTGCAGTATCCGGATTCTGCCCCTTACGGCTTGCCCGGCGAGGGCGACCTGACCCAGCAGCAGGCCTATGATATCGCCGTCAAAGTGCTGAAGGAACAGGAAGGCTTCACCGACAAGATGATTGACGAACGCGCGGTGTTCTACTACTTTGAGACAAAGGACTTTATGGCGGATGCCACCTCCTGGGTATGGCGCGTGGACTTCTATACCCACGAAGAGCTGACTGGCCCCGTGCTGACCGGCTATACCATCATACTGGACTCCGTGACCGGCGAGGTGCTGCACGTGTATACGCCGTATAACAGCAACGGTTGATCCGGGGAGGGGGTACGCGGGGGCTTCTCGCCCCCGAACCCCTCGGCAGGAGACCAGTCTCCTGCACCTCGCCTAGGTATCGAGCAAAGATACTTGAGCTCATGCGGGGACGAAAAAGCGCTGTGGTGGTCGTGGAATGCTGGCATTCCAAAGGTCAACCACAGCGCTTTTACTGCCATCCGTTACACGGCTGGCCAGTGGCTTAACGCCACTGCCCGCACACCTAAACAACAATAGGCCACCTATAAAACAAAACAGTACCCTATCAGTTACATGGGTTCCTTGTGTTTTCTTGTGTACGTGCGCCGTGCTGACACGGCGGTTTCCCCACCTAAGCAGGGGAATAGAAGAAGAGGGCAGATGGCCGTGGAATGCTTGCATTCCCAAGGTCAAATGTCCTCTTCTTCGTACACGCACACAATCACTCAAGCCTCATCGAAGGACACAGAAGTGGGGTCAAGGGGAATGATTCCCCTTGCGGGGTCTGGGGCAGCGTCCCAGCGTAACCCCTCCCCGTTCACTCGCCCAGATATGCTTGCTTATTGAGCGGGATCAGCGCTGCCTTCTTGCCGGTAAACACCTTATCAAACACCTGGAACACAGCCTCGGTGCTGACAACGCCGGTAGCGCGCACGAGCTCGCCCAGCATCACCATATTGGCAACCTTTTCGTTGCCCAGCTTCGCCGCGCGCTCGTTCATGGGCACCAGGCGGATGTTGATGTCGGTGCGCTCCACAGGCCGGTCGATCAGAGAGGTGTTGACCAGCAGACAGCCGTCGGATTTAACAAGCGATTCGAACTTAATCAGTGAGGGCAGATTGAGCGCCACGACGGCATCGGCCTCAAAGATAACAGGATTGCTGATGGGCTTATCGGACACCACAACGGTGCAGTTGGCGGTGCCGCCGCGCATTTCGGGGCCATAGGAGGGGAGGAAGGTGGCTTCCTTGCCCTCCAGCATGGCGGCGTAGGTGATGATCTGCCCCATCAGCAGCACGCCTTGGCCGCCGGAGCCTGCAAAAAACAGCTTATACGTGCTCATACGTTGTCCTCCTTGGGCGCGCGCAGATTGCCCAGCGGGTAGTAGGGGATCATCTTATCCTTCACCCACTTGAGCGCATCAGAAGGCGTGAGGCCCCAGTTGGTGGGGCAGGTGGAGAGGAACTCCACCAGGCCAAAGCCCTGACGTTTTTGTTGCACTTCGAAAGCGGCGCGGACGGCCTGCTTGGCCTTGCGCACATGCGCGGGGGTGTCCAGCGCCACGCGCTCGATAAACACCGCACCGTCAATGGTGGCCAGAAGCTCGCTCATTTTGATGGGCATGCCGCTCTGTTCCTTGCTGCGCCCATCCTGCGAGGTGGTGGATTTTTGCCCAATCAACGTGGTGGGCGCCATCTGGCCGCCCGTCATGCCATAGATGCCGTTGTTGATAAAAAAGGTGGTAAACTTCTCGCCGCGCTGGGCAGCGTGCACGATTTCGGCGGTGCCGATGGAGGCCAGGTCGCCATCACCCTGATAGGTGAACACCATTTTATCGGGGTGCACGCGGCGGATACCACTGGCGACTGCCGGGGCGCGGCCGTGTGCGGACTCGCACATATCGACGTTCATAAACTGGTGCGCCTGCACGGCGCAGCCGATGGGCGCGACGCCGATGGTGTTGCCCAGTTGACCCATTTCGTCCAGCACCTCCATGATGATGCGGTGCGCGATGCCGTGGGTGCAGCCGGGGCAATAGGTGGTGTCAACGCTGGTCATGCCCTTGGTGTATTCAAATACTGTTTTCATTTCAGTTCCTCCCACAGCGCCTTGGCCTTTTGCGCAATCTCGGGCGAGGACGGCACAATGCCGCCGGTGCGGTGCACCAGGCGAACGGGCACGCGCCCGCATACGCCCATGCGTACGTCGTCGATCATCTGCCCCATGGAAAGCTCGGCAGAGATGACCACCTTGGTTTTGGCGCTGAGCGCGTCAAACGCCTGGTAGGGGAAGGGCCACAGGCTGATGGGACGGATCAGCCCCGCCTTGATGCCCTGCGCGGCCAATAACTCCATGGCTTCCTTGGTGATGCGCGCGGTGGTGCCAAAGGCGACAAACACGATGTCGGCATCCTCCAGGCCGGTGCTCTCGTAGCGGCATAGCTCTTTTTCGGCCTGGCGGTATTTTACAAACAGCGCTTCCACGTGCTTTTCCAGCGCTTCCGGCTGCATGCGCAGGGAGCGCACGGTGTTGCGTTGGCCGGCTCGGTCATTGGAGCCGGTGATCGCCCACGGCTTTTCGCCCGCGATCTGATGGGTTTCGGGCACGCTCTTATACTCCGGCAGCAGCACGGGCTCCATCATCTGGGCGATCATCCCGTCCGCCATAATCATGATGGGGTTGCGCCATTTGTTGGCGAGGGCGGGCGCTTCGTACAGCAGATCGACCGCCTCCTGGATGCTGGAGGGCGCGAACACCGGCATGCGGTAATCGCCGTTGCCGCCGCCGCGGGTCATCTGATAATAGTCGGCCTGCCCGGGCTGAATCCCGCCGATACCGGGGCCGCAGCGGGATACGTTGAGGGCGACCAGCGGGACTTCTGCGGAGCACAGGAAGCTCATGCCCTCTTGCATCAGCGAAATGCCGGGCGAGGACGAAGAAATAAACACGTTGCCGCCCGCCGCGCCCGCGCCATACGCCATGTTGATCGCGCCCAGCTCGCTCTCGGCCTGCAAAAACGCGCCGCCCACCTTTGGCAACTCGCGGCTCATGTATTCCGGAATTTCGCTCTGGGGCGTGATGGGATAGCCAAAGTAAAACCGGCTGCCGCCGCGGATGGCGGCCTCGGCAAAGGCTTCATTGCCCTTTAACAGCACCTTCGCGCTCATGCGTCCACCTCCTGTTCATAGATGGCGATCGCGCCATCGGGGCACATCAGCGCGCAGCTGAGGCAGCCCACGCATTTTTCCTGCTCTGCCACGGCGGCGGGATGATAGCCTTTGAGGTTTACCTGCTTGCCGGTTTTCAGCACCTGACGGGCGCACACCGTAATGCACAGCCCACAGCCCTTGCATTTGTCATCCTTGATGACCAGTTGATACTTTCCCATGTGAGAACTCCTTTACAAATCCAGATAATGTGGCCGCATATACAGGTGGAGCGGCACGAGATCGCCAGGGATATTTTGAAGCGCAGCCGGATCGACCAGCGGCGCGGGGTAGCAGGTGCAGTAGAGGGGCAGCCCGGTGGCTTCAAGCAGCGGACGGCACAGCGCATCGCCTGTAAGAATCACTTCGGCGGTGGTTTCGCGCAGCAGGTGCGTGTTGTTCACCAGTGCGTTGATGGGCATGCCGAGGGTGGCTTGGATGGCCTCAAGGTGCGATACCGCGCCCTCGAGGGTGGCTGTATCCGGGCGGTTGAAGTTGACGACCGCCAGAAGCTGGTGCGCATCGCCCTGAAAATACGCCGCAAACTGGTTGAGCACCCGTGCCCCGGCATCATTGCCGCCAAGGTCGATCACCGTGTAGCAGCCCTCATCCTCCAAGGGCGTTCGCACCGCCGCGGTGATGGCGGGCAGCTCGGCCGTGATCTCGCCGCCATACGCATCGGCATATACAGCAATGCCGGCTTCCGTCAATAGCTGCCGCCGCTCGCGGGATCTGAAGTACGGGTTGGCTACGTCAAGGTCTACCAGCGCGGTCTTTTTGCCTTGGGACTTTAGTGCCAACGCCAGATTGACCGCAAACTCCGTCTTGCCGCTGCCGTAGTGCCCCGCCACAATGGTGATGCGTTTCATGGCCTCTCCTTCCCAAAAAGAAAAGCCCCATCCGCAAGGAATAGGGCCAATACATCAAGTGATGCGTCTATTTCGTGCGGCTCATCTTTGCGGCAGCGCAAGGGCTGCCACGGTAATGGGCAGCAGTACAAACAGGCGTAGAACTACGGGTTGCATCATCTGTCTACGCCTCCTTCGCCGTCAAAATCGTGGGGTTACTCAGTAAAATAGCACGCACGCGGCAGTTTGTCAACCGTATTGGATTGTGTTTTTGTTGTTTTTTGAAAAATTGACCGTTGACAAGAGCGCGGCATTCTGCTAGGATATCACTAATTTCATAGGCGATGAGGAAGACGGCCGTGGCCGCGCTGCAACCAGAGAGTCGGTATTTGCTGGAAGCCGATAGCAGACACCCCACAAGCGCTTATCCCTTCCGAGCCGGAGACCGAACAGCGAGAAACCGCTCAGTAGACTCTCCCGTGATGCCGCGTCAGAGCAAGCAGGCTTGATAGAGCCTGGCAAAGTGGCGTAGCAATACGCAAATTGAGTGGTACCGCGAGTTGTTTTTACAGCCCGTCTCAATGCAAAAAGCATGGAGACGGGTTTTTTATTTGTAAGAAGGAGGACGAAACCATGACCACAACAAACACCGCATTGCAAGAGGTTGCGCTGCGTATTCGGGAGCTTCGTGAGATATCGGGCTACTCCCTGCAAGAGATGGCCAAGCGCACCGGCGTGACTACCGATGATTACCTTCGCTATGAGGCGGGCGCGGCTGATATGCCCTTCACCTTTATCCACAACTGCGCGCAGACCTTTGGTGTGGAAATTTCCAACCTGATGGAAGGCCACAGCCCGAAGCTTCGCAGCTATACCGTGACCCGCCGCGGCGAGGGCGAAGTGACGGCGCGCGAGCGCGGTATCGAAATCCGCGGCCTGGCCTCATCCTTCCGCAAAAAGCTGGCAGAGCCATATTTTGTGCGCTATGAGTATGAGGAAGACCAGCAGGCGCTGCCCATCCCCGTCACCTCCCACGGCGGGCACGAATTTGACATCGTGATCAGCGGCATGCTGAAGGTGCAGATCGGCAGCCATGTGGAAACACTGTATGAGGGCGACAGCATTTACTACGACAGCGCCCAGCCCCATGGCATGCGCGCGGTGGGCGGCAAGGATTGCACCTTCTGCGCAGTGGTGCTCTCGGGCGAGGAAACCGCGCCCACACCCATGGCCGAGCCCATCGTGCAGCGTGCGCCGGAAACCCCGGCGGTGTACCGTCACTTCATCGACGTGACGGAAAACGACGCGGGTGCGCTGCTGAAATATCAGTTCAAAGACCTCTCCCGCTTCAATTTTGCCTTTGATGTGATGGACCGCCTGGCGGCGGACAAGCCGGACGATCTGGCGCTGATGCACATCGCGGACGACCTGACCGAGCGCCCCTTCACCTATAACGAGCTTCGCCGCGCCAGCAACAAGACGGCCAACTTCCTGCGCAGCATCGGCGTCAAAAAGGGCGACCGCGTGCTGGTGGTGCTTAGGCGGCATTACCAATTCTGGTTCACCATGCTGGCGCTGCACAAGCTGGGTGCCATCGGCATCCCCGCCACCGATCAATTATTGCAACACGATTTTGAGTACCGCTTCAACGCCGCCGAGGTCAGCGCCGTGGTTTGCACCAACCTTGGCAAGGCCGCAGGGCATATCGAAGATGCACTTCAGGCCTCGCCCACCGTTAAAACGCTGGTGATGTGCGGCGGCAGCCGCGAGGGCTGGCACGATTTTGACACCGAATCGCAGATGTACAGCAGCAATTTCCAGCGCGGCGAGGACACGCCCTGCGGCGAGGACCCGATGGTGATGTTCTTCACCAGCGGCACCACCGGTTATCCCAAGCTCGTCACCCACAACTATCAATACCCGCTGGCGCATTTCTTCACCGCCAAGTACTGGCACTGCAATATGCCGGGCAAGCTGCACCTCACGATATCGGATACTGGCTGGGCAAAATCCATGTGGGGAAAGATGTATGGCCAGTGGCTGTGCGAAGCGCCGATCTTCGTGTACGATTTTGACCGCTTCAATGCCAACAGCATCCTGCCGATGTTCAAAAAATATGACATCGCCACCTTCTGCGCGCCACCCACCATCTATCGTTTCCTCATTAAAGAGGACCTTTCCAAGTTCGACCTTTCCTCCATCCGCCATGCCACCATCGCGGGCGAAGCGCTCAACCCCGAGGTGTTTGAGCAGTTCAAGAAGGCCACCGGCCTGTCCTTGATGGAGGGCTTTGGCCAGACCGAAACCACCCTGATGATCGCCAACACCGTGGGCATGACGCCCAAGATCGGTTCCATGGGCAAGCCCATGCCGCTGTATCCCGTGGACGTTGTGGACAATGACGGCGCGTCCGTGAAGGACGGCGAGACCGGCGAAATCGTCATCCGCGTGGGCGACGAAAAGCCCGTGGGCTTGTTTGGCGGCTACTACCGCGATAACGCCGTGGTGTCCGCAGTGGAAAACGGCCTCTACCACACCGGCGACACCGCCTGGCGCGATGAGGACGGCTACTACTGGTATGTGGGCCGCAAGGACGATCTGATCAAGTCCTCCGGCTATCGCATCGGGCCCTTCGAGATCGAAAGCGTGATCATGGAGCTGCCCTATGTGCTGGAATGCGGCGTGTCCCCCGCGCCCGACCCTGTGCGCGGCCAGATTGTGAAGGCCAGCATCGTGCTCACCAAGGGCACAGAACCCACCGAGGAACTGAAAAAGGAAATCCAGGCCTATGTGAAACAGCATACCGCGCCGTATAAATACCCCCGCATCATCGTGTTCCGCGAGGAGCTGCCCAAGACCATCAGCGGCAAGATCCAAAGGAACCAACTGTAATCAAAAAAGGCGGCCATCCCGGGTGGGGTGGCCGTTTACTTTTGCATCAGCACGTGATGATAAAACGCGATGTTCCGGTATTCTTCTATAGCGCCCGCCTTTTGCTCCAGCGCGAACATCGCCTCGGTCCACTCCGGGTCATAGCGGGTGGCATTGTCCGCATACAGGGCGAAAAAAGCACGGATGCCATGGTGGTCAAGCAGCCGCAATCCCTGCTGGTCCATCCAGCGCTCCCAATCCTGCTGGCTATAATAATGAATTTGCCCAAACCCTTCAGCAAATGAAGCCTCCCCGTTCAGCAATTGAAGTGCCTGAACGGGGTTGTTTTCAAATGCCACCTTTTGCAGCACGCGGCCGGGGGGATTGTGCTTCACCAGCGACAATTGGCCGCCCGGTTTCAGCAGCCTGCACAGCGCAGATACGCAAACATCCCGGTCCTCCACATATTCCAGCACATTGTGGCAGAGGATCAGATCAAAGCTCTCTGACTCAAACCCTGTCAGCACCTCTGCCCCGCCGATGATCTGGCGGTACGGGTGCTCGCAAAACCGCATTTCACACATCTGCGGGCTCGGCTCTACCGCCGTCACATCGTTGCAGGCGGCCAAATGATTGGCCGTAATGCCAAGGCCGCTGCCAAAGTCCAGGATGCTTAGCCCCTTGGCAAACGCCAGCTGATCCCACAGCAGGCGGTAAAACATCTGCCCCCAGGGCAGCTGGGTGTTTTTACGGTAAGTCTCGATGGCCGTCAAAGCGCTTTTCCTTCGCGTGCCCGCGTCAGCTCGATACCCTCTTTGCCACTCAAGTGCTCTATCGCAAGCTCTATCATACAAAGATGTTGGAGCGTCTTTTCGATCTCCTGCAAGCGCCCCTCAGGGTCGCCCGGTGAGTATTTGGCGGCCAGAATGGTGAGGGCTGCACACTTTTCGGCGTCATCTTCAAGAACGCGCGCCTGGCCAAAGGCGATCACGCTGCGAAAGCACGTGGTGTACTTTTCGGGGATCACGTCATCCAGATCAATCACGCAAAAGCTAGCCTTGCTGCAGCGCTGAATGGCGTCCAGCTTGTGGCCGGTCTTGGCGCAGTGGAAGATAATCTTGTTTTCGTGATATACGTAGCTGAGCGGCACGGCGTAGGGGTAGCCCTCGTCTCCGAGAACTGCCAGCACGCCGGAGGTGCAGCGGTTCAAAATATCGATATTTTCCTGCACAGACAGGGCTTGATTCTTGCGGCGCATTTCTCTCATGGGGAGGTTTCCACCTTTCTGTTTTTCCAACCCCATCATAACAAAAAACTGCCGGAAAAGCAATTTCTGCTTTCCCGGCAGCTTTGATCATACACTTATTTTTCGAGTCCCGCCAGCACAAAGTACACCGGGGAGTTCCAATAGATGGTCACCTCGTTGGAGGCGTAGCTCTGGTCGTTATCCGCATAGCACTTGGCCGGGGGCATGTCCTTGAGCACGGCGGCAATGTATGGGTCTTGCAGCTGCGCTTCCGGGCCGCCCACCACCATGCCGGGCACGGCGGCGCCAACGGCTTGGGATGGCCGATGGTGCGGATGCTCCGCTGCTTTTTGGCCAAAGCCCGTCACAAAGCTCTGCGCCAGGGCATTTCGGCCAAACAGGTAGTGTACATGCTCCAAAGCGGCCTCCACATAAGCGGCGTTTTTTGCAAAATAATCGCCCATCAGCAGGATCATGGCGTTATTGGCCACGATCATATTGCTGCCCCAGGGATAGTCTGTGCCAAGGGACACGCCATACGGCTCGGCCTTCGTGGCGAGGAGCAGCCTGTCGCACTGCCTGAGGAACGCCTCCAACACCTGCCGGCGAAGCGCCGCATCGGTCTTGTCCGCTGCTGTCAGCAGATATTCCACATTGCCATAGTCTCCCACATCGGCCCAGCCCAGGCCCTCGGACGCAGGCAGCGCCTTCAGCGCGTCGTGATAGATGTCCTTGCCCGTGGCGCGGTAGAGCGCACAGGCGGCAAAGTAGCGCTCATCCGTGGTATTTTCATCGCCGTATTCCCCGGTCACAATCCCCTCCGGATTTACAAACCCCGGCGCGGCAGGGTTGGCCTCCAGCCAACTCCATGCGCGCTCCGCCGCCGCGATCAGGCGTGCGTCATCGTAATGGAGCGACGCCATCGCCATCACGGCTGCAAAATCCGCCGTGGCCGCGGCCGAAACGGGGCAGAGGATCAGCTCGTCTTTCTCTTCCTCCGGCATGATAAACCCGCAAAAACTTGCCGCCGTCACCTTGTGATAGACGCCGCCGTTGGCTGCATCCTGCATTTTCAGCAGCCAATCCAGCTCAAACTTCACGACCGGCAGCACCTCTGCCGGGTCTGCAAAGCCAAACTCCACTGTCCACAGAAGATCGGCCACCGTCTTGGCCGCAGGCACCACATAGCGGCCATAATCCCCGGCATCGTGCCAGCCGCCGGACACATCCTTGTACTGATCAGTGCCGTAAATCCGCGCGTCCGCCGTATGGCAGGCCGGATGGCTCCACGCACCCGCATCCACAGCCACGCCGCACTGCTGGATGTTCAGCATATCAAGCACCGCCGCGCGCACGGCCTGGTACGGCGCGTCCTTGATTTCAAAGGCCGCAGAATCTCCCTCTTGGCAACGCAGCACATAGGTGCCGGGCGTTTCCAGCAGGGAGAAATCCACCGTGCGCACCATTTGACCGGCAGACGCGCTATACACGGCGTCCCCCGGCGTCAGGGTGTATATTGCCTGCCCGCTGGCAGTATCGATCACTTTGATCACGGCATCGTTGCCCGTCAGTGTAGCCAGTTTTGGGCCCTTGGGCGTATAGCCCAGCTGGTTGATTTGAATGGGCATCGCATCCGGACCTCCTTCTTTGATTTCGTCGCCTTCCAACAGAATAAGAGAAAAGTGTGCCAATGTGATGACGTGCGCATCATGCGCCTTGCCGCCCGTTTGCTCCACCCCCAGGTTGAACACCAGCCGCGCGGCCGGGTCGGAAGCGTCGGTCATGGTGAAATCGATGGTGTACGCCTGCAATTCCGGCGTGAGGGAAATCTCTTTGTCGCAATACCCAGTATAGGGCGTGCCGTTTTTCTGGATACGCATCACGCCTGTGCGTAGCGTAGTGGACGCGGCCTCAAAACTCAGGCGATACCGGCTGCCCTCGGCCAGCGAAATGCCGTCATGCGTCAGCTGCACGCCCCACACCACGCTGCCCACCTTGCTGATGGTCAGCTGCCCGTTGCCCTCCGCATCTACGGCCAGCTTGGCGGCCCCGCCCTCCAGGTATGTGCCCCAGGCCTTCAGCCCGCCCGAAAAATCCCCGTTTTCCAGCTTGTTTTCCTCGCCAATGGCGGATGCCAGCACAAGGCTTGCAATCAGCAAAACAACTGCTATGCGCTTCATAGGCTTCCCCTCCAAGAAATATGTTTGATTCTAAAACGTTTTCGAACCCTGGTTTTACAGTATTTCAATATGGAAAAGTGTTACTGCGCTGCCGCACCCACCTCGTATTCCATTAAATACACATGTTCCTGGCTGATCAACTGCTTGATTTCGGCCAGGTCATTCACCGTAATGCCCGGTATTTCCAGCGCATATGCGCCGCAGGATGCTTGCCCCTCGTGGCGATAGATATGCTTTTCCGCTTCGCCTTTGCAATAATCACAGCAGCCGCTTGGGCAGCGGGCGGCGCGGGCGGGGTACTTTTCAATCAGCGTGCTCACAATATCTTCAAACCGCTTCGAATACCCCTTGCATGCCGAAAAACGCAGCGCAAAAAATGGCGCAGGCGCTTTGCCTGTGCGAATGCCCATCTTGGCCAT
Source organism: Eubacteriales bacterium (assembly GCA_031547595.1). Classification (GTDB taxonomy): domain Bacteria; phylum Bacillota; class Clostridia; order Christensenellales; family Aristaeellaceae; genus JAVBRU01. The sequence continues at coordinate 63,126 of JAVBRU010000033.1, forward strand.
CTGTTTGTTGTGCAGGGCATGCTTGAAGGAGAGGTTCGTCTTTTCCTTTTGTGGATGATAGCCCAGCGCCGCCAGATAAGCAATAACCTCTTCATAAACTGGCCGGGCATCGTCCTCCAGTGTTGCTAAAAACGCTTGTGCCAATTCTTCCTGCTTCTTTGTTTTCATCTAAAAGTCCATCCGATGCATTTTTCTCACTTTTGTAGGTTCATCATACCATAAAATCGTGATTTTATCAAGTCTTGTATATTCTGCGCGAAGGTTGTATTGTAGCGCAACAATTTTCATTACATTTTATTAATTTCTCTCGTTGACAAATACTCTGCGGCGGAGTATAATAATCAAGCTGTGTGGCGATGCCACCCTGCGGTCGTGGCGGAATTGGCATACGCGCACGTTTGAGGGGCGTGTTCTTAACCGAGTACGAGTTCAAGTCTCGTCGACCGCACCACGTTACAACGTCAGTTGTAAGGAAAACAACCCATCACAAATGTGGTGGGTTGTTTCGTTGTCTTGCCAAATCGGGTGAGAGGATGCTTGATTTATAAGGTATCTGGCATCCGAAAATGCAGTTTTCGTCTATCCTTCCGTCAAGCCTTTTTACGGCGTGGAGCGATGATTCCGGGTTAGGGGACTTGAACCCACCTCCACAAAACAGCCTTTTCGGCCCCTGCACCCACGCTGCGAGCTATCGTTTACGAGTTTGAGCATTTTCGGTGCAAATGCGAAACCAATCTCCGCATAACAATTTCTCAAGACAAATCAATGACCAACAGCACTGGTTATCAGGCATGTTGTTTTGGGTCAATATATTCGTTCGTCCGCTTACCACGATTAGAGCGGAGTGCAGTTCCGAGGCCTTTTCTTGTCATTGCGATGGCGGCCGCCGCTGCAAAAACCTCACTCATCGAGTGGCAGGCCCAGATCGCCTCGCCCCCAAAGATCAATGGCAGCACCGAGATCAACAGGGGTGGGATGACGATGCTGCGCAACAGCGACAGCACCAACGCTTGCCCAGTCTGACGCACCGACTGCCGGTATGAGATCATCAGGATGTTGTACCCGGCCAGGAAGAAGCCGCTGAAATAGACCAGGCTCTTGCTGTGTGTGAACGCCACCAGTTCTACGTCGCCCGGCGTGAAGATCTGGATGAAGCCTTTGGAGAACAGCAGGATCAGCCCATAGCACAACACGCCCACGCCCAGGAACACCTTCGTGGAGAAGCGCAACAGCGCTTGGTTGCGCTCCGTCTCGCCCGTGCCCGCGAAGTGGCTGAACACCGGCTGCAGGCCCTCAGCCAGCCCCAGGAATACCGTCAGGATGATCAGCATTAAATAACCGATCACCAAATATGCTGCCAACCCGATCTCGCCGTATCCGTTACGGACGATGGCGAAGTTGTACACGAACGTCACGATGCCAATGGTGAACTCCATGATGAACGACGGGAAGCCCAGCGTGAAGATGCGGCGCACATCCAAGAATCGCGCCTTGAACCGCGCAAAATGCAGCCTGCCCCGCTTCATCAGGAAATGCGGCAGCAGGATCAGCACGCTGAGGATCGGACCCAGCGCCGTGGCCAGCGCCGCGCCCGCGATGCCCATGTTCAGCGGATACATGAACACATAGTCCAACACGATGTTGGACAGCGACCCGACCGCCAGCGCCACCATGGCAAGGCGTGGCTTTCCGTCATTGCGTGCAAGACCACCCAGCAGAAAACTGAACATCAGAAACGGCGCGAACGTGACGATGTAGTGCAGGTAGGCAACAGCGTCCGCGTGAATCTCTTCTGTCGAACCCAATAACCTCGCCAGCGAGTTGATGAACGCGCTTCCCAGCACCGCCACCAAAATACCCATTGCAAGAAGCGCCGCCACGGAAAGGTTGAACTGCCGCCTCGCCTCATCATCCTCGCCGCGCCCCAGGTGCCCAGACGCAGCGATACCCGCGCCGGACGCCACGGCCATAGACAGCGCGATCAGAATTTCGATGAACGGCACCGACACCGCGGCTGCGGCCATGGCCTCCCGGCCCAGTCGGTTGCCGATGAACACGCCGTCCACGATCAGGTAGACAGAATTGAACAACAGCCCGATCATTTGCGGAATGGCGTATCGGGCGAACAGTGTGCGCGGCTTTCCTGGTACATGATGATCATCCTCCAACAAAAAAATGAGGCCAGCGCTGTGTAACACTGGCCTACTACACATCAGAAAACCCCGGCGGGTTGAACGTATGCGGTTGTGCTCGATCAGTCCTTTTTGTTGCTCCGCTGGCGGACCAGCTCAATGGCCTCCTTGCCCGTCATGTGCTCGATGGCGAGTTCCACCATGCACACCTGCTTGATCGTCTTCTCGATCTCCTCCATCCGGCCTTGCTCATGATCCGGTGAGTATCGCGCTGCCAACTTCTCCAGCGCTGCGCGTCTTTCCGCCTCGTCCGTGAGCACCCGCGCCCTGCCAAATGCGATTACGCTACGGAAGTAGGTGGTGTATTCGTCGGGCACCACATCGTCCCGGTCGATCACGCAGAACGAGCCCTTGTCACACCGCGCGATGGCATCCAGCTTGTGGCCGGTCTTAGTACTGTGGAAATAGATCCTGCCGTCCTCATACACATAGCTCATCGGCACCGCGTAGGGATAGCCCTCATCCCCCGCCACAGCCAGCACACCCGCCGTGCCCCGGCGCAAGATGTCCTCGCATGCTGCCACAGGCAGCCCCTGATTCTTTCGCCTCATCTCTCGAAACATAGGATATTGCCCTCCAATCGCCAAAAATAAAACGCCCACACCCATTCCTTCTGCGGCCTACTGGAATGAGATGGACGAGTGCCCGGCGGCAACTGACAACAGTATAGCGCATCTTGCGCCAAAAGGCAAGAGCGATGCGCATGATGAGCCGATTCATGTTTCTATGACAACTGCATGACAACTCGTGAATAACTCAGCTATAAACTGACTGCTTATTGGTGGTCTCTATGCTCTATTTGCTAGTTTCTGAACTGCACCCAACCCCACCCTATTGAGACTTGTATCAAAATTAGCGTACGTCGCCATTTGTCGAAACCTGTCGCAAAATCTGTAAATTGATTTTATGACAGGTTTTTGCTATGTTAAAAGTATGAATTGTAAAAAATATAAATAATATAAATAATCTATTGACTCTGCCGTTAGGGAATAGTATATACTATGCTTAATACCAACGTTTAGGAGAATTTTTGTATGAATAGGTTAATTAAAATTCGAGATGTTTCAACCAAATATGATATATCAGCTCGTACACTTCGTTATTATGAAGATATGGGGTTGATAACAAGCACCCGAACCGATGATTATGCTTACAGATTATATGATGATGCCGCTGTAAAACGGTTGGAACAAATATTAATTTTACGCAAGTTGAATATTACCATCAAAGACATTCAACGTATTTTCAATACTTCTGGTTCGGAAGTGGTTTTAGAAGTGCTTACTAAAAAGGTAGAGGATATTGACGGTGAGGTTTCTCTTCTTCACGAACTGAAAGGGATTGTTTTAGAGTTTATACATCAAATTGAAAATGCTGATTTTGGCAAGGATTCTGATGTCAAACTGCTTTATGAAAAGGCAAAGGAAATTGAAACGCAACTTGTCAATGTGGATTATGAGGGAAATGCGGCGAAAGTGAACCGTTTGTTGTCTGCTGCTGAAAAAGTAGAGCGGCAACCGGATATCCTTATTGTCGAAATGCCGCCCTGCCGCATGGTAACATCAGGGCCTCTCGAAAGTGAAGAAGCACTTAACCGATTTGATGCGATGTGGATGCGGCTCGGTTCACGAATCGCCGATAAAATAAACCCGCGCGATTTTATGTATCATGATGCCGAACAAAACAAGCCCGTTTGGATGTTTATGCTTGAAGATTGGATGACCGAGGCTGATACCGAAGGATATGAGATCATCACCTTTGACGGCGGTTTGTTCTCCGCCGCGCTTGCGGACAGCTGGGAAATCAGCGAATATGAACGGGTATATAAAGGGATAAATGCATGGCTATCACAACAAGAATATTTAGAAATCGATGAATCCCCCAATCGCCATATGCTAAATCATTTTGCCGGACCGCATTCATCGCAAATGAAAGAATGGAATTACGGTAAAGTCCGTTATTTTGTGCCGATTAAATTGAAAAGGGAAAAATAAAATGGCGAGAATTTACGGGATTGAAAAAAGTTTAACGAAATATGGCTTTGATAACAAAACCATTAAAGAAATTATCGGCAACGGCAACCTCATCAATGTGATTGAGAGGATGGAAAAAGCACTTGATCCGGACGTCCTGCATGAAATTTTAGATAGCCACGGTTGCGGAGGTGGCAAAGACTTTATTGCGCGAATGAAAAAAATCGGCAAGGAAATCTCGGATAAATCTTTGAGTGAAAAAATCACTCATATCAACAACATATCTTCCGATTCTGAAAAAATCGCCCTTAACGCTGATAACACATTATCAGTAAAATGGTCTTTTGATGACAATGGAAAATACAAATGCGTTTGTGGTGCCACCATAAAAACAGGTGTGAGAGTTGCGGAGCTTGCATTGGAAAATAACAATGCTGGCAATTGCGTCATGCCTCTTTCGTATTGTTACTGCTGCGCCGGATCAGGTCGCCGTCATTTACAGTTGCAGCTTGGTGTTGAATTAAAAACGAAAGAAGTAATTTCTGCACCAATAAACAGTAGGGGCAAAAAACCGTGTGAATTTGTATTTGAAATCATTAAATAGTACCGCTTATTAGGGCGTGTTTCAAAACTCTTAACAAGCATCTTCGGAGTGTAAAAGCACCATTTCTGCGTTGTCAAACCTTGAAATAGCGATGCTATTCCGGCGGTTTGCCACTTTGAACTGACGCTTTATACTAGCGAAGCTGCACGTCCCGGACTTTTGAAACACACCCCAACACCAAAAACGCAAATATATCTTTTTTATAGTCCATAGACATTTCTCGAAAGAAGTCGATTGTTGAAAAGCAATCGACTTCTTTTATTCCTCATGATATAATGAAAAAAATTTATAGTTCATACAGGAGGGATTATGCGTTATTTCCGAAAGATCATTGGCAGCCGGCTCTACCTTTCCCCCATTAGCGCAAACGACGATGACGCCGAAAATTACATAAGGTGGATGAACAATGCGGATGTTGCGATTTACTTTGGTCAATACAACCGCATCGTTTCATCCAAAAACGATTTGAAATGGCTTTATGAACCGCCCAGCGATATGCAGCGGTATGCCATGGTGCTCACTGAGGGGGATGTGTTGATTGGATCGATCAGCATACACAATATCGACCACCTCAACCGCAATGCCTTTATTGGTATTTTCATTGGAGAAAAAGAACATAGGGGCAGGGGCTACGGTGCCGAGGCAATCCGGTTGATCCTCGAATATGGGTTCAAGACATTGAATCTCCACAATATCATGCTCACCGTCCATGCGGATAATGAAGCAGCCATTGCTTGCTACAAAAAGGTAGGGTTCCGGGAGGACGGGCGAATGCGCGAGTGGATATTCAAAGATGGACAATATGTTGACAAGATACACATGGGCATACTGGCGCAAGAGTTTGAAAATAAAACACACGGCATTACAAACGCATAATGATTCATAGGATTGGAGGCGGCAAATGAGCTTTTTAGGCTTTTTACGCAAAAACAAAAAATCTTTCATCCGGAAGCCCAAAGTAGCGCTTGAAGTGCAGCTGAGCACGTTGGAAAGCCTGGGCATTCGGCCCAGCTTCGAAGGGTTTGTTGATTGGCTATGCGCCGAATGGGGCCGCGAAAAGTTGAAGCTGAGCCCTATATTTTGATGATGTACGCGCTGGGCGGCGAGCGTGAGGTGAATGGCGAATGGCTGCCCTTGTCTGACGATCTGTACTGCTTTGACACCGAGTGCGTGGAAGACGAGGACATATACGCGCAAGTGATACAAAGACTGGCACATATCACAAAAGGGGTATTTGATATATCGGATATTTCAAGCCGTGTAGAGCATGATAACCGCACAGCGGGCGTGTCTTTTGTTTATCATGGAGAACAATACGATTGGCCGCTGCAATACAATGAGGATTGGTTTGATTGCGAGCTTGTGGATAAAATTAACGCTTTGCTCAAACTCAACGGGTCTGATCAGTTCTTCTATGTAAGTGCACCTGATCAGAATTTGCATGTGATTTTCGGAACGAAGGCCAATATAACAAAAATCAATCAGTGGTTGACCGTTCCCTTTCGATTGGCAGGCTGATTGAGAGCCCTACGCAATGCAGGCACAAATAACGAAGCATAGAGGAGTGGTTCTTTCAACAATGCAAGATCAAACCATGTTATGTTTCTGCGGCCACGACTGCGCGCGGTGCATTACCTACCTCGCCACCATCCAAAATGATGACACCCTGCGAAAGCGCGCGCAGCAGCTTTATAGAGAAGAGTTCGGGCTGGAGGTTCCGCTTTACGAAATTCATTGCAAGGGCGGCCGCTCGGAGGAGGTGTTTTTCCTGTGCCGGGATTGCCCATGGGTGCAGTGTGCAAAAGAGAAGGGCCTATCTGCCTGCGCGGATTGCCTGCAATACCCCTGTGCGCCGCTTGCCCAGTATCAGCAAAAGTACGTAAACAAGTGCAATCAGATATAATCCCGCAGCAAAGAGGACGGTTGCTGCAAAGCAATGGACTTATTGTATGATCTATGATATAGTACTGCAGATCAACAATTTTGGAGGAGGATTCCGATGCCTGATACCAAGAAAATTGCAAATCCCGCGCCGCTTGGGCTGCTGGGGTTTGGGATGACCACGGTGCTGCTCAACCTGCACAACGCAGATATTATTCCGTTGTCTGTGGTGATTATCGCCATGGGGTTTGCGCTGGGCGGCCTGGCGCAGATAATCGCGGGGATCATGGAGTTTAAGGCGGGCAACACCTTTGGCGCAACGGCTTTCACGGCGTACGGCTGCTTCTGGTGGTCGCTGATTTTCATTTGGGGCACGCCCTTTGGCATCGCTGCGGACAAAACCTCCATGGGCTTTTATCTGCTTTTGTGGGGGCTGTTCACGCTGATGATGTTCATTGGCACGCTGAAGCACAACCGTGCCACGCAAGTGGTGTTTTTGTCTCTGACTGCGCTGTTTTTCCTGCTGTCGCTGGGGGATTTCACCGGCAACGAAACCATCACCCACATCGCGGGCTGGGTGGGCATCTTCTGCGGCCTGTCTGCGATCTATAATTCCACCGCGCAAGTTGTGAACAACGAATTTGGAAAAAAGATTCTTCCGCTATAATGATTTTATCAAAACCTGCCGAAATTGCTTTCTCGGCAGGTTTTTGCTATAATCATGGGAGTAATGCGCCGGGTAAAGGAGAAACGAAAATGAATTTTATCAATCCGCCGGCAGAAGCGCCGCAAAACATGATACACAGAACATATTACAGTCAGTTATTGAACCACGAAATTGGCTACAATATTTATTTGCCGCCCGATTATGAGGAAAACAACGAGAAATATCCCGTTGCATACCATCTTCATGGGTGGCAGTGCGATGAATCCTCCGATATATGGGCACTGGAAAGGGTATTTAAAAACAGGCGGGCTGTTACTGTTTTCCCAAACTACACCCCGGTGATCGAGGCGTATGAAAACTTGCCTGTTGAACATGTGTTGATCGACGAGTTTATTCCGTATATCGAAAAAGAATATCGGCTAGACACCGCACGCGAGGGCAGATCGCTATCGGGTATGTCCATGGGCGGCGGGATGGCGTTTTGCTTTGCGATCCGGCACCCGGGCGTGTTTTCTTCGGTAACCGCCTATGCGGGCACCTATCATCATTATTTTCACAAAGGCTGCCGCACTGTGGGCGCTGCGCCGGAGAAGGCCCTCGAGCTCTATAAAGAGATGCTGAGGGAGCAAAGGGACCGGGAGGAAGGGAATGTTTTATGTCTGGTCAGGCAAAACGCCGAACAGATACGCGGCATCCTGGATGTAAACATTCACATCGGAACAGCCGATATTTTGTTTTGTGACAATGAAATTATGCATCTGTATCTGGATTCGCTCCAAATTCCCCACAAGTATGTCGTTTTTGACGGAGCAGCCCATGACTTGAGCAACATTTTATGAACACAGGGTAAAGGCGCAAGAGAGGATGAGTTGCACTTGATATTTACACAGGTGAAAATTGAAGTCTATTTGCCCAAAGAGCAAATCGCGCCCGTCGTTGATGCATTGGCGGGCATCGGCGCTTGCACCGTGGGCCTTTATGACCATGTGGCATCTTACGCGCCAGTGGAGGGCACTTGGCGCCCTTTGCCGGGCAGTGTACCCTATGCAGGCGAAACGAACCGCCTCTGCCACGGAACGGAGTATAAGCTGGAGCTGCGCTGCCCGGCAGAGCAAATACGCGCAGCCATCAATCTGATACGGCACATGCATCCATATGAGGAACCGGTCATCAACGTCATTCCGCTTCTGAATGTGGAATAAGATAGGTGGGAGAAAAGGCCATGCCTGAACAACAAATCGAAGATTTTATCGGCGATGTGCTTACCGGGGACGCGCAAGCAAACGCGCATACGTTTGTTGCTTATCTGCGTGCAAACGGCATGCAGTTTGAGCGGGGCAAAGGCTATTGGGAAAACAAGCTTTACTGGTTGGTAACGTACAAAAACGAATATGTATGCTTTGTCTTGTTGAACGATGCAGGCGAAAAGGATTCCCCTTGGATCATCTGGTCTGACGACAGCGGTTCGTGCTGGTTTGAGGATGCGCCGCTGGACGAGCGCACGAAGGAAATTGCCTGGCAGAACATTGATTTTTGCGCAAATTGTGGCAGCAACTGCAGCCTGGGCACGCGCAAAACGGTGTTTGGCAAGGCGTTTGATCATGTCTGCCGCACTACGCTGCGGTTTGACAACCCGGACGCTGAAGCGCTGGCGTGCGCAATGAAAATGGCAGAGCTTCGCAAAAACGATATAGAGAAAAAGCAAAGCACCGTTCAAAAAGCCTTTAACGCAGGGGTTTGATTATTCTTTTGCACCTTCTGTTTCGATTTTTCCATGTTCCAACTCATATTTTTCAATATATAATTTGCAAACATGCTCCAATAAATTGCTCAAGCTTCTTGTTTCCCGCTGTGCAATAAAGCGCATTTTTTGTAGGTACTCATCGTCTATGTGAAATGTAAAAGGGGGTTTGTTTGTCGGCATATAAAAGGCTCCTTATATCTGAATGTTGAATCACAATCATATATAGTTGCAGAAAAATTATTTGCTTTGCAGACCCTCTATATATGCGCTCAATTTTACTTTATCAATTTCACTTAACTGGCGGTATATGCGCAGATGCTCTAGCTCACTTGGCGATAAATCTGTTTGCCTGATTTGTTGTTTAATATCAGTTAATCCTGCTAAATAGTCAAGGGATACATTGAACAAATTGGAAAGGGCAATCAAAGTTTCTAAGTCTGGCGTTCTTTCGCCTACTTCATATGCGCTGATGGTAGACTGAGAAACATTCAGTTTGAGTGCCAGCCCTTCTTGATTGAGCCGCCGCTGTTCTCGGAGTTCTTTTATTCGCAACATTTTACCACTCTCCCGAATAAATTTTACCTATAAATGTTGCAAGTATCACCCGTATAGAGTATAATAAGTACTTGCAAATCGGGTATTCGTGTGTTCAGTGCACAATTACCTGTGTTTTCGCTCAATCATGCTTTGGAGGAAAGATCATGCCCACCTCAGATGCTTTGCTGTTAGAGACCTTCGAAGAGTTAAAAAGGATTCTCTGCACAGAAACGATATGGATGATAAAGGATACCCCTGCCGATGCAATCTACCGTCTGCACTTTGGCGTGGGAACATACATCAGAAATATGTATCTCTACCCGAAAAAGCCCCTCTATTATTACTTTTTACAGCACGCTATGGTATCCGAGGATAATATGCCGGCTGCTTTCCTGAAGGAGTTTCATAGCTATTTGAACAATTCTATTTAAGAACATTTGTTTCAAAATGTCATTGCTCTTTTGCTCTATATATGATAGGATAGGCAGGTTCATTTTTGTGGAGAGAGAAAGCAATGAAAGAAAGAAAGAACTATGACCTGACCCGGGGAAGCATTTTAGACAAACTGCTGATGGTTGCCATTCCCATCATGGGCGTGCAGCTGATGCAGATGGCGTATAACCTGACCGACATGTTCTGGCTGGGGCAGGTGCACCCAGACGCGGTGGCCGCCAGCGGCCTGGCCGGGATGTATTTATGGCTATCCGCAGCGCCAATGCTGGTGGGCCAAATGGGCGCAAACATCGGTGTATCCCAGTGCCTGGGGCGGCAAGACAAGGACACGGCTGCTTCTTATGCTCAAAACGCCTTCTGGCTGTCCGTGCTGCTGGGCATTGCCTTTGGCGGGATGATGCTGCTGTTCCCCCGGCAGTTGATCGGCGTGTTTGGCGTGCAAAGCGAGTCTGTGGCCGCCGATGCCGCCCTGTACATGCGCATTGTGGCGCTGGGCATCGTGCCAAGCTATGTTTCCGCCACCATCAACGCCTGCTTCACGGCCTCCGGCAATTCCAAACTAACTTTTTTTGTGAACGCCGCCGGGCTTGTGGTCAACATGATCCTCGACCCGCTGATGATTATCGTGTTGGGTTGGGGCGTGGCAGGCGCGGCGATTGCCACCATTCTGGGGCAGATCGTGGTTTGCGTGCTTTTCCTGATCTGCATCAAGCGTGCCAAGGGCCGCCCGTTTGAGACCTTCCGCTTCCGCGCCCGGCTAAGCAAAGAAAAGCTTTCTCAGATCGTCAAATGGGCACTGCCCATTGGGCTGGAGAGCGGCCTTTTCACGCTGCTGGCCATGGTGGTATCCCGCATTGTCAATGGCTTTGGCACCGACGCTGTGGCTGTGCAGCAGGTGGGCACGCAGATGGAGTCCTTCTACTGGCTGATTGGCGGCGGATATGCATCGGCTGTGACAGCCTTTGTGGGGCAAAACTATGGCGCCAATCAGTGGCGGCGCATTCACCGCTGCTTTAAGATGAGCTTTGGCGTGATGGCAATCTGGGGTGCGCTGGTGATGGTGGGGCTGTACTTTGGCGGCTACGCGCTCACAGGGCTGTTCCTCAAGGGGGATCATTTGCAATCGATGGGCGCGGAATACCTGCGCATCGTGGCCGTTTGCCAGATTTTTATGTGCCTGGAAGGCGTATCGGCAGGCATGTTCCGCGGCTGCGGACGCACCGTGCCACCCAGCGCTGTCAGCATCATCAGCAACGCGATTCGCGTGCCGCTGGCATACGTCCTCTCGCGGTCTATGGGGCTGACGGGCGTCTATTGGGCGGTGTGCATCACCTGCATTGGCCGCGGCATTGTGATCATCCTGTGGCGGCTGGCGGAAAACCGCAAGATACCCCAGGACGATATGGCGCTCCCTGCCGAAGCAGTATAATTAAAAACAAACCTGCCGGAAAAGCAGCAATTGCTTTATCGGCAGATTTGTTTTATAATGGAAGAAGCCTGTACGTTATACTGCGCAAGGGGGCTTTGATATGTCTCGGGAGCTGTTGGATGATTTTCTGTTTCTGGATATTAGAGGGTTTGAAGGACATCGGAGCGCGGAGGATTACCAAAAGCTCGTTCACTGGGCGGGCCAGGCGCGGGGGCGAAACCCCAGCGTTTTTGATGCGCTGACAGAATGGGTGCTGGATGATACCAAATGGAATGATGCGTCTTTGCCGGAAAACGAATGGATTTTCATGCAGGGCGTGCTGGCGCGATTCAAGGATCAAAATGCCCGGCTACGTGCGCTGCTTACAGAGCTGCAGCCGCTGGGTATAGTCAATCAGGCGGTCTTTCAGGCGCTGGACAGGTTTGATGGTGAGCTATCCGGCAATGTGCATGACCAGCGGCTGAGCAAAACGGTAGCCAAAGTATTTGCCGATTTCTCCGCCATGCGGGAGCGCAGCGTCCGCAAAGAAATCGCGGGCGAAAAAACCGGCCCCACAGGCACGAACAGTGTAGAGCTATTTGGGTATAT
>JAVBRU010000037.1:0-89296 GCA_031547595.1 Eubacteriales bacterium
CTGGATCGGGTGGGGCTTTTCGTCAGTTGTGTGCTGGTCGTGCAGGACAATTCTAAAAACTCCTTATAGGAAATATTTTTAATGTTTTATTACTACCTATAAAACTTTTCTATATGTACCTGCACGCCCTGCACACTTCCAATTATCGTAAAAAGTCTAAATCATCCTCATTAAAAGGATTCAGTTTCAGGCCGTTGATCATCGTTCCATTTCGTGAGCGCTGTCTGACGAATCCGTCCGTTTCCAGCGCCGTATAGAAATCCGCAGTGCTTCGGACATATTCACCATTCGCCACGCTAAAGGCCCGATAAGCGCTGTAAAGCTCACCAGACTTGGCTTGCAGGCCATCACCGATCTCGCAGCATTCATCCAGAAAGTGCGCCAGCCAGTCGTTTTCAGCCCGGTACGCCTCAATGGCCTCGGATACGCAGGACGGGAAGGGAATCTTGAAACCCAGCTCAATGGCTTGTTGCGCGCCCTCAATGATCCACTTCATAATGGCTTCACCTGCGTTTTCGCACAGGTACTCGGCATAGTTCTTGATGTCGCTGCCGCCCTCGATCCGGGCCTTGAAGGGAATGACGATCAGGCGCCGCCAGATGCCGGTGTCTTTTGCGCCAACCTTGGGCAGATGATTGGTGTACAGCACCAGCGTGTGGCTGGGCGTGAAGCTGAAGGGATCCTTGTACTTTTTCTCTGCAAACACGGCGTCAGTGGAGCACAGCTGCTTCACAATGCTGGTGTTGAGGCGCGTGCCTTCCTCCAGCTCGGCGGCGATGAGCAGCCGCTTCCCCTTGGTTTCGGCCATTTCGGGCTTCACGTTGCGCTTGCAGTTCATGGTGAGGGAGTCGGCAGAGATATTGCCACTGTAGCTGCCCAGCACGCGGGATAGTGTGTTCCAGAAGGTGGACTTACCGTTTCGCCCATCACCATAAGCGATGATCATGGCTTCCAGAAACACCTGACCTACGCACACAATGCCGGCCACCCGCTGTACATACTGAATCAGTGCGGGATCGCCGGAAAAGAAGGTGTTGAGCGCATTCTTCCAGATTTCGGTGCCCTTATCACCCGGAGAATAGGCTGTCATTTTGGTGATAAAATCACCGGGGTCATGGGGACGGGCACCGCTTATTCCTTTTCTGAGATCGTAGGTGGCCGTGGGAGTGCACAGCAGGAACCAGTCTTTATCCAGAACCCCCGGTTCAATCTCCAGCACAGGCCGTGCTTCCTTCAGTGTCGCGGTCACGTTCTTGGATTCCCGGTGCTTGAGGACGAAGCTCTGGTATTGCTCTGCGGCAATGTATGCTTGATAAGCAGCACACTGGGTTTCATCCATCAGTGATTCGGCTTTTTTCTTGGTATTGCTGTCAAGAAGCGCTTTGGCGCCGGTGTTCGTCAGTTGTTGCAGCGATGTAGCGAGGGCGTTTTCCGCTTCTGCCAATTGTAGATCGGTCAGTGCATGTGCCACCGCTTGTGCGCCGGATTTCGTTTCCTGCCAGCATGCGCCATCATAGCGAATATAGTCAGTTGCCGGGGAATAACGCAGCTCCTGGCTGAAATGCTTTCCCAGCAGACGGGCTTGTCCCACATCGGTGAGATCCTCCGGCTCATAAATGAATGCCGCATTGCACTGGGCGTTCCATTGCTCTGGCGATACATAGTTTTCGCCTGCAGAAATACGCTCAAAGAACCTTTGCGCACTGTGCCAGATGGTTTTCAGCTCGCAATCTCCCAGCAGCGGATCACATCCGGCTGCGCGTTCCAGGAAAGCGGTATAGGCTTCCGGTGTGTTGCCAAACCGTTTGAGCACCTTTCCGGCGAAATGAGACAGGGTGCTGTTTCGGCTGCCCTCGGGGATGCTGCCAGTATCGGGCAGCGGGTAATACATGTCCAGGCATTCGTTTAATGTGATGGTGCCGGGGAAGTAAGCGACCGCAGGATTCTCTGTGCCAAAGAAGAACCGTGCCGCGTCCAGCGCCTTGGCGTCAAAGTACGGAAATACACTGTTCATGCGGCGTTTCAGGCTGCTGTACGCAGCAGAGTCGTTCATTTCATTGATGAGAAACAGCGTGTGAAACTTGGGGCGAGCCGCTTTGTCATGTTTTTGCTTCATATGGTTGCGGCTGTAATGAACGGCAAGGGTTACACCCGGAAAGCGCTTCTTAACATGCTCTGGCGTGACCCAGTCTGCCGGATCATCTGAATGATCGTTGTCGCAGTCCAGCCCCAGGCAGGTGGCGGCCAGAAAGTTGGCATTGGAGCGGTAGCCGTTTTTATACGCAACGCACACATAGTCTTTTGAAACTGCCTGCATAAGTGTGGCTTCGTCCGTGATGACGGCTTTGTGGGGATAGGTGCAGTTGCTTTGAGCGTTCGTGCAATCGGCATAGTAGAGCGTAATATTGGACAATCAGGTCACCTCCGTGCAGTCATTTGTAAAACGGCGAATGGGCATTCCGCGGAACCTGGCCTTGTGAAGCTCTTGCTTCATACAAGGAGAAACCTCATCTCCAAACATCCAAAGCTCGGCGCATTTGGTCAGCAGTACCATGCTCATGAATAAAGTGAGCTTCTGTTCATCCGGATCGTTCTCATGCATGAACAAGGGAAAGCACAGACTTGGTGCCATAGGGATGTACCCGCGCTCCACTGCAAAACGGCAGTATCGGTGGGCATCGGCTGAGCTGGGTAGGCTGATATACACAACCGGCCTGAAATGTACTTTGTGCTCCTCCTTTGCTATGTTTGTCAGCGCTTGGTGTGGTGTTGGGTCATGGTGTCCTTCCGCGTTGTACCTGCTGATGCTCATCTGTACCCTCCATTCACAGGGAACCATTGCTTACACCCTCTTTGGAAAGAACAGAGCGGTTTTGAACGAACAAGTGCGTCATACGCCAAAATCTTTCTTCAATCGCTCGCGTGCTAATTTCAGCTTGCTCCCCAGCGTGGACTGCGGCATACGGAGCTGAGCGCTTGCCTCGCGCTGAGAGCAGCCCTTGGCGAGTAGCTTTGCAATATCTCCGGCACAAGAAACCAAAGTATTTAACAGGCAGATCAGTTCTTCACAGCTGATTCTGTCGCATGCAATGTCTTCTGCCGACCGGCCATTGTGGTCCGGAACATCCGTGATACCGCCCTTGAACGCCTTTTCATAAGGAAGAAAACGAAAGCCTTCCTGATACCACGGGCAATGATCGCAATTACCAGAGCACTTTTTGTAGTCCGATTGCCCGCATTTTCCATCGCGCCGGGCGTAATGCCGCTGCCTTTCTTTCCAGCGGATGAGTTCGGTGTACTGTTCTTTGGTGACAGGGATTTTCTGATGGCCAATAAAGACGAAATATTCTTCCCCAGGTTTGCTCATATTTGCCCCCAATGCAGCGCTGCGCGCTTGATTTGGAGAGCAATATGCAATATAATGTCCAGGACGCTATTTGCAGTTGGGTTACAGCCCCGGAGCACTCTCCGGCTCCACAATGGAGTTGCTAAGGTTAACGGTCAATCGTTGTGAAGGTTGCTAAGGTTGACAAGGTTAATACTTTGGAATTATTCTTTCAATGCAAAGGAGGATTCGATGCCCGAGAATGTTTTCTATCCACGACTCTGCGGAGGCACGTTCTATGTACTGTTGCGCCAGGCTGTGAAGCAGCGCAACCAAGCGCGGAAGAACTGTATGGGGGAAAACGATGGACTGTCTGAACCTGAAATGTTCAAAGGCTTGATCCGGGTTTTTGTTCCGGATTTTTCCGATCCGGCCAGGGATTCTTTTAAGACCAACACATCGAAATACAAAAAATGCGCCATTTCAAGCAGCGCATATTTGCCATTCCAGGAGGGCTCATATATCTCGGTATTTGATGCAAAGGTACGGGCAAATGATCTGAGTGTGCTGCAAGGAATGACCGATTTTGCAGACCGCTTTGTTGATTGCGCAAATGAATGCAAGTGTAATCATCTTGTGAAAGCACTATTGGATCTGATTTTGCAAGACAGCAGCATTTCAGATACCGATGTTTTCTATATTGAAAGCGGCGGAATACCCTGCAGCAAAGCAGCGCTGCGTACCTTGACGAAACTCTCTTTCTATTCGTTTCTGCTGGGGATATGGCACTTTATCGTGACCAACCGCAGGGACAACACCATTGGGCAGGATACCTACGAACATTGGCATGCTCCTGTGGATTATGTGGGTCAAACACGGCCCTTCATCGGGACGATTGGTGCGGGCATCACAGCGAAGATTGCGCTTGAGTTTGATGCATTTGACTGTGATACTGTTGCCGACGATTCTTATGATAGCGAAATAGGGGAGGCCAAGCCTATCCATTCTGAACAGGAGCCTCCCCAGGTTGAACATACCCATCCAGAACCCGTCGTCATTCACCAGCATGGCAACAACAATGTGGCCATTGGCTATATTAACACGCTGACGATCAACAGCCATTGAGGGCACAAGTATGGAGAAAAAAGACCTGATCACGCAATACGGCGCACTTTCTCTGGCATCATCCACCCCTTTATTAACGCAGTTGGGCGATAAAAACACCGGTATCGCCCATGCGGATACCGTGCATCTGACGGCAACCACCAATGTGTTCTTCACAGGAATGGCATCTGGTAATGCCGGTATACCAACGAATGCAGCAATGAACTACACATACTACAACCTGATTGTGATGGGCGGCGATGAGTTCGAACCCTTCAAAGAGGGTCATTTGCTGATGTCGATGGACAGGGCTTTGAAAGAAGGTATTTCCCCTGAGGTCGAGCGGAGATTTTCCTCGCTAAGCGATAGCGTCCTTGAACAAATCAAGACGTTTCCAGCACTGTTCGCAACTGAAAACCACCATCATAAGCGAACCGATGAAGATCATCAGGCGATGCTTGGGCTGGTGACCGGGCTCGTGGTTCAGGATAATGGGGTTAAGATCTATTACCAGACGCTGAACCCCATTCCTCAGCAGCACCTCAACATGCTGAATGAAGAACTGGGGCTGGGTTTAGCTGGGGGCTTCCCCGAGCTCAACCGCAGCCACTGGACGATTAAGAAGATCAATCTGGTGGAAGCGCTAAAGGATGCAGGGCTGGCTGTTTTTTTGCTGTGATGTGGCGTGCCCTGATGCCGCACGGCCCGGACTTCTGAAGTACGCCCTAAACACTTTGATAAACGTTGCTCTGCTTGCAAAGAAAAATAGATTTGTTTGAAGAAACCGTACAGTTTTGCTGGACTGTGCGGTTTGCATCATTTTGGGGCATGGAATAAAATGAAAAAGCACTCAAACACATTTTTCCAAATGTAAATAAAGATAAAAAAACTTGGCAAACAGGCAATTATATTTTGTTTTAGTAAGTGTACGGGAATCCGTCTTTTGAAACGGGGAATATGGATACCACCATCGGGTGGCCCAGACAAAGGAGGGGCGATGTAATGCAGGAACACCATGATCCTGCCAGCGAGGGCACGACAGAGAGACAGGAAAAAAGTTGATATAACGTTTGGAGGAACACCATGGCGAAGCAAACCAAAACCAAAGTCGTTACAGGCATTGTCCGGCTGGCTTATGTGAACATCTGGGAGCCTAAAACCAGCACCAACGGTAAGGCGCGTTATGGCTGCATGCTTATTATCCCCAAGACCGATACAGAGACCGTTGAAGCCATTCAACGTGCCATCGACTGCGCTATTCAAGAGGGCATTGGGAAGTTTGGCGGCAAAGTCGCTCCCCGGTCGAGGCTGAAACTGCCTTTGCGCGATGGCGATCTGGAGCGCAGCGATGAAGCCTTCAAAGGGTGCTGGTTCATCAATGCCAGTTCCAAGGTCGCGCCGCAGGTGGTGGATCGTCAGCTGCGGGGCGATCTGGCTCCCGAAGAGATCTACAGCGGCGTTTATGCACGGGTGAGCATCAAGCTGTACGCCTATTCGGTGAGTGGCAACAAGGGCGTGGCTTGTGGTCTGCGCAATGTGCAGAAAGTGCATGACGGAGAAGTGCTGCGTGGCCGCGTCAGCGCGAGCAGCGAATTTTCTGTCATAGACGATGACGATCAGGTTGTTCCAAACAAATACTGATCTGCAAGCAAACCATGACATTGGCTTCCCTTTGAGCAGATTAAGTTGTTTCGGGCACTGTTCACGAACAAACCAGTGAGAACCATTAGGCAATGCGGGGGCTGGGTTTTGTCGTGAGTGAGAATGGAATACAAGATAAGGGCGATAGCTCCCTTTATGCCTTCTGTAAGCTTAAGTTCTAAGCTCCAACACGTTTGCGGAATGCGGCGGCAACTCCACCTGCACAGCGCCTGCGTCTGTTTTTAGAATGGCCTGTTGATTGGCAAACGGACGTACCGTGCAGCGGCCTATATCGTTATAGTCATCAGGGCCTTCTCCACACAAAGTCCACATGCCTGCCGGCTGAAAGCCTGTGGGCAAATGAATAGAAAGCAGCAAGGCCCGGCTGCTATGCTTGTTCACCAGCGCCAGTGCCAGGGAGCCGTCTTCGCTGTGGCGGGTCGTGATGATATCCAGTAGCTCCACATGGCGCTGCTCGCCGTTTCGGGTGGTCATTTCAGCGCTGGGGATATCCTGAGCAAAGCAATCGATCACTTGATCGCCCAACAGGTTGGTGTATAGATCAAAGACATGGTAGGTGGGCCGCAGCACAATCCCTTGATCATGGGTGAAGATGGCCCCGCGGGTGTTGACTACCGGTGCGAAGTTGGCCATGCCCACAATATCGCCATTGCGCAGCAGCATATTCAGGAAGCAAGCGCTGAACACAGCGTCTGCCATGGTATACGTGGCATTGAGATCATTCAGATCCCGGGCGGCAATAAAGGCGGTATCGCCAAGGGGCGCGGTGTCTACGCTGGGGTGATGCCAGCCCCGCAGGTTCCATTCGTCATAGGCGATTTTAATTTTCTTTTCCAGCCCAAAGGCCATCAACAGGCCCCGCACTCGCCGGATATCGCGATCCAGACCGGCGGTTTGCGCCATGCACTGCTCGTAACTGGCGGGCTCGTTTGTTTGCCACAAGCCATCCCAATAGCCATGGATAGAAATCCAATTCAGCCAGCGCCCTGCCCGGGAAAGCAGCCGTGTATTCCAGTCGATATCGGCAATGGCGGCGGCGCTGAGCTCCAACCCGGGGTCTGCCCGCTTCATCATTTTCGCGGCTTCCCGCACATAATCGCCCCATTCCTGATGGGTTTTGCTGCCCATTTCGGCGTCGTAATAATTTTCGTTGCCAATAGACCAGTAGCGCACGTTGTGGGGCGAAGCGTGCCCGTTTGCGATGCGCCGCTTGGCATAAACCCCTTCTGCGGGCAAGTTGCAATATTCCACCCAGTTACTCATTTCTTCCTGGGTGCCGGTGCCGGCATTGGTGCAGATATAGGGCTCGCAGCCAAGCTTCTGGCACAGGAGCACAAACTCGTCTGTGCCAAAGGTGTTATCCTCTTCCACGCGCCAGGCCTTGTTAAAGCTGGGGGTTCGCTGGGGGCCTATGCCGTCCTCCCAATGATAGGCGGACACATAACAGCCGCCGGGCCAACGGATGATGGGTGTTTTGATTTTTCGGAGAGCCTCCAGTACATCTGTGCGGAAGCCGTCCTTATCAGACAGCGGATGGCCGGGCATGTATACGCCCCCGTAAATCTGCCGGTGGAAATGCTCCAGAAATTGGCCGAAGATCAGGGGATTACGCTCAAATAGCACTCTTTCGGGGGATAAGGATAGTTTCATCGGTGTTCCTCCTTTAAAGATTTCGTACGCTGGTCTCCCGGCGCACCAGAGCGCAAGGCAGGCGGATGCTGCGGTTGCCCGTCAGGCAGCCGCGCAGTTGGTCGTCTAGCTTTTCAACGGCGATCCTGCCCATATCCTCCAGCGGCAGCCAGATGGAGGACAGCTTGGGATAACAGGCCTCGCACACTACGCTGTCATCAAACCCAATGATGGCAATATCCCCCGGCACGTTGATGTGACGGTCGTGCAGCGCGCGCAGCGCACCGGTGGCCATCAGATCATTCTGGGCAAAGATTCCGTCCACTTGCCTGCCGGAATCCAAAATTTCATTCATCATCTGATAGCCGGAGCGCTCGTACCAATCGCCAATGTATACAAGCCGGGGATCAAAGGCAATGCCGCGGCTGACCAGCGCCTGCTGATAGCCGTACATCCGCTCGTTCATGGGAATGGTGTTGACAGGGCCGCTGATGGTGACAATGGTGTTGCAGCCGTTGTCCATCAATTCGTTTGTGGCTAGCAGGGCACCCTGATAATCATCATAATTGACGTATACTGAGGAATCGCTTCCCTGGCAATAGGCATACACAACGGGGAAGGGCAGCTTGGGCAGTGCGTCGGTGATGTTCCAAACGTACTGCGCCACATACACCATCCCCACAATGGGCACACCCAGGCCATGGCAAGCGCTTTCCACCAACTGCCGGATGCTTTCGTGATCGGGGATCAGCCCCAGTCCCTTGCGGATGATATCCAGGTTGATAATGATACTTTGGTAGCCCAGCGCTTCGGCGCGGCGGCACGCGCTGGTCACAATATGATCGGTGTTCACAAAGAACAGATCCTCCGCCATGATCAGCACGACGGAGCTTCTTTGCTTTTTGGGTTGATCGGCAATGGGATACCCCAGCTCCCGGGCTTTGGTGATGATCTCCTGCCGTTTGTCCGGCCGCATGCGCCCTTTCCCGCTGAGGGCGTTTGATACCGTGGCTACAGAAACGTTGGTCGCATCTGCAATTACATCTAGTTTAATCATTTAATCACTCCTATGACAATATTATATACGATGTGCGGACAACAAGCAATACAATCCGGTTAAAAAATCGACGAATTTCACTTGTTTTTGCGTATTTCGATTTGAAGCATATCATAATTAATCAAATTAATCAAGGATAAAATGAAAAAACGGCCAAACAGACATTGACATTATGGAACGATAGCCCTATAATAAACACATTAAAGCGCGTTGTGAATGCTTAAAAGTGGTAAAAACAAGGAATGCTCGGGAAAGCCCAACGGGATGTATACACCATAACTTGTGCCTCGCCTGGTAAAACAGGTAAAATATTGGAAAGGGGATTCTACCATGACCAAGAAGCGCATTCTTTCCCTGGTGCTGGCTCTGGCGCTGATGCTTCCGGCATTTGCGGCAGTAGCCGGAGAAATTGACCTGACCCCCAAGAGCGACAAGATCAACATCTGGTACCTGAACGACGAGAAGGCAAATGTCCTCTACGATGAGTTTGCCCGCCTGCACCCCGAGTACGAGCTGAACCACGATGTGGAGACCACCATTGCCGGATGGGACGTTGTGATGGCCAGCCTGGCCACCATGGCGGCCTCGGGCGATTGCCCGGATGCCATCTACATCCAGCTGCCCTCCCACATCGTGTACTACAGCGGGTACTTCCAGTCCCTGGATCAGTTCATCCGCAACGACCCCGATTTCAACATTGCCGATCTGGACGTGGCCGTTATGGACAGCAACGTGCAGTTCAATGATGCATACTGGTTCATGCCCGATCAGTTCGGCGCCTGCGGTCTTTTGTATAACCGGGATATGTTTGAAGAAGCGGGCCTCGACCCGGATGCGCCCCCCACCACCTGGAGCCAGTTTGTCGAATACGCACGGAAGCTGACGAAGTTTGACAGCAACGGCACCCCTGTGCAGCTGGGCTACAGCGGCTACTCCTGGAACAAGGGCTGGCCTACGTTCTATGAGTTCCTGGCCACCAGCTACGGCACTTTCATGGTGGATCCCCTGGGCATTGAATGGACGGTCAACACCGACGAAATCAAGAGCATCCTGAACCTTGGCAAAGAGTTGACCGCCATCTACGGCGGCTCCGAAAAATGGCCCGAGGGCGTGAACTTCAGCGTGGTCAACGGCAACGCCGCCATGCAGGAGTATGTGCTGGCCTGGGCTGCCAGCGAGGCCATTACCTCCAATGTGAACTTCAGCGTTGCCACCATGCCTGTGGCGGACGGCTTTGAGGCCACCTACATGGCGTCCAACGGCTATGTGTGGGCGATTCCGAAGGGCGCCAAGAACCCCGAGGGCGCATGGGAGTGGATCAAGCACTATTACACCGACGGCGCGTATGCCTACGAAAAATACACTGCCGAAAAGAATGGCCTGACCTGGATCCCCAGCTATCAGCTGCATCTGCCCACCCGTGCCAAGATCAACGACCTGCTGATGCCTTTGGTGGATAACGAGCGCCTGCTACAGGTCATCGATGTGACCAACCAAATCTACAGCCAATCTGGCACCCGCTATGCCGCCTCCGGCTATGAGGCCGAGTTTGCCGATCAATACTTCTGGCCAAACTGGCGTAAGATTGAAAGCGGCGAAGTGGACATGAACAGCGGCCTGGACGAACTGCAGTCCATCGCTGACCGCCTGCGTGATGATTGGATTGCACGCAAGACCACAGAAGGCTGGAACTTTGATGTGGCAGAGGGCATGTTCCCCACACCCCCTCAGGAATAACGCGTTAAACAGCGGCAGAAGGGCGGCGGCAACGCCGCCCTTCTGCAAAACGGATAAGAAGGGGTTTAGTAGCAATGAAGGAACGGGCAAAATTCTGGATCCTGCTGGCGGTATGCGTGATGCTATCTGCCTCGGCTCATGCGGAGGGAGTGCGTCTTCGGGATAAGCTGGGCATGGGCACAGAGGGGCAGGACGCTGCGGCGGACACCGCTGTCTCCTGGCACTACCGGGATATGCCCGCGCGCTATCCGGGCGCGGCTGCCGGCAAGGACAGCATCAGCCTGACGCCCAAGGAGGCCCAGCCCCTGGACGGGGAGGCCACGCTGGCACAGCGGGAGGGCAAAACTGTGCTGCTGTGGAGCGGCGGCGAAGCAGCCTATTCCTGGGATTTTGCCATAGAAAGCGAAGGGCTGTATCAGATTTACTTTACGTATACCGCGCTTTCTGACGACCCCACCCAGATCGTGCGCACCTTCCTGCTGGATGGCGAAGTGCCCTTTGCGGAGGCGGCCAACTTTCAACTGCCGCAGACCTGGATCGAGAAGGAAGCGCCGTTTTTTGACATCAATGGGGACGAAGTGGCACCGGGCCTTGTGCAATGGGAGCGCAGCTTCACCTATGGCCTGACAGATGTGAATGGCCTGTATGCACAGCCCTTTGGCTTTTACCTCGAAAAAGGCCAGCACACGCTGACCCTTGGCTACGCCAGCGGCTCTGTGGCGCTGGAGAACATCCATATCACCGGAATAGAAGAAATACCAACCTATCAGGAGTACAGCGCCGGACCGCTTCCCGATTATGCGGGCGAGGCCATCATTGTGCAAGGCGAGGACGCCTTGTACCGCAGTGATATGATTCAGCGGCGCTTTTATTATGCCGATGTCAATACCCAGCCCTTTGACCTAAAGCATATCCGCCGCAATGTGATTGGCGGCTGGCGCTGGCAAACGGGCAACGCCATACTGACCTGGCGCTTCGAAGTGCCGCAGGATGGGGCGTATACCATTGTCACCCGGGCGCTTCAGGACAACGCCTATGGCATCCCCTCCACCAGAAAGCTGCAAATCGACGGCCAGACGCCCTTCCTGGAGGCGCAGGAGCTGGTCTTTCAATACGACCGTGCATGGCAGGGCTATGTGCTGCAGGATGCATCGGGCGAGCCGTACCGTTTTTATCTGAAAAAGGGTACGCATGATATCAGCCTGACGGTGCAGTGCGGCCCCATGGCAGAATTGATACTGGATCTTCAGCAGACGAACCTTTTGCTGTCGGATACCTTGCAAGACATCATCAAGATCACAGGCGTGGCCCCCGATACCAATTTCCAGTACCAGCTGGAGAAGAAAATCCCCTGGCTGCTGGAGCGCCTGGAAGCGCTGGTGACTGCCCTTGAAAGCCAGGAGGCGCGGCTGGAGGCCATCTGCGGCGCTGTGCCCCAGGCCTCTAACGCATACGTGTCGGCCATAGAAGAGCTGAAGTATGCCCTGAACCACCCGGAGCGCATTCCCGGCAAGCTGGATGTGCTGATCACCTGCCAGGCCGCTCTGGCAGAAACCTACACCAGCTTTCTTTATTCCCCGCTGACCATTGATTATATCGCGCTGGCATCGCCTTCGCTGCTTACAGTAGAGGGATCCAGCGGTTTTATGGATAAACTGAATGTGACTTTCTACAATTTTATTTCGTCCTTCAGCAAGAATTACGACAACCTTTCCAAGCGCGCCGAAACGCAAAAAGAAGTGTCCAGCGTGATCAACGTGTGGGTCGGCCGCTCCAAAGAATGGGGCGAGCTGATCCAATCGATGGCCGATGAGGATTTTACCCCGGAAACCGGGATTGCGGTGAAGGTGAATATCATCCCCGGCGGCACAAGCGCCAGCGGCCTGAGCCCGCTGATGCTGTCCATCATCACAGGCAACGCCCCGGACCTGGTGGTGGGCAGCGATTCCGGCTCGCCCTTTGAGCTGGCCATTCGCGGCGCGGCGCTGGATTTGACCCGGTTTGACGACTACCCGCAGGTGGCTTCCCGCTTTTTTGAAAGCGCGCTGACCCCTTTCACCTTTGAAGGCAAGGTGTATGCGCTGCCCGAAACGCTGGATACCTCGGTGATGTTTTACCGCACCGATATCTTTGGCGAGCTTGGCCTCCTGCCGCCCAAAACCTGGGATGAGCTGATGTACCGCACCATACCGGTGCTCAAGCAAAACGGCTATCAATTCTATATCTCCACCACGGCCACACCGGCCGCGCCCTCCGGCTTTGATATGTTCCTGTGGCAAAATGGCGGGGATTATTACAATGCCTCGCTCACCGAAACCGGACTTTCCACCGATGCCGCCTTCCGCGCCTTTGAAAAATGGACGCGGCTGTACACCATGTATGATACGCCGGTGGACGCCAATGCCTTTAACCATTTCCGGGTGGGGGATATCCCGCTGTTCATCGGCACATTGGCTGATTATATGACGGTATCTGCGGCTGCCCCCGATCTGTACGGCCGCTGGGCGGTGACATCTGTGCCCGGCGAAGTGAAGGCTGACGAATTGATAGACAACACGGCGGGCGGCACACTGATGGCCACCATGATATTCTCTCAAACAAAGCAGCCTGATCAGGCGTGGGAGTTCCTTAAGTGGTGGACCAGCGATGCGATGCAGAACCGATTTGCCACCGAGATTGAGGCCATCATGAACCGCAACTACCGCTGGTTCAGCGCCAACAAATACGCCTTCTCCATGCGCCCTACCAACCGGGCCGATATGGAGGTGTTCCTGGCGGCGCTTGACAACGTGCGCTTCATGACACCCACCATCGGCGGGTATATCACCGCGCGCCATGTGGTGAACGCCTGGACGCGTGTGGTGGTAGCGACCAGCAGCGAGGTGACGCCGCGCGACTCCCTGGAGGCGGCGGTGAAGGAGATCAACCGCGAGCTGCGGCGCAAGCAAGTGGAATACCAGTGGACGCCCAAGATGGCAGCGGCAGAGGAGGAATAAATGATGCGGATGAAATCTCGCCATGCGGAGCGTGTGGCCGGGTACCTGATGCTGGCACCGTTCTTGCTGCTGTTTGCCATCTTTGTGGTGGTGCCGGTGTTTTACAGCATGATCATGAGCTTCACCCATTACAACATCATCGAGCCCATGCGCTACGCTGGGTTTGTCAATTATATTGAGTTATTCACCAATGATTCCCTGTTTTTGACGGCGCTTGGCAACACCATCCGTTTTGCCATCATCGCGGGGCCGGTGGGCTTCCTGTCCTCCTTCTTCTTTGCCTGGATCATCAATCAGCTGCGCTTCAAAACGGCCTTTTCGCTGGCTTTTTATGCGCCCTCCATCACCAGCGGCGTGGCCATCAGCGTGGTGTGGATGTACCTGTTTTCCTCGGACCGCTATGGCCTGATCAACAGCCTGCTGACCAAGTTGAGCATTATTTCCTCGCCCATTTTATGGACGAAGGACCCTACCTTCATCATGCCGGTCATCATCATTATATCGCTGTGGATGTCCATGGGCAGCGGCTTTTTGACCAATCTGGCCGGCCTTGCCAGCATCAATCAGGAGATTTATGAGGCCGGGCGCATTGATGGCATCAAGAACCGCTTTATGGAGCTGTGGCACCTCACCCTGCCGCTGATGAAGCCCTATCTGCTGTTCAACGCCATCATGTCCACCGTAAATGCCTTGAACATGAACGATATTGCCGTCACAGTGGCGGGCTTCCCCAGTCCCGATTATGCCGCCCATACCATCGTGGCGCATATGAATGATTTTGCATTTACCAGGTTTGAGCTGGGCTATGCCTCGGCTATTGCCTTCGTGCTGTTTTTGCTGAACTTCTGCCTGGGCCGCGTATTTATGAAGCTGCTCGGCTCTAAAGACGAATAGGAGGTGAGTGAAAGATGCGGAAATTATTGAAACGCAGAAAGCGCTTTTCGTGGGGCTGGTTTTTCACCTATGCGCTGATGCTGTTATTGGTGTGCTTCACCTCTTTGCCCTTGGTGTACCTGTGTGTCACGGCGTTTAAGCCGCTGGATGAGCTGTTTTTGTATCCGCCCCGCTTCATGGTGAAAAACCCTACGCTGAACAACTTCTTTGATTTGTTCACCACCATGGACAGCACCGTTGTGCCCTTCACCCGGTATATATTCAACTCTGTATTCACTACCTTGGCCACGGTGCTCTCTGCGGTGTTCATCTGCTCGATGGGCGCATACGCCATCGAAAAGCTGTCGCTGCCCGGGGGCAAGATCATCTTTAATATCGTGGTGTATGCATTGATGTTCAGCGCCCCGGCAGCGCAGATCCCCATTTTTATCGCCGTCAGCCGCATGGGCATGATCGACACCTATTGGTCGCTGATCATCCCCAACCTGGCCGTGCCCATGTATTTCTTCCTGTTCAAGCAATTTATATCGGATATCCCGCAGCCCTTGATGGAAAGCGCGGTGATCGATGGGGCCGGGCCCTTTGCCAGATACTTTTATGTGGTGCTGCCCCTCATCAAGCCCGCAGTGGCCACGGTATCGGTATTCGCGTTTATCAGCAACTGGAATAACTCCGGCGGCGCGATGGTGTACATCACATCGCAGGCCATGAAAACATTGCCCTACGCGGTGGCCAGCATTTCGGATGGCAGCATCGCCAGGGCCGGCGCGGGCGCCGCTGCGGTGTTTTTGACCACGCTGCCCACCGTGCTGTATTACCTGATCCAGCAGAAAAAAGTGATCAGCACCATGGCTTATGCCGGCATCAAGGGGTAATATGAGGGAGGTGAAACAATGAAAGCAAATCGGAAATGGCTGCTCATCCTGATGCTGCTTTTGTCTCTTCCGCTTTTTACGGGCTTTACCGCCAACTATATAACGGATGAGAACGGAAAAATGCATACCATTCCCCTGACCTATGTGGCCGACAAGGTGATCCGGCACCTTTCTGAAGAAGCGGGCTATTTTGCGTATCCCTCCGATATTTTTTATGCGCCCAACGGGCTTTTGTATATCGCCGATAAGGGCAACCACCGCATTGTATGCATCAACTGCGCGGGCGAAGTGGTGCGAATCTTCACAAACCCCGATGGGGGCGGGCTGAGAAATCCGCAGGGCGTCTACGTGGATGCGGACGGCGATGTGTATGTGGCCGATACCGATAACGCCAGGGTGGTGCACCTTTCCCCGGCAGATGGCTTTGTGGAGGAATTCCTTCGCCCCACCAGCGAGCTGTATGATTCGGTATACCCCTTCCGCCCCTCCAAGGTGATCATTGACAAGATCGGTCAACTGTATATTTTGAACAGCGAGGATTATCATGGCCTGATCATCCTGGATGCGCTGGGGGAGTTCAAGGGCTATGTGGCCACCACCAAGCTGGATTTTAGCCTGGTCAACTGGATTGCGTCCTACATCGCCACGCCCGAGCAGCAGGAAAAGCTGGCCAAGCGCGTGCCCGCCGTGAACACCAATTTCTTTATTGACAGCGAGAACACCATCTATACCGTTGCGACCATGACCGATGTGGCGCAGTTGAAGCGCTATTCGGTGGCGGGCATCAACATCTACCCCAAAACAGACTTTTTTGGCCAGCGCCAGCCCGACGCCATGATGGAGCACCTGAAGAAGGATTTTACCAAGCCCAAATTCACCGATGTATATGTGGATGCCAACGGCATCGTCACCATTCTGGACAGCGTTTCCGGGCGCATGTATCAATACGACCAGAGCGGCCATCTGCTGACGATCTTCGGCGGCACAGGCAACTGGGCAGGCCGGTTTTCCAGTGCCATCAGCCTCACCGGGGACGCCGAGGGCAATTTGTATGTGCTGGATGCTACCCAGGGCGCGATTCATGTGTTTACGCCCACGCAGTTCATCAAAAAAGTGCACAGCACCCTGAAACTGTACCATGAAGGCCGCTACGAGGAAGCGATTGGGCCCTGGGAGGAAGTGCTGCAGCTGGATAAAAACTATTCCATTGCGCATATCGGCCTGGGCAAAGCCTACCTGAAGCAGGAAAAATGGGTGGATTCCATGCGCGAATACAAGCTGGCCGGGGATGAGGAGGGCTACTCCCAGGCATTCAATGGCTGGCGCACGGCCATGCTGCAGCAGCATTTCGGGCTGATCGTGCTGGGCGGTATCGTGCTTCTTGTATGTATGTTTTATGGCATCAAGCGGCTGCGCGCGCTGTATGTAAAGCTCAATCCGTAAGGGGGCATGAAGATGAACGGATTCACCATATTCCTGGCCATGTTCTTTGACCCGGCGCGGGGCTTCAAAATGATCGTGAAAAACAGGCAGCGCTTCCGCTGGTATGTGCCGGTTATCCTGTATGCGCTGATTGTGGCTGTGCAGCTGTCCTCCATATTCTTTGTGCACTACCCGCTGGCGGCGGTGCACCCCGAGGATGCCAACCTATTGACGGAATGCGTCAAACTGATGCTGCCCATGCTGTCGCTGGTGGTGAGCTGCTTTCTTGTGACCACCATTTCGGATGGCGAAACAAAGCTGCGGGAGGTGCTGACGGGCTTTGGCTATGCCATGGCACCCTACATGGTGCTGACGCTGCTGCTATGCCTGCTGTCGCACATCCTCAGCGCCACGGATATTGGGCTGTTTTCCACACTGCAGGGGCTGATGTGGGTGTGGGTGGCGGTGCTGGTGCTCATCAGCATTTCGGTGATGAACACCTACACCATCAAGCAGACCCTCAAAACGGTGTTCATCTCGCTGTTTACCTGTGTGTTTCTGTGGGTGGTGATCTTCCTGATCTTTATTCTGGGGCAGAAGTTGTGGAGCTTTGTGGAGACAGTGTTCCAGGAATACAAGATTCATTTTCTCGGTTAGGAGGTGGGAAAAAATGAAACGCATGATTGCTCTCATTCTGTGCCTGGCCTTGCTTCCGCTGGTCGCTTGGGCCACAGATTCTCTCCCCGCCGGATACAGGGAGATCACCCGCACCAATACGCTGGCGCTGCTTTTTGATGAAAGCCAATACGCCATTGCCGTACAGAATCTGCACACCGGCTATATTTTTTATCAGTGCGTGCCCGAAGAGGTGCTGGCGCAGGAGGGGCTGACCAAGACCATCAAGCAAAACCTGCGCTCCCCCTTCACGGTCAGCTACACCATGCTGAACCAGAACGACACCACCAAGAAGGACGAATCTATCCTGGCCATGAGCCCGGATATTACGTATGCCCCCATCGAAGGCGGCCTTTGCATCACCTACAGCATGGAAGCGCTGTTTCTGGAGATCGATATGGAGGTCACACTCGATGGGGATGCCCTTCTAATCACCATCCCTGCCGGGGGCATCCGGGAGGCCGTAGGCTCCAAGGATGTGGTGGAGACCCGCATGGGCGCGATTACGGATTATATGGAAACCATCAAAGAGGGCTTTTCGGCAATCGAAGAGGATGGGCGGCTGGATCAAAAGCTCTTCCGTGCCGAGCTGAAGGAGGCCAAACAACGCTTTGAAAAAGTAGACTTTATTATTTCCCAGATCACCGATGCCATAGGCATTGAATATGTGGTGGATGAAATGCTGAGTGCCGCCAACCAGCTCAACACCGCACTTTATGGCGGGGAAGGGAAGAAGGGCTTGTTCCCCGCCGTGCTTGGCGGGCTTAATGACGGGCAGGCCAAGGCCGATATCCAAGCCCTGCGGGACGCCCTGAAAAAGCAGGGGGATACGACCTCCCTGCAGATGAGCGCACTCAAGAAGATCAAGGTGGCCGGGGTGGTGGCCATTGATGTGATGCCGGTATTTGGTGCGGGGGGCGATGGCGAGAAGGGCTATGTGTTTTACCCCGATGGCTCGGGCGCGCTGTCTTACTTTAAAGCGCAGCACCCTTCGTATAACGAGTTCTATCACCGCAAGGTGTATTCTGATGACGAGATCGACCTGAAATGGGAGGAGCGCCGGGATACCACCGGGCAAATGCGCGCCTACCTGCCTGTGTTTGGCATCAAGAAGGGCAGCAATGCATTCCTCGCGGCAGTGACTGCCGGCGCGGCGGAGGCCAGCATCAATTACTACCCCAGCGGCTATCAAATCAATTTGAACCGCGCGTGTGCATCCTTTGAGTATCGCCGAAAGATCCGTTCCGCTTCCATTGTGTCCTTCTATCAGGGCGCGTCCGTGGCCATTTATGATAAGGCGCGAAGTGCGTATGATGCGCAGGTCACCTACTTTTTCCTGGATGGCGCCAAGGCCGATTATTCGGGCATGGCAAATCGCTACCGGGATTATCTGGAGGCGGAGTGCCTGATCAACACAAGCGGCGTGCAGGGCGAAGGGGTGCCGTTGATGCTGGATATCCTGACAGGCATCAAAAAGCCCCTGCTGATCTTTGAGCAGTTTGTTGCCATGACGGGTTTTTCGCAGGTGCAGGATATGCTGGAGGATTTGGCCGGGCGGGGCGCGCCCGCGCAGTATGTGAACCTGCACGGCTGGACGGGGGAGGGCTATGGGAAATACCCCACATCGTCCGCCCCGGCTGCGGGCCTTGGCGGCATGCAAGGGCTGAAGCAGCTGGCGCAGTTTGCCAAGGATAGCGGCGTCCGCCTGTATTTGCAGGATAATTACGCCAAGACCACCTCCCTTTTGAGCAGCGTGACGGGCGCGGAGCTGGCCCAGGAAACAGATTATTCCGTCATCCAGAAGCTGTTCTCGCCAGCGGCTGTGCCGGGGCGGTTCCGGCAGCTCACAGAGAAGCTACAGGATATCCCGGTGGCAGGCATCAATTTTGATTTAATCGGCGGCTTTGTATACTACGATTACAATCCTGCGCATGTGAGCCAGCGCGGCGATACCGTGGCCAGCTGGCAGAGCCTGTATCAAACATCTCAGGAGATATTTGGCGGCGCGGCCAGCGTGCAGGGCAACCTCTATGCCCTGCAATATGCCGATGTGGTGATGAACGTGCCCTCGGCCTCCACCCAATATTCGTATGATGATGAAAGTGTTCCCTTCTATCAAATGGTGCTGCACGGGGCGGTGGCCTATGCGGGCAAGCCCTTCAACACCTTCTATGATACGCAAAAGGAACAGCTTCGGGCTATCGAGTATGGCGAGGTTCCCTTTTACCGCCTCACCTGGCGCTCCGCGCTGGAGCTTCGGGATACGGATTATGATCTGGTGTTTTCCTCGGCGTATGAGGATTGGGCGGAGGATATTGAGCAGACTTGTGAGGCGCTGGCCGCGCTTTCGCCCCTTGCAGATAAACGGATGCTGCATCACGTATCCTCCGGCGGCCTGGCCGTCATTGAATATGCGGGCGGGTATACCCTGTATATCAATTACAGGGATATGCCGGTTCGCTACCTGGGGGTGGATATTCCCGCGCAGCAGTTTGTGCTTGTGCAGGATGGGAAGGAGCTGCCATGATGAAGAAGGCACGTTTTTGGAACCTGAAACGCCGGGAAAACATGTTGGGCGCGCTGTTTTGCATCCCCTGGCTGATTGGTTTTCTGGCATTCTTTGTCTATCCGATGTTCTATTCCCTCACGCTGTCTGTGTCCGAGCTGACCAGCTCTGTTAAAATGACCACCCGCTTCATTGGTTTTGGCAACTATGTGAACGCCTTTATCAATGATGTGCATTTCCTGCCCTATCTGGCAGAGGCGCTGAAGGATGTGGCCCTCAACACGCCCATCATTGTGGCCTTCTCGCTGTTCATTGCCGTGCTGCTAAACCGCAAGCTGCGCCTGCGCGGGCTGTACCGCGCGGCCTTCCTGATGCCCATCATACTGGGCGCGGGCGCGGTGATGAAGGCGCTGCAGGGCAGCTCCTCGTATATCACGCTGGGCAGCGGCGCGTCCCTGGCATCCATGGCCAACGAAACAGTATCGGTGCAAGAATTGGATATTTCCGGCCGTATGCTGTATTTCCTCGGCCCCACCCTGGGGGAGTATGTGCAGCTGGGGCTCAACCAAATTTCCAACGCGCTGTGGCAATCAGGCATTCAGATCATCATTTTCCTGGGCGCACTGCAATCCATCCCCGAATCCTACTACGAGGCGGCCTACTGCGACGGCGCTACGGGCTGGGAAAAATTCTGGAAGATCACTTTACCCATCATGACCCCGAACCTCTTATTGGCCAGCGTGTACACCGTGATTGACTCCATGGCCAGCGGCAATAACAAGCTGATCACCTACACCATCAACACCTTTTACACCCTGTTTATCCCCACCTTTGCTTCGGCCATGGGCTGGCTGTACTTCATCTGTATCGCGTTGGTGATCGGGGCGATCTTCCTGCTGTTTCGAAAGTCCACCTTCTATATGCAGTAGAGAAAGGAGTGTTTCGCGTGGTAAATAGCATTTCATCCAAGCTGAATGCCCGCAAATGGGGCCGTGGCTTTATCAACACGATTGTTTATATCCTGCTGACAGAATGCGTGTTTTTGTTCATCTTCCCTTTCTTATTCATGTTCATCAACTCGCTGAAGTACGAGTTTGACATCAAGGATGTCACCCAGCAATGGCTGGTGCTACGGGTGAACAGCTTCAACTACACCGAGGCGCTGCGGCTGCTGAACTACTGGCACAGCCTGGGCAACACCGTGGCACTGGTGCTGCTGTCTACCGCGGGGCACCTGGTCTCCTGCATGC
Organism: Eubacteriales bacterium; assembly: GCA_031547595.1. Taxonomy (GTDB): domain Bacteria; phylum Bacillota; class Clostridia; order Christensenellales; family Aristaeellaceae; genus JAVBRU01. The sequence continues at coordinate 21,133 of JAVBRU010000037.1, forward strand.
TGGTGGGCTATGGCATTGCCCGCTTCGAATTCCCCGGGCGCAACCTGGTGTTTGGCATCGCGGTGCTGTCCATCATCATCCCGCCGCAGCTGTTTATGATTCCATCTTATCTATTGTTTAACAGCCTGGGCTGGACGGGCACCATGCTGCCCATCGTGCTGCCCACATTCTTTGGCTTTGGGCTCAAGGGCGGGCTGTATGTATTCCTGTTCCGCCAGGCATTCAAAAGCCTGCCCCCCTCCTACGAGGAAGCCGCCAAAATCGAGGGCTGCGGGCAGTTCCGCATACTGTTCAAGATCATTTTACCCATGGTGAAAACCACCATTTTGGTATGCGCCATGCTGTCGGTCATCTGGCATTGGAATGATTATTTTGAGCCGCTGTTGTACCTCAAGGGCAACAACCGCATCCTGACCCAGCTATTGGAAAGCCTGAACAACGCCGTGTATGCCACAAGCACGGGCAGCGGCACGTCTCTCAACCCGGTGTCGCTGGCGGGGTGCGTGCTGACGGTGGCACCGCTGCTGATATTCTATTTCGCGCTGTCCTATAAATTTGTGCAGGGCATCGAGCTTTCCGGCCTGGCAAACTGATGAGGCATAAGGAGGAGAAAATGCGTATAGCGAGGCAATGCGGCTGTGTGATCCTGCTGCTGGCAGCTGTTTGCTGCATGGCACGGGGGGAGGGGGCATCCATCCCCTGGGATCGAATGAACGGCGAATACCAGCAGGCAGAAAACGGGCTGATCCTGCGGGATTCCCCCCAAAACCCTGTGGGCAGGAGTTATGTGTACTACGACACGCAAAAGAAGGGGGATATTGATTTTTCGATCCGCTTTTGCGATTTTGCGGAAACGGCAGGAACAACACTCACCTTGCGTATCGAGGAAACCGGCAATGATGCCAACAGCGCAGAGATTGTTGTAAAGGATGGCAGGGCTACTTTCAGTGCGTATGACAACAAAAGAAAGCCCTCCTGTACCGCTGAGGCAGCGCTTGAGAGCAAAACCGGCGCCGCGCTTGGCCTGCGCTATGATGCGGCGGCAGGCACCATGAGTGCCCTGGTGGATGGGCAGCCCCTGGGGGAATGGAAGATGGAGGATTTCATCGTGCCCCACCGGGTGAGGATCGAGCTAAACGGGCAGAGCACCACCGATGCCTGCGCCGTCACTATTTCGGAAATTAGCCTGTATTACAGTGAAGAGGAAGTGACGAAAACCATGATCCCGGAAACCTTGAGCCTGGAAAACGACCTGTTCCATCTGGAACTGAGCACCAAGCGCCATGGGCTGACGCAGCTCAAGCGCGTTTTGGACAGCTACGACACCAACTATGCCCGCACAGAGGATGATGATTTGCTGGGCAACATCACCTTCCGCTATGCTGTGCCCGAGGACGCGGCCAATAACGATTACCGCACCATCAACACCCGCCAGTGCAAGGTGAATTACACCTGGGACGACCAGGCCATCATCCTGACCTATCCCGATATGCTGAGCCGGGGCTTGGCGCTTGAGGAAAAATGGCTGCTGGACGGCGATGAAATGCGCTGGGAGATGACGGTCAAAAATATCTCCGGCAAGACCCTCACCATCGGCGATATCGAGCTGCACTTCGCCTTTAACCAAGCCTATGCCAAGGACACCACCACCACCTACACGAAGCGCCTGGTGCGCCACAGCTTTTGCTCGCTGGACGGCTCCTTTGCGTATTGGTGCCGCCCCAATGGCGAGGGCCCGATGCTGACCATGGTGCCCGCCGCCGGCACGGCGCTGGAATACTATACCCGCGATTGGGCCAAGGAAAGCGCTGGTTGGGAAGGCCCCTACTCCATGTTCATCCATTCGCAGGCCACCGGCAGCGCCACCCCGGGAGATTGGGCTTTGCCCCATACCGCCCTCACGCTGGAAGATGGGCAAAGCAAGACCTACAGCCTTCGCTTTGCCTGGGCCAAGGATGAGCAGGATGTGCGAAATGTGCTGTATCAGCTTGGCGGCGTGGATGCCATTGCCCTGCCCGGCATGACGGTGACGCCGGAGTTTCCCGTCAAGCTGGCGCTTCGCAGCCAGGAAGATATCCATGACCTCATCGCGCCGGAGGGCTGCACCATACAGTTCATCGGCGAAAAGGACGGCTACCGGCTATATGATGTGGCTTTTTCCAAAATTGGCGAGAACCGCATGGAGGTGGTCTTTGGCGAGGGCCGCCGGATGATGCTGGATTTTTTCGTCACACACCCCATTGCGGAGCTGCTTTCGGACCGTGCGCACCACATCACCCAGTATCAGCAGTATCGCGGCGATACATGGTATGACGGGCTCTTTTCCTCCTGGGATATGAAATACCTGCAGCTTGGCACGCCCGATAACCCCATGGGCATGTACCGCTATATCACCGGCGGCTCGGACGATCCCAGCCTGTGCAAGGCCCCTTTCCTGGCGGAGAAAAACCTGGCCTATCCTGTGCAGAACGAAATCGAAGCCATTGAATACTATATCGAGCATTTTGTGTGGGGCGGGCTGCAGCGCACCGACACGGAATTGCCACGCCCCTACGGCATCTATGGCTGCGATTACTGGTATGAGCTGCGTAACAGCGGAACGGGCATCAACAACGGCGGCCACGGCGAGGACAGGATGTGGCGCACATTCGATTATGTGCACATCACCCAACTCTACTATTACATGTATCAAATCGCCAGGCTATACCCGGATATGGTGCAATATCTGGCGGCTGATGACTACCTCACCCGGGCTTACGGCACGGCCATGGCGTTTTTCGAGGTGCCCATCTCCATCTTTATGGACACCGCCTGGGCCATCCAGGGCTATGCCGATTGGGCCTACAAGCAGGGCAACTTTAACGAGCTGGTCATCCCCTGGATCATCGATGCGCTGGAGGCCGAGGGCAGGGGCGAGGAAGCGGCACGCCTGCGGGAGCAGTGGGAAATGAAGGTGAAGTACATGGTGTACGACCATCCCTATCCCTTTGGCTCTGAAATGTGGTTTGATTCCACGGCCTTTGAATCCACCCATGCGGTGGCCAAGTATGGCATGGAGCACGATGTTAGCACCGATACCACCGGGTTTTACGACCCCAATGCCAATGGCCCCGGCCAGGGCGCGTATCTAAAGCCGCATACCGAAATCAAGAAGGAAGACTTTGAGCAGTTCATGGAAAAAGAGCTGCAGGCCAATATCGCGGCCCGCGCAGTGATCGAGCCTGCCTATTACCTGATGGGCAGCGACTACCGCCAGGGCGGCAACTCCAACTACACGCTCAGCTATATGACGCAGCTTGGCGGCTGGTCGCTCTTTGACGCGGCATGCTATTATTCCGATACGCCGGAGCTTGATATCCGCACAGCTTATGCCGCCTATCTGGCCGGCTGGATGCTGATCAACACGGGCGAGGATTACCCCTGGTATGGCACGGCGGAAAACGAGGGCGCTGCAGGCTGGGCCTTTGAGCCGGGCAAGACAGGCTCGCCCTGGATTGGCGCAAATTATGCCGATCCGCGCGGCCCCTGGCGGGTGGATGGCGAGATCGACGCGGGCTTCTCGGGCGGCATCCGCACAGCGGCCAGCGTGTTGGTGGAAGACCCGCTCTTTGGGCTGTACCTGTATGGCGGCAGGGTGGAAGAAACGGAAAACGGCCTGCTATTGCATATCGCGGACGGCCTGAACCAGCGCCTGCACATCCTCAGCGGCGCGGCACCCCTGCACCTGACCCTTGACCGGGATGGCCTGAAAAACGTGTTGATCACCAAAGATGCGCTGGTAATGACCCTCGAAAACCGCACAGGCGATACCCATGCGGTGTCTTTCACCCTCCAGCGTGAAGCCACGGAGTCCTTCACCTTTGAGGCACCTGCCAGTAGCAGCTATCAGGTGACCATTCTCTTGAAATAATGTATCATTTATAGTATGATGGAGGAACGTATCATGGACAGCAAAAACTTCACGGGCCTGCTCAACCTCAGCCAGGTGGCGATCACGGATGAATTCTGGGCCAGCTATCAGGACAAGGTGCTCCACCATGTGATCCCCTACCAGTGGGAAGCACTCAACGACCGCATTGCCGATGCGGACAAGAGCTATTGCATCCACAATTTTGCCGTGGCCGCGGGGCGCAAAGAGGGCAAGCACGAGGGCTGCGTGTTTCAGGACAGCGACCTGGCCAAGTGGATTGAGGCAGTGGGCCATGCCCTCAGCCTGAAGCCGGATGCGGAGCTTGAAAAGATCACCGACGAAACGATCGAGCTGATCTGCGCCGCCCAGCAGCCCGATGGCTACCTGAACACCTACTACATCATCAACGGCCTTGACAAGCGCTTTACCAACCTGCAGGATCACCACGAGTTGTATTGCTTTGGCCATATGCTGGAGGCCGCCATCGCCTATTATCAGGCCACCGGCAAGGATGCGCTATTGCGGGCTATGGAGCGTTATGCCGTTTGCATTTCGCAAAACATCGGCCCGGAGCCCGAAAAGCTGCACGGCTACCCCGGCCACGAGGTGGCAGAAATGGCGCTGGCCAAGCTGTATGAGATCACCGGCGACGAAAAGCACCTGAAGCTGGCGCAGTATTTTATCGATCAGCGCGGGCAGCAGCCGCTATACTTTAAGGAAGAGGGCGAGCGCAACAATAACCCCTTCTACTGGCGCTACAGCAGCCTGGGCTATCAGTATTATCAGGCAGGCAAGCCCGTGCGCCAGCAGGCGGACGCCGAAGGGCACGCCGTGCGCGCCGCCTATCTGTGCAGCGGCATTGCCGATGTGGCCCGCATCACCAAGGATGAGGAGCTATACAACACCGCGCTGAACCTGTGGAACAGCATGGTGAAAAAGCGCATGTATATCACCGGCGCGATTGGCTCCAGCCATCACGGCGAGGCATTTACCTATGATTATGATCTGCCCAACGATACCATCTATGGCGAAACCTGCGCGGCCATCGGCCTGGTGTTCTTTGCCCGGCGCATGCTGCAGCTTTGCCCCAAGGCCGAGTATGCCGATGTGATGGAGCGCGCGCTGTATAATGGCGTGATCAGCGGCATGTCGCTGGATGGCAAGCGCTTCTTCTATGTCAATCCGCTGGAAGTGGTGCCCGAGGCGACGATCAAGGATGACGGCAAGCGGCATGTGAAGGCCGAGCGCCAGAAGTGGTTTGGCTGCGCCTGCTGCCCGCCCAACATCGCCAGATTACTGGCATCCATTGGCCATTATATCTATACAGAGAATGCTGATACGCTGTTTATCAACCTGTATGTGGCCTCCTCTATCGATATCCGCATGGCCGGGCAGGACTTGTCGCTTGCCATGGATTCCCGCTTCCCCTGGCAGGGTGATGTGAAAATTGCTGTCACCAAGGGCAGTGCGAAGGGCAAGATCGCCCTGCGCATCCCCGGCTGGTGCGGCAGCTACACAATGACGGTGAACGGCCAGGCCGAAAGTGCGGTGCTGCACGATGGCTATGCCTATATCGCACGCGAATGGAAAGCTGGGGATGAGATTGCGGTTTCCTTCGCGATGCCGGTGACCTTGATGGCGGCCAATCCGCTGGTGCGCGAGGATATTGGCAAAGTGGCAGTCACACGCGGCCCGTTGGTGTATTGCATGGAAGAAAAGGATAACGGGACCAACCTGCACCTCCTGCGCTTGGCAGGGGACGCCGCCTTCACGGAGGAGTTTTGCCCCGAGCATCTGGACGGCGTGATGGTGCTGAAGGCGCAGGGCGAGCGGCTTTCTGATTGCTGGCCTGCAGACGGCCTTTACTACCCGGCAAAGGCGCGGGCTGCCGTGCCCCAGACGTTGACATTTATCCCTTACTATGCATGGGCCAACCGCGGCGTGGGCGAAATGAGTGTGTGGATCAGGGAAAGGTAAGAAGATGATGAAAAAAATCAATGTGGCGCTAGTGGGTCTGGGCTTTGGTTATGGCTTTGTGCCCATCTATGTGGATCACCCTTCCGTTGGCAAGGTGGGCATCTATGACCCCGATGATGGCCTTACAGCGCAGGCCGCGGCGCAGTTTGGCACAGACAAGACATACGACAGTTTTGAAGCGATCCTGGAGGATGGAGAAATCGACGCGGTGCACCTGATTTCGCCCATTCCAGCCCATGCGGAGCAGACCGTGCGGGTGCTTAAAAGCGGCAAGCACTGCGCCTGCACCGTGCCCATGGCCACCAGTCTGGCGGATCTGCAGCGCATCACCGATGCCGTGCGGCAATCGGGCAAGAACTACATGATGATGGAGACCACGCTCTATACCTATCAATTCTTCTATGTCAAGCAACTGATAGAGAGCGGAACCTTGGGGAGAATCCAGTTTCTTCGCGGCTCGCACTATCAGGATATGGCGCAGTGGCCGGATTATTGGATGGGGCTGCCGCCCATGTGGTATGGTACCCATGCCATTGGGCCGATGGTGGCGCTGTCCGGCTCCCGCATCAAACGGACGCACTGCTTTGGCTCGGGCACGATGGAGCCCTGGCTGCAAGCGCAATACGGCAATCCGTATCCGGTGGAAAGTGCGCTGTTCGAGTTTGAAAACGGCCTGAAGGCCGAGGCCACCCGCAGTCTGTTTGAAACGGCCCGGGCATACCAGGAAGGCCTGTTTGTGTATGGCAGCAAGGCCGCCTTTGAATGGGGCTTCCACGACTGGCAGGAGCCGTACCTGACAACAGCCACCCCCGCCGCCCCCGGCGAGCGCGGCGGCAGAACCGAAACCCGGCGGGTGGAGCTGCCCAATTTCTATCATTCGTTGCCCGAAAGCATCCAGAAATACACCATCAATACCAGGGATTTTGACCCGCTCAACCCGCAAAAATCCCTGGCCAAGGGCGCGGGGGGCGGCCATCATGGCTCTCACCCGCATCTGGTGCACGAGTTTGTTTCAAGCATTCTGGAGAACCGCAAGCCGTGGATTGATGAGGTGCTGGGTGCCAATATCACCGCTGCGGGCATCTGTGCCCATGAATCGGCCATGCAAAATGGCGCGGCTGTGGAGGTTCCGGTGTTTTAGTAACTGATTGGCGGCGGGGCAAAACCCGCCGCTTTCTAAATCATTTTGTATGGAGGGACAGGCATGCGTACATTAGGTTTTGACCATATCACGCTGGGGGTGTGCTATTATCCAGAGCATTGGCCGGAAAACATATGGGAGAGCGATTTGCGCCGCATGAAAGAAAGCGGCATTGAAGTGGTGCGTGTGGCCGAGTTTTGCTGGTGCCTGTTTGAGCCCAGCGAGGGCGCGTATTGCTTTGATCTGTTCGACAGGTTTCTGGCCCTTTGTGAACGCGAAAAAATGAAGGTTGTTTTTTGCACGCCCACAGCGACGCCGCCTGCCTGGCTGACCGAACAATACCCCGACACCCGAAACGCCCTTTTGGACGGCACACCCCTGCACCACGGCCTAAGACGGCATTACAACTATAACTCGGCAACGTATCAAGCGCTGACGGGCAAGATTGTGCATGCCCTCGGCGCGCATTACGGCGATCATCCATCCATCATCGGCTGGCAATTGGACAATGAGTTCAATTGCGAGACCAACGAGTTTTATTCCGAGGCCGATCATGCTGCGTTCCGGGAGTACATGAAGCGCAAGTATCAAACCCTGGACAATCTGAACGAGAAAATGGGCACCGTTGTGTGGAGCCAGAATTATTCCGCCTGGGAGCAGGTGCACCTGCGGCGGCCCACCAACGGCAATCAATTCAACCCACATTTCCTGCTGGAAGAGCGGCGGTTTATTTCTGACAGCACATTGAACTACGCAAAGCTGCAGGCCGACATCCTGCGGCCCTATATCGGGCAGCGTTTTATCACCACCAACGGTCTCTTTGGCCATGTGGACTATACCAGGATGATGGAGCAATCGCTGGATTTCCTTTGCTACGACAGCTACCCGAATTTTGCGCTGGATATGAACCAGAAAAAGGACAATCTGGATGACATCAAAGACCGTAGATGGTCTGAAAGCCTGATGAAGACGCGCGCTTTTTCGCCGCGCTTTGGTATTATGGAGCAGCAGACCGGCGCAAACGGCTGGACGGGCCGCATGGAAGCGCCGATGCCGCGGCCGGGGCAAATCAGGCTCTGGGCGATGCAGTCGCTGGCGCATGGCGCGGATTTCATCAGCTTTTTCAGGTGGCGTACCGCGCCCTGTGGAACGGAAATCTATTGGCACGGTATTTTGGATTATGATAATATGGACAACAGACGCCTGCACGAAATCAAAGCCTTTCATGCAGATGTGCAGAAGCTTTCGTCCGTTTTTGATAGCCCTGTGGTGGCAAACGTTGCCATCGCGCGGGATTTTGCCAATGAGTGGGATGCGGAGTATGATCATTATCATGGGCGGCTGCAGGCGCAAAGCGAGAACAGCCTTTTCCGTGCGTGCCAGCACACCCATACCCCGGCAGATTATCTTTATATCAACGAGCATACGCAGCTGAGCGCGCTTGCAAAATACAGGCTGATTATCTATCCGCATGCGACCATCCTTGAAAAAGAGATCGCGGATGTGCTGAAAGCCTATGTGGAGCAGGGCGGAACGCTGGTCTTTGGTGCGCGCACCGGCTATAAGGATCAGTTTGGCCGCTGCCCTATGCGCAATCTGGCAGGGTATGCGGGCGGGCTTTGCGGTGTGCGTATCAAGGATTATACATTTGTTGGCCCGGACGACGAGGAGGGCCTTGTGTTGTATGGGGAAGATACCGTGGAAGCCCCCGTTTTTCATGACATCCTGGAAGTGATTTTGCCGGATGCGAAGGTGGAGGCAGTGTTCCAAAGCAACTATTATAAAGGCGAGCCCGCTATGGTGTCGCGGCCACTTGGGCAAGGGCGTGCTTGCTATTATGGCGCGGCATTTTCTGAAAGCATGGCTGTGAAGCTGCTTGAAAAAACGGGATGCGCTTCGCCGGTGCAAAACATTCTGGCTTCGCCTTCTGTGGAGCTGGTCGTGCGCGAAAAAGACGGCGAAAGCTATGCTTTCCTTCTCAATTATATGCGCACGGTGCAGCGTATTGAAATAAAAATACCCATGACGGAGCTGCTCACGGGCGAGGTGCTTTGCGGCGTGTATGATTTGGAGCCCTTTGGCGTGCGGGTGCTGTGTGCGAAGGGGTGACGGGGAGGAAGGTTTTTGAAACACGCCCCAGCGGATGCTGCTTGGGCTGCTTTAGTTATTCGATATACGCCTCTCCGGCCGGAATGACATCTTCCAAGTACTTGATCCCGCGGCATGCCACAAGCAGGTCTGCTAAGTCCTCTTTGTCTTTAGGGGTCAACCCAAATTCGCTTGCAAAGTGCGCAAGCATAGCGTTTGAATACCGCCCGCTGGGGTTGGCGCGATAGGCCTGATTGTTATCAAAGTTGGGCGCTATGCGAAGGATTTCGCCCGTCATGGCCGAGCGGATGACGCCAAAGTTGCGCATGTGGCGGTCGGTGTTCATAAATAACGCGTCGGCAAGCAGAATGCGCCGCCAGGCTGCTTCAAAAGCAGTGCCAAGGGAAGCAAGATTTGCATAGATGATCTGATCATGGTCGCTTCGGTCTTCGAACATGAACCGCAAGGAGTCGTAGGGCTCGAAGAACTCATCTTTCCCTACAAAGTTTTTGGAACGGATACGGGTGCGATAGTTGCCGACATATTGATACTCGGCGGCGTCCCATCCTGCGGCTAACAGCGCATGGCTGATGGCGCGCTCGCTGTGCGTGGCGGCTGTGGACTGGAGCTTATAGAGCCACCATGCTCCCTGCTCGTATTTCCAGGTTTTTGTGAACCCGCCATCGGTCGACATATTGGGGGTGGCAATTTGCGCGCCGCGCAGGGAAGTATCGCTGGAAACGAGAATATAGTCGCTGACAGGATCCTGATCCGCAGGGTTCAGCAATTGATCACGTGGAATAAAAACTTCGTCATCCGCAAAACAAGTAAATGTATCAGAAATACTGAACATGTGCGTCATTAGCGCAATGGCTGTTTTATCGCGGCTTCCAAGCAGTTCCTGCGTCAACTGACGGTGCTGAAAGGAATTCAAATCAATGGAGCGTTCTTGCAGCCACAAGGTGAAACTATCTGCAGACGCATTACGCAGTTGCATAGGCAATAGCTCTGCTTTAGTTTGTGTAAATGAATCAATCGCACCCCGATTCATCGTGAACGTTGCGACCCGAATATCATTGTTGAAAAGCGTGTACCGCATATGCATCCATCACCTCGCAATACTTTCGGCTTCAGTATACCATAAGATCCTTGGTTTATCCAGTTGTGCTTTGCAATTATACAATACGGCTGGCAAATGCGCTCTAAGAAAATCTGGGTTAATGATGGGTGCACGCTGCTAAGCAACCTTTGTTCGATTGACCGTTGTCCACACGTTGTCCGCAACCGTGGAGATGGACTGAAATACGCTGAGTTATGTGTAGCCATAACAGGTTATTACCACCAAATAACCACCCAATATGCTTGTGCAATGAGATACAATAAGTTGCGATAGGACACGCAAAATTGCTTGAGCCACCTTGGGCAACAACCCGATGGTCGGCGCGACGGTTGCCGTGGCTGTGGCGATCGAAGAAGCAAGCAAGTAAGAATATTGCAAATTAAGGGGTCTGTCCGCAAGGATAGGCTCCTTTTTTGCAATTGTCCACAAGCTGACTTTCATTTCGGGAAAGCGAGCGCTTTTCAAAAATGCATCAATCAGCTCGTTGTCCACACGTTGTCCACACTTTTTTTGCTTGGCCTCAAAGCGAAACTACAACATATTGTATTTAAACATATCTTCGGGAATCCTTGAGTACAACATATTGTATCTGTGGGGTTGTGCTTTTTCGAGGGATGTAAAAGCCCCGCCATTTTCATGTGCGGAGCTTGATTCCTTTTTTGCTTTATTTCGCAAAGTATAGCAGGTTATCAGAACCATCTGTATCATCGTTTGCGCCTGAGTAAATCTTGTTCATCAAGTCGATAGACTGGGTTTCCATCAGGTCGGTGGCATGGATATAGGGTTTGCTGGTAATCTCCATGGTTTTGTGGCCCAGCCTGCGCTGAATCTCCTTGATGTTCACGCCCGCCTCGCAAAGGTCGGTGGCGTGGGTGTGACGCAGGGAATGGAAGTCGAACTTGGGATAGTCCAGCTCTGTTTTGACTACATGGTTGTAGTGTGCAGTTGCATGCGGGGTGATGTAGGTGCCGTTCTCGCGCACCGTAACGAGTGCAATCGGGACGCCGCGCTGCTCGTTGTTCAAAAAGTCATCCGAATCAATGAACACTTGCTGATAGTTTTGCCCCAGTTGTTGTCGGCTGCTCATTCCAAGGCTGCGGCGTATGCGTGGCCGGCCCGCCACTTACAGAACGTAGCGCTTTCCTGCCGGTGCTCACCGGTTTGTTTGAGGTGGGTGAGGACCTTCGCATGTTTACCTCGCATACCTTTGAAAGCAACACGGTAAACGGAAAGCCCCTCTACTATTTTGTGAATCAACCGGGAGCCGTGGTGCCTGCCGATGCCGGGCAGGTGATTGCCGCGGGCTGCGATGATATGCTGCTGGAGGGGTTGAACGTATCGGACAGCAGTATGGGGCTGGCGCTGGCTTATTGCAAAAACGCGCAGATCAAAAACGTGACAGCCGATCGCTGCGGCATCTTTGGTGTTTACTTGGCCTATGCTGAGGGCGGGTGTTTGGAGGGCGTATTAAGCAGCGGGGCCAACCATGCTATCGACATCCGCTCTGCGCAAAGCGTGCTGATAACAGACTGTGTCACGGCGGATTGCGAGCAGGGCGTTTTTCTGTCCTGGGCGTACGACTGTGTTGTGGATCACTGCGTTATCACGGGCTGCAACAACGGCTTCTTTACTGCCGTGGGGGCGGACAACCAATTGTCGCGCTGCATCGTTCAGGGCAACAGCAATGGCCTGTTTCTGCAGGGCGAGGAAAACATGTTGCTGGTGGATAATGAGGTGACGGGCAATATGGAAGAAAGTGATGCAAAAATCATCAATCACACCGGTTCTTATTATCTGCAGTGAAGGGATTTGTGCCAGTACTATTTTGATCGAACAATCGTCTCCTGTATGTCCTCCAGGATGTGTGCACAGAGGATGTCACCCGCCCTGTGAAGGAGCTAAAGGGCTTTCTGCGTATTTCTTTGCGCGCAGGGGAGGCAAAGCATATCCTGTTTGAGGTGGATACCCGTCAATTGGCGTTCCTGAACCGCAACATGGAGTACGTGGTGGAGCTGGGTGCGCTCGACGTGATGATTGGCGCATCCTCTCAAGATATCAGGATGACGGCCATGGTAGAGCTGACCGGGTCCAAGCATTTCGTTGCGCAGAAGGCTTTTTCCTCCCGCGTCGTTGTGATGGATTGAGCGTCAAGAGCAAAATGTAGTAGCAACAGCCGCAAAAGGCACTAGAGCAATTTTATCAACCATAGCGGGGATCTTTGCAGATCTTTTGCGGCCTCGCGTTGCTTCGTACGTTTAGCGTAGCGCTGCTACGCTGCACTACCTCAGCTTAGCGAGGCGGCAAAACCTCTCGCAAATCTACCCGCTACGTTTTCGAAATTTGCTCTAATAAAACTGACTTTTCCCAAAGGAGAGGTCAGTTTTTTGTCCAATGCAGATTCTATTGTGTACATATTGCCGCTTAACCGCAGCAGCACCCTTGCCCCAAAGGTATAGTGAGGCAAAGAAAGCGGAGAGGCAGAGGTTGGCCAGATGTCATTAGTTATTCGATATACGCTTCCCCGGTCGGAATAACATCTTCCAGGTACTTGATCTCGCGGCATGCCGCCAGCAGGCTTGCCAGGTCCTCTTTGTCTTTACGGGGCAAGCCAAATTCTTTTGCAAAATGTACAAGCATGGCGCTTGAGTAGCGTCCGCTGGGGTTGGCGCGATAGGCCTGATTGTTATCAAAGTTAGGCGCTATGCGAAGGATTTCGCCCGTCAAGGCCGAGCGAATGACGCCAAAGTTGCGCATGTGGCGGTCGGTGTTCATAAATAGCGCATCGGCCAGCAGAATGCGCCGCCAGGCCGCTTCAAAAGCAGCGCCGAGGGATGCAAGATTTGCATAGATGATCTGGTCGTGGTCGCTTCGGTCTTCAAACATGAACCGCAAGGAGTCGTAGGGCTCGAAGAACTCGTCTTTCCCTACAAAGTTTTTGGAACGGATGCGGGTGCGATAGTTGCCGACATATTGATACTCGGCGGCGTCCCATCCTGCGGCCAACAGCGCGTGGCTGATGGCGCGTTCGCTGTGTGTTGCGGCTGTGGGCTGGAGCTTATAGAGCCACCATGCTCCTTGCTCGTATTTCCAGGTTTTTGTGAACCCGCCATCGGTCGACATATTGGGGGTGGCAATTTGCGCGCCGCGCAGGGAAGTATCGCTGGAAACGAGGATGTAGTCGCTGACCGGATCCTGGTCCGCAGGGTTCAGCAATTGATCGCGTGGAATAAAAACTTCGTCTTCTGCAAAACAAGTAAATGTATCAGAAATACTGAACATGTGCGTCATCAGCGCAATGGCTGTTTTATCGCGGCTTCCAAGCAACTCTTGCGTCAGCTGACGGTGCTGGAAGGAATTCAAATCAATGGAGCGTTCTTGCAGCCACAAGGTGAAACTATCTGCAGACGCATTACGCAGTTGCATAGGCAATAGCTCTGCTTTAGTTTGTGTAAATGAATCAATCGCACCCCGATTCATCGTGAACGTTGCAATCTGAACATCATTGTTGAAAAGCGTGTACCGCATATGCATCCATCACCTCACAATACTTTCGGCTCCAGCATATTAGGATCGTCGTTCCTTCTCCATTTGGAAGGAGCGACCCGAAAAAACTGTTGTTTTCCTAATCAGTATATCATAAGATCCTTGGTTTATCCAGTTGTGCTTTGCAATTATACACTCTCCACTCAACGTAGCTGCCCGCTACGGTTGATGCAATTGCTCTAAAATCCAATTGTGTCAGAGCACCAGTGCTGACTGATGATGACCTTTGGCGAGACACATTTTGCCCAGGTAGCCGAATCGTCATCATCACCCTTGCCAATATTGATCCACAACTTCGCGGAAGAGTTGCATATAGCGCTTCACCCTTTGCGCGCTGCCCACGCTATACACATCGCGCTGGGCAAACTCGATATGGCAGCCCCTGGCCGCCAGCAGCGTATCCCGGAAATGGGCTTTCACAGAGGCCTCGTCCAGCGACGAACCCACCCCGATCAGGTTGGGGGAGGGCTTCCTGAGATATACAATCTTTTTGCCGCGCAGGGCTTCGCCCATAAAATGCTCGTCACACCAGGGGGAAATGGATACCTTGCGTAGGTTGGGCAGGGTTTCTAAAATATCTTTCCAAATGGGGTGAACGGCCTCGCAGCAACCGTAGGAGAGCAAACCGAATAAATCGGAGACCTTTTTGTAGTAGGGGAAAATAAACTCTTTGAACATCGCGGGGGAAATGGCAGTGGTCTCTTGGGAGTCCATGAAGCCCCAGATGTCTGTGGTTTTCACGTTTTCCTTTTTGTCTGGCAGGCCGGACGTGAAGCAATACGAGCCCTGGGCCAAGCCCTGGCTGCCTGTGGTGGCGTTTAAAATCCCCGCTTCCTCCATGGCCTTGAAGTAGCGGCAGTAATCATCGGTCAGCCTGTCCATCATCTGATGGAAAAGCGTGGGTGTGTCGATCATGGCCATGTACATATCTTCCATGCGCATGATGTGCACAATATCCTGCGTCGGGCAGGCATAGAGGCAAGGATTTTCATTCTTGACGGGCAGAATATCCCCAAACAGCTCGCCGATAAAATCCATATCCATTTGCGTTTTTGCCGTGTCGATCGCAAAGGTGGATATAGAAAGCTTTGCGTAATCTTCCTCCAGATCGGAAAGATAGGGCTCAAAATGATGGCCGAGGGATTGCTTGCCCTTCACAGCCGTATGGGTGACCTTCACGGGCAGGTTGAAGGACGTAAAGCCACAGCGGGTTTGCACTGTATAATAGTCTTGCACCAAAGTGTCGTCGCTAAACAGTTTATGGTTGACGAAGTTTGATAAGAGGGTTCTTTCAATTGCCCGCGCGTGCTCGTCCTCGCAGCGCATCAGCGGCGGCAAAATGTCGTCCTGGAATGTCCATAGCTCCATCCGCAAAAAGGGCGGCGTGAGGTTTTCCAGGCGGCCATAGGCTTCCCACCGGGCAAGGAGTGCTTGGTTTGCGGGGGACTGCGCCCATTCCATCTGCTCTGCGGCAAGGCCACGAAGGATGTTCCTGTCTTTTTTTGAAAATGCCACGTGCGATCACCTCGATTTGCGCTATTTTGATGGCCTGTCCAGTATTTCCTGCAGGATGGGCGCCAGCACCTGCGCCGTGCGGTACATGCCAAGATCATTGGGGTGCAGGGCGTCGGCACTGCACGCATCGCGGTCCTGGCTGCCCCACAGGGTTTCGCCATCAACGAAATAGACGTTTTTATCGCCGTTTTGCAAGGCCGCTTCGTAGGTGCTGCGGATGATCTGGCGGCGCTGCGCCGCTTCGTTTAGCCATTCAAAATTGGAAGCACTCATAAACACGATGGGCAACAGGGGCTGGCGGCTTCGAATATACTCAAAAAAAGGCGCGTGCGTGTGTTGTAGATGCTCTAATGTGGGTGCATTATGGTCATAATCCATCACCAGGATGCTCTTTTCGATGCCGTAAATGTAATCGGCCATCAATAGCTCGCCCTTGGCCGAGCCGGAAAAACCAAAATTGATAAAATCCGCATCCAGCCAGCGGGACAAAAGGGCATTGTATGCGTTGGCGGGCTTGCTGCAGCATGCGCCCTCTGTTACGGAGCTTCCATAATACAAAATCGGGACGGGGTGCTTGTAGGCCGTGGGCGCTTCCACGGCGGCATCGTCTTCCAGCGTGATTTGGATGCCTGTGATGATCTCATTGCGCGGCAGGAAGATGGTGATATCCTCGGCGGTATGGTCCTTATGGAAGGTGCCCTTGGCAAAGGGCGTGTGATAGCCATCTGGACGGGCAAGGCCCGCATAGCGCGCCGTCTGCCGGGGGCCGATGAATACATTGGCCGATTGGCAGGAATAGATCGACATGCCGATATCGGGCGTAATGCGCTCAAAATCAATGTGCAAGCCGATTTCGCGGGAGTTTGTGCGGAAGCAAAGCCGCGCACCGGGGCAGCGGCCGCTCAATTGCCAGTTGACAAATTCGGGCGGCAGCTGCGCTGTGATATGGCTTGGCAACCGTTGCATGCGGCCCGTTTGCGCAAAAAAGGGCACGCCATATATTTTGAAGGGCGGCTGGCGAAAGTCGTATGTTTTCATAGGGATGCTCCTTTGCTGTTGATATAGGGCGGGCAGATTCCGGGCGCGTAGCGGTTTGCGGCGCTGCCTGTAGCCAACAGACGGATGCTGTTTTCGCCTGCCCGCAGGTGCTGCCCCACATCAAACAGGTGATCATTCCAAAAAGAAACCCCGGCAAACTGGCCATGCGCGTCCCCTTGCTTATACTCATTATAAATCCGGTTCTGTCCAGCCCCGGTAGTTGAGCACGTATTTGTGATCGGGTTTTCTGTCGGTGGCGTCGCCTGCGTTGCGGTAGGCACGGGGCGAAACCTTCATCGCGGCAATGAACGCGCGGTTGAAGGAGGAAAGGGAGGCAAAGCCCACCTCCGCCGCGATTTCCAAAATGGGCTTTTCGCCGGTTTTGAGCAGCATACACGCGTGATCGATCCGCGTTGCGTTGATAAATGCCAGCGGGGACGTGCCCATGATGTTCAAAAACAAGCGCCTAAAATGCGTGGTGCTCAGGTGGCACATCTTTGCAAGCTCATCCACGGTGGTCTTTTCCATATAGCTTTCAAAAATATAGTTGAGCGCGGGCGTCAATACCGGTGTGCCGGTTTTTTTGACCAATGCCTCCGGCTCCCTGGGCTGCGGCATGTCCTCGCGGATGCGCGTCACCTCATAATAAAAGGCCACAAACAGCCCCTTCACTGCGTTTTGATAGCCCGGCTTGTGCCCGCGCAGCTCATCGAGGATGCAGGAGGCCAAAAAATGCACCTTGGGGTAGTCCGCTTGCCGCAAAAGCAGCTTGCAATCATTCAGCGCTTTGACATGGGCGGAGGAGCCAATCAGATCGGCCACCAGCATATCCAGATCCACGAAGATATACGACCACAGGCTTTGCATGCCCTTATCCGAGTAAGTGGTGTGCGGAATATGCCGCTGGATCAGCGTCACATCGCCCCTGGCAAAATGGTTGGGCGTGTCGTTGATCAACAGCGTGCCGCTTTGGGTATGGCAAATGCCGATTTCCAGGCAATTGTGGAAATGCAGCCGTGCAGATATGGTGTCTGATATGTGCCACTTCTCGCCGTCCAATAGCAGGATGGGGAAATCCGCCGGCAGCTCATACAGCCGGTATTCAACCACTTCCCGCGCCTGACGCGCCATACAATTCCCCCTTTCATACCCGCTTGTTAATATACATCAATTTCGTTTCCATTTCAACCATTAATTTTGATTCAAAGACGATAAACGGTAGAATATGTCCCTATTCTAACCATATTTACCACCAATAAAAGCTGATTATTTAGATAAATGATTGAAATTGATAAGTTTATAGTTGCTATTCGTTTGAAAACAACAGCCCTGACACAGTATACTATGATTATGAAACCGCCGCTGATACATGGATTGTAGCCAGTTATATGTATGCATATTTGGGAAAGGGGTCCTGATGAAATTGCTGCAAGGCTCTGGAAATGCCGTTGCCAAAGATTTGCGATACCGCCAGCACTTTTCATTTTTGAGGCGCGATTGGCAGCTGTATTTGCTGCTTTTGTTGCCCGTTGCATTCGTCATTATTTTTAAGTACGCGGCCTATCCAGGGCTACGTATGGCGTTTATGGATTATAAGCCCGCCAAGGGCTATGCGGGCAGCAAGTGGGTGGGGTTTGAAACCTTTGAGAAGATATTCAAAGACAAGGATTTCACCCGCGCCCTCAAAAACTCTTTGGTGTTCAACTTTGCTGATCTGGCCATCAGCTTCCCCGCGCCCATCATCATCGCGCTGATGCTCAACGAGCTTCGCCTGCCCCGGTTCAAAAAATGGTCGCAAACCATACTGTACCTGCCGCATTTCCTCAGCTGGGTCATTGTTTCGTCGGTCATGTACAGCTTGTTCAAGCCCGAAACGGGGCTGATCAACATCCTGCTGATGAATACCGGCCTCATCAACAAGGGCATTCCCTTCCTCACCGAAACCGGGCACTGGTCCGTCACCTACCTGCTGGTGGGCGTATGGCAGGGCATGGGCTGGGGCTCCATCATCTATCTGGCCGCCATCACGGGCATCAATGCAGAGCTTTACGAGGCCGCCACGGTGGACGGCGCGGGCAGGCTGGGCAAGATCTGGCATGTCACGCTGCCCGGCATCCGCCCCACGATGGTCACGCTGCTGATTATGAATCTGGGGCGCGTGATGGGCTCGAACTTCGAGCGGATCGACTCCTTTGCCAATGTGCAGGTGCGCGATGCAAGCTATCAGCTGGCCATCTATATCTACGAAAAAGGGCTGGCAGGGTCTAACTTCTCCCGCGCCACGGCGGTGGGCCTGTTCCAATCTCTGACGGGGCTTTTGCTGGTGCTGGCGGCGGACTGGGTGGCCAAGCGCCTGGGCGACGACGGCTTACTATAGACGAAGGGGGGAGAGACGATGCCCATATCACAAAGCAAAAAACGCGAAAAACAAATCGAGCGCGAAGAAAACCAAAGCGCCATCGGTTTTTCCAAGGTCAATCCCTTCCGCATAGGCGATTTTATCATCATCACGGTGATTGTGCTGCTGTGCCTGGCGTGCGTTGTGCCCTTCATCCATCTGATGTCCAAATCTCTGTCCAGCAACACCGCAGTGCTGAGCAAGCAGGTATTTCTGTGGCCGATCGGCTTAAACTTCGACGCATACCAAACCGTTTTCCGGGATGGGCAGCTCACCTATTCGATGATCTACACCATCTATGTCACCATTCTTTTCACTGTGATTGGCATGATCATCACCATCTGCGCCGCCTATCCGCTGAGCAAAAGGCGATTGAAGGGCCGCATGTTCTTTTCCTTCCTGGTGATGTTCACGATGTATTTTTCGGCAGGGCTGATCCCTGAATACCTGCTGCTTAAATCCCTGAAGCTGAATAACACCATGTGGGTGCTGGTGCTGCCGCTGTGCTTCTCGCCCTACAATATGCTGATCATGAAATCGTTTTTCCAGTCCACCATTCCGGACTCTCTGGAAGAAGCGGCCTTCCTGGACGGCGCGTCGAACTTCCAGATCCTCTACAAGATTGTGCTGCCGCTGTCCAAGCCCATCCTGGCCACACTGTGCCTGTTCTATGCCGTGGGGCGGTGGAACGCGTATGCGGACGCCAAATACTTCATCACCAAGAAATCTTTGCAGCCCATACAGTATCTTTTGTATAACATGGTCATTTCGTCCGGCTCTGATGCGATTTCGATGTCCGAAGGCTCGGCCTCGCAGTCCACGCCCGAGGTGCTGCGCAGCGCGGCTGTTATGTTTGCGACACTGCCCATCCTGTGCATCTATCCGTTTGTGCAAAAGCACTTTGTGCGCGGCGTGATGATTGGCGCGGTGAAGGGTTGATCCGGTAATTACATAGCGCCGAGGGCGCTGTGAATTATAAAGAATAAGAGGAGGATGTATCTCATGAAAAAGACCTTATCCATGGTTCTGGCGCTGGTATTGCTGCTGGCGCTGGCCGCTCCTTGCTTCGCATCGGCGCAAGAAGCCTATGTGGCGGCGGACTGGGAACCCTTTGCAAAGCGCGTGACCATCACCGTGCCCGTGTATGACCGCGGCAAGGCTGGCTATCCCGCGGTTGACGACAACTACTGGACGCAGTGGATCCAGAAAGAATTTGGCGATAAGTACAACATCGATGTGCAGTATGTCGCCATCCCCCGCGGCGATGTGATGACCAAGTACGCGCTGCTGATCGCGGGCGAAGAAACCCCCACCATCATGATGGAATACGACTATCCGAAGGTCGCCCAGTGGGCATCTGAGGGCGCGATGCAGGTCATCGATCTGGAAGCCTTCAAGGCCGTTGCACCCAACTACTATCAGGCGATGGTAACCAACAACCAGCTGGGCTACACCGACATCAACGGCGAAACCTTCTTTGTATTGTCCGAGCGCCCCTACTACAACACCACCTACACCTATGCCACCTTCGTGCGCCTGGACTGGCTGGAAGCCGTCGGCATGCAAAACCCCACCAATTATGCCGAGTTCACCGCCGCGATTGACGCCATCATCGCCGCCGGCTTGACCGACAAGGCCCCCATCGGCCTCACCGTGCCCGCCGATGCGTATTCCCGCAACTACTCCTTCCGCGATTTCCCCGTGGACGAAGTGGAATGGGCGATGCACTCCACGCTGGGCACCTCCTCCCTGTCCTGGAAGCCCACGGAGAGGCTGCTTCGCCGCACCAATGCGGAATACGCCAAGGGCTATTATTCCACCGAGTTTGATCTTGGCACCGCGGATATGTCCGGCGCGCAGGCGTCCGATATGCAGGCCGATTTCATCAATGGCAAGCTGTACAAGTATGGCGGCTACATGTCTGCCAATGTGGACTGGCTGAAGGCGTTCTATGAGAACAACCCCGATGCCAAGCTGGCCATTGAAACCACCACCGTTGCGGTGGAAGAAGGCGTTGTGCCCGTTGCACAGATGCGCTCTGACAACGCGTTTGGCATGATCGTGGGCTTCTCCAGCTATGCCACGCAGGATCAGCTGAAGGCTGCCTGGATGCTGATGGATTGGATGCTCAACCCCGACGTGCTGTATGTGCTGGAGAACGGCGTTGAAGGCGTCACCTATGTGCTGGGCGAAGACGGCCTGCCCATCGTGGATGGCGACTACCGCGGCACCGAAATGCTGAACCACAACATGAACATCGACATGACCTGCCTGGTGCACGCCTCCAAGAAGCTGGGCACCATCGAGCAGTCCATCGCCGCCATCTCGCCCAAGGGCCTGCCCCAGGATTTCACCCAGGCTCTGATCGACAACTACTATGCCCTCAAGGATATCGCGGATGCCGGCCAGGCGTACACCGATCCCGTGTTTGCGGTTGCGCTGGATGCGGAGAGCGAGTACACGGCCACGCTGCTCAGCCTGTGGAAGGAATACTATGTGAAGCTCGTCAAGGCCGATCCCGCTGATTTCGATGCGCTGTATGCCCAGTTTGCAAAGGAGTACCTGGATGCTGGCTATCAGGAGATCATCGATGCGCGCCTGGAAGCCTACGAAGCCGGCAACACCACCAAGCTGCCCAAATAATCACTCTCGTAAGACTATCACGGGGGGCTGCGCGTATTGCACATGCAGCCCCCCGTTATAAGAAAACACCGGAGGATCTGTATCATGAATAAGATCGATCAAGCCATAGACAGCATTGTGCGCAAAACCATGAATATGGATCTGACGTGGGATTGGCCGGGCGGCGTTGCGTATTATGGCGTCGCCAAGGCATACGAGAAAACCGGAAACGAAGAATACCTCCTACTGCTGCAAAACCGCATAGACGAGTTGATTGCGGTGGGGCTGCCGCCCGTGTGGACGGTGAACGCCTGCGCGATGGGGCACTGCCTGATCACGCTGTATAACGCCACAAAAGACGAAAAATACTGGCAAATCGTGCTCTCCAAGCTCGACTACCTGCAGCACAGCGCACTGCGCTTTGGCGACAACGTGCTGCAGCACACCGTATCCGCCAAGAACGACTTCCCAGAGCAGGCGTGGGCAGACACGCTGTTCATGGCTGCGTATTTTATGCTGCGCGTGGGCGTGCAGTTGGACGACCGCGCCCTCATCACCGATGCGCTCAGCCAGTGGCACTGGCATATCAGGTATTTGCAAAACCCCGAAACGGCCCTGTGGTATCATGGCTATAACAACATCAACAAAGACCATATGTCCGGCTTTTATTGGGCGCGGGCAAACGCGTGGGCGGCGTACACGATGTCGCGGGTCAAGCCCTCGGTGTTCGATTGGTATCTGTACCCCGCCGCGATGGACGTGGAATGCTCGCTGCGCGATCAACTGGCGGCGATTAAAACCCTGCAAACAGAAAACGGGCTGTGGCACACAGTGCTGAATGACGACGAGAGCTATGAGGAAGTGTCCGCCTCCTGCGGCATTGCGGCCGCGATGGTGGAGGGACGAAACCCTTTACATAAAAAGTATATCAGCAAAGCGCTGGAAGGCGTGCTGAACAATATTTCTGCGGATGGGCGGGTGCTGAACGTATCCGGCGGCACCGCCGTGATGCGCGATCTGGATGGCTACCGAAGCATCCCCAAACAGTGGATTCAAGGCTGGGGGCAAGGGCTGGCGCTGGTCTTCCTTGCAAATACCAGGGAAGGTGTGTAATAACCATGGCAAAGCAAAAAGGGGGCTTTACCCTGCCCGGCGAGGCAGGTTATGAGGCGCTCACGCTTGAGCTTGCGCAAAAATGGGGCGCGGATGTGATTCGCGATAGCGACGGCACGGCGCTTTCATCCGAAATATTGGCTGCGGGCTATGATATTTATTCCACGCTGTGCGTCATTCGGGAGCATAATGCCTTTGCGGTGTCGCACCCCCATTGCCGCCAGCAAACGGTGCTGTGCACTGCGCCGCGGGTGCAGTCCGGCGAGGCGCTGGCGATCGATTTGATGACGGATTTTTTTGATCAGCAGTTTGAACTGAACGACTGCGAAGAATCCCGGGCGTACTGGCAGGTGGTTGATTTGACCAGCAACCAGCCCCTGAACACCTGGCACTATGCGGATGGCATGGTGCACGTGCAGGGTGCACAGTGGCACCGGTATGCGGTGTATTTTTTCGCCTACCGCATCTGGGAAGAAATATCGATGTACAACCACACCACCAACCATTGGACAAAAGAGCATTTGATGCAGATTGACCCCGTTGAGCCGGACACCATGGATTATCTGACCGGCTGGATGGAGGCTTGGTGCCGGCAGCATCCGCAAACCAGCGTGGTGCGCTTCACATCGCTATTCTATAATTTTGCCTGGATCTGGGGCGCATCGGAGCGCAACCGGCATCTGTTCACCGATTGGTCGAGCTATGATTTCACCGTCAGCCCCCGCGCACTGCGCCAGTTCGAGGCGCGATATGGCTACCCGATGACGCTGAGCGACTTTGCCAACAAGGGGCTTCGCCGCCCCGGCCACACTGTGCCGGACGCGAAGAAGCGCGATTGGATGGCGTTTATCAATGACCTCGTGATCCGCGAGGCCAGGAAGCTGGTGGATATCACCCACCGCTACGGCAAAAAAGCCTATGTGTTTTATGATGATAGCTGGATCGGGCTGGAGCCCAGCGGCAAGCGTTTCCCGGAGTTTGGCTTTGACGGGCTGATCAAATGTGTGTTTTCGGGCTTTGAGGTGCGGCTGTGCGCCAATGCGCTGTGCGATACGCACGAGATTCGCCTGCACCCGTATCTTTTCCCCGTGGGCCTTGGCGGATTGCCCACCTTCAAAAAGGGCGGCGACCCTACCCGCGACGCCCGGCAATATTGGATGCATGTGCGCCGCGCGCTACTTCGCCAGCCTGTGGACCGGATTGGCCTGGGCGGCTATTTGCACTTGACGGAGGGCTTCCCGGATTTTGTGGATTGCATCGCGGAGATTGCGGAGGAGTTTCGCATCCTGCGCGATCTTCACCAAGACGGTGCTCCGCAATCCCTCCGCCCCAGGGTGGGCATCCTGACGGCGTATGGGGCGCTTCGCGCGTGGACATTGTCTGGGCACTTCCACGAAACCGATGCGCACGATCTGATCCACGTGCTGGAAAGCCTGTCCGGCCTGGCGTTCGATGTGTCGTTCGTCAGCTTTGAAGACATTGCACAGGGCGTGCCGGAGGGCATCGATGTGCTGATCATCGCCGGGCAAGCGGGCACGGCGTGGAGCGGCGGCGGTTGCTGGCGCGAGGACAGGGCGGTGGAGGCCGTGACGGCATTTGCCCATCAGGGCGGCGCTGTGATTGGCATCGGCGAGCCGTCCGCGTTGGCGGGCTATGATACATACCTGCGACTCAGCCACATCCTGGGTGTGGATATAGATGATGGCCGGTATCATTGCCACGGAAAATGGCAATTTGATGTAGCGGAAAACGAACTGATCCCGCAGGGGACGGCGATCCCCGTGCGCAAGGATGTGCGCCTGGCGGATTGCAGTGCGCAGGTGCTTTATGCGGCGGATGGCGTGCCGCTGCTGGTGGAGAATGCGGTTGGCAAGGGCAAGGGCATCTATCTTTCTTCTTACCGGTATAGTGAGGCGAATACGCGCCTGTTGCAAAACCTTATTTTGCATGCGGCCCATGTGCCGCTGCTGCCGCGGTATGTGCCCTCCAATCCGTTGACGGAATGCGCGTGGTTTGCGCAGCAAAAAAAGCTGGCAGTGATCAACAATGCCAGCACAGCGCAGCACACCCGGATTGAAACAGAAGAGGGCCCGCTGGATATTGCGCTGCCGCCCTATGCGCTTGTGATTTTGTAGACAAAAATGCCGCACCGAAGTGTTTTTCGATGCGGCATTTCTTAGAGCAATTTCATCAACCGTAGAGGGCATCTTTGCGGATCTTTTGTCGCCTCGCGTTGCTTCGTACGTTTAGCGTAGCGCTGCTACGCTGCACTTCCTCAGCTTAGCGAGGCAGCAAAATCTCTCGCAAATCCACCCGCTACGTTTTCGAAATTTTCTCTAGTCCAAACGAAACACCACTTCCAACTTTGGCTGTGCGCCCGTTTCCCTGTCCATCTCAAGCTCCAGAATGTCTTTCATGGAGTCATTCCATCTGTCCACCACGGCGCTGCCCGCCTGCACGCCCTCGGCATACGCGATGCCCTTTTCGCACTCGTAATAGCCAAACAGCTCGTCGCCTGTGCAAAAGATCGTGTAGTTGCAGATGCCCGCTGCCTTCAAAAGTGCCACCATTTCGGGCCAGATTTCATCATGCCGCTTGATATATTCCGCTTTGCAATGGGGCTTGATGCGCCCCTTCCATGCCATACGCTCCATCCCGGTCACTCCTAATCCTTGATTATTAAGGAAATGATACCCCCAACGCAGCGGAAAGTAAAGCACAAACTAGAGCAATTTCATCAACCGTAGCGGGCATCTTTGTGGATCTTTTGCCGCCTCGCGTTGCTTCATACGTTTAGCGTAGCGCTGCTACGCTGCACTTCCTCAGCTTAGCGAGGCGGCAAAATCTCTCGCAAATCTACCCGCTACGTTTTCGAAATTTGCTCTAGCATACTTCATAACACAGTCACCTGAATGCCGCGGCGCTCAAAAGGCTCTGTGGTGGCCAGGGGCGGCTGATGCACATCAAACTCCGGCCGGTACTGCATGCCGGCCATTTCGTATTTTGCGCCCGCCGTCTGGTGGTAGGGAAGCAGTTCCACCCGTATCAGCTTCTTCGCTCCGGCAATGAAAGCCGCCGTGGCATCGAGGTTTTCCGGGCTGTCGTTGACGCCCGGGATCAGGGGAATGCGGATGATAAAGGGCGTGCTACCTTGGCACAGCAGGGCGGCGTGACGCAAAATACCGGCGTTATCAACGCCGGTATAATGCCGGTGCTTTTGCGCGTCCATCAGCTTGATATCCATCATAATGAGGGACGCTTTTCCCATGGCGGACTCAAATACGCTATCCGGCACATAGCCGGAAGTCTCTATAGCAATGTGCACGCCGGGCATTAGATCGATCACATCGGCCACAAAAGGCCACTGCAGCAGCGGCTCGCCGCCGGAAAACGTGATGCCGCCGCCCGTTTGCAGCAGTAGCGGCGCATCCTTCATCAGCCGCGCCGCCAGCGCGGTAGCCGTATATGTTTGGCCGCAGATGCGGCGAAGGCCGAGGCGGCAGGCGGGGATACACGCGCCGCACGCGGTGCAACTTTCGTGCGGGCATACTTTTTTGCATGCACCGCAGTGGGTGCACGCACCGGGGCTGGTCATTAGCTGAGGCTCCGGCGACAGCCCCTCGGGGTTATGGCACCACTGGCAGCGCAAGGGACAGCCCTTGAGGAACACTGTGGTGCGGATGCCCGGGCCGTCAAATACGGCAAATTCTTTGATGTCAAATACTACGCCGCTGCTCATGGCGCTTACAGTGTCAGCGCCACGCGGCTGATGATATGGTCCTGATAGCAGGCGTCCAGCTCCACAAAGTAGCCGCTCCAGCCCCATACGCGCACGATGAGGTTGCGGTATTTTTCGGGGTGCCGCTGCGCGTCCAGCAGTTGCTCCCGGCTGACGGTGTTCAGCTGCAGTTGATGGCCGCCCAGCTGCACAAACAGGCGCACGAGCTGCGCTACCTTCTCGATGGATTCGCCGCTTCGAAACACCGTGTCGGAAAATTCGATCGTCAAAGGCCCGCCGTTGATCACCGTTTTCAGGTTGGGCTTGGTGAAGGATTTGATCAGCGACAAGGGGCCGTTCAGCTTGATGTTCAGCGAGGGCGCGTAATTCGCAGGCAGCGGCACGCTTTGTTCCCGGCCGTCGGCCGTTGCGCCCAGCTGATTGGCGTGCCAGATGTAATACATGGCAGAGCCTGTGCCTGCCCGGTATATGCCACCGCGCTCGTTTTTGATGCCCTCCACCGCATGGGCGAAGATATCCAGCAACTGCACAGCATAACCATCGGCGGCGTTATCGTCATTGCCCATCTTGGGGGACTGGTATTTGAGCAGGTGGCGAAGCGCATCGTGGCCCTCGAAGTTATCCTCCAGGGCCTGAATGATTTGCGGCAGAGTATAGCCGTGGTTGTTCACGGCGCTTTCTACAGCGGCCAGCATATCCGCCGCCGGGGCCAGCCCGGTGCCATGCAAGCCGTAATTGTTGTACACGCAGCCGAGCGAAATATCCCGCGCTTGCTCCACACACCCATCGAAAAACAACGAAAGATAGGGCGAGGGGATCACATAAAGATTCTGCACGGCAGCGGCGGTCTGCCGCACACTGGCAAAAACCCGCGCCTGGATGTCGGCCAGTATATCGGCCATCGTGCTGCCGGGCTTTGCGCTGCGCAGCACGGCATCGGTGAGGTTGGCAAAGGGCATCGCGCCAATGTTGGGAATATCCATGCCCTTGCCGGGAATGATAAACTCCCAGCAGGCTGCCATGGCGTAATCGCGGGCATCGGCCTCCTGATAGCCCAGGCGCATGAGGCCGGGGATGGCCACATCGTCGTTCTCGTATTGCGGAAAGCCAAGGCCCAGCTTGGTCAATTGCGTGCCGAGTTCATATACAGACAGGGGAGTATTCTGGCTGACGCGCAGGTTGATCTTCGGGTCGATCAAGCACAGCTCCGCACTGGCGTGCAGACACATTTCGGATAACAGGTTGTAGCCGTCTTTGTCGTCTTTTGTGATGCCGCCCAGCACCATGCTCTGGCCGTTATCGCCCTGCTGCATGCCGGGGTACAGATCGCTGTCGCGGTTGCAGGCAAGGAAAAAGGCTTCCAGAAGCTCAAACGCTTCGTTCTTCGTCAGCGCACCGCTGTCTAAATCCTGCTGCAAATAGGGCATCATGTACTGGTCGAAGCGCCCGAGGGTGTTGTGGTAATCGCCCTCGCACCACATCGCAAAGTGCAAAATGCGCAGCGATTGCAGCGCCTCGCGGAAACTGCGTGCGCCGTATGCGGGCACGCGCTCCAGCACGTTTGCCAGCACCTCGTCATCAAGCTCCCGCGCCAGCTTGGCATAGCGCGCGGTCAGGCCAAGCACGGCATCAATGCTCTTTTGCATGCAGGCGTGGTATTCGCCCGCGCCCAGCTTTTCGCGGTAGGCCAACAGGCCGTCCCGAATGACACTTTCATAGCCGGGGGACAGATTGCACACATTGCCGTTTTCGTGGATGTAATGGCCCGCTTTGATCTTCGCCCATTCTTCATCGCTGTAGATGGGCGGCAGATTCTTGACTGTGCGGGTGAAGGCGATGATCTCGCCCTCCATCAGGCACGGCGTCTCGCTGACAAGCGCCAGCGCAAGGCGCGCCGTTGTACGCTGCGCATCGGTCATGCCCTGCTGACGGTACGGCGCGGGATCGGGGCAGTCTGCCCGCCGGAAGGCGTGATGCTGCTTTTGCCATTGGGCTGCTTTGAGGGCGATGATACGCTCCGTCATGGTGATTCTCCTTTTTTCAGGCCAGGCGCAGGGTGATGCTGACAACAGCGGCGGCGGGCACATGCACGCTGTCGCCGTCCCGCAGTGTGATGGCATTGCAAACAGGTGCAATGGCGGTGGGGTTGTCGAAGGTATTGACGGTGGCGGGGTCGGCGGCGCACAGGACGCGCATTTCGCCCGTGCCCTGCACCTGGCCCTGTAGCCCCTTGAGGGATACATCCTTGCTTTCAGTGAGGCTGAGGTTGGCCAGGGTCAGGGTCATTACGCCATCCTTCACAGAGGCCGATGCGGACAGCGATTCCATGGGCGCGGCACCGGCCTTTTCCCGCAGGGCGCTGTGCACGATGGTGGGCAGTTGTTTGGCATCCTGATGGGTTTTGAAGAAATCGAACACGAAATAGTTGGGCGTTTCCACAAAATGCTCACCCTCAGTGAGATACAGCGAGTGCAGGTTGTTGCACAGCTGGGCGATGTTCGCCATATCCACCACATCGCAGCGGTTGTTGAAGATATTCAGCGTCAGGGCGCACACCAGCGCATCGCGCATGTTGCTTTGCTGCTCAAACAGGTTCTTGCCGCCACTGGGGCCGGTGCCCTCTTTGTGCCAGTTGCCCCACTCATCCACGATCAGCTTGATTTTACGCTCCGGGTCAAACTCATCCATCGCAGAACGGTGATCGTCGATGATATTGCGCATATAATCCGCGCGGCGAAGCTCGTCATACCAGCCTTCTTCGGTGAAGTTCAGGTCGTCCTGGCCGGACAGCCAGTTGGTGTAGTAATGGACGCTCATGCCGTAGGTGGGCACTTCCTGCCAGGGACGCTTTTGCCATTCCTGCATCAGCCGCCGCGTCCACCACACGTCGTGCCCGTTGGCACCGCACATGATGAAGCGCAGGTCTTTCACACCGAGGCTTCGGCAGATGGTGGTGTATTTTACGTATTCGCGGGCGCACATTTCGGGCGACATCTGGCCGCCGCCGCCCCAGTTTTCATTGCCAATACCCCAGTAGCGTACGCCAAAGGGCGCGGCATCGCCGTTTGCTGCGCGTTCGTCCGCAAGGGTTGTCAGCCCCGCAGAAAAGTTGCAATATTCGATCCAATCGCGGATGTGAAGGGGCGTCGTGCCCGTCATATTGGCGGCAAAATAAGGCTCTGCCCCCACCATACGCACAAATTCCATAAATTCGTGGGTGCCCACCTGGTTGCTTTCCACGCGGCCGTCGCAATAATACCACCAGTTCACCCGGCGGGGACGGTTCGCTTTGGGACCAATGCCATCGCGCCAGTTATAAATCTCGGCAAAGCAGCCGCCCGGCCAGCGCACCACCGGCGGGTTGATTTTTTTGAAGCTATCCACCAGGGATTTGCGAAACCCCCGGATATTTTCCACTTTGCTGTCCTCGCCCACATACAGCCCGTCATATATCACGCCGCCGATATGCTCGGCAAAATGACCATAAATATTGCGGTTGATAATGCCCCTGGAATGGCCAAAATCGATGGATACGCAGTCCACGGCAATCCCTCACTCTCTTTTTGTGCTTAATATCATTATAGAGTTTGTTGGGGCGGGGTTAAAGTCAAAAACAATTGCGTAGTGGACAAAAACTGTCCAATAAAGAATTGAGAGAACATGGAATATAATATTTCCGAGATCCCAAAAATCTCACTTTTTGCCTTGTATATTGCTGCGCGCATAGGCCGAGGGCGTGTCTCCTAAGGTGTCCATAAACGCGCGGTTGAAGCTGCGGATGTTTTGAAACCCGCATTCCAGCGCGATATCAGACAGGCGCATGCTGTCTTCCTCTATTAAGTTGCAGGCATATTCGATGCGGTACTGGTTCACAAACCGGCGGAAATTCATGCCAACCATCTGGTGGAAATACCGCGATAAATAGTTTTCGTCATAGCCAATCTCTTTGGCGGCGCTCTTCATGGTGATGTTTTCGCGGTAGTTTTCCTCCACATAGGTGAGCAACCTGTGCAGCAATTCGTCATTCCCTTTTTTGCGCTCGGTGAGTGGCGCGCACTGCAAATAACGGGCGCAAAGGGCGTATAAACTGCCCTTTAACGTCAATTTATCCGGCGTTTTCTCGTCCTGATAGCAGCTGATGATGTAGGCCGCCAGCGCTTCGCCGCAGGGCACCACCGTCTTGGTGCCGGTCAGCCCTTCTGTTTCGCGCATGAAGGAACTGACCAGGCTGCCCGAAAACGGACAGATCAGCACCCGCGAGGTCTGAGGCGTGTGGTAGGTATGCACCTCGTTGGAGAAGATCAGCCCCATTTCACCGGGGCGTGCGCTCTCCGTTCTGCCGCGCACCATCACCTCAATTTCGCCCTCCAGCACCAGGAAAAACTCCAAGTCCCTGTGAAAATGCGGGAAGAACTGAAAATCCTGATAGATGTCTATCTGGATGTGATCCTGCCCCGTGGAATTGTCGCGTTGATAAACGAGCATAGCTGCCTCCGAAATAGTATGTTTTTGTCTATAAGAATAAGGTTTTTTTCTTTCTTTGTCAAGGCAATGATTTATAATAAATATATTCACATGATGCAGGGGAAAAATCGGGCGTAAGCGGCGCTGCCGCTATCGTATAGAAAGAAACAATTTTGGAGGAGGTATCCCGTATGAGCAAACGTATCATTTCCATGTTGCTGGCACTTCTGATGGTGCTGATGGCCATTCCCGCCATGGCCGCCTGGGAAGACGACCGCATCGTGCTGGTAGACGAAGAAGAGAACTTCAGCGAAGACGCCGCCATGTTTGCCGGCGAAGTAGAAAAACTGGTGTATCCCGCGATTTGGACGGAAGGCCTGCATGGCCAGGGCTTGGACTTTGCCGGCTACAAAACCCATGTGCGCTTTGACGGTGCGCTGATCTCCGCTGCCGAGGCGCTCACCCTCAACATCTGGGTGTACTGGCGCGGCCCTGGCCTGATGGACGCCGACAACTACAACGAAACCGGCGCCGGCGTGTTGCTGTTTGGTATGTCCGGTGCGAACGGCCACATCAAGGTGGTAGCGCTGGATAACGAGCAAGGCGATGTATTGACCTTTGACGGCGGCTTCTACAATGCCGACGTGTATGTAAAATCCGACAGCGCCCTGCCCACCGGCGAATGGGTGATGGTCACTGCCGTGATGGACGGCGAAACCATGAGCCTGTATGTCAATGGTGCGCTCAAGGCCGCCGAAGCGCAGACCGTGAAACCTGCAGACCTCGGGCTCGACCTGTTCCGCATCGGCTCCTCTTTCTGGGGCCCCGCCTCCCTCAACGCCGTGGTGGATGATGCCAGCGCTTGGACCCGCGCCCTGACCGCGGATGAAATTACCGCCCTGTACGAGGCCACGAAGGTCGAATAAAAACTCCCTCGCGGCGGAATGGATGGCCCTTCCGCCGCGTTTTCTATTCATGGATCATCATGAAAGCTGGAGGATGTGAAACGGCATGCAGATCAGGAAGCATTTGAAAGAAGTCTGGATCCTATGGCTCATCGGCATTTTGTGCATGCCGCTTTTCGCCTGTGCGCAAGAGGTTGAAATGAAAGAGACGCCTTTCGTGCCCTTCAATGAAGGGTTTTACAACCCCATTCAGGTGGATTTTATGCTGGGCGACCCGTGGCTGACCTGGCATGACGGATATTACTATTATACCCACTCCCGTGGCCGGCATATCTCCGTCACAAAAAGTGACACCATCAGCGGCCTGATGGGCCAGGGCGGCACCGAGAAGCTGATTTATCTGGGATTGGATAACGACCAGACCGAGCTGTGGGCACCAGAGCTTCATTTTTATCAGGGGCACTGGTACGCATTCTATGCGGCGGACTATGATAACGACAACCGCCAGCACCGCATGTACGTGGTCAAAAGCGATACGGACGATGCCATGGGCACATGGACGTATGCGGGCAAGCTGGATTTGCCAGACGACCAATGGGCGATTGACGGCACGTTTTTTGAGAACGGGGATGGCCGCATCTTCCACATCTGGTCGGGCTGGAAAAGCGAGGCGCAGGGCACTTCCCTGTGGAAGCAGTACCTGTATATCGCGGAACTTCAACAGGGCGACCCTACCCAGGTGATCAGCACCGAGCGCGTGATGATCTCCAAGCCTGAGTATTACTGGGAAATGAGCGTGCTGCCCCAGAACGAGGGCCCGGCCGTCCTGATATCCCCCGAAGGCACGGTGTACTGCGTGTATGCCGGTAACTTCTCCAAATCGGACGATTATGTGCTGGGCGCTATTCGCCTTACGGGGGACGACCCCATGGTGGCGGAAAACTGGGAAAAGTTGCCTGAGCCCATTTTGAAGGCCAACCTCGAGGGCCACGTGTATGGCCCCGGCCACGCGTCTTTTACCAAATCCCCCGATGGAACTGAGGATTGGGTGATTTACCACGCAGCCAAGGCGTCAAACTCTGGCTGGGACCGCAATGTGCGCGCGCAAAAAGTGGAATGGGTGGATGACACGCCGTATATTGAAGGGCCGCTGCCGCTTAATACCCTGATCCCGCTGCCCTCTGGTGAAGTGGTGGACCGCATTTTGATTGAGGCCGAGGATGGCATCCTCAGCGCCGGTGCGTCGGTTGTGGATATCACCGGAGGCAAGGCCGTGCATTTTGAAAAATCCTCCGAGAACAGCCTGCTGGTGCTGAATGTGGAACAGGCCGGGCAGTATGCGCTGTATATCCGCCACACCAACGGCGGGCCGGAGCAAAGCGCGCTGTTTATCCGTGTGAACGGCGGCGCGATCGTACCGGTCAACGCCTCCCGCTCCGGGGACGCAGGCGATTGCGTGATGGCGGCTGTGCGGGTATCGCTGAATGCCGGGCTTAACACCGTGATGCTCAGCGCCGGGCCTGATGTGAATATCGATGCTGTGATACTGGATAGAACGCCTTTTGTGCGATGAGGAGGAACAAACATGAAAAAATCGTCAAAAATCCTGGCAACAGTGCTGGCGCTGATGCTGCTGGTATCGCTGCCGCCCGCAGCCGTAGCCGAAGAAGCAGCTACGTACTGGACGAAGTTTGAAACGCCCATTGATGTGCAGATGACCAAGTCCATCTGGCCCGATCACGCCACCAAATACGCCACCCTGGGTGAGACCGCCGAGAGCAACCGCTGGCTTGACCTGTACCGCGAAGAGCTGGGCATCAACATCACCTACAAATTCGTGGCCACCGCTGGCGACAGCTACGACACCAAAACGCAGATGATGCTGGCGTCCGGCAAGATCCCCGATATCTTCCTCGCGTCTTTGAGCGATATGGCGGAGCTGCAGGAAGGCGATATGATCTGGGATATGACCGAGATCTACGAGCAGTACCTCTCGCCCTTGGCCAAGAAAATTCTGGAGGCCGATGGCGGCGGTGCCAAGGCGTCCATGATGATCGACGGCCGCTTGTACGGCCTGCCGCAGGTGACCAGCGTGTATGACACGCTGCGCTTTATGTACATCCGCGCCGACTGGATGGAAGCGCTGGGTCTTGAAGATCCGGAATCTGTGGACGACCTGCTCAAGATCATGGAAGCCTTTGTGAAGAACGATCCCGACGGCAACGGCGTTGACGACACCTATGCCATGTATGTGGACAAGGATTTGTGGACGCAGCTGGAGGGCTTCTTCTGGATGTTTGGCGCGTACCCCAACGGGTTTGTGGAAAAGGATGGCAAACTGGTGTATGGCGCCACCCAGCCCGAAGCCAAGGAAGCGCTACGCACACTGAATATGATGTACAAAGAAGGCTGGATCGACAAAGAGTTTGTTGTCAAGCCCTTCTCCCAGGCCAAAGAGCTGGTCACCAACGGCAAAGTGGGCGTGGTGATGGGCTTCCACTGGATGCCGCTGGATGTGACGGGGCCGATGCATGATCTGTACCCCGATGTGGAATGGAACTGCTATCCCTTCCCATCCACCACTGCGGGCGAGCCGGCCGTCACCATGACGCAATCCGCGCTCACCAAGGCGCTGGTGGTGAACAAGAATTTCGCGCATCCGGAGATCGCGGCATACCTGATCAACCTGTATGTTGAAAAACTGTATGGCGAAACCAATGAGTACGACTATTACGGCGACGATGCCGAGCACGGCGTGCAGGGTGTGCGCGAGCTGGGCCCGCTCAACATCCTGGAAGCCGACCTCAACCTGCGCCCCTACCGCGAGATGAAGCGCGTGTGGGCGGGCGAGATCACCCCGGACGATCTGGACAGCTATTGCCGCCGCTACTATGACGGCACGCTGGACAACTGGGCCACCCGCACCATGTGGGGCCCGGGCGAGCACACCGCGGGCACGGTGCTGGAATACCTGGTATCCACCCCCGGCAAGATCATCCAGAACGCCTATGTGGCTGTGCCTACCGAAACCCAGGCCATGCGCGGCGGCTCCCTCAGCGAAGTGCGCAAGACTGCCTACACCCAGATCATCACCGGCAAGGCTGATGTGGATGCAGGGTTTGACAAGTTTGTACAGGACTACACGAACGCTGGCGGGCAGAAGATTGAAGACGAAGTGAATGCCTGGTACCAAGCGAACCACGAATAAGTATCAGAATCTTGAGGGGCTGCCGTAACAAGCGGCAGCCCCATGCCTGTTGCTTCTGTTTTCTTAGGGGATGTATGAAGGGGCCGCGGCTCCTTCATATTTAATCCGCAGGGGTGGCTTCGCCGCCCCGAGGAGCGGCTGTAATGCCGCTTCCTCTATCATTTTGAGCCCGTGATGCGTAGCATCACAACAAAATGATGTACCCCGAAAAAATGAATTTTCATTTTTTCGGCAGAAGGAGTGAATTGCCGTTGCGCACCTTGGAAAAACGCCC
Source organism: Eubacteriales bacterium (assembly GCA_031547595.1). GTDB lineage: Bacteria > Bacillota > Clostridia > Christensenellales > Aristaeellaceae > JAVBRU01. The sequence continues at coordinate 56,188 of JAVBRU010000037.1, forward strand.
TTCCTTCAAACGCACCTGGCCGCTGCACGCGATGATGCTGCCCGGCGTAGTGCTGCTTGCCATCTTTTCCTATGTTCCGATGGCGGGCATCGTGATCGCTTTTCAAAAGTTCAAGCCCGCGCTGGGGCTGTTTGGCAACCAGAAGTGGGTGGGGCTGGACAACTTTGATTTCATATTGTCCTTGCCCAACACCCTGAATGTGCTGCGCAACACCGTGATCATGGCGGTGGGCAAAATTGTGCTGTCCACGCTGACGTCCATCATCGTGGCGCTGCTGCTGAACGAGCTTCGGGTGCGCTGGTACAAGCGCACGGTGCAAACGGTGATTTATTTCCCGCATTTTCTGTCGTGGGTCATACTGTCCGGCGTGTTTATTGATCTGCTTTCGCCCTCGCGCGGCATTGTCAACCTGCTGCTTTCAAAGCTTGGCATCACGCCGATTTTCTTCCTGGGCGACCCCAATTGGTTCCCCTTCACGATGATCATCACCGATGTATGGAAGGGCTTTGGCTTTGGCACGGTCATTTATATGTCCACCATCGTCGGTATCAATCACGAGCTATACGAGGCGGCGGCCATTGACGGCGCGGGCCGCCTGAAACAGACCCGGCATGTGACGCTGCCCGGCATGCAGCAGACCATTATTCTGCTGGCTGTGCTCAACATGGGCAACATCCTGAACGCGGGCTTTGACCAGATTTATAACTTGTACAATTCCTCCGTGCTGGAGACCGGCGATATCATCGATACGCTGGTGTACCGCATGGGTATCGGCGGGGCGCAGTATGGCCCGGCCACGGCGGTGGGGCTGTTCAAAAGCGTGGTGTCCATGCTGCTGATCTCTGTGACGTATTACACCGCCTATAAAAAGTTCGACTATCAGATTTTCTGAGGAAGGAGAGCCTGTCATGAACATCAAAAGAACACGGGGCGAAAAAATCTTCAATATCTTCAACATCATTTTGCTGGGGCTGATCGCGCTCACCTGCCTGCTGCCGTTCCTCAATGTGCTGGCGCTGTCGCTGTCCTCCAACGCAATGGCATCCAGCGGCGCGGTGTATTTCTGGCCCAAGGGGTTCACGCTGAGCAGCTATGAATATCTCTTGACCAAGGCACCCTTCTGGACGGCCTTTGGCGTGTCCATCAAGCGCGTGGTGCTGGGCGTGACGCTCAATATGTTCCTCACCGTGCTGCTGGCATACCCGCTGTCCAAAACCAGCGATAAATTCCCCGGGCGGCAGATTTACATGTGGTATTTCTTTTTCACCATGCTGTTTTCCGGCGGCATGATCCCGGCCTATGTGCTGATCAACCAGATCGGGCTGATGGATTCCATCTGGGCGCTGATCTTGCCCTCCACCGTGCCGGTGTGGAACATCATTTTGCTGATGAACTTCTACCGTGGCATTCCCTCCGAACTGGAAGAGGCGGCGCATATCGACGGTGCAGGCCACCTTCGGGTGCTGTTCCAGGTGTTTGTACCCTGCTCGTTGCCCTCCCTTGCCACCCTCACGCTGTTTTGCACGGTGGGCCACTGGAACGCGTGGTTTGATGGCCTTTTGTATATGGACAACGCCGCGCACTACCCCCTGCAAAGCTATCTGCAAACGGTGTTCGTGGATGTGAGCGCGCTGGGTGCGTCGTCTGATAACTATGATCTGATCAAAGAACTATCCGACCGCACGCTGAAAAGCGCGCAGATCATCATTGCCACTATTCCCATCCTGGCGGTGTACCCCTTCCTGCAGCGCTACTTTGTGTCCGGGTTGACGCTGGGCAGCGTGAAGGGATAACAGAAGCGCTGCTTGGATACCCCGGAGAAATAATGTAGAAGAACCTTTGCTCGATTGACTGTTGTCCGCCCGTTGTCCGCCCGTTGTCCGCAACCGTGAAGATGCGTTGAAATACGCTGAGTTATGTGTAGCAATAACAGGTGATTACCACCCAATAACCACCCAACATGCTTGTGCAATGAGATACATTAAGTTGCGATTGGATACCACATATTAACAGGGATATTATGGACAACACCCCCATGGTCGGCGCGACGGTTGCTGTGGCTGTGGCGATCGAGGAAGCATCCAAGTAAGAGTATTGCAAAATCAGGGTCTATCCGCAAGGACGGGCTCCTTTTTTGCAACTATTGAGAGTCGATCTTTCATAATGGATGAACGATAATTCAAAGACAACTGCAAAAAAGCATTGTTGGTCACAAAACCACCACCACATAGATAGCTCGCTGCTCCTTATCGGTATGCTATCTGATCATTTGATTGATCACCAGACATTCATTGCAACACAGACAGCCTCCCGAAAAATACAGGAGGCTGCATGGATCTCTACGTTGTGATAAGTGGCACCCACAACGCTGTGGCCGGAGTATGGTCTGGCGGGTAATGGCATTCGATGATCGGCATGTCGGCCAGATCATAGCCGGATGCGGGCAACCATTCAGTATAGATGCGTTTCCAAAGAAGCCATGTGCTTTGAACGAAAAAACGCCCGCGATCCGAAAAAATCGAATCGCGGGTTATCATATATTCAGTCAACAGATTGGGCAAACCGTTCATTCAATCGTTGTGCTACACACGATTTTTACATTATAAAGGCCCTTCAGCAGCCTGGGCGGCAGCATATGGGCGGCAGCGGTGCGCATACGCGCAGCTCATCCTGGTCTGTCTGTCCATGGACGGTGCTGAACTGCGCATAGAAGCCGTACTTCCCCTCGGAGAGCGATTCGTCACTCCAACTGCCATAGGTATAGCCCACCACACGGATCATGACGGCTTCATCTCCTTTTGCATTGTCGGGCTGTTCACGATACCAATGCGCGTACGCAAAGGGCGACAGCTCAGCAGGCCATGTTTTGCCGCTGGAGAACACCGTGCCCGCCTGATCCCCGCAGCTCCAATACCACTGGTCGCCGTCCAGGTCGTAGGCGTCCGCATCCCCGCTCACATACGGGGGATTGGCGATGCGTTCCCCCGATTTAAGCCGCAATCGCGTGCCGGAGATCCAGCCCTGTGCCGCACCGGGGAGGGTTTGCATCAGTCTGTCTATTGCAAGCGAGGGGCAGGACATGAGGACGCCGTTTAGCCCATGAACCGTCATTTGCTTCGCCTGGTTATACGCCTGAAGCCATGAGGTGCTTCTGTTAATATACATGCAATAGTGCTGATGGCCGTCCTCATCAAAGAAATTGGGCGTGCTACCTGCTGTGAATACCCGCACGCGGATGCAGCCCTGCACCGGAACCTCATAGGCGAAGCGAAGGCTTCGAAGGAAGGCGATCAGGCTGGCTGTATCGTTATTCTCAGGCGTTCTATAGCGAACGGAGGTCTGCGTGGCTGCCTCCACCAGCCAGCCCCTTTGCAGGCCATTGACCGGATGCTGCGGATGAAGCCCCATGGGCCACTCGACAATAACGATGCCCATGGGCGCACCATCGTGCACGCGCAGATGCTGCACATAACCCGATTGCTCAGGATAGGGCCAAAAGTTTTCATTATAATACGTGAACGTGACGGTATACGTCCCCGCCGGCAGTGCAAGCGAAACATCGAACACTTCTGTCTCGCCTCTTATCGATGCACTATAGACCATGAAGCCCTCTGTGTTGGCGACAACATATCTTAGAGAACTGAAATAATACTCCATTACATGCCAAGAAAATCGAAGCGTTCCGTGCCTTTTCAGGGTGAACGGCTCGGAAATCAACGTTGAAGTCGTTCCATCCGCGTGGTTGGTGGAGCCCCACCAGCCGGCGTGTTCGCCCTGTGTGATCCATTCCCATTGGTCTGCCGTTGCAATGCCAATGGGCGTCCCCTCTGCACGGACATCAAAGCCCTTTGCGCGAATATTTGTTAAGGTGTAGTGTTTTTTGCAGGGATCATCCTGCACGCGAAAGCCCAGGGAACCGTTGGCCACATGTGCCGTGCGCGGCGTCCCTTCCCGCCCACACGCGCAAGGACAGGTGGGATATGGCGGAAAACATGGATTCATGGTTTGAGCACCTCCTTTCCTAACAGGGACACCCGCAGCCGCATACAGCAGGCAGGGGGGCGGATACGCACAGTGCGCTTTCATCCCTTTGGGGCCCATAGGGGCTGAATTCTACATAATAGCCGTTGATATAGTCTGTCTTCAGCGGCGGTTCATCGTTCCAACTGCCGGGTTGTTTGATTTTAATCATCAGCGCGGCTTCGTTTTCCCACTCGTTGTTGGGCTCATCTGTTATCCAATCCGTATACAGGCCCGGCGGAATGGTCACAGGCACTTTTTTGCCAACGGTGAACACCTTGCCTGCCTCCGGCCCATCGCACCAGTACCAGCCGTCAGGCTGGATATCATACGCATCCATATCCTCGTTCACATGCGGGGGATCAAGCAGGCGCGCGCCCGATGGAAGCGTCATGCGCGTCCCGCCGATCCAACCATTGTTTCTTCCCGAAAGGTTAAGCAGTATGGCGTTCTCTTGGGCCGAGGTGCTGGTCGCCAGATACCCGGTCAGCCCGTGGCGTTTCGTGTTTTTGGCCAGATTGTAGGCCTGCATCCAGGTGACAGGGTTTGAAACGTAGGAATAGTAGTGCTGCCTGCCGGCTTTATCAAAGAACTGCGGTGGGTCGGTATTGTCAAATGCGCAGACGTGGATGAGCCCCTCCACCGGGGTGTCATAGGCAAAGCGCAGCCCTTCCAGATAACGCACAAGGGCGTTGTTGTCGTCATTTTTTCCTATGGTGTACCATAAAGAGGTCGATGTCAAGCCGCCTTGCGTCCAGCTGCCCTGTGCGGTGTTTGCCTGCTCATACATGAAAAGCCCCTGCGGCCACCGGATGCTGATGCATCCCAAGGGGAGGTTGCCGTCATAGAGCAGGGGGGTTTTGACATAGCACATGTTATCCCATTTGAAATAGCGGCTTTCGCCTTTGAGAAACGTAAAAGTGATGGTATACGTGCCGGGCTCAAGCCGAATCGCAAAACTAAACGGGATCCCTACAGAGGATATATTTCGCTGCGCGATGATCGTTCCATCTGTTTTAGCAAGCACATAGGTGAAGCGGCTCGACACGCCCACGATATCTGTTTGCCAATCAAATCTGAACATCCCGGTTTTTTGCACGGTAAAGGGTGCGGAGGCGAGCGTCGATGTGGTGCCGATTTCCTTGTTGGTCGGACGCCACCAGCCCGCCCGGATTCCCTCGGGGATGAACGCCCATTGATCGATGTTCTCAAACTTCACCGGCGTGCCACCCTGACGTGTGTTAAAGCCTTTCACCTGTACATCTGTAAGGGAATAATATTGTTCCATTGGATGATCGGTTACCTGAAAGCAAATGGATTTGTTTTCCACCCGCGCACATGCGGGCATGGGTCTATATAAAAGGCGGTTTCTCATGTCCTTTGCTGTTCCTCACTTTCTAGGCCTTTGCAGTGTTGTTACCCTGCTTTATCATATGAAAACGTAAATGGCCGCGTGAAAAAAAGCATCATTTTGCCATACTCGAGACTGCCTTTAACCTTATTTTCGCTATAATTACTTAGGGCGTGTTTCAAAAGCCATGACATGCATCCTTCGGGGTCTAAAAGCGCCATTTCTGCGTTGTCAAACCTTGAAATAGCGATGCTATTCCAGCGGTTTTCCGCCTTGAACTGACGCTTTATCCCCGCGAAGCTGCACGGCCCGGACTTTTGAAACACACCCTAAGGCAACACCGCACAAATCGTGCACGCTGTCCTTGCGGATTTTTTCGTGCAACTCTACGTCGCGCTTCCGGTCACCATATATGCTCTTTCGACATACACATACCCTCCGCATGAGGGGAGCCCCGCGTTTAATGACCGGTATATTGAGGCAATGGGCTTTTGAAACACGCCCTAATTACCTAAATCTGCAAGCAGATTTTCGATTGCCATGCGGCCCATGTTCTTGCATGCGCCAATGGTAGCAGCAGCGCAGTGTGATCCCAACACAACGTTATCCAGTGTAAACCATACAGGGTTTGTAGGGGGCTCCTGGCAAAATGCGTCCAGCCCCGCCCCTGCGATACGCCGGTCTCTTAAGGCTGCAAGCAACGCATCCTCGTCAATGAGGCCGCCCCGCGCAGTGTTGATCAAAACAGCATTGCGTTTCATCATCCCGATATACTCGGCGGTAACAAAGCCTCTGGTCTCTTCGGTAAGGGGAACATGCAGGCTGATAAAATCCGCCTCCTGAAAAATGCGTTCGACGGACGCGGGAAGGATGCCGTGCTCCCTTGCATAGGCAGTATCCCAAACCGGATCAAACGCCAGCACCTTGATTGAAAAGCCGGCGGCGCGTTCAGCTACCAGGCGGCCTATTGTGCCCAGGCCAATAAGGCCGAGCGTGCCATGGTTTACATCCAAGGTGGTGGGCTTGGTCCAATCTCCGTTTCTGCACTGGCGGTCGATTTCGAGCACGCGCCGCACGACGGTCAGCAAAAGCGCCATGGTGTAATCCGCTACAGCCTCGCTGTTTGCGCCAATGGTCCGGCTGACGCTGATGCTGCGACGCTGGCAGGCCAGCATATCAATGTTATCAATGCCTACGCCATATTTGGCGATTGCCTTCAGCTTTGGCGCAGCGGCGATTACTTCTTCATCCATGGGATCAACGCCTAGAATGACTCCTGAACAGGGCGCAATGGCCTGAATCATCTGCGCTTTATTCATGATTTTACCGGAGTGATTCAATATGACTTCGAGCCCTGCCTGCTTAAGCTTGTCAACCAAGTTTGCGTTTAGCTGCACAAAGGAACGGGGAGTAATAAGCACCTTTTCACCCATGTCATCCACCTCCCAATGCAATTTGACTTAACAGCTGCAGGCGTTCCGTGCCAATATCTGTTTTGAAGACCTCGGAAATGACCTGCGTCCAGCCGTGGATGAAATAGGTCCATCCATCCTCCACCAAGAGGTGCCTTTCTTGCTTTGCAGCCTCTGCCTGGCGCAGGAAATCCAAAGAGCCGCGATAGTTAAACTCCCAGGCCATTCCATTCATGGGGAACCTGCACCCATCTGGAAGCGGGCTGCCCGGGGCGTCCTTGCCAAGCCCGGTGGCGTTGATCACCAACGAACCCTCTGGCAGGCGCTCTGCAACATAGCTGTTTGCTTCCGGCTTTGCGCAAAGATGGAAACTGATGGGTGCCCGGCTTGCGTGAAGGATTCGAACGGCGTCCCGCAGCCGTTGCGGATCCTGATCCGTGATATGAATGTGGGCGGGCACATGATCCCCGTGTTTTTCCATGGCGGCGTAAGCGCTGACCGCCAGCCCGCTGCCCCCCGCGCCCAGCACGCAAATTTCCGCCCCGGTCTTTTGCCAATGTGCTGGCGGCAAGAAGCTTTCCATGGAAAGGCCCACGCTGATGGGGTCTTTGGCATGGCCGCAAAGCGCCCCCTGATGTTTGGATATACAGCTAATTTCGCCAAATGCGCTGGCGAAGGGATCCAAATAGTCAAATAAATCATGTGCGGCCTTCAGTAAATCAATCTTGTGCGTTGTGACCAGCGCACCCAGAGACAGCGGATCGTTCTTGATGTATTCGACCACGCGGCGATAGCTTTCCGGCGGGGCGTGCAAGGGGAGATCGATGCCTTTGATTTGCGCATCTAGATCCAGCGCCTGCGCCCATTTGGGGAAAATCTTCATGATGGAGGATTGTGTGGTTGTCACTCCGATAAAGTAGAAGGTGCGCAAGGCTGCGGGTTTGTCAAGCTGTGTCAATCAAATCACTTCCTCTTCAAAAAGCGGGCGGGGTTTTTGTGTGTCATGATCTCAATATCATGCTGTGAAACTCCATGTTGTTTCAGAAACGGCAGAAAATTTTCCAAGATATAGGGCAAGCCCACCGACCCGCCATATGCCTTGAGCCGTTCACGCGTGGTATCCATGGATAGCATGAGCTGCGCCGCTGCACCTTGGCGGAGCATGTGGAGGATGAGGCGCGCTTCGCTTTGGTCATCATGGTATCGGTACCGTGCGATGGTGTCGTAGGAAAGAAAGCAACCGGTAGATGCGATGGCCTCGTGAAGGGATACGTCTGCTACCTGGCGGTCAGCGTGGCATACGGCCACCTTGCTTGCGTCAAGCCCCATGCGCACGCACAGGTTTACCGCTTTCAACGCCTGAAAGCCGGCGGCGGTGTGCAGCATCAGCGATACATTGCCGGTGATGGCTGCATGCACGGCCGCACGCAATGTGATGAGGGACCGATCATCCAGCCCGCCGGGCCCGATAGCAGCCTTGACCAGCCCGGCGCGTATGGGCAGCCGCCTGCCGTTGTCTGTCATGCCAACCGTCAGTTCTTGAATAAAGCGCTCAGCCAGCGCGTCCTCGTCTTCCTGGCGTGCCCAGTGCTGCGGCGGGTAAAATGCGGGGAGGTGTGTGCCCGTTACCGCAATCATCGTGACGCCTGAACGCTTGCTCAAGCGCATCAGTGCCGCCGCATCGCGCCCCGCGCCGCCAGGCTGCGCATCCACCACACTGCCCCCGCCTGCCCGGGCGTAATGGGTCAGCTCCTGAAGTGAGCGTGCTTCGCTATCCAGGAGGAGCAACGGGTTTGCGCGCGTCATGGGCCCGGGGCGGACAAGCAGATGCTCGTGCGGCTGGCAGTGTAAAAGCTTGCTTGCCTCAACTGGCCCCAGGACGGTCTGGACCATGTAGGGCCCCTCCTTTTCCGTTGACATTTGCCAAAAGACTGGATATAATCGAAGTGAATTTTCTGTGTGGTGGGGAGGGAACAAGCAAATGGAGCATAAGGGTGAATCGGCGTTGTTTGTTGAAGAACGCAAAAAGCGCATTCTGGAATTGCTGCGGGAAAACAATAAGGTGCTGGTAGCCGACCTATGCCGCATGTTCAATATTTCTCCGGCCACTGCCCGTAATGATTTGACAGAGCTTGCCAATATGGGGCTGCTTCAGCGCACCTATGGCGGTGCCATGCTGGCAGAGCAGGCCTCCTACGAGCTGACCACGCAGCAAAAAGTGGTGCGTAAAATGGAAGAAAAGCGTAGTATCGCCGCTGTGGCAGCAAGCCATATCAAGGAGGGGGACTCCATTGCTTTGGACACCGGAACTACCACAATGGAGCTGGCCAGGCACATTTGCGATGTGAAGGACCTGACGGTGATTTTGAACGATATTGAGATTGCGCTGTTCCTCGAAAACAACTCGGAAGCCAATGTGGTGCTGGTTGGCGGAAAAATCCGCCGCGGATTTCACTGCTCCGTTGGCAGTCTGGCGGTGGAGGAAATATCTAAATTTAGCGTGGATAAGGTATTTATTGCGGCCAATGCGCTCAATGAACGGCATGGGCTGGCCACCCCCGACCTGGGCCAGGCGGAGATCAAAAAAGCTTTCATGAGCATTGCTGCCCATAAAATCGCACTGATCGATTCCAGCAAGATCGGGCGCACCAGCTTTTCACATTTTGCTTCCATCCAGGAAATAGATCTGCTGATCACTGATGAAAACGCCAATCCCGAAGCCATCAAGGCTTTGGCAGATTCCGGGTTGAAAATCGTTCAGGCCAAGCTAAATCGTTAATTCAGCAGTGCCTGGTATGTTTTCATAAGCCCTTCGCATTGCAGCGCGTAGGCGGCCACATATTTTTGATACAGCCGTGTATGTACTATGTTTGGCAAGGTTTCGGCCTGCCGAACGATGTTTGTTTGCGTTGCGGCTGCGATATCATCGTACAAGCCCACGCATTTGCCGGCTGTCAGCGCCGCGCCCCACGCGCCTGTGTCCACGGTGTGCAGCGTAGTATACGGGACGCCCAGGATGCTGCTTTTAATCTGATTAAATACGGGGCTTTTTGCGCCGCCGCCAATCGCGTATATTTCGGTGAAATGCCGCTTGGTGAGCTTTTCTGCTATGCTTAAATACAGCCGGTACTCATAACCGATGCCTTCCATGACCGCACGGTACAAATGGCCTGCGCCGTGAGCGGTTGTCAGGCCTGCGAAGCTTCCCCGGATACGGGGCACATAAGGGCAAGTTTTGCCGCTAAAGTGGGGGATGAATACCAAGTGGTCGCTTCCCGGCTCAATCCCTTCGGCCAGTTTGTTGAGCCGCTCATAGCCGGATTCGTCCGAGGTGCTAAGCAGGTCCCTCGCCCAGCGCAGGCATAAGCCGCCGCCGCTGATGTAGGCGAGGGGAATCCATAACCCCGGCACAATGGAGCGGGGGCACAAAAGGGTTTCATGTTCCACATCGGGGGTGTAAACATCGGTGGCGCACGAGAAAACGGATGCGGTTCCAGCCACGTCGAAGGCTTGGCCGGGCGAAATAATGCCTGCTCCTAAAGAAGTGGCTGCTTGATCGCCTGCGCCTGCCGCCACTGGCGTACCTTCTTGAAGGCCACATGCGTCAGCCATGGAACGCGTCAACCCGCCCACTCGTTCACAGGGCGTGGTGATGCGCGGCAGCTTCTCCATAGAAATACCAAATGTTTCGGTCAATTCTTGCGACCATTGAAGCTTTTCGATATCCCCAAATCCGGAAAAATGCAGGCAAGTGAAATCCAGATATGCGTCTTTGGACTTATGGCCGCAGAGCTTGCCGGCAATATATGTCGTTGGCAAAACGAACTTACTGATTTTCGCATACGCCTGCGGCTGTTGCTGCTTCCACCAGAGTATCTTGGGCCCGTGGGCGCAAGTGACGGGTGCGCCGGTCAGGCGCAGGATGCGCGCCCCGGCTGCTGCCTTCATTTGTGCGATTTGCGGCGTGCACCGCGTGTCCAGCCAGGAATCATAAGGCGTTACCGGCGCATAATCCGCGTCCACGCCCAGGATGCCTGCCATCTGGCCGCATAGCCCGACTGCTACAACGTTGCTTTTGCAAACCCCTGATGTGCGCATCACCTGGCTGATGGTGTTAAGGCAGGATTGCAATATCGTATCAGGTTCCTGCCATACAGTGCCCGGCTGCGGTGAAATCAGGCTGGAGGGTTCAAACGCGCTTTGAACCAGCGTGCCGTCTTCCTGGAACAAGCAGGCTTTGGTGCCCTGGGTGCCGATGTCGACTCCTACTAAATAATTCATAGCTGCGTCACCTGGATGTTCATCAGGCGCGCCCAGGTTTTCCAGGCTTCGATATGATGGCCGTAGGTGCCATGAATGTGGTTGCAGGGGTAGGACTGTAAAAACTCATCTGCGCTTGCCTGCAATCTGGCAAAAGCTACAGGCCAGGCGGGCGTTGTTGTAGCGCCCATTTTCAGCATTTGCTCCCTGGGAAATTGCAAAAGTTCCCCTGCTGCAAGCGTCAAATGGTAGGCCCCCTGCTTGCGTGCGAGGCGGGCAAAGGTCATTTCTCCCGGCGCGGCAAAATGGTGCACGCTGGCCCCGCCTGCGGGATAATCTGCCACCTCCGGGTAGAACGTCACAAGCTTGAGGTTCTCTGACGGATCGCGGGATGCGGCGGCAAAATAGGTGGCATGGGTGCCGGAGTTTGACAGATACCAGACGCCGGCATCGGGATCATAGTGCCGCACGTCTGCAAACAACACGGGCTGGTCAAGCATCAGCTTCGCCACCTGCATTGTCAGCGCGCCGTCCATATCGGATTCAGTGGCCGCAATAACGGGTTCCTTGGGGCCATTCCAATCATACGGATCGTTTAAAAATGCTTCGGCAATATCCATTGTCACATAATGCTCTGTCAAGTCGCCATGAGCCTTGACGCCCACAAAATCCAGGCCCTTTTGCGCGATGATTGTACGCAGGCCGATGTAACTGCGTATTTGTGTTTCCAGTTTCTCAGGCGTTAAGGCTGCGCCGTCGTAGGCGATTTGCCCAACGTTTGCTGTCAGCCAATCAAATGCCAGCTTAACTTCCGCGTTCACCGCCTGATTGCCGGCGCGGATGATATCCTCCTGTTCCATATCCTCTACGTCGATGCCAAACAGCTTTTGCCATTGGTCTCGGTTTGATACGGTGGTATACATGCCAAGGGCGCGCCCGCCAAAGCTTCCGTAGGTGGAGCCTTTCAGCCGGTTGATGGCGGAGGCGGCGCGCAGAAAACACAGCGTTTTTTGCAGCACGGAGGGATCGTTGATATCACCCCATACCCGCCCATAGGGGATGCCCAGCTGATCCAGCGCGCCTGCTGCCGCCAGCATGCCGACCATGCCGCATTTGGAGGGATGCAGGTTGCAAAACAACAGGAATGGGCCGGGCGCGATTCCGGCCGCAACGGCGGTAAACTGCGGATAGCACCAGATGGCATAGTTGAAAACAGTCACATCCACCCCGGCCTGCCGGAGGCGCTGCGCTTCCTGTTTTGCGCTTGTGTTTGAGCAGATGGGTGCGCTTCCCGCGATGACTTCAAACAGCCCTGTTGCCTCCAGCGTCGCCTGAAGGGTATGCTGGTAGCCAAGGGTCATATCCTTTGTGCTTTGATGAATGTGTTCGCGCCCGTCCGACAGGGTCAGAATGCCTACTTTAATCTTCCTCATGCCTGCGTCCTCCTTTGCTTTCAACGCTTGAGCAGGGCGGCTTTGGCGCGGGCGCTGTCTATCACACTGCGAATGAATGTGAGCGCAAGCTGCGCGTCGCTGTCCAGCCGCGCATCCGAAGGATCCACAAGGTCACGCCAGACACGGATGTCCTTCCCCACGGTTCCGCCCATGCGTACAAAAGGTTCCATCACAATATGCCCTGTGTACCCCGCACCCACCAATGCGTCTGCTATTTCAGCCCATGGCATATGCCCGCTTCCCGGTGTTTTACGGTTCGTTTCGCCGATGTGGAAGTGGCCGATATAGCCTTTGGCATCCAGGATACTTTGGCCGATGGCATCTTCCTCGATGTTCATATGGAAGGTATCCAGCAGCAGCTTCACATGGGGACAGCCCACGCGGTTCACAAAGCGCTTCCCTTCCTCCACTGTGTTGAGCAGGTATTGCTCAAAGCGGTTTACGATTTCCAGGCAATAGGTGATGCCCAGATCCCCGGCGATTTGGCCCATCCTGCTAACGGAGGCAGCGGCCCTTTCCAGCCAAGGCGATTTGTCGGTGATCCCTTGATCGGGAATGCTGGGCCACGCCGAATAGAGAATGCCGCCCAGCACGCTGCCGCCCATTTGGGCGATGCACTTGAGAAGCGTCTCCACATAAGCCATCCCGTTGTGCCGGATGGCGCTGTCGGGGCTGGCCAGATCGTACCGCTGCGGGAGACCGATGCAATAGGTCAGCGTGATGCCGCAGTCCCGCGCGGCGGCGGCCAGCGCGGTTCGCTGCTGCATCGTCATGTCAGGCAGCGCGCCGGCGGCAAGCTCCAGCACGTCAAAGCCAAGCGCGCTGGCCTTTTTGATATACATTAGGTAGTCCGAGTGCCACTCTTGCTCCCAATAGGCATAGTAAATCCCGATTTTGTTCATATCGCACCTCAAAAAGTGATCACGGATTTGAGCCCGCCGGCTGTTGCGGCATACTCAAACGCTGCCTGAATATCTTCAAGCGCCGAACGGGTAGTAATGAGCCGGTCGATGGGGAAGAGGCCTGAGGCAATCAATTGCAGGCATTTTCTGTACTGCGCGTGGGTGGCACGGGTGGTGCCGGTCAGCGTCAGGGCATTATAGTGTATAAGATTAGTGTTTATAGTGACGGTTTCCTGCCCGCTGGGTAAGCCGCCAAAAAAATTAATTCGTCCAAACGGCGCCATGAGCGCCAGTGCGCCGGACTGCGCAGAGGGTGCGGGGCACGCGGTGACCAGCGCATTTACGCCGCGGCCACGGGTTTGATCCATAATATAGCCCTTCAGGTTATCTCCCGCGTAAATATCCTGGATGCCCGTGGCCCCTTGAAGCGCGATAAGCCTGTCCTTGGAAAGATCGGTGACCATCACTTGCGCCGCGCCCGCCATGCGCGCCAGCATCGCGTGCATCGCGCCAATGGGGCCTGCGCCGATCACCAGCACGGAATCTCCGGGCCCGATCTCCAGGGATTCAAAGCCATTGTATACACAGGACAGCGGTTCGCATAGCGCACCCGCCTCAAAGGATACGTCATCCGGAAGCTTCACGAGGTTTCCAAGCGATACACAGCCTTTGGGCAGCAGTACATATTCTGCAAAGCTTCCGGGCAGATGTATGCCAATTGCCTTTAAGTTTAGGCACATATGGGAAAGCCCCGCCACGCAAAAATCACATATGCCGCAGCCGATGTTTGGCGCAACACAAACCCTGTCTCCCGCTCGCCACGGTTCCACCCCGGTGCCAACCGTTTCAATTACACCCGCAAACTCATGACCCAGGATTTGTCCTTGCGTGCTTTTAGCACCGCTTCGCCACATGCGCATATCGGTGCCGCATAAGGCAGCCACTTGAACCTTCAGCAGGATTTCACCCGGCCCTGGAACTGGCGTCTCTTGGGCCACAACGCGCAGCTCGGAGGGCTTTTGCAAAACAGCCGCTTTCAAACCATCACATCCTTTCCGGTTGCAGCCTGACCGGCATGTGCGTTTGAATCGACCGGTTTCCGGCCTCTACAACCTGAACTGCCGCCAGGCCGTCATGGCCGGTAGCCAGTGGACCTTCTCCCGATAAAGCACACTGAACAAAACTTTCGTCCTCCTTCAGATACGCGTCCTGAAAGAGTCTGCGCCAGGAGGAGATGAAGGGGGTGCGAGCGCCGCCTTCCCGGGTTGCAACCGTGATGAACATATCAGCCTTGCGGCCCACACTGACGCTACCCCTGGTGCCTATCACCTGCGTGCCCGCGTCATAGCCGTACTCCACGCCTTGTGCACCATCCATCAGCACCTGCGCACCGCTTTTTAACGTGCCAAGCAGGGCGACGTTATCGTAAAAATCCGGATAGCTTTCGATGGCGTCCGGGCAGCGGGCGTTGCGGCCTGTGGCAAAAACGGTATCGAAATTACTGCCTGAAAACCAGCGTATGGTATCGATATCGTGGCTGTTAACCTCGGCCAGAGGGCCGTTTGACAGGCTGAGGTCGTACATCCAGGGCTGCGGCCTGGATGGGCCGCGCGTGAAGGATTTGACCAGCACTATATCGCCGATTTCGCCTGAATCAATGACTGTCTTGGCGGCCTGGTAGCTCTCGTCATAGCGCCGCATGAAGCCCACTTGAAAAAGCACCCGGTATTTCTCGCATGCACGGATCATTTCCCGGCATTCCGCTTCGTTCATCGCCAATGGTTTTTCGCAGAGAATATGCTTCCCGGCCTTTGCCGCCGCCAAGACCAGCTCTTTGTGGAATTTTGTCGGCGCAACGATGACTACACCGTGTATATTCTTATCATCAAAGGCCGCCTGTGCCGAAGGGTAGACTGTATCCACATGAAGCTCCCGCGCTGCGTTTTGCGCTGCCTCGCAAGAGGCATCTACGATTGCGGTCAGTTTCGCCCTCGGAACCCTGCTGCGGAAGTTTCGGGCGTGAATCATCCCGGCACGCCCTGCGCCAATCAGGCACACATGAAACATATGCAAACCTTCCTTCCCGACATATACTAATCTCAACCTAAAATGGCTCAATCTCGCGAATCTTTTTGTCCCTCGCGTCAATTCGTCCACATAGCGGCCATAGCCCCTTCGGCCTAAAGGCCTTGCGGCTAGGCTTCGGCACTGTGGCGGCGCAAGCACCGTCCTCGCGCCTCGGTGCGCTAACGCGCACCCTTACGCGTAGCTCCACTACGCTGCGTTCCCTCATCTTAGCGAGGGGCAAAAATCTATCGCGATCTTATCGTCATTTTAGATTGAGAATAGTATTATTTCCATTGCGGATTATCGATCATTGTGGGTTTACCCTGCTTTTCCACCGCCAGGTGGCGCATGCCGAGGGATTCGATGGTGCCATAATCATGGCCGGCATCGGCCCTGAAAACAAAGAAGGTAACCAGTGGCGCAGGGCCGGTGTTGATCGAGCGGTGCGCATAGCGGGGCGGCACATACACTGCTTTTCCGGGGGTGATTTCGAATGCGTGCCAATCGCCCTCCGGGTTTTCACAAAGCATCAGGCCGTGGCCGGAAAGCCCGTAATAGACTTCTCCGGTGTCCAGAATCGTGTGAAAGTGCCCCTTGGTCATGTAATACTCGTCCCCGATCTTGCCGGGATAGACAATGCTGGTGCCAAAGGCAAGATCGCCGGCCTGCGGGGGCGCGTCCAGCTCGTAAAACTCATACACCACGGGATCCCCGGCACGCAGCGCTTTTGCGTAATCTTCTTCGGAGGCGAACATGCCTTTCATATTCGATAAATGCCGCTTCGAGGAAGCCGCTTCGGTGCAAAGCCCGTCGATCGGTGAAAAGCCGAGCGTAAAACCGTGCTCGAAATCAAGTTGCATCGTACCACCCTTCCTTCGCTGTGTGATTTGCAATTATAGTATACTGTTGATTATTGTTGTTGTCAAGCGTTTGATGACTAATAATTTTGATTGCAGATCCATTTTAGGAAAGGGCGCATGCGACCACATACCATGTAACATGCGAAAAATGGTCAATATAGCCCCATAAAGTAAATAAAAGTGCGTATATAGCCCAAAATACGCTTGACAAACGAAAAAGAAATGTTTATAATCAAAAACGAAAACGACAATTAAAGAAATCAATCAATAGAAAACGATTAAAATGAAAAGAGGCGCATAACATGCCAACCGTACTTCGCAGCAACACGATCAGCCTTGAAGTAAGCGAAATCAACGGCTCTCTTTTGCGTTTTTCCTCGCTTGCAACCGGCTGGGTGATCCAGCAGCACGATGGAACCAGCCTGTTTAACTTCTGCATCCCTGTGGAGGGCGATGCCAACAACCGCGTATATGGAAACGATCAGCCCCCGCCCCATCTGGAACAGATGGACGGGGGGGTGAAGCTTACATGGGAGCGCCTGAGGGACGAGCGAGGGGAAACGCTTGATATTTCGTTTACTGCGTTTATTCATCTAATGGATGGCCTGCGTTTTGAAGGCCGGATTGTCAATCACAGCCCTTTTCTGATCGAGCATATCGCTTATCCTTGTATGGGGGGCATTCGTCCGCACCATCCCTCGCAAGAGATGAACCTGCTTTCCTGGGGCTATGCCGGGGCGCGCCAGGCGCAGATCTACCCGCAGTTTGCGGGCGAGTATGGCTACTGGGCGAGCGAGTTTCCCTACAAGCGGATCGGGGTGCCCAACTCCGGCTTCGCACTCATCCAAACAGAGAAACAGGGCTTATATATCGGCTGCCATACCACCCGCCTTGATTACCGCCTGGAGCATTTTTTTGAGTTGAAGCCGGCCATTGCCGATTCTTTGACCTTCACATCGGTCTATCCCGGCAGCACGCCGCAGGGGATTGCGCCGCGCGTGGAGATGGCGCCTGTCCATATGCCATTTTTGCAGCCGGGGCAATCGCTTGCGCTGTTGCCGGTTACGTATGCGCCTTATCAAGGGCAGTGGGAGCATGGGCTTGAGCGGTATAAGGCCTGGCGTGAGACCCGAGGTACGCAGCCGTGCGCGCCCTCCTGGCTCAACCAGGTGCACAGCTGGTATCAGGTGCAGCTGAACTCTTATGGGGATGGTCTGCGCTATCAATACAAGGATTTGATTGGCATCGCAAAAACACTGAAAGCCCACGGTATCGGTGCGATTCAGGTGACTGGCTGGACACTGGACGGGCAAGACGGCCAAACCCCTGTGCATGAGGTCGACCCGCGCCTGGGCACTTATGATGAGCTGAAGGCGGTCATTGGCCAAATCGAAGCGATGGGCATTCGAGTGATCTTATATTGTAAGTTTGTTTTTGCGGATACGCGGACGGAATGGTTCCGCACCGAGCTGAAGGATTACGCCAGCCGCGATATATATGGCGATATCCATACCTTCCCGGGCTACGCCTACGAGCGCCCCAGCATTTTTGCGGGGATTAACACGCACCGCCTGGCCATTATGTGCCCGAACCATTCGAAATGGCGCGAGGTATGCGCAAAACAACTGCGTATTTGCATTGATCTTGGCGCGTCTGGCGTGCTGTTTGACGAGACCCATGAGTATGGCAACATGATGTATTGCTTTGATCCTTCTCATGGCCATGCTGTGCCGGGATATGCACATGATGGCAGCAAGCTGCTTGCCCATGCACTGAAACAGGAATGCCTGGCGGCTGGCCGGCCTGATTTTCTGCTGGCCGGGGAAGCGATTTACGATTTGTTTTACGAGGACTATCCACTGTCTTACTTCCGGATGGGTGCGCGGCACGCGCCCGTGCAGCGCTGCATTGATGCAAGCTATGCGAATCTTGTGGGCGTCTGGGGCTATGACGATCGCAACGCGCTCAACCTCTGCCTCTTGAACCGCTATATCATCAGCTATGAGACGCGGAATTTCAGGGGCCTGCCGGACGAGTTTCCCCTGACCCTTGAATATGGAAAAAGCATAGACCGCCTCAGGGAAAGGTATCAGGAGCGGCTTTGGGATGTTGAAATGCTGCCGCAAGATACTGTGGCACTCTCTGCGCAGCCTGGTGCGCATATCGCCTATACGGTGTATCAAAACAAGCAAAGCGGGCTCAAAACACTGATGATTGCAAATCTTTCGGATAGGATGGAGGAGGTGAATGTCGAGCTGCCCGGGGGCAGGGAGTGGCAGTTGGTCTCGCCTGAAAGGCCGGAGCCTGCCGCTACGGACAGCCTGTTGTCGATTCCTGCCCGCTGTGCTTTCGTATTGCTGGAAAATGAATCCTGAATCATGGACCTGAGGGTCTTTTGAAAACACCCAATATGAGGAGGAATGGAAATGAGAATCCCAAGAACAAGGTGGATGACGCTGATGCTCAGTATGCTTACAATCATGACCCTGCTGGTGTCTATCCCGGCCGGCGGATTGGCTGCCACCACCAGCGACTATGAAGAGATGGACTTGACGTTTACCGTTTTTCTCTCGCTGAACAATGAGGAGTTCGCACTGTTCAAGGACCCCAATGAGTCTGTTGTGATGCAGGAATATCTGAAGGCATACAAGAAGAAGACGGGCCGCAATGTGACATTGAACTTCATTGCCAATCCGGATTCCATGTCATCGGATGTGTTGACGCTGATGCTGGCAGACGGCGATTATCCGGATATGATCTGGCAATACATTGGCAATACCACCTATCCGGGTGCGCCGGACACGCTGTATGATGATGGCGTTTTGGTGGACTTTGAGGCTTTGCTTCCTCAATATGCGCCCAACTTTACCGAAAAGCTGAGCAAGTATCCCGAGCCTTTTCAGGCATCCATGCGTACGCCGGCCGGGCGCTTGATTCAATTTGGCGCAAGCCTGCCCGATATCGACAGCTCCACCAGTGAAATGGCACGCCTGTGCTTCTGGGGGCCGGTTGTCCGCACCGATCTGTTGGAGGCGTCTGGGATGAAGGCCGAGGATATCAACACGTTTGATGATTTCACCAGCCTTTTGCGCAAATTCAAGGAGATGGGCGTTGAAATTCCCTTTGATTTTGCCTATGGCGATAGCTGGGCCCTTGGCAATACCATGAAGACCATGCTGGGCGGCTTTGGGCAGGGGTACAGCAACTCGTTTATTGCGGGTACGCAAACCGTTACCAACGGTTTCATCGAAGAAGGCTACCGCCAGTGGCTTACGCTGATGAACCAGTGGTACAAGGAAGGGCTGATGAACCCTAATTTCCTTACATGCACCTATCAGGAAAACTTCCTGGCCAACCTGAGCGCCGGCAAAGTGGGTGCGGGCGTTATGCACGCCTTCCACACAACGTACTACTACCAAAGCTATGTAAAGGATCACCCTGAGGCGGCATTGACGGCACTGAAGCTCCCTGTGACAGAAGAAATGTATGCTGCCGGTCAGATTGCCGTAGCGCGTGATATGTATGGCGATTCGCTGACGGGTAAATCCAAGCTGATTACAACAAACTGCAAGAATGTGGAAGAGGCAATTCGCTTCATCGACTTCCAGTACACGGACGAAATGATTCTGCTGGCTAATTTCGGCGTGGAGGGCGTCAGCTTTGAATACGTTGACGGCAGGCCGGAATACACTGCGGCCTGGACAGAGGATAAGTCCATGTTCTTCTATTATCAGAGCCAGTGGCTGCGCGGCCAGTTCATGAACGATCAGCTTGCCGGGGACTACAAGCTGCCGGTGCAGCAAGACTCTGTATTTGGCAAGTGGAGCAATGTGGGCGACGAAGGCTTTAAGGCCAATCTGCCCAACAGCGGCATTGTGTTTACCGCTGAGGAACAGGAAACCTATACGCGCATTCAAACCGATTTGAACGTGCATATTTCCGAAGCCCGCGCCAATTTTATTCTCAACGGTGTTACCGATGAGGGCTGGGAGAAGTATGTGAACACCTGCAAACAGCTTGGGATTGAGGAGGCGATAGCTTGCTATCAGGCTGCCTATGATAGGCTGAAGGCATTCAAGTAATACTAGTTCAAAACATTATCGCGTCGTCGCAGCGGATCTCTCGCTGCTTTGGACGCAATAATATTTTTCATTAGTATAATACCCCTGCACACCCTCCGCATCGCACGCCCGACGACGCTATGGAGTAACAGACAGCATGAACACCAACCATAAGGAGGATTGGAAATGAGCTTTCAAAGATCAAAGGTAATGGCACTGTTGTTGCTTGTGGCCATGCTGACATCCATCCAGCTGGGTGGATCGGCTCTTACTGCCGGTGACTATGAAGAGAAAGACCTGACCTTTAGCGTTTTCGTATGGGTGGACGATGAAGAGTTTGCCATGTTCAAGGATCCCAACGAGTCCGTTGTGGTGAAGGAGTATCTGAAAGCATACAAGGAGAAAACCGGCCGCAATGTGACGCTGGATTTCTGGGCGTATCCGGGCTCCACGGCATCATCTGCCCTGACGCTGATGCTGGCCGACGGAAATTATCCGGACATGATCTGGTATAACGTTGGCAACAAAATCTACCCTGGCGCGCCGGATACACTCTATGATGATGGCGTTTTGGTGGATTTGGAAGAGATGCTTCCCCAACACGCACCCCATTTTACCGCGCTGGTGAGCAAATTCCCGGAGTCCTTTCAGGCGTCTATGCGCACAGCCAAAGGGCGCATGTTCCACTTCGGCTCGTGCCTGCCGGATATTGACGAGACCACCGGCGCAATGGCGCGCCTGTGCTTCTGGGGGCCGGTGGTTCGCACGGACCTGCTGGAGGCGACGGGACTAAAGGCCGAGGACATCAACACGTTTGATGATTTCACCAACCTTCTGCGCAAGCTGAAAGAAAACGGCGTTGAAATCCCCTTCGAGTTCGCCTATGGCAGCGGATGGGCTTTGGGCAACAACACCAAGGCCATGCTGGGCGGCTTTGGGCAGGGCTACAGCTATTCGTTTGAACCGGGTACGCAGCGCATCACCAATGGCTTCATCGGAAACGGTTACCGCCAATGGCTTGAGCTGATCCATCAGTGGTATCAGGAGGGCCTGATCAACCCGAATTTCCTCACTTGCTCCTATCCGGAGGACTTCATTGCCAACTTCAGCTCCGGCAAGGCGGGTGCGGCCATCATGCATGCCTTTCACACCATCTACTACTATCAAAGCTACGTCAAGGATCACCCTGAAGCCACATTGACGGCGCTCAAGCTGCCCGTAACAGAGGAGATGTATGCCGCCGGACAGATTGCTGTGGTACGCGATATGTATGGCGATTCGCTAACGGGCAGGCCGAAGATGGTCACCACCGCTTGCAAAGATGTGGAGGAGGCGATCCGCTTTATCGACTTCCAGTACACTGACGAAATGATTCTTCTGGCTAACTTTGGCGTGGAGGGCATCAGCTTTGAATACGTGGACGGCAAGCCGGAGTACACGCCCCTTTGGTATGAGAACAGGGACATGTTCTTCTACTATCAAAGCCTGTGGCTGTGCGGCCAGTTCATGAATGAGCAGCTTGCAGGAGACTACAAGCTGCCGGTGCAGCAGGATTCCGTTTTCGGAAAGTGGAGCAATGTGGGCGACGAAGGCTTTGCGGCCAATCTGCCCAACAGTGGCATTGTGTTTACCGCTGAGGAGCAGGAGGCCTATACGCGCATTCAAACCGAACTGGATGTGCATATTGGCGAAAGCCGTGCCGACTTTATTCTCAACGGCGTTACGGACGAGGGCTGGGAGCAGTATATCAAAACCTGCAAAGAGCTTGGGATCGACGAAACCATCGCCCTCTACCAGGCTGCTTATGACAGGCTGAAGGCCCTTAAATAACAAGCTTTGACAGCTTGGCCTGCTTTCCGGGCAAAAGGAAAGCAGGCCATTCTCAGCGCAAAGGAGCGGATACTGATGCATCATCTAAAATCCGGGGCTGGCTTTGGAACACGCCTTCGCAAAGACCTTCGTGCAAACTATCTGATTTATCTGATGGTGCTGCCCGCACTGGCGTGGTTCCTGATTTTTTACTATGGGCCCTACTTTGGGCTGATCGTGGCGTTCAAAGACTATCGCCCGGCACTTGGTATTCTGGAAAGCCCCTGGGCGGGGCTCAAACATTTTAAGGCCTTTATCGAGGGGTTCTATTTTACGCGCCTGATGGGCAACACGCTGATCCTCAATGCATTCAACCTGCTCTTCGGTTTCCCGGCACCGATTATTTTTGCGCTTTTTCTCAATGAACTGCGTGCTGCGAAATACAAACGCGTTGTTCAGACGGTTACATATCTGCCGCACTTTATTTCCGTGATGGTGGTCGCCGGCATTATCCGTTCCTTTTGCGAAACGGACGGCCTTTTCAACCAAATATTGGGGTTTTTCAATCCAAACCATGTGCCGGAGTATTTGTTGCAGGTGCCTGCAAACTTCCGACCAATCTATATCGGCTCCGGCATATGGCAGGGCTTTGGCTTTGGCTCCATCATTTATCTGTCTGCCCTTTCCGGCATTGATTCCCAGCTGTATGAGGCGGCGGTTCTGGATGGTGCGGGGCGGCTAAGACAAACCTGGCATGTAACACTGCCGGGCATTGCGCCAACGATTATCATTTTATTCATTATGAGCTTTGGCAATATTCTGTCCACCGGCTGGGAAAAGATCGTGCTTTTGTATAACGATGCGATTATCAGCGTTTCGGATGTGATTGACAGCTTTGTTTACCGCCGTGGCTTTTTGGAGGCCAATTATTCGCTGGGTACGGCGGTGGGCTTGTTCAAGCAGGTTATCAGCATTATTCTTTTAGTCATTGTCAACACCGTTTCCAGAAGACTCACGGAACAAAGTTTGTGGTAAAGGAGGGGAAAACGTGCAAAGACCGGATAAAACAATTGAACAAGAGGGACTCAATTGGAGCCGTACAGCGGCGGAAAAACGCTTTAATGTGTTTAACATTCTGCTTATGCTGCTGCTGATGGTGATTACCGTTCTACCCTTTTGGCATGTGCTGGCGGGGTCGCTGAGCGATCCCATGTCGCTGTACCAGTGGAAGGGACTGGTCGTCTGGCCCTTGGGCGAGCCCAGCTTAGCCATGTATGAAAAGGTATTAAGCAATCCGGAAATATTGTCGGGGTATTATAATACGTTGATCTACGTGATGGTGGGTACGTCCATCAGCGTGCTGCTGACTGTTACAACGGGCTATGTTGTCAGCTGCAAAGCTATGTTGGTAAAGCCCATCATGGCGTTTATCATCGTCACGATGTTCTTTAGCGGCGGCATGATCCCGACCTATTTGATCATGCGGGGCCTGGGTTTGGTGGGTTCACGCTGGTCAATTCTGCTTTCAAGCGTGCTAAGCTGCTACAATATTATCGTGATGCGCACCGCCTACCGAAGCATCCCCATTTCGCTGACTGAAAGCGCAAAACTGGATGGCGCGAATGATTTCAAAATCCTCTGGCGCATATATGCCCCGCTTTCGCTTCCCACCATCGCGGTTATAACGCTGTTTTGTGCGGTGGGCAGGTGGAACGATTGGTTCACAGCCTCCATTTATCTGCGCAACCGTACCATGTATCCGCTGCAGCTCTTGCTGCGGGAGATCCTGATCCAATCCCAGTCGTCCAGTGAGACAGCCGCCGGGGGCGGAAGCATTACAACGCATATTGCAAATGTGTGGAGCAAGAAGGCACTGCAGTATACAACGATTATCGTCGCCACTGTTCCTATTCTGCTGGTGTATCCGTTCATCCAGAAGTATTTTGTAAAGGGTGTTATGCTGGGGGCGATTAAGGAATAATCTACATTGACCATCGCTTTCCTTCCTTGTGCACAGGAAAAAAACCACCGGCTATATATGCCCTCATCAAATCATTGGCTTCTAAGGGCGTGTTTCAAAAGTCCGGGACGTGCAGATTCGCGAGGATAAAGCGTCAGTTCAAGGCGGAAAACCGCTGGAATAGCCACGCTATTTCAAGGTTTGACAACGCAGAAATGGCGCTTCTAGCCTCCGAAGATGCATGGCATGGCTTTTGAAACACGCCCTATATTGTTATGTAACCAAAGTCCCTTCGATCCCTTGACCACGCGCGATAAAATCGTCCTGCAGCTCTTTTGACAGATTGACAAAGTACTCGTTCCAGCCGCACACGCGGATTTGCAGGTGCGGATGGTTCTCCGGATGCTTTTGCGCATCGGCCAACATGCTGGTATCCAGCACATTGCCATGCAGCGCAAAGCCGCCCATGGAAAAGAATGCGTCCACAAGCCCGGCAAACGCGTGAAGGCCGTCATCCCCCGAAACCGCCGTCGGATGCAGCCAGAAATCAAGCGGCGCGGCATCCACCAGGCGCGTGGCATCAAGCTGTGCCACGGATTGAATCAGTGCCGTGATGCCCTCGCGCTCCATGCCGTTGTTTGGCCGCATGTTTCTGGAGGTCAATGCCCGGGCCAGGCGGCCATCCGGCGTTGCGCCGACGCGATGGCCATAATCCGCCTGACCCACTGAATCGCAGCCCAGCCGGTACCGTCCCCCGTTCGCGGTGGGGCGGTCTTTGATTTGTGCCCAAATGCTGTCGTATATCGATTTTGCCAGCCCATCGGCTTCCTCCACATGATTGCCCCATTTGCGGCGGCTGTTTAATACGGTGAGCCGCAGCTTTTCCGCGCCCTCCCAATTGCGCCGCAAAACAGCAACAAGGCCGGGCACGTCGATCAGCTTCTTTTCGTATACCAGCTCTTTAACGGCCAGCACGGAGTCCACCGCCGTGGCGAGGGCAAAGCACTTGAGCGACAGATTGCGGATATCCATGCCGTTATCAAACACATCCTTGCCGTTTTTGACGCACGCGGCCAGTGTGCCGGACAGCAGCGGCGCGGCATAGGCCTTTCCCGGATCGGCATACAGCCCATCCAGCCCATCGCAGGCGTAATCCACCAAATAGCGCAGCTGCGTATAAAACGCTGCCAGATAATCGTCAAACGCAGGCAGCGTCTGGGGCGTCTTTGCGCCAAACGCAGGCGTGCCCTGCAGAATACTCTCGCCGCCCGTCAGCGCGGCTTCGGCGGCCTTGCCAAGGTTCAGCCAGGCCGAGCAGATGCGCGCGTCCTCGAGGCTGGGCAGCACAGGCTCGTAGCAGCCGATGGGCAAATAGCCGATGGACAGCGCGCGCGGGATGCCAATCTCCTCATACGCGGCATAGACTGCCTCGTCATGGAGCAGCACAATGCTGTTATGCCCGCGCCGGATCATATCCAGCGCCTTGAGCAGCAGCGCGCGGTTCATGTTTTTTGCGCAGCGGATGTGGATCTTGGGGTTGTGGATGTTAAGGCCGTCGTAGGCATCCAGTATCATCAGTGCAAAATCCGTATTGCCTTCGCTGCCGTCAGGATTCACCGTACCCAGGCACAGCGGCTGGTCTGCAAAGCGCTGCTCGGCCGCTGTTTGCAAAAGGAAGAAACGAATCATCTCTTTCGCTTCCGCTGGCGTGAGGCGGCCTGCGGCAATATCACACTGATAATAGGGGAACCAAAGCTGATCCACAGCGCCGTAGGTGCGTGCCCGCTCTTTGCCGGTTTCTTGCACGTTCAAGTACAGGCGGGACAATACCAGCACTTGATACAATGTCTCCGGAGCGGCATGCGTAAGATGTGCCAGCGCGGCTGCGTAGTGTGTTGCACCGATTTTTTCGGCAGCTTCTCCCATTCTTTTTGCCAGATGCAGCACGGCATCATAGGCCTGCAGCACGGCTTGATAAAATATCTTTTGCTCATCGGCGATGATTCCGGCTGTTAGGTGGCCGTGCACTTCCCGGCGGATGCCCGCAAGACCCAGGTGAATCAGTCGCTCCCAATCTGGACACACATGCCATACGTCCAGATCGGAGCACGCCGCACCGCAGTCCCAGCCAATTTGCCGTGCATGCCAGGCATCCGGCGCGGTTGACTCCAGTGCCTTTCGGTAATGGAAGTTTAGCAGCTGCTCCAGGATGCCGCCGCTGGCGCTATCCTTGCGGTAGATCACGCCGTGATTGAACTTCCCGGCAAAAGGCGTGTACGGGTTGATTTCGATCTGGCAATTTGCCAGCAGCAGCTCAAGCGCGCCGGAAAACAGAAGCGGAGTTGGCAGCGCGCTGTTCGCTTCCATCCAGCTGCGGATGTTCTCTTTCAGCGCTGCCGGCGCCGCGCCGGACGCTGCGTCATACTGCGCGGCTTCATATTCGTTTTGAATGTGGGGGAGTGCGGCCTCCAAGTTCCATTGCATGTTCCTCATCCTTTCAGTGCTGTGTTGTCGGCGGCGGCGTGCTGCGCGCGGAATTGCCCCGCAGTGACGCCCTCGGTGCTCTTAAACTTCCTCAAAAAGCTGGACACATCCACATACCCCACTTCTGCCACCAGGTCTTGTATGCTGCGGTTGGTGGTTAGCAGCAGCCGCCGGAACTGGTTGAGGCGCAGCCAGGACACATACTGCGCAAAGCCCATGCTCACATCCTCTTTCAGTATCGTGTTGATCCGGTTTTTACCGATGTGCAGGCTGTCAATCACCAGCTGCAGCGAAAAATCGGCCTGCGTGTAATGGCCCGCAATGAAATCCAGCAGTTGCTTTTTGACCAGGATATCGCTGAGCTGTATTTTACTTTTTACCTGCGCGCAAAAATCGGCCACCATATCGCGGATGTTGTGCAGGAAGGCTTCTTCCGTATCCAGCGTCATCAGGGCAGTCAGCTGCTTGCTGTCCGGATTGATGTTGAAGGGGCGCACGCTGTCCACTATCGTGTTGACCAGACTTACGCTGTGCAGCCGGAGCAGCAGCACGGAGTTCGGCTCGTTTTGCAGCCAGGCGAACACTTGCGAAAGCGCGCGCTGTGCGATCGTCTGATCGCCCTGCCGGATGCTTTCAATCAGCAGGGATTTGGCGGCCTGGGGGATTGTGCCAACGGCATAGGGGGCCTTTTCCTCGTCCGGGGTATCATTGTAAAAGAAGAGGCGCTGCGTAGATGTATACTGGGAATGTACCGCGGTGGACGCCGCTTCCAGGTAGGAGTCGTGAAGCTCCAGGGGGCTTTGATACGCGTTACCCACGCCAATGATCCCATCTACGCCCTTGCTTTGCAAAAAGGCCAAAAGTTCGCGCGCAATTTCATGGCTTCTGGCCGCATGGCGCTCTGCTGGTGCCGCATAATTGATAATCATACATACGGCATGATCGCGAAACAGCTCCCCGCTCATGCCGTGTGTGTGCGGAGATTGAAAAAGGGCGCACAGCTCCATCAGATGGTCTGCCGCATCGGCTTGTGCAGGAGGAAGCTGAATAAAAAGGGCAAAATTGAAAGGGTGTTCAAACGAGAAATCGGCGCAGCTTGCCAGATACTCCAGCTCTGCCATGCCGGATACACTGCCGCCAGCCAGCTTGATGCACAGCTGCGCCAGCATCATGGTGTTCTGGCTGTTCAGGCGCAGCGCCAAGGCTTCTTTTTCTTCTTCCGTTTGCGCAAACTGCTTTTTAATCAGATGCAGCTCGTTCCCATCCCGCCTGGGCAAATTCTGGCCCACGATTTCCCGGGCGAGGTTGCGGATGGGCTGGTAGTTGAACAGCGCGATTGCCACAGCCAGGCAGAAGCAGGAGACCAACAGCACGATCATCCACATACGCAGCGTGCCATTGTCGCCGGAATATACTGTGTACACTTGATTGAGGTCAGCTGCCATCACGTACGTTATCCCACGGTTGCTCAAATCACGCACAATGCAAAGATTATCCTGTGGATGTTCAAAAAAGCCAATTCCTTTCACCTTATACACCTCGGCCTCTGGAAGCCGGGGGGCAACGCCTTGAAGCACTTCAAAGGCCATGCCGTCGGCGGCATTTTTGTACATAAAAAGGTCGCCCCGCACATCCCCCATATATTCGCGAAGATAAGAGGTGATCAGAGAAGTGCGAATCATAAACGAAAATACATAGACCTCCCGGCTGTCCGCTAGCAAAATGGGGTTCATGTAAACCAGCAGCCGGTCAGCAGAGCCTGGTGCTTTGGGAGACACCTGCATAAGGGTAGGCAAAGTGACCTTCAAAAGATTGGTGAAGAACTGGTTGGTAGAGAGATTATAGTTATCCTCAAACAGCTGCTCAAATTCTGCATAGGGTATCGTCTGGTTGGCCACAGAGATCCTGTCACTGCCTCTTTGATAACAGGAGACGATCACACTGTTGTCCAGTTCGTTTTGAATCCATGCCAGCGCCTGAGCCACATACATGCCGGTGTTGCCGCCATCCTTCAGCCTGCTGCTGCGCGGGGAAAAGTGCTTTTCTATCAGCGTGTCCATGCTGCTAAGCAGCGCGTCCACGCTGGAAATGGCACGGGCAAAGTTGCTGGTGATGGCATTTCCAACATGCAGCCGGTTGTTATTGGTGTTGTATGTCTGTATGACCATGGAAAACACAAGCACAGGGATCATGATGGTAAGCACCGATATGAGGTAGCGGATTCGAAGGCTTTTTTTGCGTAGCATCGTATTTTCCCCCTCAGACACATAGATCCCTGCGCGCTGTTATCTATAGTTTAATCAATATTTATTGCGCTGGCAAGAGCATCATTCTGGAACGTGCCAACTTGCATACTTTGTGCCAAATGGCATATTAGCGGGCAAAAAGCACAGGAAAGGGTATGAGCCACCGGGACAAATGGCACACCGGATGGCCTTTTTTACAAATTGATTCTTTGCTTTGCAACCCCTATAATTGTAAACATCAAAGAGCTTGAGGGAGGAAAGTTCCATGCACATCACCACCCCAAAGGATGCGCCGCCTCTTTTGCCCCGGCGCAGGCAGCCGCTTTCTTCCCGCCTTGGCAAGGACCTGGCGCGCAATAAATATGCCTATTTGATGTTTTTGCCGGTGTTTGCCTGGTATATCATATTCCAATACCTGCCGATGACCAATATTGTGATTGCCTTTCAAAACTACAATATTTTCAAGGGTATCTCCGGCAGCGAATGGGTAGGGTTTGATAATTTTATTTCCTTTTTCAATCTTAGAACTTTCTGGCGCTTGATCCGAAACACGCTGATGCTCAGCCTCTATGGCCTGGTGCTGGATTTCCCCGCGCCGATCCTCTTGGCGCTGATGATCAATGAAGTGACGCACCGCCGCGCCCGCAAGGTGATGCAGACCATCAGCTACATCCCGCATTTTATATCAATGATCGTGGTGTGCGGTATGATCCGCGCTTTCTGCAGCAGCACAGGGCTGTTCAACAGCATCCGTTTGCTGTTTGGCGCGCCAGATACGTACAACCTGCTGAGCAATCCCGGGCTGTACCGCATCATCCACGTGGGCAGTTCCGTATGGCAGGGCTGCGGCTGGAGCAGCATCATCTACCTGGCCACGCTCTCCAATATTGATCCTACATTATACGAGGCCGCCTACCTGGATGGCGCTTCCCGCGTGCAGCGGATCGTTCACGTGACGCTGCCCGGGCTGGTACCGCTGATGACGATACAGTTTATCATGCGCCTGGGCCATATTCTGAGCGTGGGGTACGAGAAGGTCATCCTGCTGTACAATCCCTCGATCTATGAAACGGCAGATATCATTTCTACTTATGTGTACCGATACGGCCTGCTCGATGGCAAGTATAGCATGGGCGCGGCGGTCGGCCTGTTTAACTCTGTAATCAGCCTGATCATACTGGTATCCGTCAATGCTTTCTTCCGCAGGTTTACGGAAGAAAGCCTGTGGTGAGGGAGGGGAGAGAAGATGTCCGTACATACCGATACACGCGGCGACAAGGTGTTCAGCGCCATCAACTTTTCTGTCCTTTGCGTACTGACCCTGATTTTTCTCTACCCTCTGTGGTATTGTGTGGTCGCCTCCTTTAGCGATCCGGGTCAGTTATTACGCCACACCGGCGCACTCTTTCGTCCCTTGGGGCTTAGCATCGAAGGGTACAGGGTGGTTTTCAATAACGCCAACATCTGGACGGGCTATAAGAACACGCTGATCTATGTGTTTGCCGGTACTGCGGTGAACATGACGCTTACCATTCTTGGCGCATACGCGCTTTCCCGCCGCCGCATGATGTTCAAGGGCTTTATGACGGGTTTTGTCGCCTTTACGATGTATATTGGCGCGGGGCTGATCCCAAACTTTCTGCTTGTCAAAAACCTTGGCCTGTATAACAAATACAGCGCAATCATCCTCACCAGCGCGCTGTCCACTTACAACATGATTGTGATGAAAACAGCCTTTGCCCATGTGCCGCAAAGCCTGGAGGAATCTGCCATGATGGATGGCGCAAATGATTTTGTCATCCTGTGGAGCATCCTTCTGCCGGTCGCCAAAGCGACAGTCGCCGTCATCACGCTGTTTTATGCCGTGGGGCACTGGAATTCCTGGTTTTCTGCCGCCATTTACCTGCGCGACCGTGATAAATACCCGCTGCAGCTGTTCCTGCGCGAGATCCTGATGGCCAACTCCACCTCCACACTCGGGTCAGATGGCTCATCGCTGGATGGCATGTATTATATGGAAGCGGTGATCAAGTATTGCACGATCATCGTGGCCACTGTGCCCATTCTGTGCATTTATCCGTTTGTGCAAAAGTATTTTGTGGCCGGCGTGATGCTGGGTTCTCTGAAAGAATAGAGCCTTTGGGCCGTTGCCCATAACATATAAAGGAGGGATTCCCGTGTTGAAAAAACTGTTTCTGCTCACCCTTGCCCTGATGCTGTTCACCTGCACCGCCTTGGCGGACTACCAGTCGGACTACTATATTCCGCCGGTCGCAAACGAGGGACAGTACCCCGTTGTATCCGATGGCTCCGTCAGCCTCAGCTATTGGATGAGCATCAATGCCTCTGCCGTATCCTGGATTGCCAACAACGATGAAAACAGCGCCTGGAAGAAGTTCCAAGAGGTCACCGGCGTGGATCTCAAATTCATCCATCCTGCGGTGGGCACAGAGGCTGAATCTTTCAAGATCATGGTGGCATCCGGCGATTTGCCTGATCTGATCCAGTGCAGCTACGGCACCTACACCGGCGGCCTGCCCCAGATGTATACCGACGGCCTGATTGTTGACCTGAAGCCCTATCTGGAGGAGTATGCCCCTCAATACTGGGAAGTGATCAATCACGACCCGGATACCTTCCGCTATGTACAGGATGACGACAAGATTCTGGGCTTCTACCGCATCACCTATGACGATGCCAACCCCTGGACGCGTGCGAACCTGCGCCAGGACTGGCTGGACGAGTTTGGCATGGAAAGCCCTGTGACCATTGCGGATTACGAGGCGTACTTTGATGCCATTTTGGCCAACAAGCCTGGCGTCACCCCGCTGACCATCAACCTGGAGAATGCCGAAACCCTCATGCCCTTCACCAGCGCGTTTGACCTGCTCAAGGCCTTCTATGTGGAAGACGGCGTTGTGAAGAACTACTACAATGCAGATCAACTGTACGATTTCGTATCGCTGATGAACAAGTGGTTCCAGAAGGGCTACATCTCCAAGGATTTTGCTTCTCTCACTGACACCGAGGTCATGGCGTTGTTTGATGGCGGCATGCTGGGCATGTATGTGGGCAGCTGCGATAACTGTGCGATCCGCACCGCCAACATGGATATCGAAGTAACCAACGCCCGCTATATGCGCAAGGAAGCCGATTCTGTTGTAAAAACAGAAATTTTCGTAACGCCCGCCACCCAGAGCTGGCTCACGGTTGTCACCACCGCCTGCAAGGATATCCCTGCTGCGGTCGCCGCCATGAACTATGCGTATACCAAGGAAGGCGCTGAAACCTTCACCTTCGGTATTGAAGGCGAGCATTTCAACTACGATCCCGTTACCGGCATCCCCACCTTTACCGAATTTATGACCAACAACCCCAACGGCATGACCATATCCAACGTCAGCTATGTGTATAAGTGCCATATCTCCAGCCGTTATAGCTTCCCCGACACCATCGGTATCCCGACGCTAAAGAGTGCGGACGGCACTACCATTGACGCGCGCGGCCTGTGGCGCGGCGAAAACGATCCGCTGGTGAACGCCTCCCTGCGCCTGCCCGCCATGAAGCTGACCGCTGCCGAATCCCAGGAGCGCGCCGATGTGATGGCCGAGGTGGGCACGTATGGCCAGGAAATGATCTATAAGTTTGTGGTGGGCACCGAATCGCTGGATAAGTTCGAGGCCTTCCAAAAGGAAATCATGGACATGGGCCTTCGGCGCGGGCTGGAAATCACACAGGGGGCATATGACCGCTTTATCGCCATCAAATAGTCCTACCCGGCGAATGGGGCTGCTGTGACTGCGGCAGCCCCATTTTTCAACGGGAATGGCAAAAAAGGAGCGCGTGGACATGAAGGGACGCATTGTTTCGATCAAGCGGATGGCCGTGCATGACGGGCCGGGCATTCGCACCACCCTGTTTATGAAAGGCTGCCCGCTGCGATGCCGGTGGTGCCACAATCCGGAGGGCATTTCACCCGCGCCCCAGCTGGCATATTATCCGCAAAAATGTGTTCACTGCGGCAATTGCGTGGCTCTTTGCGCGGCACATGGCATGGATGACGGCAGGCATGTGCTGCAGCGTGACAAATGCATCCTGTGCGGGAAATGCGAGGACGGCTGCCTGGGTTCTGCCCTCACCTTCTATGGCCGGGAAACGGACACGGAGGCACTGCTTCCGCTGCTTTTGGAGGATCGGCCCTTTTATGAGGCTTCCGGTGGCGG
>JAVBRU010000029.1:0-110794 GCA_031547595.1 Eubacteriales bacterium
GCGCCAAGGCCGCTCATCAGGCGTTTAAAGGGGTTTTTCTTGCTTCGCCCCGTCATTAGAAGGATGATCAGGAAACCGATAATGACCATCCACTGCCCGATGGCTGCAGTGGCGGGCAACACCAGGAGGCCGATGCCCACCAGCAGAATAATCCAGCTGAACTGATCCCACAGTGCCGCCCAGGGATCGCCGCGGCGGATGTTCAGGTATGCCGCAACGCCAAGGCCCGCAAACAAATGCAGTGCGCCCACACCGATACATACCCCCATCACCAGCAGCGAATCGCTTACAGCGTCCAATAGCCATAGCTGCTTTGGCAGTGGGTTGAAGCCAAACACCGTATTGTAGATCAAACCCCACACGATGGTGGCTGCGCCGCCATAGGTGAGCAGCATCAGCATGCGTGAGTTTTGCGGCTTGATCTTTTTCATTTTAATGAACACCGGGATAAACAACAGCATCAGCAGGCCATAGCCGGCGTCAGACAACATCATGCCAAACAGGCATGCATAGAAAGGGGCCATGATGGCGGTTGGGTCTATGCTGCGGTAGGCCGGCAGTGCAAAGCCCTCTACTACAGGCTCAAAGGCGGTATTAAACTTATTATTGTTAAGCTTAACAGGCGGTTCTTCCTCCGGCAACGGATCAGAGAACTCCACCGCGCAGGTGGGAGAAACAGACTTCAGTCTTTTTTGCACCGCTTCCTGCGCGTGTGCCGGCATCCAGCCCTGCAAATAGAAGGTGCTGTCTGTAACGGCAAAGCGCTGTGCAGCTTCCGCCCGCGCCAAATCCATCCCCAGCATATCCGCCAATATTTTGAGTGACCGGATGTGCGGTGCCATCGCCGCCAGCTCCTGCTGGGCGGCCTCGCGCTCTGCCCCAATTTCCTTGAGCTGCTGGTGCAGCTGCGCCACATACTCTGCAGGCTTGATATGACGCAGCGCGTCAAAGTTTTCGGGGGTAAACTCTGCCGCTTCCAACGCCGCGGCAGCTTCTGCCTGCTGCTCTTTGTGCACGGTGAGGATGATGCAGGTGCGCTCCCGAACAGGCGAAAGCTGCGTGAGCGTGATCAGCGGGCACGCCAAAATAGCGTCCTGCAATGCCGGCAGCGCGCGCGTGAGCACGGTGCCGGTATAGAAGCGGACGCTGCGGGTGGGATGTAATTCATTGGGGGTGATGTCCAGAGAACTCCAGGGTGTATACTGCGCAATATAGGCCTGGGAGCGTGCTTGCAAGCTGTTCATTTCGCCCGCGCGGCGCTCCATCTGTTCCAGGCGGCCAATCAGCTCAAACAGTTTGTCCTGATGCTCGTAAACATCCTGTGCCTGCTCGTCAGATACCTCCGGCATAACCCCGAACATGGGTTTATTGTCGGTATCATAGCGGCCCAGCTTGTCTAATGCCCATTTTACCTGCTTGATTTGCTCGCCCAAATGCTGCGCGGCGCGCGGGTCGGGCGCACAGTAATTCTGTGCGTCTTCGCCCGGCTGTTCAATTTGCATGCATTCCATGCGCTGCAAGACGCGCAAAATTTTTTCGCGGTCTTTTTGCATGGCAAGCAGCTTTACGCGCTTCATTTCAACGATTGCCATGGTGCATAATCCTCTCTGCCACAGCCTGCGCCGCCGCGGGAATGCCAGCGCGTGCGCTTTGGCACAGTGCGTCAAGCGCCGCCTGTTTGTCCCCGGCCTGCGCTGCCAGCTGCTGCTCGGTTGTTGCCTTTTCCTTGTTCAACAGCTGCTGGTATTGGTTTCGAATGTCCGCCGCAGCCTCGCGCTCGTGCAGAAGGATCGCTTCCTCTGTGGATTTGAGGATTTCGCGTGCCTCCTGCTGTGCACTTTGGCGAATGACGTCGGCTTCAGCTTCCGCCTTACGGATATGATCCAGTAGTTCCAAGTGTTACAGCCTCCTTCCATACAGAAAGAAAACGGTTGTTATTTGGTGCCAAACAGGCGGTCGCCCGCATCGCCCAGGCCCGGGATGATATAGCCATGATCATTGAGCTTCTCATCCAGCGCGGCCACATAGATGTCCACATCCGGGTGCGCTTCCTGAATGGCGGCAATGCCCTCGGGCGCTGCGATCAGGTTGACCAGCCGCACGTTGTTGCAGCCGCGCTGCTTAATAAAGTCAATCGCCGCAGCCGCGCTGCCGCCAGTGGCCAGCATAGGGTCGAGCACAATCAGCTCGCGGTGCTGCGCGTCTTCTGGCAGCTTGCAGTAGTATTCGACCGGCAGGAGGGTGACGGGATCCCTGTACAAGCCGATGTGCCCTACTTTAGCATTTGGGATCAGGCGCATAATGCCATCCACCATGCCAAGGCCTGCACGCAAAATGGGAATGATGCCAATGGGCTTACCTGCCAGCATCTTGGTTTGCATTTTGCAGATGGGGGTTTCTACTTCAACTTCTTCAACCGTCAAATCGCGCGTCACTTCATATACCATCAGCATGGAAATTTCGTCTAATAATTCGCGGAACTCCTTGCAGCCGGTGTTCTTGTCGCGCATAATGCTCAGCTTGTGCTGAATGAGCGGATGATCAAATACATGTACTTTTCCCACAGGACATCCTTCCTTTCGTAAGCCCGAAACTTGCCATTATTGCATAATTATCAAGATCCATTATAAATCATAGTCCACAAAACCGCAATAGGCAGTTGTTAAAAATATCATAAAGAATTGCAAAAGCCTGCTTTAACTCTTCCAGCAGATTGGAAACCCGGTTGACATCCGGCCAGACTTATAGTAAACTGATAGTACTTAAAGGATAGGGGTGAAAGGATGAACAACTAACCTGCTGTTGTGTGCACAACATGGCATAAGCAAACGGAAATATGTTTTTCCGTGTGTTTTTTGCCGCGCAGGTTGGGTGTCCCTCCTTTTTTGTTGCGTTAATAGTTCTTGGCGCATGGAGGTGCTCGCAGTCTGCATCCACTGAAAGACGGAGGACATCATGGCCAGAATTTCTATTGACAATTTGACATTTAACTACGACGGCAGCTTTTCGCCCGTGTTTGAAAAAGCATCCTTCCAAATCGACAGCGCATGGAAGCTGGGGCTGGTGGGGCGCAATGGACGCGGAAAAACCACGCTGCTGCGGCTGATGCACGGAGATTTTCCATATCAGGGCAGCATCGACGCGCCCATGCAATTTGATTACTTTCCCTTCCCCGTGCAAGATACCGGGCGCGTCACAAGGGATATTTTGTATGATCTTGTGGATGCAAACGAGCAATGGTGTGTAGAGCGTGAACTTTCGCTGCTAAACATACCCGAGTCTGTTTCCGGTCGTCCGTTTTGCACGCTGTCGCAAGGAGAACAGACCAAAGTCTTGTTGGCGACGATGTTCGCACGGGAGAATCGTTTTCTCCTGATTGACGAGCCCACTCATCATTTGGACATGGACGGGCGCGCACAGGTGAGTAAATACCTGAATAAAAAGCAGGGCTACATATTGGTATCCCACGACCGCGCTTTTCTGGATGGCTGTATCGACCATGTGCTGTCCATCAATAAAGCAACCATTGAAGTGCAAAGAGGCAACTTCTCCTCCTGGCAGCACAACAAGCAAATGCAGGATGATTTTGAACGCGCAGAGAATGAAAAGCTGAAGAAGGACATTGGGCACCTCACCGAAGCGGCACGGCGCACAGGCGCCTGGTCGGATAGAATTGAAGCCACTAAAATCGGCTCTCATGCCGCCGACCGCGGTGCCATTGGCGCACAGGCAGCCCGTATGATGAAGCGTTCTAAGGCCATCGAAAAGCGCCGCAATGACGCTGTGGAAGAGAAAAAAGGGCTGCTGAAAAACATTGAGCAGGTAGATGATCTGAAGCTCTTTCCCCTTTCCCATCCGGCAGACGCTTTGGTCACCTACTCCAATGTGTCCATCGCTTACCCCGCTACGGATGGCGAACTGGAGACCATCGTGCAGGATTTTTCGCTGATTGTGAAAAATGGCGACCGGATTGCCCTGAATGGCCCCAATGGCTGCGGCAAATCCAGTATCATCAAGCTGCTGACTGGAGATATTGCCCCGAGCGCCGGCACCGTGAAAACAGCGTCCAATCTGATCCTTTCTTATGTGCCCCAAAGCGCGAACCTGCAAGGCGATATGCGCGATTATATTTCGCACGCACAGATAGACGAGACGCTGTTCAAAACCATCCTGCGCAAGTTTGACTTCTCCAGAGAGCATTTTGAGAAAGACATGAGCACTTACAGCGCCGGGCAGAAGAAAAAAGTGCTGCTGGCGCGCAGCCTTTGCGAGAAAGCGCATCTATATATCTGGGACGAACCGCTCAACTACATCGACGTATTGTCCCGCATCCAGCTGGAAGGGCTGCTATTGGCCTTCACGCCAAGCATGATCTTTGTGGAGCACGACCGCACCTTTACCGACACCATTGCCACCAAGGTGATCACCATGGAGCGAGCGGGAAGGACGAGGTGAGTTACGCTGCGGCAGGGAACGCTGGGGCTCCTCGCCCCAGACCCTCGGCAGGAGATTTCATCTCCTGCACCTCACTTATAAAAATAATAATAACCGTCTTGTCAGTGCTAGCACAGTTGTGCGCTATCTGGCAAGACGGTCTTTTTTACTTTCCGTATTCACACAACAATCGGTGAATAATACAGAAGTGTGGGTGCAGGGGCATCATGCCCCTGCCGGGGGTCTGGGGCGAGTAGCCCCAGCGTAACCTCTCCGCCGCGTTATTGCACCAGCTCCAGCGTGTCGCGGGCGATGGCGATTTCTTCGTTGGTGGGGATGACGAGAATCTTCACCTTGCTATCGTCAGCAGAGAGCACAGCTTCCGCGCCGCGGGGCGGGTTATTCTTGGTGATGTCAAACTTCGCGCCCAGGAACTCCATTCCCTCCATCACGCGTGCACGCAGGCCATCGTTGTTTTCACCGATACCGGCAGTAAACACAATGACGTCTACGCCATTCATTACGGCGGCATACGCGCCGATGTATTTACGGATGCCGGCCACCAGCATATCACGCGCGATGATGGCGCGTTCGTTGCCCGCATCTGCCGCGGCATCGATATCGCGCATGTCGCTGCTGATGCCGCTGATGCCCAGCAGGCCGCTCTTTTTATTGCACATATCCAGCACTTGGTCGACAGTCATGTTGTCATTATTGGCGATGAACTGCACAACAGCCGGGTCCATGCTGCCGCTGCGGGTGCCCATCAGCACACCTTCCAGCGGGGTGATGCCCATAGAGGTATCCACGCACTTGCCATATTCCACAGCAGCCAGCGAGGAACCGTTGCCCAGATGGCAGGTGATGATGCGCAGCTCTTCGGGCTTTTTGCCCAGGAACTCTGCGGTACGCTTGCTGACATAGCGGTGGCTGGTGCCGTGGAAGCCATAGCGGCGCACCTTGAGACGCTCGTAATACTCCATGGGCACGCCGTACAGGTAGGCCTTGGGCGGCATGGTCTGGTGGAAAGCGGTATCAAACACGGCCACCATGGGGGTATTAGGCATAACCGCCTGGCAAGCCTTGATACCCATGAGGTTGGCGGGGTTGTGCAAGGGGCCAAGGGGGATGTTTTCTTCCACGGCAGCAATCACATCATCATTGATGATCACAGAGCCGCTGAACTTCGCGCCGCCATGCAGCACGCGGTGACCCACAGCGCTGATCTCGTCCATATTGCTGACAACGCCGTATTCTTTATCCGTCAAAGCTGCCAGCATCGCGCGGCTGGCTGCGATATGATCAGCCATATCTTTTTGCTCTACGAAGGTCTTGTCGTCCGTCTTTTGCGTGATTTTGCTGCCCTCAATGCCATCGTGCGCCTGGATGCCGATACGCTCCACCAAGCCCTTGGCCAGGGTACGCTCGTCCTGCATATCAATCAATTGATATTTCAGAGAAGAAGAGCCAGCATTCACGATCAAAATTTTCATGCGTAATAATCTCCCTTACTGTGTTTGTTCAAGACATTATACAATTGCCAGGGGATTTTTGCAAGCAATCTTACACGTTTTCCTGTTTTTCTTCGTTTATTGTTTTGATATAGCGCTGCACTGCATGCACTGCATAAAACACCAGTGCGCACAGCGTAAGCGCCACCGCAATCCACACCACCACACGGTGCAGCGGGAAGCCCCATTCGAGGAAGTATTTTTCAAAGAAACACAATATGAGCGCGATGACCACCGTCACCTGCGCCACCTTGCCAATCATTTCGCTGTGCACCACCACATGATGACGCAGCAGTATCATGCCGCCCAGCACCATCAGCGCCTCTTTGGCAATCAAAATCACCAGCGCTGCAACCGGCAAAATCTCTGCCAGCACCAGCGACAGCATTACGCTGATCACCATCAGCTTGTCCGCCAAAGGATCCATCAGTTTGCCAAAATCGGTGATCAGATTATATTTACGCGCGATATACCCGTCCGCCAAGTCCGTCAAGCTGGCAAAAGCAAACACCGCCAGTGCCCACAGGCGCTTTTCATTCGTAAAAAGGACCCAGTAGACCGGGATCAATAAAGCGCGGATCATCGTCAGTACATTGGGGACATTCCAGATCTTTTGCTTTTGCATGGCCTCACCCCCATTAAGGATGCAAACAGTATACCATATCAGAACACGTTTTTCAATGCCAACGCGTCACGATGATAGATGTGCGCCAGTGCCTGCACAAGCTGTTCTGCATAAAGTCTGGCATATACCGAATCCTTTTCCTGTATGGCTACGTCAAGCAGGCCAAACCCCAAGTTTACATCGTCTATATCGTCATGCCCCACCCAAAGGTACAATACCTCGGCTGTTTTTTCCCAATTGGCATGGGCATCCGTGATGCTTCGCTCCGCGTTCTCCCAATCTCCTTGTGTTAAAAATGCCTGCACTTCCTCAACAGCCAGGATATAGCGCTCGCTCTCCCAGCGGTTGGTCAGCCCGCAGTAGAGTGAAATGCCAAGCAGGATCACAAGGCAGCCAATGATCGTGATCACAGTGCCCTTCACCAGTGCACCTCCTCGGGCGACAGCGCGTCCAGCAGGTGCGGCTGCGCCTCTTTTTCCTTGCCCTGCACAAACAGCTTGCCCTCAGTATCGAGGCTCGCCAGCAGCACATCCTGCGGGTTTTGATAGCCAAGCGGGCTGATTTGTTTGATCAGCCAGTTTTGATCCACGCCGCAGAATTGCAAATGCCCCTCCTGCACCTTGCCGTCCATCACAAGGGTCATGCAAATCCCCTCATACTCGGTGGGAATGTTCATATCCTTGGGCGTCAAGGGGCGGTGCTGGGATTGCGTGAATACGCTGAGCGTGCCGTTTGTTTCCAAAATGGCAGCCTCAATCTGCGAAACATTTAAAAATCCTTTGGCGCGAAGCTCTTCCATCAAGTCGCTCAGGCTATAGCACATGCGCTTCATTTCTTCATATTGAATGGTGCCGTGGCGGATAATCACACTCGGCCCGCCGCACAGCATGCGCCGTGCCCAGGTGAATTTCATGTTCAAAATGGCAACCACCCCTTGCACCAACACCAGCGTCACAATAGGCACCAGGCCATACACCAGTGGCGTACCCATATATTCCATAGGCGCGGACGCCAAATCCGCAATCAGCATGATCAGCACAAATTCGTAGGGCTGCAATTGCCCCACCTGGCGTTTGCCCATCAGCCGCATGGCCAGGATTGAAACGGCGTATAATATCACCGTGCGCACAGAAACTGTCAGCATATCCTCACTCCTCCACAATAACATGCGCATTATTACGCAAAACATGCGGCATGATATTGCCAAGCATTGCCGGTATGTGATAAAATAAGCGGTGCGCTTGATACGGGCTGGGGGTGACTGGGCTGCTGAAGATGTTTACACGCCGCGCGATGTTTGCCGATAGCGAGATCGAGCTGGTATTATCCAAGGATGATGTGACCGATCCGGAGTGCGGCATTATGGGGGGCTATGTGTTTTATATCTACCCGCCCAAATCCCGCCAGTACATGGGCTATATCAGCCTGCGCCTGGGCGAAAGCCCGGGGCTGTACTACCTGGGGCACATCGGATACCGCATTGAGGCAGAGTATCGCGGGCATGGTTATGCGGCGCGCGCCTGCAGCCTGATGATGCCGCTGCTGCAGCAGATGCAAATGCGCAGCATCGTGATCACTACGGATGTGGATAACATTCCGTCCCGGAAAACCTGCGAGAAGCTTGGCTGTGTGTTGGAGCGCATTGCGCCCGTGCCGCCGGAATACCGGGCAATCTGCTCCGGCTCTGTGCGCAAATGCCGCTATATCCTGCGCATACCGCCGCGTGATTAACATATACTACCCACAATGGGAGGGCTGTCACATTGCAAATCACCGCTCAAGGCGTTTCTTTGTATTATGAGCAGTATGGCCAGGGCAGCGACGTGCTGCTGATGCATGGCTGGGGCTGCTCGGTCAAGCATTTTGAACCGATTGCCAAGGAGCTTTCGCAGCACTACCGTGTGACGGTGCTGGATTTTCCTGCCCACGGCCAGTCCGGCCGTCCGCCGGAGCCTTGGGGCGTGCCGGAGTTTGCCGCCTGCTTTATCGAATTCTTATCGAAGCTCGGTATTCAGAGCACACACATCATCGGCCATTCCAACGGCGGGCGTATCGCGCTGTACATGGCGGCCACGTATCCAAAGGCAGTGCGCAGCATGGTGCTGACCGGTGCATCCGGCATCAAAAAGCCGCAAACGGAAGAGCCAAAGAAGAAAAGTGCCGCATTCCAGCATAAAAAACAGCTCTTGCAGGGGCTGACCCATATCCCGCTGGCGGGCGGCCTGGCGCAAACGGCGCTAAAGACACTGCAAAAAAAGTATGGCTCGGCAGATTATAACGCGCTGGATGATGAGATGAAAAAGACCTTTGTCAAGATCATCAATCTCGATCTAAAACCGTTGCTGCCCGGCATTGCAGCCCCTACGCTGCTGGTATGGGGCGAAAAGGACACCGAAACCCCGCTGTGGATGGGGCAGCAAATGGAACAG
Organism: Eubacteriales bacterium; assembly: GCA_031547595.1. Taxonomy (GTDB): domain Bacteria; phylum Bacillota; class Clostridia; order Christensenellales; family Aristaeellaceae; genus JAVBRU01. The sequence goes on from JAVBRU010000029.1 coordinate 9,000, forward strand.
AACATTCCCGATGCCGGGCTGGTGGTGTTTGAAGGCGACGACCATTACGCATATTTGCGCCAGTGGAAACGCTTTTGCACCATCGTGGAAGCATTCCTGAAGTAGGAGGAGCTATGGGTTTGTATCAATGGTCGCTGTGGCTTACCGTGCCTGGCGTAGCCGGGGCAATGGTATTGGCATCCCGGCGTGTGCTACATTATTTTCAGCTGGAAAGCTATCAGTTTCAAGGCTATTTCCGCACGCTGGGGCGGCAATGGAAAAAGGCGTTTTTACCGGGACTGATGACCTCCGCCTTTTGCCTGGTGGTATTGATCTTTCAAAACTTTATCCTGTCGCGCATGGAGAACATCAATAGCGTTTGGGCACTGCTCCTGGGCATCCTCACAAGCATTGTATGCCTTGCCATAGGCTTGATGGTGGACCGGCTGACGCGCGATGGGCACGCCAAGAAGCCCTTCAACATCACGCCGCGCGTCAAGCGCCTGTATGGCATGTATGCGCTTTCGCAGCTGGGCATTACGGCGCTGGTGTTCTGCCTGTCTCCCATCAAGTTTTTGATTGCTTATGTGCCGCTCATCCTGCCGCTTTGCCTGGCGCTGGCGGCTATTCTGGCGCTGCCCATCGAAAAAATCATCTTTGGCATGTATTTCAGGGACGCGCAGCAGAGGCTCTTGCAAGACCCGCATTTGATTCGCATTGGCATTACGGGAAGCTACGGCAAAACCTCCGTTAAATTCATCCTGAACACCATTTTATCGCAAAAATATAACGTGCTGGCGACGCCGGCCAGCTTTAACACGCCCATGGGCGTCACGCGCATTGTGCGCGACAGGCTGACCCCTGCCCATCAGGTGTTTATTGCCGAAATGGGCGCGCGCCATGTGGGCGAAATCAGAGAGCTGGGCATTCTGGTTCACCCACAGGTGGGCATTTTGACGTCCGTCGGGCCTCAGCACCTGGACACTTTCCGCACCATTGAGCGCATCCGCGATACCAAGTTTGAACTGATGCAGGCACTGCCGCCGGATGGCCTCGGCGTATTTTGCAATGACGATGCGATCGTCACTGAGCTCTATGCGCGTTTCCCCGGCAATAAGGCACTGGTGGGCACAGAAAGCGGCGAGGTCTATGCCAGCGACATCAAGGTGTCCGCACAGGGCAGCAGTTTCACCCTGCACATCAAGGGTTGCAGCCCCATCCCCTGCAGCACGCTGCTGCTTGGCGAACATAACATCCAGAATATCTTGCTTTCCTGTGCAGTGGCGCATCATTTGGGGCTGACAGAGCAGCAGATTGCCCGCGGCATCGCTGCGCTGAGGCCCGTGGAGCACCGCCTGCAGCTGATCCAATCGGCTGGCGGCATCACCATCATTGATGACGCTTTCAACAGTAACCCCACCAGCAGCCGCGCCGCGCTGCGCGTGCTGAGCGCCTTTGAAGGCCGCCGCATCATCGTGACCCCCGGCCTGGTGGAGCTGGGCGACAAAGAGGAAGCCTACAACCGTGAGCTTGGCAAAGCCATTGCAGGCGCGGCAGACCTTGTGTTCCTGGTGGGCAAAAAGCATACCGCGCCGATCTTAGAAGGGCTCTTGGAAGCAGGCTTTGACAAAGAAAAAATCTACGTGGCGGATGACCTGCAACAATCTACCCAGCAGCTGCATGCCATCATGACAGCCGGGGACGTGATTTTGTATGAGAACGATCTGCCCGACAACTATAGCGAATCCTAAGGAGGTTTTCAAAATGGATAAAACACAGCTTGGCGTCATCTTTGGCAGCCGCTCCTGTGAGCATGAGGTTTCCATTATCAGTGCGGTGCAGCTGATGCGCGCTGTAGACCGCACAAAATATGACGTGACACCCATTTATATTGCGCAGACCGGCGAATGGTTCACCGGCGAGGCGCTGTTTGACATCAAAACCTACACGCCCTTTGATGGCTACAGGCAGGGCCTGAAGAAAGTGCAATTGGACCTCACCGCCGGCAGCGGCGCACTGATCTGCTATCACCCCAAGAAAGGGCTGCTGGGCGGCATGCAGCAGGAGGTGGTGGCGCGGCTTGATTGCGTGATCCCCGTGATGCACGGGCTGCACGGCGAAGACGGCTCTCTGCAGGGGCTATTGGAGCTTGCGAACCTCCCCTACACCTCTACAGGCGTTGTCGGCTCTGCCGTTGGTATGGACAAAATTACCATGAAACGCTTTTTCCGCGGCATGGGCTTCCCCGTGCTGCCCGATGCCAGCGCCACCCGCGGCGCCTGGCGCAAGGATGAAAACGCGGTGCTCGACAGCATCGAAAAAGCATTGCCCTATCCCCTGTTTGTTAAACCCGCGTGCCTTGGCTCCTCCATCGGTGTCAGCCGCGCAGTGGACCGGGAGAGCCTTCGCGAAGGGCTTGCCGTGGCATTTTCCTTTGATCGCCGGGTGCTGATCGAACAAGGTCTCGATAAGCCCATCGAAATCAATTGCTCCGTGTTGGGCTTTGATGACGAGGCCACGCCGTCCGTGTTGGAAATGCCATTGTCCGATGTTGATTTTTTGAACTTCAAAGAGAAGTATATGGCCTCTGGCGGCAGCAAGGGCATGGCCAGCCTGAAGCGCGTGGTGCCAGCACCCATCGAGGAGGATTTGACAAAGAAGCTGCAAACCCTGGCATGCGATATCTTTGAGTCGCTGGACTGCAAGGGGGTGGTGCGTATCGACTTTATGCTGGACCGCCACTCCGACGCCTACTATATCACCGAGATCAACACCATCCCCGGCTCGCTGGCGTTCTACCTGTGGACGGAAACCGGCGTGCCCTATGCCCGCCTGATTGACAAGATGGTGGAATGCGCACTGAAAGCACAGCGGGAGAAGGACGAAAACAGCTTCGCTTTCCAATCTGACATACTGGCCGGCGTGACGCTGGGCGGAAAATCTAGCGGCAAAATGGGTGGAAAATTAAGATAACGATAACAAAAAAGACGCTGTGTCAGGCTTTGATACAGCGTCTTTTCAATTTCCTTATTCTTCAAGCTCCGCAGTGTCCGGCTCGATGGCAGCTTCTTCGATCAGATCGATTTCCACGTCTTCTTCTATCTCGAAGGTGACGTCTATATCCTCTTCGATCTCCACAAGCTCGATCACAGGCTCCGCTCTGAGTTTTTTATCCGCATGGGGCACATCGCGCTTGCCGTTCTCCTCGTGTGCGGGCGCGGGGCGCGCGGGCTTTGGCGGCACAATACGTTGGATGCTCTCTAAGGGGTAGTCCTTGTATTCGGAACCATCACCCTTGGGGATGCGCACGCGCACGGTTTCCTTCAGGATGTTCAGATCCACCACCGTGCCGTTGCCGTCCGGGGTGATGACTTCTTTACCCACGCGCGGCATTCGCTTGCGGGTGGCTTCGTAGTGATCCTCCTCATACTTGAGGCAGCACATCAGGCGGCCGCACACGCCGGAAATCTTGGTAGGATTGAGGGACAAGTTTTGCTCCTTGGCCATCTTGATGGACACAGGCTCGAAATCCCCCAGGAACTGCGCACAGCACACCGGCCGCCCGCACAGGCCCAGGCCGCCCATCATCTTGGCTTCATCGCGCACGCCAATCTGGCGAAGCTCGATACGGGTGTGGAACACCGCCGCCAAATCCTTCACCAGCGCACGGAAATCCACGCGCTTGTCGGATGTGAAATAGAACAGAATTTTGCTGTTATCAAACGTGAATTCGCAGCCCACCAGCTTCATCTGCAGCTTATGGGTATCCACCTTTTGCTGGCAAAGCGTGATGGCTTCGCGTTCTTTCTGGCGGTTTTCCATCTCGTGCTTTGCATCCTCGGGGGTGGCAATGCGGATGACGGGCTTGAGGGGCGTGGTGATCAAATCATCATTCACCTCGGAAACGCCGGTTACCACTTCGCCATACTCCATGCCGCGCACCGTTTCCACAATTACGCCGCTGCCTGCCGTAGGCCAAAGCTCGCCCGGGTCAAAATAATAAAGCTTCCCTGCGTTGCGAAAGCGAACGCCGATTACTGTTGCCATGTAGTTACTTCCTCCGCTATAATTTGAATCAGCCTCTCGGCTGTTGCTTGCCAATTGACGTTGGAGCCGCGCATGCGCCGCATTTCCATTACGGCATCCAAAATACGCATTAAGCCCCCCGGTGTGGCGTGCTGCCACGCGGGATTTTGAGGGGCAGCGCCGCTTTGCACCACTGCATGCAGCGCTGTTCGCGTCTCCTGCTCCAGAATATCCAGCAGGTCGTTCCCCTCGTCCTTTTTATCTTTCAGCGCCTGCGAAGCCCTCGGCGCATCCTGTGGGCGTTTCACCGCCATAAAGGTATGCTCCACCAGCTCCCGCTGCGCCCAATAGGATGAATCCGCGTGCATGGACTGCGCACGGCCGATGCTGCCCTCGCAAAGCGCGGCCAACTGCCGCGCGCGGGGTGCTTCTATCCCCTGCGCAAGCAGCATATTCTCTATTTGTTCAGCCGCCCACGGCTGCATGCGCACCACACGGCAGCGGGAGCGCACCGTGGGCAGAAGCAGGGTTTCCTTTGTAGCCGTAAGGATGAAATACGTATCGCTTTCGCTTTCTTCCAGGTTTTTGAGCAGGCAATTCTGCGCCTGCGGGGTCATGCGCTGTGCATCTTCAATGAGCACCGCACGCACGCCTTCCAGCGCATGCCGCGAAAGCGCATCCAGCACCTGCCGTAGCGCTTCGATCTTAATGCTCTTTTCCCGCGGCAAAGGCTCTGCAAACAGCAGATCAGGGTGCGTGCGTGCATCAAACCGTTTGCACGCACGGCACACCTGACAGGGCTTTTCGCCCTCGCCATTGCATAGCAATGCCTTGGCCAGCAAACGCGCCAATGTATTTTTGCCAATGCCCTCCTCGCCCACCAGCAGCGTGGCATGCGCCATGCGCCCGCACTGCGCGTCGTCGATCAGGGCCTTGATTGCCGCGCTGTTTTGGGCAAACGAATGGAAGGTCAAAGGCCTATCGCTCCCTTAGCTTAAGTTAATACTTTACGAACTGATCCACCGTCATCACAAACACGGTGGCACCGCCTACGGTGACTTCAATGGGATAGGGTGCATACATGCCCGTCGTGCCGCCCATGGTGACAGGGGAAGTGGCGATCTGTTTGCGGGATTTACAGACCTTCTCAATAATGGCCATGCACCCGTCAAAGCGTGTGTCGTCAACACCCAATAGCAGCGTGGTATTGCCTGCACGCAGGAAGCCGCCGGTGGTGGCCAGCTTGGTCACACTATAGCCCTCGTTCATCAGGTTGGTAATCAAACGGGACGCGTCCTCGTCCTGCACAATTGCGATTACTAGTTTCATAACGTGTCCTCCTCAAAAGAATCATTCATCAAGCATTCGGGTTCTTACAAATATATTATACAATAAAAAGCCGCAAATATCAACAACCCGTTCAAATACTTGTCAACGGCATTAAAGTATGATAAAATAGCTTGTCTGTACAGACATTGAAGCATGCGGGAGGACGATCTATGGCGCACATTTATCTGGATGCGATGGGCGGCGATAACGCGCCCGAATGCACTGTGAAAGGTGCAATCGAGGCACTGAAAAACGACGCCAAGCTGCGCATCACCCTGGCTGGCACCATCAGCGCCATGCAGCCCTTTTTGCAGGATGCAACAGATGTGATGCCCCGCGTCACACTGGTGGAAACACCGGATATCATCACCAACCACGACGCGCCCGTAATGGCCGTGCGCCAGAAAAAGCAATCCGCCGTGGTGATGGGCATGCTGGCTGTCAAAAATGGCGAGGCCGATGCCTTTGTATCGGCAGGCTCCACCGGCGCAACGCTGGCTGGCGGCATGTTCCGCCTGGGGCGCATTGAGGGTGTGGAGCGCCCGGCACTGGCCCCTCTTCTCCCCAATGGCAAGGATTATTTCTGCCTGATCGACTGCGGCGCCAATGTGGATTGCCTGCCCGAATACCTGCCACAGTTTGGCGTGATGGGCTCGGCCTACATGAAGGCGGTGCGCGGCATTGCAACGCCCCGCGTGGGCCTTGTGAACATCGGCGCGGAGGCCGAAAAAGGCAACGCGCTGGTCAAGGCCGCATACCCGCTGATGGAAAGCGCACCGTTCCACTTTGTGGGCAACATAGAGGGCCGCGACATCACGGGCGATCTGGCCGATGTGGTGGTGTGCGACGGCTTTTCCGGCAACCTGATCCTCAAATTTATGGAGGGCGTTGCAGGCACATTGATGGGCATCATACAGCGGGAGCTGAAGGCCGATGCACGCGGTATGATCGGCGGGGCAATTGCCAAGCCCGCCTTCCGGCGCATTAAGCACGCCATGGACTATACCGAAGTGGGCGGTGCGCCGCTATTGGGCGTAGAGGGCGTAGTTGTCAAAGCCCATGGTTCCAGCAATGCCCATGCCATCGCTTGCGCCATCCGCCAGGCCGTCACCATGCATGACAGCCAGGTGGTGCAAAATATAAAGCAAACCATACAATCTACAATCAAGTGAACATCAAGGAGGAACTATTTTATGGTATTTGACAAAGTGTCCGGCATGATTGCCAAGCAGCTCAAAATCAACGTCAGTGAAGTGACCGCCGACAAGCGCCTGGTGGAGGACCTGAAGGCGGACAGCGCCAACATCATGGTGATGATTATGGACTTGGAAGATGAGTTCAACATCACCGTGGAAGACAGCGCCATCACCTCCCTCAAAACCGTTGGCGATGTGATTGGGTACATCGAATCCAAGCAATAATCTGCTTCCATTAGTTGCACTGCTGTGGCGCGTCCATCGTGTTATGGACGCGCCCACATTGCGTATATCAGATAATACGAGGATCAAATATGCCCGATTACGATGAGCTCTCCCTGCGTCTTGGGTACACCTTCACGCGGCGCGCACTGTTCAAGCAAGCCCTCACCCACCCCTCCTACGGCACGCCCAACAATCAGCGGCTGGAGTTTCTGGGGGACGCGGTGCTGCAGCTTTGTATTAGCGACCTTCTGTATGCAGATCATACCAATCTGCAAGAAGGCATGCTGACGCATCTTCGCCAGCGGCTGGTGCGCGAAGACGCGCTGGCCACCGTTGCCAGACAGATTGAGCTTGGCAGCTTGCTTCGAATGGACAGGAGCTGTGAGCAATCGGGCGGGCGCGATAAATCCAGTGTGTTGTCGGACGCGATGGAGGCGGTGCTGGCGGCCATATATTTGGACGGTGGCATCAGCGCGGCGTATGACTGCGTGAAGCGCCTGTGGCCGCAGACGGCCGAGGTGCAGGAGCTGGACAGCAAGAGCGCACTGCAGGAATACTTACAGGCGCGCGGCCACACCCAGCCTCAATATGATACCCTCTCAGAGGACGGGCCGGCACATCAACGGGTGTTCACGGTGGCAGTCACTATAGAGGGCAAAGAGTACGCGCAGGGCACGGGCACCACAAAAAAGAAAGCAGAGCAAATCGCGGCGCAAAAGGCGCTGACGATGCTGAAGCAAGCGGGGGAATAACAACAGGATGCGGCTGAAACGGCTGGAAATACAAGGCTTTAAATCCTTTGCCGAGCGCACGGAGATCGTCTTTAATCAAGGCATCACGGGCATTGTAGGCCCCAATGGGTCGGGCAAAAGCAACATTGGCGATGCGGTGCGCTGGGTGCTGGGCGAGCAAAGCGCCCGGGTTCTGCGCGGTGCCAAGATGGAAGACGTGATTTTTAACGGCACGGCAAAACGCAAAGCGGCCTCTTTTTGCGAGGTATCGCTTGTTTTTGATAATGAAGACCAGACCTTAAAATCCAATTTTGCCGAAGTGATGGTCACCCGCCGGGTGTATCGAAACGGCGACAGCGAATATTACCTCAACAAATCCGCCTGCCGCCTGCGCGATATTTTAGAGCTTTTCCGCGATACGGGTATTGGACGCGAGGGGTATTCGCTGATTGGTCAGGGGCGCATTGACGAAATCTTGTCCGTCAAGAGCGAGGACCGTCGCCAGGTGTTTGAAGAGGCAGCAGGCGTAATGACCTTCCGTGTGCGCAAGGAAGAGGCCGAGCGCAAACTTCAACGCACCCGCGAAAACCTCAGCCGTGTGCTGGATATCCTCAAGGAGCTGGGCGACCGCCTGGCCCCCCTCGAGCAGCAGGCCACCGTGGCCAAGCTGTATCTGGAGCTGGCGGCGCAGCTGAAGGATCTGGAGATCAATATCTTCCTGATCCGGCACGATAAACTGAAAGAACGCATCGAATCGCTGAGCAAAACCTTGGAGGGGCTTCGCGATGTGCTGCTCACCCATGAGGCGCGCCTGAACGAAAACACCGCCCAGCGCGAGCAACTGGATGCCTCCATTGCCGTGCTGGAAGAAGCGCTGGCAGTTGCGCGGCAGGATCATTTATTCGAAAATGAGAACCTGCACGAGGCGCAGTCGGCATCGGAGCGCACACGCCAGCAGATCGAAAACTTGCATGAAAGCCTGCGTCAGCTGGACGAAAATGCAGAGGATACCATCCGCAAGCGCGATGAACTGCAAACGCTGTTCAACCAGGGCGAGCAGGAGACCGAAACCGGCCACAGCGCGCTGCACGATGCGCAAAATGAGCTTTTGGAAGCGCAAACCCGCCTGGACGCCTCTTTGACCTTGGCGCAGGAGCGGGAAGAAACCCTGGATCACCACAAGGCCGCCATCTTGGATGCCGTGAATCGCCTGAGCGATGCCCGCAACCAGCAAGCCCGCCAGCAAGCCATCTGTACGCAGATGCGCAGCCGCCTGGTGGAGGTGGAGCACAGCGTTCTGGAGCTTGGCACGCAAAAGGAAGCCTTGCAGGCCGCCCTGTTAGCCGCGCAAACGCAGTCCCAGGGGGTGGAGGGCGGACTGAACGCGCTTCGCGATGACGCCGCGCAGATTGAAGGGCGCCTTCGCTCCCTGACCGAGGACACCCAGCATACTGCCGAGCGCGCACAGGAGTTGAACGTCAAAATCCAGGCCGACACCAGCCGCCTTCGCCTGATGGACGAAATGTCCCGCGAGATGGAGGGTTATAACCAGGCCGTCAAAAAGGCGCTGATCTACGCACAGGGCGACAATCAGGTGCACGGCGTGGTCGCGCGGTTGATGCAGGTGCCAAAGGAGCTGGAGACAGCCATTGACATGGCGCTGGGCGGCGCGCTACAAAACATCGTGACCTCAGACGAGAACGCAGCCAAGCGCATGATTGATTACCTGCGCGTCAACAGGCTGGGCCGCGCCACCTTCCTGCCCATCAGCACCGTGCATTCCAGGGTGCTGAGTAACGAAGAACGCAGGCTCCTTACCATGCCCGGCTGCCTGGGCCTGGCCAGCGAGCTTGTCACCTTCTCCCCCCAGTACCGCGGCGTGATGGAAAACCTGCTGGGCCGCACTGTGATCGCCCGCGATCTGGACAGCGGTATCGCCATCATGCGGGCAGGGCGGCACGCCTTCCGTCTGGTGACGCTGACGGGCGATGTGATGCACTCCGGCGGCTCGATGACGGGCGGCACCGCACAAAAGAGCGCCGTCAGCCTGCTGGGGCGCGAGCGCGAGATGAAAGAGCTGCAAGCCGCTCTGGCTACCCAGAAAAAAGAGCTGGTGACGCTGCGCGAGCAGCTGACCGCCATGCAGGCATCCCGCGAGGATTTGAAGCGCCTGCGCAACGAAGCATATGAACGTGTGCATCAGGAAGAAATCGCCGTGGCCAGAGAGCAGGAGCGTGTGTTTAACGCCAAAGCCGAGCTGGCCGCACATACCGACCGCCTTTCAAAAACGCTGGCTGCCAAGGAGCAATTGACAGAGAGCATTGCCGAGCTTGAAGAAGACCTTCGCGCCGTTGAGACCCAGACGGAGAATGAATCTTTCGACCGAGAGGCGATGGAGCAAAAGACCGAGGGCCTGCAGCGTGCGCTGATGGATGCCAGAGAAAAGAGCGATGCCCTGCGCGAGCAGGTGACCAAGCTGCAATTGCAGTATGCCGAGCTTTCCCACACAATGGACACCCTGCGCCGAGACAAGGCGCGACGGGACAGCGAGCTGAACGCCCTGGAAGATACCCTTCGCCGCATCAGTGATCAAAAAGCCGCACGCGAGCGGGCACTTTTGGAGGCGCAGGCGCTGCTATCAGAGCAGGAGGCGCAGGTGGAAAGCTGCCGTGCACTCTTGAAGCAAAAATCCGAAAAGACAGACGCACTCGAGACCCGGCGAATGGAGCAAAGCGCCCAGCACCGCGCCTGCGTGCAGCGCAGCGACGAAATCCACGCGCAGTATGACGAGGACTCCGCCAAGCTGCACCGCAGCGAGCTCGCCTTTTCCAAGGCCGAAAACGACCTGAAGGTGATGTGCGACCATATTTTCAACACCTATGACCTCACTTATGCCGGCGCGGAGGAGCTTCGAACCGGAGAACCCTTTGACCTGACGGGCAGCGAGAAGATTGCCGCGCAGCTGCGCGCGCGCATCCGCGAGATGGGCAATGTGAACGTGGCCGCCATCGAAGACTATGCCACCACCAAGGCGCGCTATGACGACCTGTCCACCCAGCAAAACGACCTGACCACGGCCGAGCAGGATTTGCAGACCCTGATTGAACGGCTGCTTGGGCAGATGGAAAAGCAGTTTGTCAGCGAGTTTGAAAAGCTGGATGCGCATTTTCGCATCACCTTTGCACGCCTGTTTGGCGGTGGTCAGGCAGAGCTCAAGCTTTCCAACCCGCACGACCCGCTCAACTGCGGCATTGAGATCATCGCGCAGCCCCCGGGCAAAAAGCTGCAGCTGCTCAGCCTGCTCTCCGGCGGCGAGCGCGCCTTGACCGCCATTGCCATCCTGTTTGCCATGCTGAAGCTCAAGCCCACGCCCTTTTGCATATTGGACGAAATCGAAGCCGCACTGGACGAGGCCAACATCACCTACTTTGCCGATTATCTGGCCGAATACGCGCAAAGCACGCAGTTTGTGGTGGTCACGCACCGCAAAGGCACCATGGAGCGCTGCGACACGCTGTATGGCGTGGCCATGCAGGAGCGCGGAATTTCCGGCATGGTATCTGTCAACCTGCATGATTATGAATAGGAGGATGCCCGCATGAGTTTCTTTCAAAAATTGAAGCAAGGCCTGACCAAGACCCGTGGCAACCTGACCGACCGCGTGGATGAGCTGGTGCAAAACACCCAGGTGATCGACGACGATTTCTATGACGAACTGACCGATATCCTGATTCTGGCCGATGTGGGCGTGCAGGCCACCACCGAAATCATGGACAAACTGCAGGAGCGCGTCAAGCAGGGGCAGGTGAAAGATGCCGTGAAAGCGCGCCAGATGCTCAAGGAAATCATCGTTGAAGAAATGAATATCCCCCGCCCCAAGCTGCGCTGGCCGATGGTGATGTTTGTGGTGGGCGTGAATGGTGTGGGCAAAACGACTACCATAGGCAAGCTGGCGCTGCGTTTTCAGGAGATCGGGCACACTGTGATGCTGGCCGCCGCAGACACCTTCCGCGCCGCCGCGGACGAGCAGCTCGCCGTGTGGGCGCAGCGTGCCAATGTGCCGCTGATCCGCCACCAGGAGGGTAGCGATCCTGCCGCAGTGGTCTATGACGCTATTCAAGCCGCCAAGGCCAAGAAAACCGACCTCTTGATCGTGGACACGGCGGGACGGCTGCACAACAAAAAGAACCTGATGGACGAGCTTTCCAAAATGCGCCGGATTATCGACCGCGAGTATGCCGAGGCAGAAATGCGCTGCATACTGGTTCTGGACGCAACCACCGGGCAAAATGGTTTGCAGCAGGCCAAGCAATTCAAGGAAGCAGCAGAGATTGGTGGCATCATCATCACCAAGCTAGACGGCACCGCCAAAGGCGGTATTGCGGTGGCTATAAGGCGCGAACTGAACGTGCCGGTGTGGTATATCGGCGTGGGCGAAGGCATTGATGATCTGCAAGCCTTTGACGCCAAGGAGTTTGTTGAAGCGTTGTTCTAACGCAAAAATAATTAAAAAGAAGCCCATAACGGACTTCTTTTTTGTTGCTTATTTTTGCAAACGCACCGGGGTTTGCGTGGGTGCCGGGGTGGGCGTTGTGGGAATAACCCCATCCGGGCCCGGCGTGGGGCTGGGCGCGGGGGTCGGGCTGGGGGCAGGTGTTGCATTAAGGGCAATCACATAGTTGTACAGGTGCTGCAACATCTGCGTGCCCGCCACGCCGTCCACCGACAGGCCGTTGGCACGTTGATAGGCCTTCACGGCGCTTTGCGTGCCCTCGCGGTACTGGCCGGTCACAGTGCCGGTGTAATAACCAAGCTCCTTCAGTTTCATTTGCAGCCAATACACATCCGAGCCTTCCTTGCCCACCGACAGCATGCGCATTTCACCTGCGGGCGGCTGCGAGCCATCATAAGAAGGATATGCCGTGGGCGCAGGCGTGGTCTTATTGAGCAGCGTTTTGCTGTCAAGCGCGCCGGGCTGGATGGCATATACCAGCTCGGGATCGGCTGCAGCGTCTTCGTGAATCCAGATTTTCATGCCCTTTTCGATGTTATCATAAATCCATTTGGCGTCCGGCACCATCAGGCGGATGCAGCCGTGAGAGGCACGTTTGCCGATGTTGTTAAAAGAAGAAACGGTGAGGGTCTGCTCGTCATTGGCGCGGTAGAGCACCGAGTGGAAAGCGATATCGCTGTTGATCTGAGACCAATATTGCGCCTTGCCATTGCCCCATTTGGGGAACTCGCACCAGCGTGCAGTATGGCCGTTATGCGTCCAGATGCCCACTTCGCTGGGGTAGCTCTTGGTGCCGGTGGAGCACAGGAAGGCTTTGTACAGCGTGGTATAGTCCTCCGTCGCATAGTCGTATTTCCATACCTTGGTTACCTGGTTTTTGACATCGATCTCAAAATAATACTGCAGCGGCGGCGTGGGACGCGGCGTGGCGTTCACATCCACAACATCAGAAGCGTTAAACAGTGCGTTCCAGGTGGCTTCGTCCACATTGCCGCTCTGCTGCAGGCCGTTGTATTTCTGGAAATCCTTCACGGCCTGCTGAGTATTGGTATAGTAGCCGGTGGTGGTTTTGGGATAAGTGAAGAAACCCAGATCCATCAGGCGCTGCTGCACCTTTTGCACATCTGCACCGGTGGAGCCATAGGACAGTTTGCGGGTGTACTTTTCGTTCATCACAGGGGCAGGCGTGCGCTGCGGCCCGGGGGTGGGCACAGGCGTGGGGCTGGGCGTGGGGCGCGAAGGCAGGTCATACAGCTGCGCCTGCGTCACAACATCCGCCTTGCCCGTCACTTCAAGGCCCATTTCGCCCTGGAAAATCTCGATGGCGGCAGTGGTGCCATCCAAATAATTGCCGCTGACAGTGCCATGATAATAGCCCAGCTCGATCAGCCGGGTTTGCAGCATCTTTACATCTTCGCCCGACATATTGCGGGACAGCGGGCGGTAGCAATCGCCATAGATGATCTCCAGTGTAGCGGCATCGGCCTCGCCCGTCTCAGGCAAGCCATAGGCCTTTTGCACTTCGATTACGGCGTTCTTGGTGATGCTGCCATACTCGCCGCTCACAGGGCCGGTATAATAATACAGCGCGCGAAGCCGCGTCTGCAATTCCTTCACAGCATCACCCGTGACGCCGGGTGCCAGGGTCTCCGTCTGCTGCGCCAAGGCGCAGGCCGCAAATACCATCAGCAGTGCAAATACCGTACATACCACGCGTTTCATCAATCAAATCACCCCAGTATTCTGTATTCGATACATTCATTTTATGGTGTGCAAACAATAAAATCAAGCGGTGCATTATTCCAAATGCTGCCCCATGATCACGCCCATCACAGATGCCATCATCAGGCCGCGCGTCCAGCCGCTGGAATCGCCCAGGCAGTGCAGCCCTTGAATATTGGTGTTGAAATGCTTGTCCATGCGTACGCGATTGGAATAAAACTTCAAGTCCGGCGAGTACAGCAGCGTTTCCACCCCCGCAAAGCCGGGCACCACCTCATCCATTGCCTGCATAAAGTTGATAATATTGGTCATGGCGCGGTACGGCATGGCGGCTGTGATGTCCCCTGCCACGGCATCCGGCAGCGTGGGGCGCAGGTTCGCCCGGGACAGTTCCTTTGCCCAGGTGCGCTTGCCATCCAGAATATCGCCAAAGCGCTGCACCAGGATGCGGCCGCTGCCCAGCATGTTGGTCAGCTCCCCCACCTTTTGCGCATAGGCAATGGGCTGGTTGAAAGGCTCTGTAAAATTGTGCGAACACAGGATGGCCAGGTTGGTGTTGTCGGTCTTGAGGTCCTTATACGAGTGGCCGTTGACCACGGCTAAATCGTTGTCGTAATTCTCTTGGCTGACAAAGCCGCCGGGGTTTTGGCAGAAGGTGCGCACTTTGTCCTTAAAGGGCTTGGGATAGCCCACCAGCTTGCTCTCATACAGCACGCGGTTGACAGTCTCCATCACTTCGTTTCGCACTTCCACGCGCACGCCAATATCCACCGTGCCCGGCTGATGGGCAATGCCATGCTCCTCGCACAGCTTTTCCAGCCAGTCCGCGCCGCGGCGGCCAGTGGCTACCACCGTGGTACCCGCCTTAATATCAAAAGTCTCCGTGCCCTTATATTTGCGAACAGAGATGCCAATGCAGCGGTTGTCTTGCAAAAGCAAATCTTCGCAGCCATAGCCAAACAGGATTTCCACGCCGTTGGCCAGAAGATACTGCTCGATGGCGTGATACAGCGTCTGGGCTTTCTCCGTGCCCAGATGGCGGATGGGGCAATCCACCAGCTTTAGCCCCGCGCGAATGGCGTTGAGGCGGATTTGCTTGATGGCTTCGCCCTGGTTGAGGCCCTCAATATGCGTATCCGCGCCAAACTCCAGATAGATTTTGTCGGTATAGTCGATCATATCCTGGGCATAGTTTTCGCCAATCAGCTCCGGCAGCTGGCCGCCTACTTCATACGACAGGCTCAGCTTGCCATCCGAAAAAGCACCCGCCCCGGAAAAGCCGGTGGTGATGTGGCAATAAGGCTTACAATTGACGCAAACGCCGGTCTTGGCCTTGGGGCAATGGCGCTTTTCAATCGCCGCGCCTTTTTCCACGATGATGATTTTCTTGCCGCTGCCCTTGCGCAGCATTTCCAGTGCCGTAAAAATTCCCGCCGGGCCGGCGCCTACAATAGCTACATCACACTGCATACATGCTCTCCTTACGAATAGGCATACAAATACATCTTTATTAAAGGACAAAATGCGAACTTTGTCAACCTATTTATCAAGTAATCATTACAAATATTTTGCGAATTTACATTTGAAACAGTTACAGTTTCAATACATCCCGCGCTTTTTCGGCTTCTTCCTCCAAAATCGGGTGGTCGCTGTACCGCGCACGCTCGTACAGAGCGGCAAAATCAGGGGTGTCCTGCATCGCTTCGCGGGCCGTCATGGCATCTGTGATGGCAGCGTGCCGGCCGCGATAGCGCGAAAACAAATACCGCACGCGCGCGCGCCCGTCCATCTGCCGCCAGCCGGGGCGAAGTACCGGACGCGCCACCAGACGGTGCAGGCGGCGCCTGGCCTCCCGCCCCATGCTCTGGGCATCAAGGGTGCTCTCGGCCTGGTCGATATAGTCGTCCCCCGCCGCGCCCATATATGCGCGCAAACGTTCCAGCAGCTTTTTGATCAGCCGGTACGCTCTTTTTGCCAGAAAGAAAATAACCCACAACAGCACCACCGCCACCAGCACGGCTGTGATGATGATCATAATCTGCTCCAGGATTTGCAGAAGCCGGGAAGGCTCTGTCTCCTCCGCAAGCGCCATCATTTCTTCCTGCACGCCCTCGGATTGCTGCACGGCGATTTCGGTGGGTGCAAACAGTGACAGCAGCCAGCCGACCACCCGTGCAATCCCCCGCATCAGAACGTCCCACGCCGCGCCAATGGCTTTGATCAGCGGCTCAATACAAGCGCCCACCAGGGCAACGCCAAACAGCGCTGTCACCAGCATGCCGTTGGTGCCGCGCATGCTTTGCGGCGGGCGCGCATCATCGTGCATGCCCCTTTGCAGCTGTTGGCGGTTGGCCGTCCACAGGAACAACAACGCATACACCGCCGTGCAAACACGCAGCGGCACAGACAATATCAAATACGACGGGCGCGTGGCCAGATAATGCACCACAATATGCGCCGCCATGCCCGCAATCCACAGCCCCAGCGGCCATTCCGCATAGGCCGCACGCGCATAGGACAGGGGCAGCACAAACAGCAGCACCGCACAGGGCAGCACAGCTAGTATCTGATACCCTGCTTGCAACAAAAGCAGCATGGATATTCCCGTATACAATGCCGCGACAATCACAGAAATCGGGCCACGCTTTTTGCCCGGGACCAGAAAGCACAGTACGCCCAGCACATACGCCGATAACGGGATCAGCACCCATCCGATGCCAAGGGGCAGCGTGCTGTGAAACACCAGCAGCACAACCGGTATCGCGGCCAGGAAAAGCTGAAGCGCCGCGATGCTCTTTTGCAGCCACACTTTAGCTTGCACGCGCACTCACCCCCTGCAGGATGTGCAGCGTCACCGTATTGCCACGGGTGCGAAGGCCGCGTATTTTTTCGTCCATATCCGGGCTGGCATAGGGCGACAGAATCAAGATATCCATCCCCTGAAGCTCCATCATATCGTCTAAAAACGTCAAAAAGCTGAGCGTGCGCCTCACCTGCAGGCAGGCAAACAGGTTCAGAAGTTCCTCCTCTCGTCCGGGATAGGCGGCGGGCAGAAGCACCGTGCATTCCTTTCCCTGCCCCTTTGGCATATTGGCCGCAAAGCCCGCAGCTACCCCTTTTTTCAGCACGTGCAAGCACAGCGTAGCAGACAGCGAAATGCCATACTCGATGGTGGCCTGCTCGTAATCCATCAGATCGCCCCACTGGCCATCGCTCATCTGCACATTCAAAATCACCATCAGCCGGGTATCCACCGTATAATCGTGGGTTTTCACCTGCAACTCGCCCATATGCGCCGTGGCGCGCCAATGCACATCCCGCGCGTTATCACCGCTGCGGTACGGGCGGATGCCGTTCACAAAGAAGGGATCGGTCATCATGTGGCGCTTCACCACCAGCTCCCCATACAGGCGGGACAGAGGCAGTGGCAAATCTGCCTCCGGCAACAGGCGCGGGTATACGGCAATCACTGCGGGCGAACGGGTGGACAGCGTGCAATCCTCCGCGCCCCACAAATCCCCCGCGGTCAAAGTGACGTTGCCGATGTCGTACTCCCCGCGCTTGAGCAATTGCACCTTGTGCCGCCGGGTGATTTGCTGGAAGGGCGACAGCGTGAACACGCTTTTGTGGTACAGCTCACCCTTCACATCCAGATTATCCGTGCGCCCCAGCTTCACATACGACGATATGCGGGATTCCGCGCGCAGCCAGGGCACAAACAGCGGGCGGTCGTTGCGGATGACCTCCACAAGCTCCGCCGTATCGCCCTCAAAGGCGGTTCTTTGCGAGAATTTTCGCGTATACTGCAAACCACGCAGGGCAAAATGGCGCACCAAAAACGCCTGCAGAAACATCAGCCCTGCGATCAGCAATATCAGCACAAATGCATTCACGGTTTTTCCTCTGTGGGCACGGGCACTTCGGTCAAAATCTTTGTGATGATCTGCTGCGCCGCGTCTGCCTTGCCATACAGGCCGCGCACCACCAAGCGGTGTGCCAGCACCGGCACTGCCAGCCGTTTCACATCATCGGGAATCACATAATCGCGCCCCTGCACCGCCGCCAACGCCTGGCATGCACGCATCAGCGCCAGCATGCCCCGGGCGGATGCCCCAAGCTGCACCTGCTCCTGCACGCGGGTGGCCTGGCACAGCGCGGCGATATATCGCATGATCGGCTCGGCCACCTGGCAGCTACCGACCAGCGCCTGCGCCTCGCACAGCTCCTGCTTGCCCGCCACCGGCCGAAGCGCCGCAACCGGATCGTTTTGAATAAAGCGCTGCATCATCCGCAGGGCTTCCTCTCCATCCGGATAGCCGAGGCTCAGCCGCAGCAAAAAGCGGTCCAGCTGTGCCTCCGGCAGCGGGAAAGTGCCTTGGATTTCAATGGGGTTTTGTGTCGCAATCACCATAAAGGGCACGTCCAGCCTGCGCGTCACACCGCTTTCTGTGACCTGTTTTTCCTCCATGCATTCCAGCAGCGCCGCCTGGGTGCGGGGCGTGGCGCGGTTGATCTCATCCGCCAGGCAGATATTGGTGAACACCGGCCCCGGATGGTACACAAAGGTGCCTTCCTTGGGCTGATAGACGCTCATGCCCGTGATGTCTGCGGGCAAAAGATCAGGCGTAAACTGGATGCGCGAAAAAACCATATCCAGCGACAATGCCAGCGAGCGTGCCAGCAGCGTCTTGCCCGTGCCCGGCACATCCTCCATCAGCACATGCCCCTTGGCGAGCAGCGCCGCCATTAGCAGCTCAATCTGCTCGGTTTTCCCGATCATGACCTTCCCAATGTTCTCCATCAAGCGCGTAGACAGCGCGGCGATATCACGGTATTGCATGGATGCACCTGCCTATGATTTTATATGTCATTATAGCATCTTTTTTAGCCGAAAGTAAAGCAAACCTTCTGTATCTTTTATAGACATTTGGTGGGTTGTACGCTATAATGAAAACAGCAAAAATTTCAAAGCGGAGGCGTTATGATACAAACCAGAATCACGCAGCCGGGGCCGCTGCACCAGGAGGACGGAACACTGCACGAGGCGGGCTATGCCACATCGCTTATCAAAACCTATCACCGCGCACACATCAAAGCATCGCCGCTTCGCATCAAGGAGTGGGATTACTACCTCATCGCCAGCGAGCGCTATGCCCTGGCGCTCACCATTGCGGACAACGGGTATATGGGGCTTGACAGCATCTCGCTGATGGATTTTGATGTGCCAAGCGAGGTCACAAAATCCCGCATGAGCTTTTTTACCCTGGGCAAGCGAGGGCTGCCGCCAAGTAGTGCCTCTGGCAATGTGGCGGTACAAGGCAAGGACTACGCTATCACTTTCGAAAACGATGGCAAAAAGCGCCGCCTATATGGCAATATGCAGGGGTTCTCCGGCAGCAAGGCACTGCTGTTTGACATCACACTGAAAAGTGCCCCAACGGACAGCATGGTGATTGTGACGCCCTTCCCCGGCAAGCCCAGCTGCTTTTATTACAACCAAAAAATCAACTGCCTGCGCGCCGAGGGCCGCGTGCTGCTGGGCGACGAGGAGTACCTGTTTGCGCCCGCGCATTCCTTTGCGGTGCTGGACTGGGGGCGTGGCGTGTGGACGTATGACAACACCTGGTATTGGGGCTCCGCCAGCGGCGAGGTAGCGGGCGTGCCCTTTGGCTTCAACATTGGCTATGGCTTTGGCGATACCGCAGCCGCCAGCGAAAACATGCTGTTTTATAACGGGAAAGCGCACAAGCTTTCGAAAGTGAATTTCCACATCCCCATGCAGGACGGCAAAGAGGAGTTTATGCGCCCGTGGAAGTTTTCAAGCGATGACGGGCGCTTTGAAATGGACTTTCTGCCCATCATCGATCGCGCTGCGCTGACGGATTTCAAGTTGCTGTGCTCCGATCAGCATCAGGTGTTTGGCCGCTTCACAGGCACGGCGGTGCTGGATGACGGCACCAGGCTGCCAATCAAGAACTTTCTAGGCTTTGCGGAAAAAGTCCGCAATAAATGGTAAATGTATCTTTCGGGCACAAATTTGTACATTTCGAGCGCGCATCCTTGTATGCTGATTCGTGGCATGCTATAATGGCAACGAATTTGACACAAGGGGGGCTTTGGTATGATTGATTTTAACCATGTGAGCAAATCCTATGGGAAGGGCAAGGTCAAGGCGCTGGACGATATGACGCTGCGCGTGGAGGGCGGAGAGCTTTTTGGCTTTATCGGCCCCAACGGTGCGGGCAAAACCACCAGCATCAAGCTGATGACCGGCATCCTGAAGCCCGACGAGGGCAGCGTCAGCGTGTGCGGCAAGGATTTGCAGGCGACCCCGGAAGAAGCCAAGCAGCTGATTGGCTATGTGCCTGATGGCAACGACCTGTATGACCGCCTGACGGGCATGGAGTACCTGCGTTTCATGGCCGATATTTACCGGGTGGACGCCGCCAAGCGCAAGGCGCATATCGAAAAATATCTCAATATTTTTGATCTGGAAAGCGCCGTGAACAACCAGATCCGCAGCTATTCCCGCGGCATGAAGCAAAAGCTGCTGGTGATTGGCGCGCTGATCCACCAGCCCCCGGTGTGGGTACTCGACGAACCGATGGCTGGCCTTGACCCGCGCGCGGCGCATCTTTTAAAAGAAGAAATGAAAAACCACTGCAAGGCAGGCAACACGGTGTTCTTCTCCACCCACGTGCTGGAAGTGGCGGAAAAGCTGTGTACGCGCATCGCGGTGATCGCGCATGGCAAGCTGCGCGCAGTGGGCACTTTAGACGACCTCCGCTCCGGCGAAGTGGGCGCGTCTCTTGAGCAGCTCTTCCTTGAACTGACCGACGATGAGAACGGGAGTGAAAACGCATGAGCGGATACGTAGCCTTGCTGCGTCTGCAATTGCAATCCCGCTTTGCCGGGCTTCGTCCGCAGGCGCTAAAACAATCGCTGCTGGAAAAGAAATGGAAGACCCTGGGTTTTGCCCTTTTGTACCTCTTTGCCTTTGGTTCCCTGGCCGTGATGCTGATCCTGATGGAAATCGGCCTGGTGGACGGCCTAATCGCGATGGGCATGCAGGATACCTTCCTCACGCTGGCCATCATGATGGCGATGATCAGCACGCTGATCCTGGGCTTTTTCTTCATCATGAGCTCGCTGTACTTTGGCAAGGACTCCGCATTCTTGGCGGCACTGCCCATCAAATCGCGCACGCTGCTGGCCGCAAGGCTTACGCAGGTGTGGATTGGTGAAGCCGGCATCAGCGCCATATTCATCATTCCGGCGGCCATCATCTATGGCCTGAAGACCGGCCAAAACGCGCTGTTTTATGTGCGCGGCGTGCTGGTGTGGCTGGCACTGCCCGTTTTGCCGATGGTGATCGTCACGCTGGTATCCACTGTGCTGATCCGCATCTCTGGCTTATGGAAGCGGCGCGAGCGCGTAGCGATGGTGGGCGGTATCATCTTCTTTATTGGCTACATGTATGCATGCATGAGCATTGGCGGCATGACGGGCGAAGCCGCTGTGGACGAGACCTTTATCGTGCAATTGCTTAGCAACAACAAGCAGCTGATCACCCTTTTGACCACTGCCTTCCCGCCCGCAGGCTGGGCTGCGCTGGGCATGCTGGGCGACCTTGGGAAACTCTTTATTTACCTTGGCGTCTGTGCCCTTGGCGCGGGACTGACGGTGTATTTTGTGGGTTTCTTCTATCAAAGGCTGTCCCTGCTGCAAAGCGAAGTGGCCGCCTCCAGCAAAAAGCGCATAAACGGCAAGCAAAGCTATGCCGCCACCTCTCAGCTGCGTGCCTGCATGCAACGGGAGCTTCGCGAAATCATGCGCGTGCCGGCCTATATGATGAACAGCCTGCCCACCGCCGTGATGCCGCCGCTGATGATCGTGTTCATGGCGATGTCCTTCTCAAGAAGTGGTGGTGATGGCATGGATATCGGCGCGCTGCTGGGCGAGATCAGCCCTGCCATCGTGCTGGCAGCCTTGACGGGCATCATGGCGCTCTTTACCGGCATTAACCCTGCCGTTGCCAGCGCCGTCACCCGCGAGGGCAAGCACCACGGCGCGCTGCGCTGCCTGCCCGTGTCACCGGAAACGCTGGTACGTGCCAAGCTGTTTGCAGGCTTGATCCTCTCCTCCATCGGCACATTCCTGGGTATGATCGTGCTGTTCTTCATGTTGCCGCAATATGCCGTGGAAACTGTGCTGGCCTTCATTATTGGCTTCTTGTATGGGTTTGTGTGCTGCGCGCTGGGCCTGGCCAACGACATTGCGCGCCCGCAGATGAACTGGCAGACAGAGACCGAGGCCATCAAGCAAAAGGCCAACACCATGATCAGCATGGTGATCAGCTGGGTGCTGCTGATTGCGCTGGGTGTGCTCAGCTTCTTCCTGATCAGCGCCGGACTGGAAATTATACCGTTTGCGGCCATACTGATTGCCATCCTAGTGGCGCTGTCGATGCTGGCAAATCTGCTGCTCACCCGCATGGCGAAGAATACATACAGCCAGATCGAAGGATAATTTCAAAAATGAAAAGGCACGGAACCGCGAAGGTACCGTGCCTTTTGCTTTGGAAGGACTTACTCCTGATATACATCGATGGTGCAGGGCTTGCCAAGATACTCTTTGGCAACCAGCACGCCACCCGCACGGTAGGGGTTTTGCATTGGCTGGCTTGGGACCTCTTCCCCATCCACTGTAATGCTTGCGCGCCCGGCCCCCACATGGTAGCGCACCATGACCGGAATGCCCTGTAACTGCTGCACCACCTGCAAGCCATCCAAATCCCTTGGCAGCGCCGGATCAAACAGCACGCCGTCTTTCAGGATACGGATGCCCAGGAAGCCCGTGAGAAATTGGTTGAGGTAGATGCCCGAGCCGCTGGAATACACACGCCAGCCGTTCTTGACGCCCACAGCACCTGTGCGCAGCTGATCAAAGTTCTTCATTGCCTCATAGCGGTTGTCAAACATGCCGTCGCTGCTGGAAGAATAGCAATTGCTTTGGCCATAAGAGGCGTTGGGTACGATGGTTTTGTTCAGGATGGGATTGACCTCCAGCAGCGCCTGCCATGCGTCCTCCGCCCTGCCCAGCTTGTTCATGGCCTCGATATAGCGGATATGCGCATGCACATATTGCAGCCCCACCTCGCGGCCAAAGTTGGCCGCTGTTTCCGCACGCTTGAAATATGTGGTCACGCCGCCGCGATAGGTGCAGGTGGTATTCATCAGGCGCACGCCATCGGGATGCTTCAGGTGCTTTCGGATCAGCGCCACGTGTGTATCGGCCTCCTGCTTGCCAAACATTTCGGCAATCATGGAGCGCGTCATGGGGATCAGGCGGTAGGTAATGCCGGTATCCTTGTCGCGCGGATGCAAAAGATAGCGGGCATTGCCCTCCTCAAACACCGCAAAACCAGCAGAAATGTTATCCGGCATCAGCAGCTTATGAAAATCCTCTTTCACGCCCTGCGCAAAGTCCAACAGCTCCCTGGCAAAAGCCGTGTCGATGCTTTCCATCACACTGCCCAGGCCTTGAAAGGCCTGATAGCAAAGGGCGGTTGTCCAGCTGCTGACCATGTGGTCGCGCAGCGTGGCATCGGCAGGCTGCAGGGTATCGTCCCAGTCACCGTTGCCATAGCGGCACAGGTTCGTGCCGGGCAAGCATGAAGCATACACTGTAGCAATCTGCCGCTTTACGTGCTGCAAAAGGGATTCGGTCTCTTCCGTTACACCCTTATCGCTCAGGCGCGTATAGGGCAGCTGCTCTTCTAAAATGGCATAGTCCCCCGTGGCGCGAAGGTAATCCCCCACGCATTTGAGCGGCCAGAAAATCACATCGCCATGCGCTTCATCGGCCTGTATCCAGGCGTAGCGATCAAACATAAACCACTGCGGCCAGGTACCGTCCTCCACATACTGATGGGTGTACAGGCGAAGCAGAATATCGCGCACCACATCAAAGCGCTGAATGGCGGTAAAGTACTCAATCGGCCCCTGCGACACATCACGCGTACCCCAGGCCGCGCCGCCAAACTGCTCCAGCCCGTGCGGGGACGCATAATGAACGCGCGCGTTATGCCCATACCACATGGACAGTGTGTTCATGCGCTCCACCAAAGCGGCGGCTGGGTGATCAGCAGGCAGCTTGAGGCGCATCGCGCCGTGCGCGTCAAACAGCCAATCCCGGTAAGCTGCCTTCTCGGCCTCAAAGGGAATGGTAGTGAACTGCGGCGCTTCACCGGTCAGGCTGGCATGCAGCTGATAGCCAAAGCGGCCGGTATCCGCAAAGGTGAGCACCAGCAAGGAAGGATCAAGCGAAGCCTCACCCGGATAAAAGAAGGTGTCATCCTGCACCGCAAAGGGCGTATCTGCCCGCATTGTAAACGTTAGCTCGGGGTAAACGCGGTGCGCCAGCGTGCCGTCCTGAGTGGCAAAGGTCAGCGTATCCTGTTCCAGTGTGTAGCGGGCGACAGGCTGCTGCTCGTCCAGCCCTGGGCAAATTTGCGTGACCAGCGCGAAATCATAGCGCTTGCCCGTTAAAGAACGCACATCCAGCGCGGCATTAGCGCTGTCCAGCGCCAGCCAGGCGCGTACTTCCAGCACATCTTCCGGCAGCTGATACAGCCATCTGGAATAGTTGAACCCCATCTCATACACTGCGGGCAGTGCCAGCAGGCGGTATTGCCCGTCCAGCCGCACAAGCAGCCGCTGGCCGGTGGTTTTATGCACGTTCAGGGCATTGCGGCAATTGGAGATCAGCATATTGTGCGAGGTATTGCCCAGCACCACATGCGAGTGGAAAACACCCGCCATATAACTGGTGGTAGCCAGCACATCCTCCCGCAAGAAATCATTCTTGCCGGTGATGGCGATGTTGCCGTGCTGGCGCTCTGTCAAAAGCTCCTTGGCCAGCAGCGCCGCATGCTGGTCGTCCGGCGTAAAGAAGGACAAAAGTGTACCATCCGGCGCCTGCTCTTCGTGCTTTTTCTCGGGATACCAGGCATCCAGCTGCACCTTATCAACAGGCAGGGAGCTATACAAATCTCCTATTTCGGAATTTCGGGCAAAACAATGCAGTGCTGCGGTATCCGGCATAGGGAACTGTAGAGCCTGATGCTGCCCAAGCAACGCATCAATGGGCAGGGCTTCCAGCACCGCCGTTTGCATATCCGGCACAAACAGGCCATAAAATGTGAACTGCGCTTCATCTGCAAGCGTGCAGGGCTGGCTTTGCAGTGCGCACATGGCAAACTCGTACTGATAGACGCGGTTGCTGAGCTGCGGCTTCTGCAGCGCAGCAATCCGCCCGTCTTGCTTATACCCAAGGCCAAACACGTCATAGCCATCGGTGGCAAAGGATGCCGCGCCCTGCAGGCAACCCTGCTGCAGCACGGGGTTTTTGCCGCCCTGAGGCTGGTTCTGACGGGAGCACACCACCACGCCCTGCGCACTTTGGTGCACACTGTGGTCGATATACTGGCTGTTATACGCCTCATTGCTGCGCACATGCCCCACACTGCCAAGGCCGATATCCTGGATATAGATCAAATCCATTGCGCAGGGCGCCCCGGCATTCTTCAGCTGCACATCCACAAACCAGCCGTTGTCGGTCAGCGTATAATAGCAATGCACCTCAACATTATCTATCTGCTGAACATAAAACGCCTGATTTTCTGCCGTGACTGCCCATTTTGCACCGCTTTGACTGCCCATCAGGGGGTGCACATCATATATGCCTTCCCTTTGGATGCGCAGATACACATTGCTTAGCATACCGCTCAGCGCATCATAGGGCAGTTGATTGATCATAATATCGCCACACATCAGCCGCGAAACATCCCCCGCCGTTGTCCACTGCGCGATGGTCGTTCCGCAGACAAGTGTTGTATATAAAGCCATGAAGATTTCCCTCACTTTGTCGCCGCTTGCGGCGCTTATTTTTTGCACTTGGCGGCAGACCCGCGGATGAGCACCTTGTGCCGGATAAAGTGATATCCAGGCGTAGGCTCCCCATCCTGCAGGCCCAGCAGCAATTTTGTTGCCGCCGCGCCCATGGCAAAGAAGTTTTGGTCCACCGTGGACAGTGGCGGACGCGTCAGCTGGGACAGCGTCAGGTTGTCAAAGCCCACAATGGAGATATCGCCCGGCACATCATAGCCCAAATCCATGCACGCATTGAGAGTAGCCGCTGCCATGATATCCGATGCACAGAAGAACGCCGTGGTATCCGGGTGATCCAGCAGATATTCCTTGACCCGGCGGTACGTGGTATCCGGCATAAAGTCGCTCTGCACAACGGCTTCGTGCGTCAGACCGTTATGCACAAGACCCTTGCGGTAGCCCTCCAAACGTTCAGCATTGACGACCGCCCGGGCAGAGCCCGCCACATATACAATGTTCCTGTGCCCAAGCCCCGCCAGCTTGTTAATGACCTCCGACGCGGCGGTGGTGTTATCAATGGACACGCAGGCCACTTTCGCGCCGCTGGCGCGCATATCGATAAACACGCAGGGCACGGCGCTGGCAATCAGGTGGTTGATGTGTGGATCATCCATATTGAGGCCGTGGATGATCAGGCCAATCAGGTTATTCGCGCGGCAAAACTGCACATAGTTTTGGTTGTTGCTCAAAATAGAATCCACCGTAAATATAGCCACCCGCTTTTGATGCTTTTCGGCCTCGCTATGGGTGCCCGCAATCAAGCCCACCAGGTATTCATCCCGCGCGTTTTCCGCACCAAGGGACGAGAGGAGCACGCCAATGGTGTCCTCCCTGCCCGACACCAGCTGCACAGCCGAGCGGTTGGGTGAATAATCCAGCTCCTGCGCAACGGCCAGCACCTTGAGGCGTGTTTCCTCCTTGATGCCCTTATAGCCGTTGAATACGCGGGAAACCGTGGTGATGGACACATCTGCCGCCTGGGCGATATCCTTGATGGTTTTCATGGGTGCACCTCGCTTGGGTTATTCGCCGGTGATACCGGAACGGTCGATGCTTTCAACAAACTGCCTCTGCATTACAAAATAGAACAGCAAGAGCGGCACTATCGTCAGGAATGTGGCCGCCATGCGGATGGGTACGTTGATCAGCATTTCGGTGCTTTCCTTCAAAGCTTCGCTTTCCAGATTGCTCAGCACAATGGAAACCTGGCTCAAAATCGTCTTGGCGGAGGAGCCGATATACAGCGCCGTCAGATAGTTTTCGTTCCAGTACCACACCAGCGAGAAAATGAAAGTGAGCATCACCGCCGGGAAAGCCAGCGGCAGCAGAATTTTGGCAAACGTGCCCAGTGCGCTGGCACCGTCAATCTGTGCCGCTTCATCCAGCGACTTAGGAATTGTATTGAAAAATGAGAAGAAAATCAATATGAAAATTGGACTTTTTAATCCCTGGCCAAAGGCAGCGGGCAAAAAGAAGGACAGTACATTGCCCAGTAGCCCTAAATTAGAGTATTGCATATAGGTCGGGATCATCAGCACCTGCTGGGGAATAATAAAGGACGCAATCACCAGCACCAGATATACCGGCTTCAGCTTAAATTGATAGCGGGACAGGCCATAGCCCATCAAGCCACAGCTGGCCGTCTGAAGCAACGAAGATACACCCGCCAGATACGTGGTGTAGCCAAGCGAGCCCCAGTAGTTGAACTTCTTGAACAGCCGGGCATAGTTGTCCATGGTGAAGACGCTGGGCACCATGTTGACCACGGGATTGAACAAATCCTCCGGCGGCATCACGCTTTGCAGGATCAGGTATACCAGCGGATAGGCAAACACAAAACCGAAGATGATCAGCAGCGCATACGTGGTCAGCTTGCCCACAAAGCTGCGGTTTTGCCTGCGTTTGGCCAGGTCCGTCATTTTTTCTTTGAAGGCATTGTAGGAATAATTCATTTATCCTTCCTCCTTTTGGGACGGAGGCCCACAATCAGCAGTGCTACCACCAGCAGCACCACAATCACCAGAAAATAGATCCACGCCATCGCAGACGCATAACCATAGCCCTTGAAGGTGTCAATAAAGAACATATTGGTCTTGATCATGGCAAGCACCGGATTGTTGGAGAAGGTGCCCAGAAGCACCACGGTGTACACCACATTCAGGATGGTAAACTGGCTCATGGATGGCAGCGTGATCTTCCAAAACGCCTGCCAGCCCGATGCGCCGTCCATATAAGCGGCTTCATAGATGCTGCCGCTGATTTTCTGAATGCCGGACAGATAGATGAGTATCTGTACGCCAGAGAACCACAGCACCGTGAAAATACGCTCAATCAGGAACTCCACCACCGTCAAAAACGGACCAAGCCCCATCTGCGTCATCCAGCGCAGCACCCCGCTGTCACTGAGGTTGACAATTTCAAACACGCCGTAGGTTTCCAGCATTGAAAGCAGCGGCCCGCTGATGATAATGACCGGGAAAAAGTACAGCGCCCGGAAGAAGCCCTTGCCCCGGATCGGCCGGCTGAGAAGCAGCCCCAGGATCAGAGACAGGATGATGATCAGGGGCGTCAGGATACCAATGCTCTTCACTTCTTCCCAGATGGCCAGAAGGAAGGTCAAATCCATGGTGAAGCCATAAGCGTAATTGCGAAAGCCCACAAAGGTGGTCTTGATGCCAGACGCAGTGATGACCACCTGATGCAGTGACAGATAAAAGGAATAGATCACCGGATACAGCGTGAACGCCAGAAAACCAATCAGCCAGGGCAAAGTGAACAGATAGCCGCGCCGTGCATCCCGGCGGCTGATGCCGGAGGGCTTGTGCTGGCGCGCTTCCTTCTTGACATGCGTTCTTTGGCTCATACAATCACCTCATAGCTGCGCGCGGAAACTGTCACTTGCTGGTAGGTATAGTCGTTTTGCGTATAATTGATCAATATCCGCGTGCCGGTTTCATAGGTTGTGAGAACCCCACCGGGCACCAGCACCTGATGGTTGATCATCGCCTGGCCATTCAAGCCGCCCAGCGCATCATTGACCTTGCCATACACATCAATGATCGTATCGCGCCAATTGGCGTATTGGCTGGACACCAGCCAGGAATAGTTGGTATACAAAAGCAGCGAGGTATCTTTCATGGTGAGGTTAAAATGCGGCGAAACGCCCCATTCAATCATGCGCAGCAGCATTTCGTCCGGATCCGAAGCATCATTGTACGCCTCCGTCACCAAATCCATCGTGCCGTGCAACAGCAGCGATGTGAAGGGCACGGTGTCGCTGATGTAGGGATACAGGGTGGTACGCATTTTGATGAAGGTCATAGCGTCCATGGCTGCGTAATATGCAGGGTGAGAGTTGGCCTGCTCTACAGAGTAGGTAAGACCGGGGTTGTTCTCGTTTGCTGCAAGCAGCGCGGACGCTATGAGGTCCAGACTCTCTTCCCGCATCAGCATCGTTTTATTGTAAGATGAGCTGGCGCGCGGCAGATAAATCTCCAGCCTGTTGACACCCAGCGCCTGTACCTTTTTGGCATCCTGCGCCACCAGCTTTTCAAAGCCAAAGGCGTTGAGCTGATAAATGCGGCTGGATGCCGCGCCATACCGGTCGGTATAAATGCGGTGCTGCTTGTTGAGGCGGCGAATGATATCCTCCTGCAGGTCGATATCCGCTGTGCCGGTGCGCACATAGTCCTCACTCAGATACAAGGCAAGGATGTGCCCGGCATTCGCCAGCTTCTCTGCCGTTTCTTTCAGCTGGGCATTGCTGCCGATGCCCGAGGTCAGCTTATAGCGGTCGCTCTCGCTGAAGGAGATGCAAGAGTTCAGCGCGTTGCGCAGCGTGACCAGCATCGTTTCTACCCCCAGGCCATCCAGCTCGCTCACCATGGCTTGCACATCGGCCAGGGTGGTCATCATCTGCGCGTTGTTACTGAACACGCCCTCCTGCGCCGCTGCCATATACACATCAAGCGAAAGGGTGAGGCCCGTTCCTTGGGATGTGCCGCTAGGCAGCAGACCCTGGCTGTCAAGCAGCTTACGGTAGGCCCGCGCAATGCCGGAATAGGTAGCCTCATCGCCCGACAGCAAAGTGACATGCTCTTCAATGTTGAAATGCGAGCGCTCGGTAGTGATCAGAGTGCTCTTCTTTTGTTCGGACACCAGATGGGTATAAACCTGGCGGTAGATATAGCGGTTGGTGAGGAAATAGAAATCCGTGCGCACCCCTGCGGGATATACCAGCAGCTCCGCATGGGTTTCGCCCTCACGAATATCCACCATCAGCCCGTTGTTCTCCACGCCATGCACAATGCCATACACCGGGTAGTTGAGGGGCGGCGAATCATAATAGTTGCCGCTGTATGTGCTATCCGGCGCGATGCCGGGATCAGCGGAGAAGTAGTTTTTCTGGTACTGGGTGGTGATGGTGGGATAGGACTTATTGAAGTTGACCAACGCACCATCGCCATCGGGCAGCAGGTAGTAGCCAGACTGGCCCTGTTTGGTGGAACCCAGGAACGGCGTGAAGGTGACGGATACCAGCTTTTTGTTGGTTTCTTCGATGATGTCCTCATCCCGCAGCACAAAGCGGAAGCCGTCATCATCCAGCAAAATGTCATACGAGATCGTGATCTCGGCCTCGCCAAAGAATACCGTGGCATGCATGCCATTTTCGATGGGTACTGCGGTCACTGCCGTGCTGTCTTTGGTGAAGATATTTTCTTCCTTGGTTTTGATATCGGTGAATTTTTCCTTGAACTCATAGTACTCAATCACGATACCGGAATTGGCATACCCACGCCAGCGGGTATTAAGCTTTTCCTGCGAATAATCATCGTAGTTGGAGCTCCACAAATGCCCGGTTTGCTTATCCAGCGCGCGCACTGCCAGGCTGGTGGGATCGACGTACAAAATCAGGTTGTCGTTCTCCCCCACCATTTCAAATCCTTCCGTGCCCTGCACTACCAAGTTATACGACGCTTTGGCATAAGGCGAGGTGAATGCGTTGGACTGATAGCGCTCGTTGCTGTTGTCCGATGCCTGGGCGCTGCTGATGAGCGCCGCGCATAGCAAAATCAACGCAAACTGCTTGAATAATTTACAGCAAGACACGGCGGTACACCTCCTCTATGATCGCACCGAAGAAGCCAACGGCCTCTTTAGCGAGGATGTAGATGATGATGAGCACCACCAGGATGATCATCATGGTGACAACCGTCAATATCAGGTTGGTCACAGCCTCGCCAAACTCATAATCATGGATTTGCATCACCATGATAAAGATGTTCATGCCGCACCAGGTGATGATCAGCGTCTGTATAGCGTTGAGTACGAATACCTCTTGCAGCGTCAGGATATTGCTGAGCAGGATAAAGGGGATGTACAGGAACACGATGGGCGAAAGCGAGATCGCCGTGCCCTTGAACACATGAATCAGCTTGCCCCGGCCATCGCGAATGGAGGCGACCAGATAGTTGCTAACGATAAACAGTAGCCCCGCCAGCACATACGTGACCACTGTGCGCACAGGCGAAAACGACCACGTATTTTTGACGTTGATGTCGTTGAAGATGAATCCGCCAAGATAGCAATAACCAAGCAGCAATGCCAGCGCGGCAGCCACCATCAGGAAAGCCGTGCCGGTGTGAAACTGCTCGTCATGCCGCACATCATACAGCGTATCAATGGGATGGCGAAGCACCCTTGCCGCCATGCGGTATTGCCGGTAAATAAAGGTGTTCTTCAGCTTTGCCTTCCATCGGTGAAGGGGCGCAAAGAGCTGTGTTTTGCGGTTGATCAGCTTCAGCACCGCTCGTAACACCACCAGTGCCACGATTCCCACGATGATCCACGTACTGGCATTCATCAGAAATTGCTGGCGAAGCTCCCAAAACGCGTTGGAGTAATTCTTTTTGTCATTGGCCAGATAGAAATAATCCAGCGCTTCTTCGTATTTCTCTTGCTTGAAGGCCGAAAGCCCAATGGCACGGTATGCCAGCGCCACGCTGGTGTTGCGCTTGAGCACATCCCGCCAGATCGGCTCGCCGTCAATATACTTGCCCTGGCGGTACAGCGCCAGACCCTCAAAAATGCTCTCCATCAAGGGCGTAGGGGTGTACACCGTCAGGTTGCCCGCGCCGCGGTCTGCAATGATCACCTGCTGCTTGCTGTTGACGCCAAGCGCCACAGGCGTGATGGAGATGCCCATTTCGGAAGCGATGTAGTTGCGGGCGCCAAAGATGCCCACCACCTGCCCCAGGCTGTCCAGCATGATCACATGCCCCGTTACGCCGGAAATGACAAACACGTTGCCATATTGATCCACCGTTACGCTCTCCAGCGACAGGTCTACCACATCATCATACAGCTCGGTCAGCACTTCGGGAAAGAGGTTCTTGCCCGCCACGTTTATTTTCTTGAGCGGCTCGGTGGTCTGTCCTTTGGTGATGGCATAGATCAGGCCTTCCTGGTCGATGGCCACGTTGTTCATGGAGATCGGGATATTGCGGATGAACATCCCCATCATCATTTCGGAAGAATAGAACCACTTTTGCAGGGTTTTGAGGAAGCTGCTGGTAGAGGTGTTGGAGCCAAAGTAGCCCAGGAACTCCCCGTCCTCTGCCAATTGCACCATGCCGTCCACAGTGCCTTCACTGACAACATACAGGTTTTTCTGCTGATCCACCACCACCTTGAGCGGCACATAAGTGGCTTTTTTACCAAACAACGGATTGGTGGGCTTGCCATAGTCACGCACCAGCTCGCCCGCAGGGTTGAACATCCACACGGTATTCGCAGTTGGGTCTGCCACATAGACGTTGAAGTCGTTATCCACAAATACGCCATTGGCCTTTTTGATCTGGCCGATGCCGATGCTGCGGATGAAGTTCCCTTTTTCGTCCAGCTCCTGCACTTCCGCACCGGAAGTGCCCACACGCGCCATATAGATATGGTCGTTCTTTGCAATATACATGTCCAGCACGCCGCTGGCATCCACATCCAGCACATAGGCAGGCTCATACAGCGTGGGCGCATAGCGGTAGTGGCCGTCGCGGTCGATCATGAAGGAAGAATACGGCGCGGCCAAGCCGATGCTGGGCAGCATCGTAAGCAGAATGACAACGAGGCATACAATCTTCTTTTTCATCATTTTATCCCCGAATGCGCAACGGTGCTCATCATCTGGCTTTGCAAAATGATGAAGATCACCAGATTTGGTATAAACATGATCAGCGACGCCGCCGCAGTGGTGCCCTGCCCTGCCACGGTGTTGCCTGTGCTCGTGCTGAAGGTGTTCATAAAGAACGCCAAGGTGCGCATGGATTCCTGATTGATGTAGAGCTGGGAGGTTTCAAGATTGCCCCACACGGTCTGGAAGGTGAGGATGCCAAGGGTGGTGAGCGCCGGACGGATCATGGGCAGCACGATCTTGCGGTACACCGTAAACTCGCCGCCGCCATCAATGCGCACAGCCTCGATCAACGAATCCGGGATCTGATCCACAAACTGCTTGACCAGGAACAGCCCCACCGGGATGGCCATGATGGGCAGGATATGCGCCCACATGGTGTCCACCAGGCCCAACGTTTCGATCACGAGATACTTGGGGATGGCCACCGAGGCGGTGACAAACATCAGCGCCAATTGGTTGAGCTCAAACCAGAATTTCTTGCCACGAAACTTCATTTTGCTGAGCGCATAACCCGCCATGGAGCTAAACACCATCGACAGCACAAGCACCACCGCGGTAACCAGCAGGCTATTCACCAGATAGCGGATCATGGGCACAGAGGATTTTGTTTGCGCAAACAACGCGGCAAAGTTATCAAACGTGGGGCTTTGCACAAAAAAGCGCGGCGGGAAAAGAAACAGCTCATCCAGCGGCTTGAAAGCCGTGAAGAAGATGTACAGAATGGGCAGCATCATGAACGCCACAATGGGGGCAAGGATGATATAAAACTTGATTTGAGACCGGTGAAAACGCTTGGGATTCATCTGGGTTCTCGAAAACGTTGCCATGCTCTACACCTCCCCTCAATCTTTCTCGGTAAACAGCTTGAACGCCACCTTGGAGATCAGGTATACCGCAAAGAGCAGCACCACGCTGATGGCGGCGGCATAACCCATCTCAAAGCGGATGAAGCCATAGTCTTCAATATGCGTCACAATCAACTGGCCGGCATTCTGTGGTGTTGGATTCTGGCCTGACAGCGACACGCCGATGTTGGACACATTGAAGGTATTCACCACCGCCATGACCGCGCCAAACAGCATCTGCGGCTTCATGGAAGGAATGGTGATGTAGAGCACTTCCTGTACGCGGTTGCGGATGCCATCGATGGCGCCGGCTTCATACAGCTCTGTGTTCACATTCAAAATGCCGGCCAGCATGGCGAGGAAGCCAATGCCCATGCTGCTCCAGATCGACACGATGATCATCACCGTCATCAGATAATCGGGAGACTGCAGAAACTGAATGGGGGTATCGATAAAGCCCCAGCTGAGCAGCAGGTTGTTGATATAGCCAAACTCGTTGCCCGAGAACATGGCCTTCCAGATCACCGTCATGACAACGCCGCTTGTCAGCGAAGGCGCGTACAGAATGATGGTAAGGATGGTGCGCGGCAGGTGGGTCAACTGTGCCAGAATCCACGCCAGCAAAAAACTGAGCATATATCCGCCAACGCCCACAAACAGCGCAAACTGGATCATATTGGGGATGACGTTTTGCATCAGTACGAGGTCCTGCGTCAGCATCTGTACGTAGTTGCGAATGCCCACAAAGAGGGGGGCCTGGATGGCGTTGAACTGTGTGAAGCTGAGGCCCAGCCCCGCGAACACCGGGATCACAATAAACGTGATGAACAACAGCAGATATCCGGACAGGAAGAAATACGCTGTCAAATCCTTTTGCAGCTTCTTTTTCTTTTCTTCGGGCCGAGCAGGAAATTTCAGTTTGTCCTTACTCATCCAACCACCCCTTTACCTGCGCTATCGTCGGTACGTTATATTGCTTGATGAGGTTGCCGTAATCGTCCATATACTTGAACTCGCGCAGCTTGCGCTCCAACTCGCGGTTGGCGATCACCACCGCATCGTCTATCGCGCTTCGAACGTCCGCGCCGTCATACACAATGCGGGAGAACGCGTCGCTCACCTGGCGCTCGGTGTAGTAGCCGCCGGGAATCTTCGGCGCTTCCTGAATCCACTGGATCTGCTCGGCAATCACCTTGCGGTCGGCGCTGGGGATGGGCAGATTGGCCAGCACGTTGATGTTGCCGCTGATCCAGAGGAACTCCTGCCCGTACATGTTTTGCATCTTTTCGGTATAGCTGGTTTGGGTTTCTTCGCTCAGCCACCACTGGAT
This sequence comes from Eubacteriales bacterium, assembly GCA_031547595.1. Classification (GTDB taxonomy): domain Bacteria; phylum Bacillota; class Clostridia; order Christensenellales; family Aristaeellaceae; genus JAVBRU01. The sequence goes on from JAVBRU010000029.1 coordinate 44,036, forward strand.
GAACTCCCACGCCATGTCCTTTTTTTCGCAGGCGTCAAAGATGCAGGCGGCGGTGCTGCCGCCGGTCGTCCAGCGCTCGATCTCGCCATCGGCATTCTTGGTGCCGGGGATGGGCGCAATCGCCCAGCGGCCCTCCAGCTCCGGCGCTCCGTAAGTCAGTTCCAGATAGGTGCTGATGCCGGATACACCGATTGGGATACGGCCGGAGCGAAAGTCGTTATAGAAGCTTGACACCTGCAGGGGCATGCCGTAAATCTTAAACAGGTTGGTCATAAACGTCATAGCGGCAATGCCCTGCTCAGAATCGATGGTGGCGCCAAAGCGGTCTTCACTGAACACCGGCGCGCCAAACTGCGCATAGAAGGGCATGGTGCTCGGCCAAGATTTGAAGGCGTCGGAGGACGCCAGCGGGGTGTAGAAATTCATGCCGGAGCGCTGCAGCGCGGACAACATGCGCGTCACTTCTTCCCAGGTGTCCGGCGCCTTCCAGCCATACGCGTCAAAGATGTCGGTGCGGTAATACAATACGCTGAAGGTCTGCCATTCGGGCAGGCCATACAGCTTGTTATCCACAATCATTTGCAACAGCGCGCCGGGGGCGGCATCTGCCAGGCTGTCCTTGATGCCGTTCAGTTCCAGAAGGTTCGTCAGGCATCCGCGCAGCGCAAGGTCGTTTATATAGTAGGAATCAACGCCCAGCACGATGTCCGGCTGCCGCCCGGCAGCGTTGGCCAGCGTCAGCTTGGTCTGGTCCGTAAATAGCGAGAACTTCACTTTCACGCCCGTCTTGGTGGTGAAAGTCTCTTCCGCGAGGGTTTGCAATACGTCCACATACTGGCGGGTGCGCTTCACCCATACGACGATGGTATCGTCATCAACAGTCAGCTCCACCTTGTCGTTTTGGAAGGAGCGCATCAGCTGCTTGGCGGTTTCGGCAATGGCAAAGGCATAGTTGCCGTTTGTGATGGGAAGGTCATTGCTATCCGTGGGCAGGCCAATCATCAGCTCGTCCAGCCCGAAGCTTTGCACATTGAGCAACAGCAGCGCTTTGGACAGCGTTTGCAGCGCGGAGCTGCTGCCCTGGGACAGGGCGTTTAAGCGGCTGGGCACTTCGTTGGGCTTTTCGATCAATTTATCCAGCTGGCGCATGGCGATGCGCAGATTATTGATTTCTTCGGAGGAATGGTTATTCGTCAGAACCATTAGACGCGCTTCCACATCCAGCAGCGTCTGCTTCCAGCGGTTCAGGTCGTTTTCCATTTCGGGCAGGTAATCGCTCATCACCCACTCACGGCTCTTATCCTGATTGTTGCCGCTGATTTTTTGCACCTGAATGCCCAAATTGCTGATTTCGTCCACCAAGGTTTTCAGCACGCCGCTCACTTCGTAATACGCTTCGCCGTTGAGGACAATGGCAATCTCATGCTTGCCCGCGCTCAAATATACCGGTGTATCCGGCAGCTTGTGATTGTACATGGCCTTGTGATAGCTAAGCGCTATGCCATGGAACTCGTCAAAGGGAATCTTGCCGTCCACTTCGATATCAATAAATACCGGAGAATCAGTCTTGCCCGGCATGGTGCCCTTGATCCCCAGGGCGTAATACCCATCCGCAGGCACATCAATCACATACGCCACACGGTCCAGATGGTTCTTGAACGTATTGGCGTCAATGGTGTTGAGCAGCAGTTCGTGCGTATCGTAGGGACTGGCCACAGGGTTAGAATCGTTGGCCAGCGCAATAGCGTTTCTATTTTTATAGGAGAACTTCTCTGCCTGCACCACATAAGAATCCGTCATCAGTGGTGCGTCCGGCATCGAAGCCTTATATTCGGCATAGGTGGGGCGTGTTTCTGCCTTTTGCAGGCAAATATCGCCCAGGTTGATCGTCCCTTCGGCTTTATCAAAGGTGAGGGTATGCGCGCCGGGTGTCAGATACACGGTCAACGCGTCGGTATTGTAGGTTTCCTCGCCATGGCGCAAGGTAGCGTTCATCCATTCCCGCAGCATCAGTTGCTCCGGGTACAGCTGGTCGCCACGCTCATTGCGTTCAAATTCCAATTTTTCCAGTACGAAAGCAGAAAAAAGCGGGATGCGTTGATATGCAGCCAGCGGCTCTTGCCCGTCCACGGACAGATTGAGGGTGACAGATTCGTAGTTGGCGTTGAGGGGCACATAGGACACAACAATCTGATACTCCCCCGCCTCTTCCACCACGACAGGCACGCTCACACTATCCTCGCCATGCCAGATGTATGCAGGACGCCCTTCATACGTTGTCAGCGGTACGCTTTGCCCATCAGCCAACAGGAAGGTATCGGTGGAGGCTATCAAGCCCTCGGGCAGCGTATTCGCACCTGCAAAACCCACCTGCGTAGTCAATTCCGGGCGCTTGGCCTGGACTGCTAACCGCTGATAATATGCGTTGGCCGAAAAAACAGAGAATATGATAATGACCAACGCAACAGCCAACACGGCTAACCAGATTTTCTTCTTCATCCGCGTGTTCACCCTCCAGGCATAGTGCTGAATAAAACAGGGGTTGCTTGATATACAAACTTCATGAAGAAAGGCGGAGAATCCTGCTGATTGTCAGAAGATTCTCCGCCTAAAGTCCATTTTCTTGTTTATGCCAAGGCAAGTCCAGACGGAGGAAGCTTGGAACCTATATGTCGTTTACACAAAGCCTAGCCTCCTCCTTTCTGGTTGCATGACACAAATCAGGATCACCCAGAGGGATTAATAATCCTTCAATACTTCCAGAGCGTCGGTGTGCGCCTGGTTGGCAATGCGGTTCAGTTCAGACGCATAGTCAGCCAGCTTCACTTTGCCCTGCAGGATAGCGATGATCAAATCGCCGATGTCTTTTTCCGTGCCGTCCACTGTAACGCCGGTCTTAGCATACCAGCGGCTATTGGTATAGCCAGCTTCAGTCTTGTAGATTTCCATCACAACGTTCTCGGGCTTTTCGCTCAGAGCGTAGTACATATTGATAAAGTTGGGCATGTTGGCATAGCCAGCGAGGAAGAATTCGTCCACTTCGGGGATGGTGCCGGCATTGATCGGCACACCGCTGAAACTCGCGCCTTCGGTGCGTTCAATCACGTCGAGGTAGAACAGCATGCCATCACGGTCGAAGGTCAGCCAAGAGATCAGGGCATACGCTTCGGCGGGATGCTGGGTGTTCGCGCCCACGAAGTAGTTGTCGGGCAGAACGACCATGGTCTCGTTGGGAAGGGGGAACAGGTCGGCTTCGAAAGGCAGCTCGCCCTTCATCATCTTGCCCAGTTCGTAGGTGGCCATGTAGTTCAAGCCATAGAGGCCTTCGCCCCAGCCCTGGCTGGCGGACATGCCTTCAGGCAGCCAGGAAGCATCGGGAGAGTAGTAGGAGTGGCCAACCTGCCCTTTGGCAACCGCGTCGCAGAAAGCGTTGATTACTTCGGCAAATTCGGGGCTGTCCAGGTGATATTCGGTGCCGTCAAAGGTGAACCAGCCCATGCCCTTGGAAGGATCCAGGGAGAACACGCCGGTGTCAACCAAGGAAGAGGCAGAATAAATGCCCTTGGTGGTGGCGGTGGTGGTGGCGGTCAGCATATCCAGCAGATCCTGGAAGGTGTAGTTGTAGGGAAGCGGATCGAGGTTCAGTTCTTCCATCAGGGTCAGGTTCTGCGCCAAGCCGCACATATGCATGCTGGCAGGAATCGCGTAGATGTTGCCATTGATGATGCCGCCATCGCGCAGCGCCTTCACAACGGTCTGATACTGAGCATCGTTCTCAGCGTAATCGTTCATCGCGCGGGCCCAGCCCTTGGACACGGTGTCCGGAATGCTGGCAGACATGTACGCGTCGGGCAGCTGCTGCTGGGAGGCCAGGGTGGTCATGAACTCAACATAGTCCATGCCCTTGCCATCGGGGTTGGTGGGAACTTCGATAATATCGACCTGAATGCCGGTGCGGGCGGTGAATTCCGCAATGCGCTGGCGGACAACGCCGTTTTCTTCCACGGTGCCAATGCCCCACTGCAGGAAGCTGATGGTAACGGGTTCTTCTGCAATGGCAACAGCACTGAACAGCATGGTCAGGCACATTACCAGCGCGAGGGCCAACGACAGGGTCTTCTTCATAGTATCTCCTCCGTTTTCGTTGTGGTGAACGTCTCTTATGAAAACGTTACACTTTATATTTGAAGCATACCATAGGTGCCATATAAATGCAATACCTGTACAAAACTTTTTTTTTTAGACCATATTGTTAAGATTCGGTAAACAGTCATTCACTTGGCATGACATAGTTTTCATGAAATAACATCATTTTATGAAAACGTTTATCATTTTGCTTTTTGATATTTTAGTATAGTATAATCACGGTTTTTTCTATTGACAAAGGGCGGTGGGCATGCTAGAATACTAGTGTATTAATACAGGCAGTACACTTGATGGGAGGCGGCAGTTTGAGCGGATTATTCGAAATCGACTTGCGCAGTAATAAGCCAATTTACGAGCAGATTGTCACGCAGGTAAAGGAAATGGTACTCACAGGATATCTGCGCCCCGGCGATGCTATGCCCTCTATCCGCGCCGTATCGCGGGAGGCCATGGTTAACCCCAACACAGTTGCCAGGGCCTATCAGGATCTGGAACGTCTGGGCCTGATCGAAACGGTGGTTGGCCGTGGCACTTTCATAAAGGAGCAGCCAACGCCCTTCTATCCGCCCTCGGAGCTTAACAAGACGCTGGACAAGCTGAAAAGCCCCATCATGGAAATGAAATTAATGGGGCTGACAAACGACAGTATCGTCACCCATGTAGAAGCAATTTTAGGTGCACTGGAGGGGGAAAAGCCATGAGCATGATTGCAACTGACATCTGTAAGGCCCTTGGCGGCAACACCGTATTATCAAAGGTGTCTATTGCCCTGAATCCGGGCAGCATTCACGGCCTGGTGGGCGAAAACGGGGCAGGAAAAACCACGCTGATGAACATCCTGGCCGGTCTATACAGACAGGACTCCGGTATGTTACAACTGGATGATCAGCCGGTGCATGACAAACCTGCTGCAAAAAAACAGATCGCCTACGTACCTTCGCAAAGCATCTTATTCCCCACATTCAAAGAAAAACAAACTTCGGTATTTTACAAGAGCTTCTTTCCAGACTTTGATACGGATTACTTTCATACGCTCACCTCGGAAATCGGTTTCCAAAGGAAATCCGCGCGGCGGCTGTCCACCGGCATGCTGATGCTGGTCAATATCGCGGTAGCGCTGGCCCGGCACCCCAAGGTGCTGCTGCTGGACGAGCCCTTCAACGGCCTGGATGTGGTGGTGAAGCGCAAAATGATGGATCTGCTTCTCGCCCTCTCCGAGCAGGGCGAAACCGCCATCCTGATCTCCAGCCACAACCTGAACGACCTCGAGCGCATGATAGACGATGTGACCTTCCTGATACGCGGCAAGGTGACGGCGCACGGAGATGTATTCACCGTCAAGCAAAGCTGCTATCGCCGTTATCAAGTGGTATTCATCGAGGACGCCCCCGTGAACCTGGCTGCCTGGCCGGGGATCACTCAGGTAGAACAAGTAGGCCGTGTGCACACCATCACCTGCCAGGGCGATGGCGATACCATCGAAGCAAAGCTTCGCGAATGCGGGCTTTTGATGCTGGAGCCGCTGGGTTCCTCCCTAGAGGATGCTTTCATCCACGGCTATCAGCAGGAAATCCAAAAGGAGGGCGTGGCAAAATGAAAAAGAATCATCCGTTTTGTACTTTGCTGTGGTATCACGCCAAGCAACTTTGGCCCCTGTGGATACTGATGCTGCTCCCCTGCCTGTGCGTCCTGTACGTCGTTCCTCTGTGCCTTTCAAATTTCCTTCAGCGGCTTATCTACCGCCCGCTCCTCACTTTTGACGCCGTCCAATATGCACGTTATTTAGAGACCGAGCTACTGTACACCTCCCTTCCACTTATTGTCTGTGCCGTGATACTGGCCGCCTTGCAGCACTGGCAGTACTACTATCCGCGCCGTGCGCGTATGCTGGAGAGCCTGCCCTACACCCGCTTGCAGCAGCTTTCCTGCCAGTTGCTTGCCGGTGTGCTGACGATATCACTTCCCTTTATGCTGTTTCTGGCAGGTACGCTGGTCAAATCCGCCCCGCTAATCCATTCCATCCAGCAGCAAGCGCTGATCTCCCCCTTCTATCAACAGATCAGCCAGCAAAACCCCTATCTGATCGTAACAGTGATGCTGCTACGCATGCTGGTCATGGGGGTGAGTGCCTATTTCGTGACCAGTGCCATCACGCGCCAGTTCGGCAATGTATGGGCTGGCCTAGCAGCCCTGGCATTGTCCTTCGGTGCGATCTACTCGCTGGCATGGGGGTATCAGAGTTATCTAAATGCCTTGTGTGAGCTTCGTGATGTCAGTTTTGAAGAGTTGTTGCTTGCACGCCCTTCTTCCTTGTTTGCATGGGGTTATCCAGTCAGCCCGTATGCACAGGAAGGGCTTGTCCTGCCGTGGAACGACCTCATCGCTTTCCTTTTGCCGCACTTGACCTTCATCGGCATCAGCATTGTGGGCTGCGTATTGACCTACAAAAAACTGGCATTTGAAAGACTGCCCGACATTTTTGTCAGCCTCGGCTCCCGCATCTTCACATTCCTGATGGTACTGCTGGGTGGCTTCGGCGTTATGCTTTGCAACTCGCGTGTGTTCTACTATGCCGGTGATGAGCCCAACAAGGTCGGCATCGTGTGGGACAATGATTTGCTGATCCTGATTCTGGTGGTATTAGCGCTCATTGTGCTGATTTTCTTCCTTCCCATCAAGCGCAAGCTGCGCAGCAAAAAAGCATTGGGCGCATTGGCGCTGGCAGTGTTGCTGGGCGTTTCAGGCGGTGCGCACGCGGCGCAGGATATCAATGCCCCGGTCATGGACAACAGCCAGCTTGTGTTTCTGAATGAAACGGCACAGCAGCAGCTGAGCTTTATTCAGGACATGATGGACATTGCGAACGCATCTGGTATAGATGTAAGCAGCTTTTTTCATACTCCGGACGATTACAGCGACAATATCTATACTCAGAACCTTTGGCCCCCATCTTCTTTGGGCAGCATCAGCGCCGCTCGCTACACAACCTACGCCGCTTGGTTAATTGAGCAATACCAAACCATGATCAAGCAAGGCGCGGGTATTGACTATGACACCTATCAGTATTATACCTATCTTGCAAGGGCAAACAGGCTAAGTCTATCTCTCCCACTGGAAAGTGAAGTGCACGAAGATATTGCAGCCATGCTGGAGCAATATGGATATGACTTTCTGGCCACGCAATATCATAGTTTCGTAAAAGAATCGGGCGGAGCGGCGGGCAGGAGCATATCGCATAGCGCAAGTTATGTGCAAAACGACCTCGACATGTATTTGGCCTCCAGCAATAGCTATAATTATAAGCAGGATGCCTACGAAGTTTCTGTTTCCATCAACTTTTAATTTGCACTGCCCTACACCCTGCAAAACGCGGAGGCGGTGGATGCCCTGATGCAAAAGCATGAAAAGATGCTGCGTAGGGAGGCTTTCCACAACGGTCAATACGGCCATCTGGCCTATTCGTATGCTCCTGGTAGCTTCAGCAGCATTACCAAAACCCTGATACAGTTTGCCCTGAAAGATGGCTATGCCGAGCGCGTCACCATCTTGTTGGGTTCCTATTACGGGTACTATGAGGCCGACATGCTGCTGCGCAGATGGCTGACCCCCGCAAGCGCAGAGGTGCCCTCCATCCTTAGCCTTATGGAGGGAATGACCCCGGAAATCGCCGAAAACCTACTGGAAAGCATGCTGCCTGACCTATATAACATCTTCATGCATCAGGGCGAGGTTACCATCATCCCCACCTCTGGGCGCTCCGGCAAAGTCGACGGATTTGCGTGGGAAATTCCGGCCAGCATGAAATGTGTGGTCATTTATCCGCAAAAGTGATGCAGCAAAAGCCCGGGATCGAAATGCGAATCCCGGGCTTTTCGTATGGCGTGAAATATGCTATAATGTTGACATTCAATATGCTGATTGGAGCGTTTACACATGGATTTGCAAGAGCGTATAGCACAGTTTGAAAAAACCGTCCGCGCGGGCGTGGACAGCGGCATCTATCCCGGCGCGGTGGCGCTGATCGGGCAGGGCGACGAAGTGTATCTGCGCTTTGCGTGCGGTGATGCGCAGGTGATTCCCGAAAAGCGCCCCATGACGCTGGACACGCGCTTTGACCTTGCGTCCCTCACCAAGGTGACCGCTACCTGGCCGCTGATCATGCTGCTGTTGCAAGCGGGAAAATTGCAGCTTGACACCCCGCTTGGCAGCATACTGGAGGGGCTGAGCGAGGGCAACGCACGCCTGACCATCTTTGATTTGTTGACACACACCTCCGGCCTCAAGCCCTTTCATTTATTATACGAAATGAACCTGACACCAGCAGCATGCATGGCCTATGTGTACAGTGCGCCGCCGGATACCGACAAGGGCAAAGAAGTAGTATACAGCGACAACAATTTCATACTGCTGGGCGAAGTAGCAAGTAAATTATTAAACATGCCGCTGGACACTGCCGCAAGGAAGCTGGTATGGGAGCCGCTCGGCATGCTGGACACCTGGTTTTTGCCGCCGCAAGATGTGCCCTTTGCCGCCACAGAGCAGCGGCCAGACCGTATGCAGTGCGGCGATGTGCATGACGAAAACTGCGCGTCGCTGGGCAGCGTGGCCGGGCACGCGGGCGCGTTTTCCACCATTGACGACCTTGCGAAATACTGCCGCATGCTGGCCAGCAAGGACGGCAAAGGTCTGATTGAGCCAAGGTGGCTGGAGCAGAGCTTTGCCCTGCAAACCGAGGGCCTGGGTGAGGCGCGCGGGCTTGCCTTTGTGATATACCGTCAACATCCGGATGGCAATGTGATTGGTCACACAGGCTTTACCGGCACCTGCTATTGGGTGAACCGCAGAAGCGGCCTGTATGGCATCCTGCTGACCAACCGTGTGCACCCCACCCGCAAAAACACCGCGCTGATTCCGCTGCGCGGGGAGCTGATCAAGCTGCTTTTTGACTGATATTTTCTGCATGGGAGCGCACCCATGCAGTTTTTTTGCGCAAGGAGGTTGACAACTGTCTACCCATCTGTTATCATGAAGGTAACAAACAGTCTACCTTTTTGAGGAGGAACCGTCTATGAGCATCCAATTGACCCCCGCAGAGCAGAAAATCCTGGAGCTATTGTGGGAGGAAGAGCCGTTGACCATGACGCAGATCACACACCGGCTGGCGGGCGTGACCGGCTGGACGAAGCATACCGTGATCAGCATCCTGAAGCGCATGCTGGACAAAGGCACCCTGCGCATGGAGGATCAAAAGCCCGCCAAGCTGTACTATCCGCTGGTGCAAAAATCCTCCGTGGTGGCGCAGGAAACACAAAGCTTCCTCAGCAAAGTATTTGGCGGCGATACGCTGCTGATGATGAGCACCATGGTGGAAAGCGGCAAGCTGAACAAGCAGGAAATTGACGAGCTACTGGCTATTTTGCAGCATGCAAAGGGGGCGGATACACATGAGTGAAGCTTTTTTGCGGTTCCTTACCGTGCAGTCCATTGCGGGCGGCGTGCTGATTCTGGTCATGCTGGCGCTGCGGAAATTCCTGGGCCACAAAATGTCCCAACGGTGGCTGTATGCGCTGTGGCTGATTGTCGCTCTTCGGCTGTTTGTGCCGCTGGAGCTGCCCACATTTCTGTCTTTTCAGGCGGATAACGCAATCCCTGTGCAGCAGGCACATGTGGTGACAGACATAGCATCTGCTGACGCTGCAACGGTAAACGATATTTCTTTACTCAGCCAAACGCAGCCCATTGAACGGACTATTACAGATCATTCCATATCTGAACAAGCAGCAGAGAATACCATACCTCCCCTGCAAACCACTGCTACGCGCCCCGCTCTCTCCCTTCCTCAGGCCCTGGTGCTGGTGTGGTGCGCGGGCGCGGCAGCGATGGCCGCCTACACGCACTATGTCAACCTCCGCTGGCGCAAGCGGGTTTTCCAAAACGCTATGCCGCTTCGCACCGCGCTGCCCCTGCCCGTGTGGATTTCGGATGTACCCTCCCCCTGCCTCATAGGCACCTTCAAGCCCGTGGTCGTTCTCAACAAACAAGCCGCACAACCAGAAAATCTGCCCTTTGCCCTGGCGCATGAATGGGGGCATTATCGCGGCCTCGATCATGTATGGAACCTGCTGCGCAGCCTCTTGCTTACGCTGTTCTGGTTTCATCCGCTGGTATGGGTGGCAGTGCGTTTGAGCAAAAAAGACTGTGAACGCGCCTGTGACGAGCGGGTGATCCGTATGCTGGGCACGGAAAAATCTATTCCCTATGCGCGCACGCTGATTGCGCTGGTTTCCCCTGTGCAGGCATTCGGTTCGGCCAGCTTTATGGCCACAAACCTCAAAGACATGAAGCAGCGGGTGCTGCTGGTGGCAGACCGGAGGCATGCCAAGCGCTGGGCGTGCGCGCTCTTTGCCGCCATCCTTGTGCTGACCTCAGTTGCAAGCTTTGCCACCGGCACGGCGGGGATGCGGGAAATCGAGCTGCCGCGCTCCTTCACAAGCACCCCGGCGTACTACCCCACCGCCAGCGGCCTGTGGCTGGCCGTCGACGGCTGCCTGTATAAGCAAAACAGCGACAACACCTATGTGGAGATCGCGCAGGTGGCGTCCGCTTCCCTCTTGGCGGCGGACAGCCAGGCCGTGTATATCCTGGATACCCAGCAAAACCAAATCCTGATGCTGAATACCGATGGCAAGCAGCAAAAGGCCTGGGCACTGCCAAGTGAACTGACCCACCTCAAAATCGAAGTGGCCGGAAACAAGCTGGCGCTGCTGTGCGGCCTGGCCGCCAACTGGGATGAATACCGGCAATATACCGAAGCGAAGCTGTACCTGTTAAACAAGCAGGACGGCGCACTGACCGAAGTAAAAATCGGCAACGTGGTGGACATTTGCGCCGATGGCAGCGGCAACCTGCTGACAGTGCACATGCCAACGCCGGGCCTTGTAGACAGCGTGATCAGCCGCCTCAACCCGCAAAACCTGTCCACCTCGTTTGTTACAGACACTTATTATAATGCGTCTATCACGGCCGAGCCTGGCGCTATCTATATACTGACCAGCACCACCCTGAGCTGCTATGATGAAAAAACGGGGATTACCACCCAGCTCATGAAGGGGGCCGGTGTTTTGACCTCGATGACGACCATAAACGGCGTGCTCTACGCCTGGAACCGGGCGGAGAAGCGTCTGGTGGCCATGGATGTGAGCACCAACCGCACAGCGGGCAAGACGGTTCTGACCCTCATCAATCAGCCAGCCTTCGCCTACCAAACCTTTGAGAGCGCCAGGGAAGCCTTCGTGCTGCGCCATCCCGATGTGGAAGTGCAATTGATCGAAATGGGAGACCAGCAGATGTTCACCGGCCTCATGGCGGGCGACGCCGATATCGACATCGTGTCCGCACCCTCCGGGAAAATTCGGGAGATGGGGCGGGCGGGCGCTTTGGCATCGCTGAGCGATTCCCCTGTTATGATGAACGCCCTCGGCCTGGCCGATTGGCTGCCCTTCGAAACGCTGTATTCTGAAAATGGCAAGCTCTATGGCCTCCCCGCTATTATTATGTATAATTTTTGGTCGGTGGATGCGGATCTTTCGCAGCAAACAGGCTTTGCCATGCCCGCCTATCCCTACACCTGGCAGGATGTTTACGAGGCCGCCCTCGCTGCGGGCATCGGCCAGCCGGGCAAGCCCGTGCTGCTCTACGACCGCACCGCCAATCCCTATGTGATTGCCTACTATACACTGGCTGAAGGGCAGCGCCAGGGCAAGGTGAACTTTGACACCCCCGGCTTCCGCGCGGACATGGCCGCCTACAAGAAGATGGTGGAGCAGGGCATAATCTCGCTAAGCGCTAACGATGGCAGCGTCCCCGCCCTCATCCAAACCTTTGGGGATATCTCGGATCATAGCTTCCCCAGCCCAACCGTGAATGGCAAGGATACCGCCCTTGTGAACAGCTATGGCTACTGCGTCAACAACCGCTCCGCAAACCGGGAGCTTGCGCTCGAACTGCTGGCGGAGATTGCAAAGCCCGAACACCAGTATAAGAGCAACTACGGCCATCAGGAGACCATGATGCTGATGGATGTGTCCGGTTACGACCCGACATTATACCAGAACCCGCTGGGTCTCGCGCGCTACACCCAGCATGTGGAGGATATGCGGCAGTTTGCGGGCAACAACTGGGTGACCTGGAACCCCATGCTACACCCTGTGCGTGTTCTTGAAAACTCCGGGGAGGCGTTTGACCGCTATCTGGCCGGCAGCATTTCTCTGGATGAGGTGATCCGCATCCTGCAAGCCCGGGCAGACCTGATCCAGTACGAGTAACAACCCATGAAAAAAATGAAGATGATGTGGGGCATGGCCGCCCTTCCCTTTGTTGTTGGCTTCTTGCTGTTCTACATCCTGCCCTTTGCTTCCTCTATGCGGTTTTCGCTGATAGAGAGCACGTTTTCAAGCCAGTTTGTGGGCCTTCAAAACTATGCGGCTGTGCTTACCAATTCCTATTATCGGCTTGCGCTGATGAACACGTTGCGGCTGATTGCGCTTGGCGTGCCCGCTGTTGTGGGCAGCGCGCTGATCCTGGCGCTGATCGCATCGCGCCTCGGAGAGCGGTATGCGCTCGCACGGGCAGGGATGATCCTGCCCCTGCTGCTGCCCAGCGCGGCTGTGGTACCGGCGTTTGCCAAGCTCTCCGCGCAGCATATCGCCCTGCCCGTATACGCTATGTATGTGTGGAAGAACGCCGGGTTTTTGATGCTGCTGCTCATAGCCGCACTGTCCTCCCTGCCGCGGGAGGTGGACGAGGCGGCGGCGCTGGACGGCGCTGCGGGTGTCTACAAAATCCTGTATATAACGCTCCCGCAGTTGTTCCCCGCCCTGTTTTTCACCTGCATACTGGGCGTGGCCTACAACCTGCGCATTTTTAAGGAGACGTACCTCCTGTACGGCGCGTATCCCGATACCTCGCTGTACCTGATGCAGCACTACATGAACAATCACTTCAACAAAATGAACTATCAAAACCTCACCAGCGCCGCCATGATCTTTGCCGCGCTCGTGTTTCTCTTCATCTTTTGCGCCTATAAGGCAGAAAGAAGGATGGAATGAAAAAACGGTATGCAGCCGCCTGTGTTTTTGTGATAGCGGCGGCACTGTTCTTGCTGCCCCTGCTGATCATGCTGTGCACCTCCTTGATGGGCGCTGAAGAAGTGGCCGTAGTGGCCAAGGCGAACGCGCCGCTGCGCCTGATCCCCTACCGCGTGACCTTGGAGGGATATTTTGAGCTATTATTTGCTTCTCAGACCTATCTGGCCACCTTCTGGAACTCCGTGCTGATCGCGCTATCCGTCACCGCTGGGCAGGCGGCAGTAGCGCTGATTGTGGCGTTTGTGCTGTGCAAGATACGGTTCCATTTCTCCGGCGTGCTGTTTTTGCTGTATGTGGTGGCGGCGCTGATGCCCTTTCAGGTGACGCTATTGCCAAACTATATACTGGCAAAGAGCCTGAAGATATACAACAGTTGGTGGGCGCTGATATTGCCCGGCGTGTTTGCGCCCTGTGGCGTGTTCCTGCTGCACCAGTTTATCAAAGGCGTGCCGGACGACATGGTGGAGGCCGCGATGCTGGAAACAAGCTCACTGCCGCGCATGCTGCTATCCATCATCGCCCCGGCAGCCAAGCCCGGCATATTGTGTGTGATGGTGCTGGCGTTCTCGGAGGCATGGAACATGGTGGAGCAGCCGCTGATTTTGCTGAAAGATGCGTGGCGCTATCCGCTATCGTTGGCGCTGAACACGCTGAAGGACGGCGGCATGGGGGTGCTGTACCCCGGCGCGGTACTGTTTATGCTGCCCACGGTGCTGATCTATTTCTTGTTTGAGGATGAGCTGATCAGGGGCCTGTCCATAAGGGGTTTAATATGAAGAAGAAACGCACACTGCGCATTGCCGGGGTATTCCTGGCGGTTATGCTGCTGCTCACTTTTTTCTCCCGCACGATTTATCGCGGAATGCTGCCGCAGGTGGAGGTGGCCACCGCCCGCTCCGGCATGCTGACCATGACCTACACGGCCACGGAATTTCAAATCTCCTCCGACGCCAGCATCAGCGTTGAAATCCCCTTTGTTTTATCCCGCGCACTGACCGTAAGCAAAGTATTTGCCGCGCCCTGTCAAGCCGTTTCTATGGGCGATGCGCTGCTTTCCTTCCATGCTGCAGACGGAGAATTGCTGCTTTTCGAAGTACAAAAAGCGTGCATCAACGCCACCACCGCGCTGACGCTTTGGCAAAAGGAATACAACGAGAAAGTAACGGAGCTGAATACAGCGCTGACCAAAGCCACCCGCAAATCAGAACAGGAAAAGCTGCAAGCAGACATTGATCTTCTGGGCTCCGGTATCATGAACGGCACACAGGGTTCCTTGCTGGCAACAGAGGAAGCGCAGTGTCGGGCGCTGGTAGCTGCGCTGCAGGCCCTTCAAAACCAAAGCTGGCGCATACTATCTCCTTGCGATGGCACCATCGAAACATTGAATTTCTCTGCCGGGGATGCCTATAACGGGTTGGCCGCGCTGCTATCCATATGCCCCACGGGCAGCCCGTACCGTGTTGCCTGCCTGTGGAAGGACGCCCCGGAGCTTAATCTATATAGCTACACCATCACGGCAACCGGCCTGAATGCGGGCGAGCTGCGTGCGGTTTCTCTGCGTCAAACAGAAAAAGACACCTGGGTGGTCTTTGAGCTTGCGGACGGCATGCAGGCGGCCTCCGCCACCCTCACCGCCACCTCGCCCTACTACACCACTTTAGTGCCAAACAGCGCCCTTACAAACGACAAGCTCTATGTGCTCAAAACCAAAACCGGCGCATGGGGACAGGCTGAGTATTATGTCGAAAGCGCGACCCTCGTGCTGGGCGCAACTGATCAGCAGTATACTGCCGTGTTATCCGGCCTGTCTCCCCGCGACGCCTTTATTGTCGATTCGAATAAACCTTTACAGGACGGCTGCGCGGTATTGCTGGCGGGCTATGATTGAGGAATATCCTCAAGCCAGCAGTCGTCCCCGTTCAGCCGCAGCGTGAACACCCGGCCATGATCCTCCGGGGACTTGGCCTGGGCATACTTGAACACCATCTCTCCAGAGGGCAACAGGCCCAGGATTTCGATCTTGCCCGTCGGGTGAGACATCGCATAGCGGAAACACTTGCCAAGGCCGTTCAGCTGCGCCTTGGCCTGCTCTATGATGTGAATGCCTTGTAATAACGGCACCTGAAATTGCGATTTGACAGCCACCACCGGACGGCACTGGAATACATAATAGGGACTCACCCCTGCTCGCGTCAGGCCCTTCAACAAGGCCACCAGGGCGTCGGGATTGACATTAACGCCTTTTAATAGCACGGTCTGGTTCGTCATCACCGCGCCGGGAGCGCGAAGCGCGTGGATGGCTTCCGTTGCCTCCTCCGTTAGCTCCCGCGGGTGATTAAACTGCATCACGATCACCAGTTGTTTTTTCTGGTTGTATTTCTTCAGCACGGCCAGCAGCCGCTCGTCCCCCGTCACACGCTGCGGAAACACCACAGGCGTGCGCGTGCCAAATCGGATGGCGTCCAAATGCGGGATACCGCACAGCGCTTCCAGGTATTTCTCGATCAGCGATGTGCTGTTCAAAAACGCATCGCCGCCCGATATCAACACATTGGATATCTCGGTGTGCTCTTTGATATAACCAAAGATTTGGTCAAATTGCCGCGCAATCTCCTTTTGCGTGGCACCCACCATGCGCTTGCGAAAGCAATGACGGCAATACATGGCGCATGCACTGGTGGATAATATCAGCGCCGTGGGGCCATATTTGTGCTGCAGGCCGGTGATGACGGTGTTGTCCGTCTCTCCGCTGGTATCCTCCAGCCCTGTCAAATCCATGGGCTCCCCGGATGGAATACACTGCGCGCGGATGGGGTCGTCAGGGTCGTTTTCATCAATCAGCGAGGCATAATACCGCGTGATCGACATGGGATATTTCGCAATTTTCTGCTCCAGAATATGACGCTCCACCGCCGTCATTTGCGTCTGGTACGTCAAGGGAAGGCCCTCCAGGTCTGTGATGTTATACTTCAAATCTTGCTGCCAGCTCATCCATGTACCTCCGATCCTCATTTTTGTTGGGGCAGTTGTTTGGGGTACCTTATTCAATTGTCTGTGTGGATAAGATTGATGGGTTTAGGAGTTTTTCCCATAATCACTTCGTATTCTAGCATAAAAAAAGCGTGTTTGTCAACCCCACACTTGACAAACATCGCTTCTGCCGTTAATATAAACCAATTCCACATACGAAAGCAGGGATTTTGATGGTCATTGCCGCCGCAAAACCGTCCGATGTCAGCCGCATTATGCAGCTGATCGACGAGGCCAAGGAGTTTTTGAAAAAAAGTGGCGTAGACCAGTGGCAGGACGGTTATCCGAGCCTTGCCATCATCACGCAGGACATCGCAGCGGGCAGCGGTTATGTGATTTGGGATCAGGAGACCATCATAGGCTATGCCTGTATTTCCTTTGACGGCGAAGCCGCCTACGATACCATTGACGGCGCATGGCTGAGCATACAGCCCTATGCGGTGGTGCACCGCCTAGCGGTGGACAGCAGCCGCAAAGGGCAGGGGCTGGCCTCCAGGCTTTTGCAATACGCCGAGGAGCTGTGCGCGCAGCGCGGCATCCACAGCATCAAAATCGATACCGACCAGCGCAATGAAGTGATGAAGCACCTGCTGCCCAAAAACGGCTACACCTTTTGCGGGGATGTCACCTTCGAAGGCAGCCCCAAGATCGCTTACGAAAAGCTGCTGTAACGGTCTTTTATTTGATAGCAGTGAATATGCCGGTGTTCTCCCATTGCCGCACCTGCCGAACCTGTTGGAACCCCGCCGTGCGCAGTAGTCGCATTTCTGTTGCTGCTGTAAACGGCGTGTCGTAATGATAAAACTGATTCGGGCTCAAACCCTGTTCTGCCCGCAAGCGAAGCAGTTCCGATTGGAAGAACTGCTCCTGCTCCGGGGTTTGGCAGGTGTAATCACCCTGTAAAAACACCACGCCCACTGCCAGCGCATGGTATATTTTTTGATACAGAAAAAGCTTCTCCTGCTCGTTCCAATGGTGCAGCGAGTAGGTGGACAGCGCCATATCGTATGCTTCGCCAAAGGGCACCTCAAAATACGAGCCGCAAATCAGTTGCATGCTGCGGCCCGGGAACTTGTTTTGCAGCTGCCGCAGCATCTCGCCGGACACATCCACACCCGTCACCTGCGCATCCGGATACCGGGCGTACAGGCGCTGCAGCTCCAGGCCGGTGCCGCAGCCCAAATCCAGCACACGCGGGCGCGCGCCGGTCAGGCTCATCTGGTTCCCGATCTCCGTGTAAAATTCGTCCAGCTGCAAATCGACCAGCATATGGTCGTCATATGTTTCTGCCCGCGTGTCAAAAAAATCACGCATAACTTCCAATGACATATTCTTTACTCCTCCGTTTGTATGGTATACACCCTGGTGGGCCCGTCAAACTCGCTTTCCTCCATGCCAAAGAACTGCCAACCGTATTTTTCATAGTACCCCACATGGTCGGTACACAGATACACGGTATCAAAGCCGAGCTTTCGCGCCTCGTCCCGCCCGTGCGCCAACAGCTTGCCGCCGTAGGCATGGCCACGCTGCGCCTCATCAATGTGCACAGCGCACAGCCAGGGTTTCATATCCTTGCGCACCATAAAGTCGTTCTCAATCAGGCCGTAGCTGCCGATGATCTCGCCCTCCAACAGCATCACATACCAGCGCGGCACAGGCTGCGCAGTGTGTATGGCATCCGTCAAAGATGCCTCGTAAATCGCGCGGTCAATCCCCCACTTCGCACTCAAATAATCCACTGCGCGTGCGTAGTAGGCAGGATTGTCCCGGATGGCTACGATTGTGCATTCACTCATTTTCTATCTCTCCTATTCATAAAAAACCCTCTTCCGCCAGTTCATGCTCTGTGGAAAAGGATAAGCAAACAAAACGCCTCATGGCAGTTCAACTTGCATCATCCAAATCCCAACAAAACAAAAGCCCGACGTTGTTGCCTGGTAGTGCCCCCTGTTCTGTTTGGAAAATGGATGATTAAATCATGCTGCCACCTCAATCATAAGAATATGCTTATTATAGCACAAAATCCCGTGTTATCAAGTATATAGCTGCTCCCCTTGGAGATAATCTATCCGTAAGGAGGGATTTCTCCATGACAGCCAAAGCAGTAACAACCAACCAACTGATCAACGAAACCTCGCCCTACCTTTTGCAGCACGCCCACAACCCTGTGGACTGGTACCCCTGGGGCGCAGAGGCGTTCACAAAAGCCAAGGCGGAGGGCAGGCCCGTGTTTCTGTCCATCGGTTATTCCACCTGCCACTGGTGCCATGTAATGGCGCACGAATCCTTTGAAGACCTGGCCATTGCCAAGGCCATCAACCGGGATTATGTGGCCATCAAGGTAGACAGGGAAGAGCGCCCCGACGTAGACGCCGTGTACATGGCGGCCTGCACAGCCATGAATCAATCGGGCGGCTGGCCCTTGACGGTGCTGTTGACGCCGCACCAGCAGCCCTTTTGGGCGGGCACCTATCTGCCCAAGCGCCAGCTGCTCAGCCTTTTGCATCAGGCAGCAAAGCTGTGGCAGGAGGAGCCGGACGCCCTGCTCTTGGCCGGGGAAAACCTGACCAAGCATCTGCAAAAGGAAGAAGCCGCACACCCCAGCGTGCCCACGCGGGAGCTGCCCACTGAGGGCGCTTCGTTTTTTGCGCACAGCTTTGATTCCGCTTACGGCGGGTTTGGCAAAGCGCCCAAGTTCCCCATGCCGCACAACCTGATCTTCCTGATGCGCTATGCGCGGCTTGCAAAGGATGCAAAAGCCCGGGATATGGCGGAAAGAACGCTGGATGCGATGTACCTGGGCGGGATGTTTGACCATGTGGGCGGCGGATTCTCCCGCTATTCCACGGATAACCAGTGGCTGGTGCCGCATTTTGAAAAAATGCTGTATGACAACGCGCTGCTGGCATTTTGCTATGTAGAGGCTTTTACCCACACAAAGAATGCCGCGTATGCGCAGGTTGCCCGCCGCACCATCGATTATGTGCTGGAGGAGTTGTCCGGCCAGCTGGGCGGCTTTTGCTGCGGGCAGGATGCCGACAGCGATGGCGTGGAAGGCAAGTATTATGTGCTGACCCCGGCCGAGCTAAGCGACGTGCTGGGCGACGGCGGCGCAAAGCGGTTTTGCGAGTATTATGGCATCACCGCCAAGGGGAACTTTGACGGCAAAAGCATCCCCAACCTGCTGCATCAGCCTGTGGTCGAAGAAGTGCCAGCCGATATCCTGGCGCTGAATAAGCAAGTCTTCGCCTATCGCAAGCAGCGCACCGCCCTGCACCGGGACGACAAGGTGCTGACCGCCTGGAACGGGCTGATGATCGCGGCGCTGGCGCTGGCGGGCATTGTGATGGACGAGGCAAAATACCTGCAGGCCGCCAAGCAAACCGTCGCCTTTATCGACAGGTATTTGACCCTGGAGGATGGCCGCGTGCTGGCCAGTTGGCGCGATGGCAGGACATCCAACCCCGGCAAACTGGACGATTACGCCTTCTATGCCTGGGGCTTGTTGGAGCTATACAGCGCCATCCTCGACGTCTTTTATTTGGAAAAAGCCGCGCGGTTGGCACGGCTTTTGCTGGAATATTTCTTTGATGCCGCTGCGGGCGGCTTTTACCCCTACGCTTCGGATGGCGAGCAGCTGATCACCCGCACCAAGGAAGTGTATGACGGCGCACTGCCCTCGGGCAATGCCGTGGCCGCGCTGGTGCTATGCCGCCTGGACCGCCTGACCGGCGAAGCCTTCTGGCAGCAGGCATCCGAAAAGCAGTTTACCTACCTCGCCGGAATCATCCGCAGCCATCCCGCCGGATACAGCTTCACGCTGCTGGCGATGCTGGAAACGCTGTGGCCCTCGGCAGAGCTGGTGTGCGCTATGCCAACCGCAGATATTCCGGCGGACTTGATGGCGTTTTTGCAAAGCCGTCCGCTTCCCAACCTGACTGTGCTGATCAAAACCCCGGATAACAGCGCCGCCCTGGAGGGCATCTCGCCCTTCACAAAGGATTATCTGAGCGCAAAAGGCGAGGCGAGATATTATCTTTGCCAGGGCAAAGCGTGCGATCAGCCCGTGACCTCCGTAGACGCACTAAAAAAGTTGATGTTTACGAAGGTTTGACGCTGGGCAGGCTGCTGAGGTTATTCTCCTCGTTGCCATCGGGCAGGGATTTGAGATATTCATTGCCATTGCGGGTGGACACACCCACGCCCAGGATGCCGCCCTGGCGCGCAAGCTGCACCGCATCCTGCTTGCTGAGCATCCGTCCATCCGATAATTGATACCCCATCACCCGGCCGCCTTGCTTCACCAAAGCCGTGATCGGCAATGCATCCGACCGGGGCGTGGGGATTTCTTTCATTGCAAGCATGGCTAAATTGGAATTTTCCATCGATTGTTCCTCCTCGTTATTGCAAAAATGCACCGCTTAGACACCGCC
Organism: Eubacteriales bacterium; assembly: GCA_031547595.1. Classification (GTDB taxonomy): domain Bacteria; phylum Bacillota; class Clostridia; order Christensenellales; family Aristaeellaceae; genus JAVBRU01. The sequence continues at coordinate 64,791 of JAVBRU010000029.1, forward strand.
TTAGCATGCGCATTTACGCGGAAGATCATCCGGCCATGGCTATAAAGCACTCAAGAAATAAAAAGAACCCCGAAGACCCTTGTATTTCAAGGCTTTCGGGGACTATTCTTCCTTATTCCCACTCGCTCCCTCGCAGCGCAATCCAAACGATTTTGGTGCCGCCCGCCTCTAAAGCGCCAACCGCATACCCTGCACTCCTTCATTCGAAAGGCCGGCAGCCTTTTAGTTGTACTACATCAGCGCCTGTCAGGGCTCTACAACCACCTTGATTGATTCGGCGCTCATCTGCATCTGCACGGCTTCCAGCACCTGCGTAACAGGGAAAGAATGCGTGATGATCTCCTCCAGGCGAATCCTGCCGCTGTTGATCAAGGCGGCGGCACGGCCATGAGTATCCGGGTTGATCATTGAGCCGATAATTGTAAGCTCCTTTTGGAACACCTCCATCAGGTTCAGCGGATGCACAGTGCCGGGTTTTGGCACGCTGAAAAGCAGCACCGTGGTACCGCGCTTGGTGATCTCAAACGCCTGGCGAACGGCGATGGTGGTGCCCACGCATTCAATGACGACATCCGGGCCGGGAACGCCCAGAAAATCGGTGATACCATCCTTGAGATTCGCGTTGATGGGGTCGATGGTCAAATCTGCACCCAGCTTGGTGGCAATTTCGCGGCGCATGGCCACAGGCTCGCTCACGATGACCCGGGACGCCCCGTTTAGCTTGGCCAGCTGCAGCATGATCAGCCCGATGGCACCGCCGCCAATGATGCACACGGTGTCGCCCTGCCGGATATGCGCATTGTCGATACCATGCAGGCAACAGGCAAGCGGCTCTGCCATAGCGCCGTATTTAAGTGGCACAGCAGCATCCAGCAGGTAGCACTGTGTCTCGGGCACGGCGCAGTATTCCGCAAAACCGCCATTTCGGTTGACCCCAATGGCATATAGATTGCTGCACAGCTGCTTTTTGCCAATCTGGCAATAATGGCACTTGCCGCAGTACATATTGGGATCGACCGTCACATGATCGCCTGCTTGGAGGGCGGTTACGCCCTCCCCCACTTTTTCCACAATGCCGGCCAGCTCATGCCCCAGCACAACAGGCGGATTGACGGCAGCGGAGCCTTCATCGCCATGATAAATATGTACATCGGTGCCGCAGATGCCGCAGGCAGCCACTTTCACAAGCACATCCTGTGCGCCAATGGCCGGGATTGCTTCTTCCACCACCTTGAACTGACCGTTTCCCATAAAATAATTGCTCTTCATTTTTCCAACCCCTTTCGCGTCATATGGCGCTTTGCCATAGTGCCTGCAGCATCGCTGTCACCTCGTCAAGATGTGTGAAGTATTGCTCTGCCGTTCTCTGAATAGCCGGTTTATCAGCATACTGCACTTTATCCTCTACCGCCCAGGTATGAAAACCGGCTTGTTTCGCGCCCTGCAGCGCGTAAAGCGAGTCGTCCAGCAACGCGCATTCTGCTGGTTTCAAGCTATTTTCCACAGCCAGACGGGCAAACAATTCCGGGCAGTTTTTATTTTCCTGCTGCCCGTAGGTAGAATAAATCCGTTTGATATATCCGCCTATACCGCAGCGTTGGAGGGTCGCTTCCACAAAAGAAGCGGGTGCAGCGGACAGAATAAACAACGGCAGGTTTTGGCTGAAAAGCTCAGCAAGCAAAGCTTCGGCATGCGGCTTCAACTCAATGGACTGGCGATAATTCCGCCCCATATTCTCCACGCACCACTGCTCGCAGATCTCATAGGAAAGATGGTGCTGCGCCGCCAATGCCGCATGCTGTTCCAAAAAAGTGTGCAATGTGTGCCGGAAATTGCCAAGCACCGGCTCTTGCAACATAAAACGGGGAATCACCAGATTATAAGCGCTGAGCATGCGAATGGGCGACTGACGCCACAGCATTTCGGATTCAACCAGCGTTCCGTCAAAATCAAGAAAAAAAGCTTTGATCATAGTACTCCTCATTGCCCGGCCAGCGATATCAGGTAACGCCCTGTTTTGCACATATAATGGAGGGCATCCTGCAAAAGCGGCGCAGGGATATTCCACAGAAACTTATCTGCTTCAAGGGTCACTTCGCCCGTATACCCGATATCGGCTAGCGCCCGCATAAAGGGTTCAAAACCAATGGACTGGAGGAAGGGCAGCGTATGCAGGTCCTTCTTCCCGTCGTTATCGTGCACATGCAGCGCTTTCAGGCGCTCTTTGCCCAAGGCATGCACCATGTCCACCGGATGCTGCCCCAGAAACACGGCATGGCCGATGTCCATGCAGGCAACAATCCATGGGCTGTTCAGCTTGTCAATCATATCGCATAACAGCGCTGCTGAATAGGTGCTGCTGATATTTTCAATGGCAATGTGAATGCCAAATTTCTCGCATAAAGGCAGCAGGATCAAAAAGAAACGGTGATTCATTTCCTTTTGCTTTTGCTCGTCCAGCCCGTTCAAATGCTTGTAGGGATGCACCACGATGTTCTTTGCGCCCACTATGGATGCAATCTCCATCGCGCGCACAATGCGGTCGTACAGTTTTTGATCATACGCTGCGTCCAGGCCAAACTTTTCAGAAAAGGGCGCATGCGCCTGATTGCAGAAAATGCCGCATTCATCCGCCGTACGGCGAAGCCCTTGCGCGTACTCCCGATAATTATCCTGATTGAGCGCATCCTCATCATCATCCCGCATTTTGGAGCCCATGGACAGGTCAAATGCGTCAAATCCGGCGCGGGCCACCCTGCGGATGGCCTCCGCATAGCCAAACTCCCGGATCAGCACCGTGGTCTGCGTTGATAAAAGCATCGTGGTTTCCCCCTTACAGCATGATGCTGCCACCGCGGGTCAGCTCGCCCCGAAGCTTCGCAATGTCCAGCTCATCATTGCGCACATTGCCACTGACGCACAGTGCTGCCGCCACACCTGCTGCCTCGCCAGTCTGGTTGAGGTTGATCATGACACGTGCGGCGCCATAGGCTTGCCGGTCAGCATCCATTGCGCGTCCGCACACCAGCAGGTTGCCGTATTCCTTGGGCAGCAGGGAGCGATAGGGGATCTGCCAGTAGCGCGGATAATCGTCCGATTGCTCCTTCCACCAGCTGATTTCATGGGGATGGCCATCCATTTCATACTCCGTCATACCATTCAGATACCAGAAGGTGCAGCCAGGCTTATCGGCGTGATGAATGTCAATGGGATAGGAGCCGTTGGCAATGGCATCATCGAAGTGCTTTCCATGCAGCACATCGTCCCCTGTCAAGGTATAGGACAGTTCCATATGCCGCCCTTCCCGAATGCCAATGGAAGAGGACAGCCCCAGAAGCACCACAGGGTCCTTGCCCTTGCCGTAGCGGTTGAGCAAATCCACCATGGCCCGTACCTGCCGGCGGCCCTCGATTTCGCTGCGGGTCAGCCCTTCGGCTGTCAGGCAGGATTCGAACACGTTGCTTTTAAGCAAAAGCTGTGCCTTGGAATAGCCGATATAATCGCGATCCCAGCCAAGGCTTGGCAGGTTATATTCCTTTGAATGCTCCAGCAGCACGCGCTTGGGCTTTTCAATTCCGTCATAGCCGCTCACAACAGCAGCTGTTGTAGAGGGCTGCTTGAGGTCCAACTCCCGCGCCTTGACCCCCACGCGATAGGCCAGGTCGCCGTCGCCGGTGGCATCGATGAAGAACTTTGCCAGGATCGCCTGCCTGCCGCTTTTGCTGTCCACAATAACTCCCCGAAGCTGACCCTCCTCAATATAGGGCTGAGAAAACAACATATGCAAATAGCACTTGACCCCTGCCTTCTGCAGCATTTCATCGTATTCAATCATCAGCTCCTGTGTATTGAACATATAGGTAGAGATTTTCCACATGCGGGAGGGCAGGTCGCTGCGGGCCGGATCAATGATATCTATGGCATTTCTGGCTTTCAGCCTGTCCACAAACTCCTGGGATAGCCCGGCAATGATGGGCTGGTCAAAGTCGAAATCCTTCATGGAATGCCAGGCCAGCACCATGCCCGAAGTGGAATTGCCGCCAAAGTTGCCTTGCTGCTCCACCATCACCACCCGGGCGCCCATGCGCGCTGCCCGTATCGCCGCCATGACCCCTGTGGAGCCGCCGCCCAGCACACACACATCCGCCTGCTCAATCACGGGTACTGCCTCGGGGTGAAGCCGAATATTCATACGCAAATTCCTTTCTGATATGGCAGATATTTTATCAGCCCTTCACAGAGCCGACCATGACGCCCTTGACAAAGTAGCGCTGCATAAACGGATAAATAGCCAGAATCGGCAGCACGGTCAACACCACAATGCTGGCATTGCGGATATCTGGCGATACCGTGAGCGCCAGCTCCACATCGCTGCGCCCCTCCTCCTGAATAGACAGCTTGATGACCTCATACAGCAAGAGCGCCGCAGGTTTCAGCTTTTGCTTGGTGATATACAGAAGTGCCGCGAAGTAGCTGTTCCAATAGCCCACCGCCGTAAAGATGATAATCGTGGCCAGGGAGGCCTTGGAGACGGGGATGACGATGGAAAAAAAGATGCGGGTGAAGGACGCGCCGTCGATACGGGCCGCTTCCTCCAGGCTATCAGGTATGCTTTCGAAGCCCTTCATTAATACAAAGGTGTTGTAGGGGCTGATCAACGCCGGCAAAATCAATGCCCAGCGCGTGTTGAGCAGGCCATAGGATTTGATCTGAAAATAGTTAGGCAGCGTGCCGGCGCTAAAAATCATCATGAACACATACAGGTACACAACGCCCTGGCGCCCCTTTAGCTGGGAGTGGGACAAGGAATACGCTGTCAGCGCCGTGATAAACAACGAAAAGCAGGTGCCCACAAAGGTGTTGATCACCGAGTTTTCCATCGCACCCAGGAAGCTGGTGCGCGTCAGAATGTACTTCCAGCCTGCCGTGTTAAACTCTTTGGGCCAGAAAAGCACCTTCCGGCTGGCCACTGCCGACACTGAGCTAAGGGACTGGGCAAATACATTGAGCACGGGCAGCAGGCAGCAAAGCGCGCAGACAATCATCAACGCATAAACAACCACCAGGTAGACCTTTTCTCCCTTGGAATGCTTCATCTCCTTGCCGCCTCCCCTACCATACATTGCGCCCGGTCAATCGCTTGGATGCGAAATTGGAAAGCATCACAAATATCAATCCCACCACCGACTCAAACAGCCCCACCGCGGCAGCATAGCTGAAATTGGCGCTGCCGATACCTTGGCGGTAAATGAACGTGCCCAGAATATCCGCAGATTTATACACCGTCGGATTGTAGAAAGCGAGTACCTGGTCAAAGCCGCCGCTGAGAACACTGCCCATACGGATGGTCAGCATCAGCACCATCGTGGGTATCAGGCAAGGGAGGGTAATATAGCGCGCTTGCTGGATTTTGCTTGCGCCGTCAATCACGCTGGATTCATAAATCTCGGCGTCTATGGATGTGATTGCAGACAGGTACACAATGGTGCCCCAGCCCGAACCCTTCCACACATAGGACAGCACCAGTAGAAACCTGAACCAATCTCCCCGCAAGAAAAACAGGATTTCCTGCCCGGTCAACGTCTTGATCAGATTATATACCAGGCCGGAAGATCCGAAAATGGTGAAGAAGATATTGTAGACCACCACCCAGGTAAAAAAGTGCGGAATATAAATGATGGTCTGAATTCCCTTTTTGAGGGGTGCGGAGCGGATGTCGTTGAGCATGATCGCCAGAAACATCGGGATCGGAATAGAATAAAGCACAATCAGCAGGTTGATCTCCAGTGTGTTGCGAATGACATTCCACACATCCGGATCGGCAAACATCCTTCTGAACTGCCCCAGGCCATCCGCCCCCGCCCATGCGCTGCCCTCAATGCCCTGAAGCGGCTTAAAATTCTTAAAGGCGATGATGATTTTAGTCATGGGCAAAAGTTTGAACATAAAGGCAACGATCAATCCAGGCACCAGAAACAAATACAGTTCCCAATGAGCGCTCAGGTACAGCCTGGTGCGGTTCAGCCATGATTTGCGGGGATGTTTGATCACGCTCATGGGTTTTCCCTCCAGTCGATTTCATGCAGAAAGAAAATGCAGCCGGGAAGGGGATGTCCCCTCCCCGACTGCTCATATGGTTCGTACGCTTATTGGGCGATGTTCTCGTTATACCACGCATCATAGAACGCAATGACCTGGTCACCGCCGTTCTTGCTCCAGTAGGTGCGCAGCGCTTCCAGCTCGCTCATATCAGAGGTTCCGGCAATGATGGAGATCAGGGTGCTGGAAATCTTGGAATGCAGTGAGTCCAGGTTATCAATCACAGTGACCGTGGGGGCGAGGGCAATCGGGCTGTCCACGCCGCCATCCAGCAGGCGGGAGCGCATTTCGTAGAAGCAGCGCTGCAGGTCGGGCGATTTCTTCAGGCGCAGTTCCCAATAGGTGGGGTACACGTCTTCGCGGTAGAAGCCGCCCACGAAGGAGTTGGAGTTGTTCTTTTCATCGGTGAAGGCAGGCTGGATGGGAACAATCTCACCTTCTACTTCCTCCCAGTGCACACCTTCCACGCCAATGACAAGCTCCTTGTAGTTATCGCTTTGCATCATGTTATTGATGGCCTTGATGGCTTCCTCGGTATGCTCGCCGGTTACGGGGAATCCGCCATAGGCGCTCACGCCGGACTTCACCTGGCTGTGCACCTGGCCGTTTTCATCCTGCAATAGCGGCAACACCACAAACTCCGCTTCGGGATTCAATTCGCGCAGCGTGGCAATGTAGGATTCGCTGCCGTTCCAGCTGACATATTCCATCACGGCATTGCTGGCCGCCCATTTGGACTGCGCGGTCTTGGCGTTTAGGGCGGGCATTTCCTGATCGAGCAGGCCGCGCGCATACAAATCGCGCATGATCGTCAGGTACGCTTCGATGTTCGGGCTGTCGATGGAAGAAATCACATGGCCATCCACCACCTGATAGGAAGCCTGCTCGCCCAGCACATTGTAGGCGGAGGCGATGTTGGTGATGAGCCAACCGGAAGGGGCAGTGAGCGGCACCATGTCCGGATAGGCGGCTTTCAGTTCTTCCAGCATTTTCACAAATGCATCCACGGTGAGGGGATAGTTTTCTTCGGTGTAGCCGATCTTTTCCAGCAAATCCTTGCGGGCAATGATCGCCCGGTTCAAGGAGTTCGGCTGGGGCACAGCGGAGGGAATGGCGTAGATGCCGCCATCGACAGATACAGAGGGCCACAGGGTAGAATAGCCTTCCGTGATGTTGGGGCCGTATTCCGTAAGCAGCCCGCTGATATCCACCAACGCACCGTTGGCCATCATCAGGTCGTAATTGGTCTTGCTCAAGGTCACATAGTCGTACGCCTGGCCGGAGGAAATGATGAGCATGAGCTGCTCGGTGTTGTTGATCACTTCGAATTCGATGTTGTAGCCGGAAAGACGGCGGCACAGGTCTGCCGTGACATCGTTATCAATGTCGAAGTAGGAAGAGGTAATGAGAACCTTGAGGGTGATTTCTTCATCGGCTTGAGCGCCGATCATGCCAAGGCCCAGCAGCAGAACCGCAACCAGCAGGAGGGAAATGAGTTTCTTCATGGACGATAGACTCCTTTCGGTCTTTTGTTTACGATGAAATGCATTTAGAGCTTGTTCTGCATTTCATTTGATGCTATAATTCTAATGTATCAAATCGATAAAATCATTCCCAAATGTGATTATATTTTTTCGATTTGTGACTCGCCATAGGCATAGTTTACATAAAAAGTTCTTCACCCCATTTATTCCTGAACGGAGGAGGCGCTCTGCGTGCATCTAAAAAACTATTTTCCCAATCAGGCTCCCCGCAACGTCATCCGCAACTGGACAGATCACTATATCAATCCCTATTTGTACTATGCCCACCGCACAACCGATTATCAGCGAGGGCTCTACCCCTCCGGATTGCATTTTCATGATTACTATGAAATTGTCATCGTCGTGGATGGCAGCATCCGCTTTGAATGCGAAAACGAAACCTGCCTGCCGGAGCGGGGCGATGTGATCCTCATCCCACCCCACCGGCTGCACATCTCTTTGCTGGATGCAGAAGAAACACGTTATGACCGCTATAAATTCTATCTGTACGAAAATGCTCTGGAACAGCTGGGCGGCACAGCGCTGCTAGATTTTATCCACCGCTGCGAAGGGCACCATGTGTATTATTCTTTGCAGCAAGCGCTGGTAGAACGCATGCTGGGCCTTTTTCGTATGCTGGATGATGCCCTGCAAGCAGAGCAGCCTGCCGACCACGCGCTGGCCAACGGGCTGCTGCTTCAAATTTTCTACATTCTGAACATACCCAGCGAAAAAAGTGTTGTTGCCAAAACGATGCTGCCGCCCAAGGCATTGAAGCTGCAAAACTATCTGGATAAGCATTTTGCAGAATTCACGTCTGTTTCCAACCTGGCCGACAGCTTCTATTATAGCCGTGAATATGTATCTCGTCTATTCAAAAAACATTTTCATATCACGATCAACGACTACGTCACAAAGCTGCGGGTCAGCCATAGCCAGCACTTGATGGCGGCCGATTTTTCATTGACGGACATCTGCTTTCAGTCCGGTTTTGGCAGCCTGTCTGCCTTCAACCGTGCCTTTCATAAGGAAACAGGCATGACGCCTTCCGCTTATCGGGCAAAGCTGCAAAGCAGAAATAGCAAATAATCAAAAACTTTTTCCTGGTTATTCTTCTTTGTTTTTTATATCTCAGCTCGCTCTTGTGATATAATACACATCATCAATAGACAAAGCCTGGAGGCGTTCCATAATCGACATAAATAAAAGTGCATGGTAGACGAATACATCGCTCAAACCCCTGTTGAACGTCACGAAATGATGCAAGCCATCCGAACCCTCATTTTTGAAACGGCACCGGATGCCGAGGAAACGATCAGCCAGAAAATGCCCTCCTATATACTTCGCGGAAAACAGTTTGCCCACTTTGCCAACTAGAAAAATCACATTGGTTTTTTCGTGGATTCAAAAACAGTAGCTGACCATCAAGACCGGCTAAACGGCTATGTCACATGCAACTCAGGCTTTCAACTGAAGCTGGATGAGCCGCTCCCTATTGATCTGATACGCGGTTTTCTTAAGCTGAAGGTTGAGATTAATATTACAACGAGCAAGGTCCGGTCGTATGTATGGATGAAAACCACACCCATTGCTGGATGAAGCTCCCGAGCCCATCCCGATGAAGCGCGGCAATATTCGTCACGAAGACAGTGAGTATATCCGTCATGGCACCTGCAGCAAATAATATCGGGTCAAATCACATGCCCAAGTACAGCGTACTCATACAAGTGGAAAATAGCTTTCCATTTTCAACATATTCAGGATTGTAGATGAGCATGCAAAAATGTTCAGCTTGAAATCCCGCCAGCTCACAAACGTGGGCAGAAGCGGGCAGTATTTTATCAGGCTCAACCGGTAGGGCAAAAGCGCCACCTCTGGCGCATAAGCATTATTCTTTGCCGTCTGTACTTTCTGCTTCTCCTTCGACGTTTTCAAATTGCCAGCACGCTACAGCGTCACCATCGGCTTCAAAAACAAGGTATAGGTCATGAATGCCCGTGATTTTTTGCTGCAACGCGGCAGTAACCGAAGAATACGCCTCCCCCTCCTGCTGCTGGATGGTAGCGACCGGCACATTATGCACATCGTCCAATACCACCGCTACAGCGCCGCTGCCCCGTGCGGTGAGTGTCACTGCACCTGCGCCCGTTTCGCCAAAGTCAACGCCGCTTATGGCGAACCAGCCGCCCTCCGCCGTGCTGACAGCAGCGCCATCGGCTATCCCGCAGCCTGCCAAAGTGGCCACCATTGCGGCTTGCTGCAGCTGATAGGGGTCAACAGGTTTCAGTTGAGGGACACCAGCCATGCTCATGGAGGCGCTTAGTGCGCCATCTGCCGAAACAGTCAACAGATCAATGCCCGTGCTGCGATATCCGCCGCTGATGCCCATGCGGCGCTCAAACACCTGGGTGTGATAGGCGATGTACCACTGCCCCATGAACTCAAACATGCAATGATGATTGTTGCCGCCAATACCATAGAAGTGAGAGGGGTTTTTGAGCACGCTGCTCGAATAAGTGAACGGCCCCATGGGGTTGTCACTCACCCTCGCGCAGATTTCGCCGCTGGCAAAGCCCAGCGCGGCTTCTTGGGCAGAAGGCACCTGAAAATTGGTGCAATAGGAGTAGACATACCGGCCATTGATTTTATTTATGCCCGAATCTTCAAACAGATAGGGCGCATCGATCATTTCTGCCGTGCCAACCACGCTGATCATGTCGTCCCCCAGCTGCATCACACGGGCAGTCTTGGGCGCTGCCTGCTGGCCTTCGGGAATCCCGCCGCCAAAGTAGAGGTATCCTATGCCGTCATCATCCACCAGTACGGCAGGGTCAAACATCCAGGTGACACCCTCACAGCCTGGCGTGGCGCGCGTAACCAGCGCTTTGCCGATGGGGTCTGCAAAAGGGCCAACGGGACTATCAGAAATAAGCACGCCAATCCCCCCGGCATTGTTGGCAAAGTACAAGAAAAACTGCATTTTTCCGTCTATTTCCTTGCAGCATACCGCCGGTGCCCAGGAGTTATTTGCCCATTTTGCAATACCGGCACTGCCCGCCACAGGGATGCTACCGTGGTCTGTCCAATTGCAAAGATCATCTGAGGACACTACATTGATGGTATGGTGCTGTAGGTGTTGTTCTTTACAGCACCGCTCGCGTCGTATTCCAGCGCATCCCCCGTCATGTACAGATATACGCGTCCATCATACACCAGGGCGTAGGGGTCCGCGCCAAAACGCTGCGCCATCACGGGGTTATGGTCGGTGATGGGTTTAAGCGCCACGGCCAACCCGCTTTCATCCACATGTTTTGTTCCAGGCATGCCCTCCACCCTTTCCGGTTGCGCAAGCCCCAGCTGATCCAGCGCCTTTTGCAAATCTGCCGCCATCGCGGACAGGGGGATGCTGGCATCCTGCAAAGCGCCAAAGAAGGTGGCCTTGTATGCATAGTCTTTGCTAAACAGCAGCGGATAGCAGGTGCGCTCGCTGTTATTGAGCCACGAGCGGTTATCCGTCATCCCCCACACCGTCACGCTGGTGATTTTCAGCCCGGCACGGTTCTTCAGCCTGTCCAGCATCATGAAAAAGCGGCGATAACGCACGGCCAGCGCCATTTCACCCAGCAGGCTGCCATCCGTCTGGGTAACGTCAAACTCGGTGATTTGGATCTCAATACCCAGGCTGGCATAGGTAGACAGCGCCGTTTCAAAATCGGTCAGGCTGGGGCTATCCATCCCCAGATGGCTTTGCATGCCCAGGCCATCCAGCAGCCCTTTGCTATATAAATCCTTCAATAACGCCCGGATGCGGAATAGTTTGGCGTTGTCAAAGCAGGAATAATCGTTGTAAAACAGCTTTTGGTCGGGCGCTGCGTATTGCCTGGCAAAAGCAAACGCCAGCTCTATAAAATCATCACCCAAGGTTTGATACCACAAATTGCCCGTGGTGCGATAGCCCAGAGGGTGCTTATCGCTGGGCTCAATGGCCTCGTTCACCACGTCCAAGGCATACACGAGCCCCGGATACGCGGTGTTCAAATACGTGATATAATCGCAAATATAGTTTTCCATTCGTTTGAGCATCACATCCCGGGACACCAACGGAGCATCGGATTTCTTGGAAAAACCCTCTGCAAACAGCCAGCGCGGCGTTTGAGAATGCCACACCAGCGTATGCGCACGCACCTTGATGCCATTCTCCGCCGCAAAGCGCAGCACCAAATCGGCCCGCGCAAAATTGAGCACAACGCGTTCTTCATCACCCAAGGCAATGGTGGCGTTGTAGTCCAGCACAAAGTCCGCCTTCATCTCGTTTTCACAGGTGACGGAATTGAAATTGTGTGTAATGATATCCACGGCTTGCGGCTGACCCAGCCAATAAGGCGATATTGCTGCGCCAATGAAAAAGGAATCCTCATATTTTTGATACAAGCTGGGTGCTTCCCCTGTTTGCAAATACAGTTGATATGCGTTCATACTCGTTTCCTCTCCCATGGCAATGCCGCAAAGGCATATCACCAAGATCAAAATACACCCTGTAATGCGCTTTGCAGCCATGTCCATTCCTCCTGCCTTTTCATGAAAGGGCGGGATGACAGTCATCCCATCATCCCGCCCCTTAGGGTAGATTACTTATTTGCCGTTGGCGGCGTCCAGGTATGCCTGCCACTGGGGCGCGCTGGCTTCCAGCTTTTCGGCGGGGGTGGCGGCGAGGCCTGTGACATCCCAGTAGAAGTCGGGGCCAAGGTCATAGCCGGAGATCAGGCCGTTCAGCCATGTCACGGCATGTTCGCTGTCACGCATCATAGCGATGGTATCTTCAACAGCGCGCTCGTCGCGATATTTGGCGAAGAAGCCGGCTTTCCAGTCGTCATCATCGGTATAGCCGGGGGTGGGGTTGGTGTAGAGATTGAAAGCGAAAGCGATCTTCCATGCGCGGTCTGCATCATAGCAGGCGGGAATGGCGGCCACGTTGTCTTCCCAGATGTTCACATATTTGTCCATCTTGGGGCCCTTGGGGAACATGACAAAGCCAAAGTCGTCTTCCATGTTGCTGTTCAGGCTGGAAGCAGTATAATCCTGATGGCACATGAGGGGAACGAGGCTGTTGGCAAACGCGATATCAAAATAGTCCCAGTTTGCGCCTTCGGGGCTGGGCATTTCGTACTTGCTGATCATGTCTACCGCCCAGTTGGCAGCTTCCATGAAAGCATCGCTGCCGGTGGCGTTGTAATACTGGCCGTTTTCGTCGCACGCAACAAATTCCGCACCATTGGAAGCCAACGCAGCCTGCATAAAGGTGGTGCCAAAGCTCTTCATAGCATACTGATCGATGACGCCATCATTGTCGGTGTCAAGGGTCAGCTTCTTGCACAGGTCTTCCAGGGCTTCCCAGGTCCAGGTGCCGTTAGCCTGCATGTCATAGATGGATTCGGGGTTGATGCCCGCTTCCTGCAGCATGCGCTTGTTGAAGAAGATGCCGCTGCGGGGCTCGCCGGCTTCGGGACGCATGCCATAGATGGCGTCGCCCTTGGTCATGTAAGCAGTGGTGGCGGAGTTCCACTTGGCTTCAGAGAAGTCCAGGCAGTCCAAGGTTGCCAGATCATAGAACAGGCCGGAAGCCATGGGCGCAGCCTGGGTGCCGGGACGCAGGTACATCACGTAGTTTTCCGGGCCGCCGGTCTGGGCGAAATTGTTGAAGAACTCAGGGTTGTCGCCCCAGCCGCTGACGGCGATGCGGGTGATTTTGAAGTTGTAGGTTTCCTGAATCCACTCGCGCCATTCGGCGGTTGCTTCTTCCTGAGCGGTTGTGGGCTCGGCATCCACACCAGAGGACCACCAGTCACCAAAGATGATTTCCATGCCGCCCAGATTAATGGGATTGCCATTGGCGTCACAAATGACGTCAATGCCCTCAAAGGGGCTTTCCAGTGCCGCTGCGATGCCCATGCAGCCAAGAAGGAGCGCCAGGGTCAGGACCAGAGCCAGTGTCTTTTTCATACGATTTCCCTCCTGTTTTTTTATGGATGTTCCAATATTATTTTGAACCCCGCGTTGTCCCGCAGGGCACATCCCAAGGGGTTTACATCTTGATGCCAGTGCTGCTGATGCTTTCCATAAAGCCGCGCTGCGCAAAGATGTAGAGCAGAATCAAGGGCGCAATGACCATCAATGTGCCGGTGGAGATCATTTGCTGGGTATAGCCCACCGTGGCGCCGCCGGGGATGCCAAGGGTGATGCTGATATAGGTGTTAAGCCTGTCTGCCAGGCCGGACAGCTGCACCGACAGCATGGTTTGCCCGTTGAGGAACAGCTTGGTGTAGAAGATATCCGTCCATTGCCATACGAACGAGAACAGGAAGCACGAGGTTAAAATAGGCAACGCATCGGGCAATATCACACGCCAGAAGGTCTTGAAGGTGCTGCATCCATCCACGTAGGCCGCTTCCTCCAGGGATTTGGGCACGCTGTCGAAAAACTGACGAATCATAAAGATGTATAAGCCATTTTTCAGCCCCATGCAGGTGGCGCTCATCAAGCTGTAAGGCACGATGGAGCCGCGCAGGTTCAATGCTTCGCCGTTGTTAAACAGCCGCACCAGCCCCAGAAAATCAAAGAAGCGGAAGTGCACATACAGGGAAGATGAAATCGTTTGCGGCGGGATGATGATGACCAGAATCACACAGACAAACCAGAATTTTTTGAGCGGGAAATCAAACCGTGCAAACCCATAGCCCACCAGCGTGCAGGATGCAATCTGCAAAAAAGACACCAGCACACAAATCCACAGCGTATTCAAAATCGCCTGCGGGAAGCGCATCAGCTGCGATGCCAGCGCAAAGTTTTCCGTGGTCAGGTGCCTTGGAATCACCACAATCGTGGAATCGTACAAGTCCTTTTGCGTCATGAAGCTGACCGAAATCTTGTCCAGAATGGGCTGCAATATCATGAAGCACAGCCCAAAGAGCAGCAGCGCGCGTACAAAGGAATAGGCTTTTCGCCGCAGCGTCTTTTTGAGCAGATAGCCGCCGGACTTTTTGTTTTTCTTCCAGAAAGATTCGGGCACGCGGTTATTCATCACAGGATTAGTCATACGAACGCACCCCCTTGGAGATGATGAGCGAGCAGATGCCGATCATCAGGATGGTAACGGCAAAGTATATCCACGACATGGCCGCGCTGAAGCCATAGTTGAGCTTGATGACTGTCTCCTCCTGGATTTTCATCATGATCTGATTATCTGTCTTCATAAAGAAGTCAATGATGGTGTAGATGATATTAACCAGCAGCAGCGGCGCAATCATGGGGAATGTGATCTTCCAGAAGCTCTCCCACTTGGTGCAGCCCTCCACATCCGCGGCTTCATACAGTGTGGGTGAAATGGTCTGGAGGCCGGACAGGAACACCACGATCTGGATACCTGATGTGATGACGATGCTGTATACCTGCGAGATCAGGTTGAACACCACTTCCAGTATATCACCGCCAAGGCCGGAATTGCGCAGGATAACAATCATGGTGTCTGAAATATTGAACTGGTTGGAAGCTTCTTGTATCACGGTTTTCATGCCAGCCAGCAGCGTGTTATCCGTCTCAATGCCCACCAGCACGCCGGAGGAAAGAATGACCGGCAGAAAGAAGATGGCACGCACCAGCGTACGGCCCTTGAACTCTTGATTAAGCAGGATCGCGATGACAAAGCTGACTACCAGCGTGGCGATGGAATTGGTGGCCATGCGGCTGATTTCTTCCGTGAGCATTTTGTTAAACTCCGGGTCCACCGTCAGCGCCGTAATATAGTTTTTCAGCCCGATAAACTCCAGGGCTTTCCCGCCGGTGCTCACCGTCACATTGCAAAGGCTCATGTAAAACGACTCGCACAGCGGATAGAGCATGAACACCAGAAAGCCAATAATAAAGGGCATGATAAACAAATACCCCGATACTGCCCTGCGCGATTTGATGGTCAACCGCCGTCCGATGCTCATTTGCTTGCCCCCTTTGCCAGGTAACTTCTGGGCGCCAGTGTCACGCCATCGACGCTCGCTTCCGTCGTTCCATAATTGACATACACGCGGGTGCCATCTGCGTAGGTGGTGATGGTCACATAATCGCTGATGCGCTCATGACGGATGATGGTCTGCCCGTATAGATGGCCCAGCTGCGCATTATATTCGGTGTACAGCGCAGTTGCTTTTTCAAACCACAGCGCCACATCTGCGCCATAGTATTCGGAATAGAAGGTATCTTGCAGCGCCATGGCGCTTTCCTTCATGAACACAAAGGACAAGCCTGCGCCTGCTTCGGCAGAGTTCAGCAGCTCTGTTTCATAATCCCCAGCCAGGTTGATGGCTTCGCCGGTGTAGTTGACATAGCCATGCAGTGCAATTTGGTAGAAAGGCACATTTTCGTCCGTCATGCTGTATCCAACGCCGTTCAAGTCCATATCGGTGATGATATCGGCATAGGGCAAAGCATAGTCGTTGCCGTACTTCACCATCACGCCAAGCCCCTGATCCTTGTAGGCCTCAAGCGCCTCCTGCTGCAACGCAATGTTCGCATGCCGCGTCACCAAATCCCTGGGATCATAATTAGCAGACAGCAGATAGCCCGTATCCCGGAGGCTGACACCGGCCGCACCGTACTTTTCTGCCGCATTGCCCAGCACCTGCATGCATTCCAGCATCAGGCTGGGCTTGACCAGATAATAGGCATCATCCATCAGCCGCTGGCCATACCAGATGGGGTTGTACTCTTTCAGCTTCACCTGCTCGCGGGTGGTGTACTTGGCAGCGTCGCGGAAGGTCAAAAAACCGTCAGCGATGCCACTGTCATAGGCGAACTGCGTCACGCCATCCAGGTAGGTGGGCACCCCTGCCTGTGCGGCGAAATCCAGAAATTCTCTCAAATCCTTTTCTGTGCCCAGATTGGATATCAACGAGGTGCTGCGCAGTATCTTCTGATTGATGCCGCCGTTTGTCCAGCCGCTCAGCTTGACATGAAGGTTGCTAAACCCGGCGTCCAGCGTCATTTTGAGAATATCGGTTGCCTCCGCATACTTTGTAAGCACCAGGGGCGCTGAGGTCGGAACGCCAAGTATCTGCTTCACTTTATCCACTGCGCCTACAATTTCCAGCGCCACCGGCGTGGAAGCATCGGTTTTCAGCGCCAACTGGGGGTATTTGTTCAGCAAGTATTCGCGGTATCGCACTGCCAAATCCACATAGCTGCTGGAATCCGTAAACAAATAACGCTGCGTAATGCTGCCGCTTGGCAACGCCGCTTCAAACAAATAGACAGATTCGTTGGACTTTTCAGATACGTCAAAGGCATCGGCATGCAGCAGCACATAGGTGGCGTAGGCCGTGTTGTAGCTATGATAACGGCCGCTGATGTCGGCATTGATGCCGCCAACACTGGCATAGTCCTCCATCACGCACAGAAAGGAGCTGTCGCCGCTGGCGATGCCGAAGGCCGGAAAGGCGCTGCGTGTTTCGTTGACGACAAACTTGCGCCCCAAGGCGTAATCCCAGCCGTAATTGTTGGCATAATAGGGGTTTTGCGGGATTTTGCCGTTATTAAAGTGGATAAGCGCGCCGCCGCCATCTGGCACCAGCATATAGCCGGTATCAGCGGTACCGCCCGCGCCAAAGTTTGGCAGCACCGATAGCTTGGTGATAGGATAGGAGGGGTTGTAGTCGATTTCCTCAAAGGGAATCTCCACCAACAGCTCCTTGCCCTCCAGACGATACACAAAGGTGACGTCAAAAACCGGCTTGTCGCTGTTGCCGCCGCCTACGCTGCAACGTTCCATATCGGCCACGTAATCCTCATAGGTATAGCCCGCGTTTTCGAGGTATCCTTCGATTTTCACCTTTAAATAGTCCGCCACGTTGTCCCGCAGCACATACACATTTTCGTTTTCCAAATCAGGATACAGCGCCACCAGCTCGTCACGGTTGTCGGCGGCGCGCAGCTTGTTGAGGTTCACCAAACGGAAATATTCCTTGACATCCTTGGATTCGCGGCTGGTCATGTTTGCCAGATACTCATTCATACGCGCTTCCGTAATGGCCTGTGGCACCACGTATGTTTTGCTGACCTTGCCAAGGGAATAGCGCACAATCAACGCATCCTCTACCTGTTCAATCTCGTAGATGCCTTTTTCGATGCTGTAAGTGTAGTTGTAAAAGTTGGTATTGACGCCGTTCGCGGTAGAATACACAAGCGACAGCGTGGACTTGAGCGACGCAATATCCGCAGGCAGGGCGATCGGATCCTGATCCGCTTCTGGCGGATTGGAGTACCACACATGGCCGTTGCTCTTTTGAGTGATGGTGAAATGGGTGGTCTTGGGGTCCAGCTCCAATTTCAAATCCTCATTTTCCAGCGTATATAACGGCAGGCTCTCGCTCTCGTTGAAAGCATATACCCGAACGCCGCCATCCTCCACGTTGCTATCCCCCGCAAACAACGGCAGAATGACAAAATAGAAAAGCGCGGCAAGCGCAAGGAGAAGCACCGCGCCCCAGATGACGCGCTTGATCAGCTTTCGCCTTTTCATACTGAGCACTCTCCTTTACGCTTTAATAGAGCCGGAAGGTAATCTCGCGGTACAGCGATACAAAATAGCTGATGCCGTCTGAGACCAGATTGAAAAACAATAACAACAGAAAGATAATAATCAACATGGCCAGCAAAGAAAACACCGTGAAAATCAGCGTTTTGCCAATGCTGAAATCATGGATTTCCATCATGGCGATCACAATCAGCAGCCCTGACCACACCGTGGCCACACCATCAAGCACACCATAAAAGGTGCCCTCGTCCCATGTGATCAAGTTGCTGAGCACAATCAGGATCAGCCCAATGATCACAGAGGGCGTCAGCGCGTACGCCGTGCCCATGTATACATCCTTTAGGCGTCCTTTGCCGTCAAACAGCGTGGTCAAGCCCCAGTTGCCAACACAAAATATGCCAAGGGGCATCAGCACCGACATACATTGAGAAAAGATATTCACACGCGGCCAGTACACTGTGTTGAACATGAAATTGGTGTGCTGCATGGTCAATATACGCGTGAGCAGCGACATGAAAACAATGAAATTGGCCGCTGCCATAGATCCACGCTTTTCGTGCGTCAAATCCCAAAAACCGTCAAAGGGATGTACAATCACATACAGCGCGTACTTCAGCGTTTTGCCAAAGTGCGACCACGCCTCGGGGGCGAAAAAACGTTTGTGGAGGGCGGGCCGTACACTCATGCGTTTTCCACCTCCAGCTTAATCTTTTTGATCTTCCCAACCGCCAGCGGCACCACCAGCACGGCCGCCACCAGCAGGAAAATCAGCACAATATGCTCTTCCACCCATTGCTTGCGGTACAGCTTAAAGGCCTTGGAATAATTATCGGTATCGCGCGTCAGCTTGAAATACGCCATGGCCTGCTCGTAATTTTCCTGACGCATCAGGGCGCGTCCAATGCCGATGTAGGCCAAATCGTAGTTGCCGTTCTCCAGCAGCACGGCTTGCCACTTTTCGGCAGACTCGTCGTATTTGCCCTGCTGATACAAATTGGTGGCTTCAAAGATTGCAGTGCCAAAGGGCGTGGGGGTAAAAACGGTGATGGAGCAATCCTGCGCGTCCAATACAAGCAAATCAAAACCCATACGGTCAATCGCGGTGGGCTTGAGGAAATAGCCGTCCATATTGCCCATGCCGCCAAATGCCCACAGCAAACGCCCTTGCTCGTCATAGCCAAACAATCTGCCGCGCGTGCGGT
The DNA here is from genome assembly GCA_031547595.1 of Eubacteriales bacterium. Lineage (GTDB taxonomy): Bacteria > Bacillota > Clostridia > Christensenellales > Aristaeellaceae > JAVBRU01. The sequence continues at coordinate 84,194 of JAVBRU010000029.1, forward strand.
CAAGGGCAACATATACATCATTATCGAACACTGTGATGTCGGTCAACTTTGAAAACCCGGTATACGCATAGGCGTCGCTCCAGTCCAGATCGCCAATGGGCGGGTATTCGCCATTCTTAATCAGAATATCAGCGCCCAGAGAATTGAGGCGGCGAATGGGCTTGGCCTTGTCGTTAATCAGGTCGCCCTCGGCAAATACGGTGGTGACGGCATAGATAAAGCCATGGGAATCCATGCTGATATTTTCGTATTCTGTGGGCACAAAGGCCGCCTGCTGCGCGCGCTGGGCAGCGGTAGAAAACACTGTTTTCCAGATGTAGTCATACCAGGAATACTTCGCTTCGCTGGCGCCCACAAAGCCTGTGAAGCGGCCATCGTTCTCAAACTTGATAAGGCCCTTATTTACGTTTTTGCCAAGGATAAACACACGGCCCACGCTGTCGGACACCACCTTGGTGGGCAAAAAGGACAAGCTCTGGTCAAAGGTGGCATCGGTGGGCTTGGTGAAGGCACGGATGAAGTTCAAGTCCTTATCCAGCTTCAGTACCCTGCCATTTTGCGTGTCGCAGATAAACATCTCTCCTGCCCCGTTGACGAAAATATCCTGAGGCGAGGAAAACGTGAGGGGCGAGATATCCCCCGTAAAAGACGAAATGATGCGCTTGAGGGTATAGCCGTCTCCCTTATGTTCCAAGTGCAAGATGCGGTTGTTTCCCGTATCACACACATAGATATCATCGCCTTGCACAAACAGCCCCTGCGGCGATTTCAAGGTAACTTCCAGACCCAAGGAGGCGGTGCTGATAATGGTTTTCACACGGTATGCATCAGGAGATTCACGAAAATCGCCCCAGAAATCATAGGTGTAGGTATAAACGCTTTCAAAGCCGTCCTGCGCGGCCCATGCAAAGGAAAAGCCGCTCATCAGACACACCGCGATCAGGCATATCCCTATACGCTTCAGCGCATTTTTCATTGCGGTCATCCTTTCTACGCTTAATCCTTCAATCCGGAGGTAGCCATGGTTTCTAGTATGCGGCTTTGGGACAGAATAAAGGTGATGATGGGCACCAGCATAACCACAACCGTGACGGCGGCAGCCTGGCCGGTGCGGGCAATGCCGCCCGCCTGCACCTGTTGCAGGGCATACACCAGGGTTTTTTTTGCTTCGGAGTAAATCACGGTGGAAGCGCGGGCATTCCACAGGTTTTGCACGGAAAAAATAATCAGTGTCAGCCATGCCGGTTTCACGTTGGGCATGATGATCGACCAGAAAATGCGAAACTCCTTTGCGCCGTCAATCTTGGCCGATTCTATCAACGCCATGGGCAGCCCTTCCATGAACTGCTTCATCAAAAACAGCCCCATGGGTGCGGCAAATGCCGGCAAAATCACCGCCCAATAGGTGTCAATCATGTTCAGGCTGTTCATGATCAGATAGTTGGGAATGGCTGTGACATAGCCATTGAACATCAGCGCCACAACGGCAATGCCAAAGAACGCCTTGCCACCGGGGAAGTCATACTTGGCCAGCACAAACGCCGCCATGGACGCAATCAGCACATGGCCGGCAGTGCCCACCACCGTGATAAACACCGTGTTGATAATATAACGCGAGAAGGGCACCCAGGATTGCCCCAGCGTCACCACCAGATCCGAGAAGTTGTCAAAGGTGGGGTTCTGGGGGAAAAGCAGCGGCGGGAAACGAAACAGTTCGTCCAGCGGCTTCAGGGAGCTGGAAATGGAAAACACCAGCGGAAACGCCATCATGACCGCCACAAGCAGCAGCATCAAATAGATGCCAAAGTCCCCCATCCGGGAACGGTTGGGCTGACGGCGGCGGGTGGCGCCGCTCCCCATGCGCTGCACTTTAGGCGCTTTAGGGGCCTTGGGCAAATCAATCGTGTTGTTCGTCTTTACTTTTATGCTCATGTGCCCACCTTCCTCAGCCCGGCCTGGATGGCTTTATTGCACAAAATCATCACAATAAACAGCAAAGTGGCAATGGCAGACGCATAGCCCATTTCAAAGCGCGTAAAGCCATAGTCAAACAGATGCTCCACCACCGTTCGGGCGGCGTTGTCGGTACTGGGATAGCCTGCCAGCGCCATCGTCACATCACACACGCCAAAGGCCTGGGTGATGGCCATGACCGCGCCAAACATCAGCATGGGCTTCATGTTGGGCAGTGTGATGTAGTACAGTTCCTGCCAGCGGTTGCGGATGCCATCCACATAACCCGCCTCATACTGCGCCCTGTCCACACCCTGCAGGCCTGCCACAAAGGATAAGAATCCCGTGCCCATACTCATCCACAGGATGACAATGATAATCACCGGCATGATATAATCCACGTTAATCAGCCACAGAATGGGGGCACCAATGATGCCCGTTTGCATCAGAATCGCATTCAGATACCCATAGGCATCACCGCGGAATATGATGCCAAAGATATAATACGCATTGCCGGCGATGCTGGGGGCATAAAAGATCACAACGGCCAGGGTGCGCAGCCAGCGGGGCAGCTCGTTGATAAACCACGCGAAGCCAAAAGACAGGATATAGCCCAGCGGGCCCGTAATGACGGCAATCAGGAAGGTATTCTTCACTGCCACCAGAAACACATCATCCTGCAAAATCAAATCGATGTAGTTTTTGAACCCCACAAACCGCGCAGGCTCCAGGATATTATAGAAAGTAAAGCTGTAAAAAATCGATGTCAGCATGGGCAGAATATAGAAAGTGAAGAACAACACCGCATAGGGCAGCAAAAACAAATAGCAGATTTTCATGTGCTTTGCTTTGTCCCAGGCAATCACTGTGTTGCGTTTTTTCAACGCTACATACTTTTTGAAGAATCCTTCCATGTTTTCGCCTCCCTTCTAATCAATCGCCCAATCAAATTCGGCACGTTTTTGGGCCAGCTCTTCGTTGATGATACGGGCATAATCCAGCAGCGTCTCTCGCGGGTCGGTCTTTTTGGTGACCACCTTGCGGATGGCGTTGGTCAAATGCCGGTTGGTGTAATAGCCGCCTGCCACCTCGCGGAAGCCCACGGCCTGCTCCATCTGCGCACGGATAACCTTGACCTGCTCACTGCTCCACGCCAACTGATCAAACGCATATTTGTTGGCCGTGGCATACCGCGCGGAGGAGCCCAGCACACTTTCAATCTCGCGGCCAAAGCGCACCTGCGACTCGGCGCTGACCCACCATTTCATGAACTCCCATGCGTTTTGCTTGATGGTTTCATCATCCGTTGCAATCATCATGCAGCTCGCGCCTTGGGAATGCACGCTGCGGTCAATATAGGTTTTGCCGTTCTCATCGGTCTTTTCCACGCCAGGCAGCACGGTAAAGTTCCACAAGCCGCGAATTTCCGGTGCAGACACGGTGAGGGTGTTATAGGTGGTGTAATCATAAATGCCAAGGGGCATTTCGCCCGAGCGGAAACGGCTGACAAAGTCAAAGATCGTGGGCAGGCCATAATCCGTGTAGAGGGAGGTGTACAGCTTGAAGGAAGCAACACCGGCCTCGCTGTCAATCACCGTGCGAGACGCATTTTCGTTGTAAATAGCGCCGTCGTTTTGGTAGATCATGGAGTACAAGGTGAACAGGTTGGGGTTGACGCTGTCTGGGAATGGTATGCCAATGGACATACTGTTGCCCTGCAAGGTGGGTAGTATGGCAATCAAATCGTCCCATGTGTCGGGCACGGATAGTCCCAAATCATTCAGCACGTCCTCGCGATAGAACAGCACGCTACACACCTGCGTTTCAGGCAGTGCATATACGCCGCCGTTCAATTGCAGTGCGGTATAGGCGCTGGGGTAAAAATCGCTGATCACTTCATCAAAACCGTCAAATTGCGTCAAATCCACAACGGCATTGCGCAACGCATAGTTGACGGGATTCCACGAATCGGTGCTGACCACCACATCGGGGCCGTTACCTGCCACAACGGCGCTCAGCAGCGCATTGGGCTCCACCAGCTTGACGTTCACCCGGATACCGCTTTGGGGGGTGAAGGTGTCATCCACCATGGTTTTGAGGATGCTGCTCTGGTCGCGGCCGGTCATAATCCACACCTCGATGGTATCACCCTCAGTGCCGTCATACACATCACCAAGGGAGTTATAATCCACCGTGTAGCTGGCGACACAGGCGCTCACCTCATGGACGAGCCTGGCAAGAGCCGATGTGCCGCCCGCGTCCGTTCGTGCATCCACGCCGCTGATGATAATCAAATCTACATCCAGCTTGGTCTCGCTCATGTTTTGCATGGCGGTGCCAAGGCCGGTGATGTTATCTTTGAAGTTGACAAAGGACTTGGTGATTCTGTCGGGGTTTTTCACAAAGGCCTCCAGCTGCACAGCCAAGGTCTGTGCCACGGCAATGCGGTCGCCCTTTTGCCCGGTGACGGCCACCGTGTCGTCCACCAGCTTATACAGGCGCATGCTTTCCATGTGCATGGCCTCAATCACATCAGGGTACACTGCTTGCAGCCGGTAATCGCGGTATTGATCTGGCGTAACGCCTGTGAGCACCAGAATCTTGCGGTAAATCTGGTTCAGCCGATAGATGCTGTCTTCCATTTGCTCCAGAATACTGCCCATTTCACCTGTTGTGGCTTCCAAGCGCAAGGTATGCGCACCCGCGGTGAGGAAGAATCGGTAGGCATTGCCCTGCTCATCACCCAGCGTCACGTATTCCCAATCGCTGCTATATTTGAAAGAAACCGATTCCATCTCAGCAAAGGGGATCTGCCCGTCAATATACACCGCGCGGCAGGATAGTGTGCCACGGGAAAAAATCTGGCGCGCTTTGACGGTGATGTAATAATACCCATCCTCAGGTACGGAAAAATCCCATTCAATCCATTGGCCGGCTTTGTTCCATGCATTGCCGCCAATGTAGTTGAGCACGGTGGTGGTCACGCTGTAAGGCTCTGTGCCGGGGGAAGAGTGATCGTAGCGCGCGTACAGTGAGGGAGACGAGCGCAACACCGCGCTTTCGCCCTGAATTTTCTGATTATAGGTGCGCCCCAAGGCTGTGGTGGAAACGCCTGCGTGCTGCGCGGCATACTGCGCATAGTTCATCGTCTGGGTGACGGGCTCCAGCGTAATCGCGCCAATCAGCATCGGCTCGTTCAGCGCTTTCAGGCCTATAACGTTTTCGCCCTGCTGCAAATAAAACAAATAAGGCTCGGCATGATAGCCCATGTAATCCCGGCAATATGCGCGCTGCCATGCAAACACTTCTGTTTGCGACGGGCGGATATCATTGCCGCGGTTATCCTGCTTCACCTCGCCCGCATCTGACCAAATGCGCGTAAACGTCATATTTTCAGCACCGGCAAAAGGCAGCTGCCCATTGATATAGAGCGACCGCTCGATATCAACCCCACGGGATGCCGTCGCATAATAATCGATTTTCACCCGATACATGCCGCTGACGGGCACATGAACAGTCCATTCAGCCAAGGAACCGTCTGCTGTGTACAGCACGGTTTTTCCGTCTATCGCATCTGCATACACTGCCGCAGCATCTTCCGTAGCAAACTGAAGAACGTCCACCTCTACCACCGGGACGTCCAAGGGAGCTTCGGCATGCAGCTGCAAATATTGCACATAGGTGTTGGCACGGCCAATACCAGCCACTTCGGTGGTCAAATCCGCATTGGCATATTTGTTTGCGAATGTTTCCGTGCCGCCCGAAAGCAGAACCCATGCCACCAGCGCAAGGATGAGTGCAATAAAAATGAACAGGGTGCGCAAGCTTTTACTACGGCCTATCTTTAGGGACACAGCGGTTCCTCCCCTGATCTAATAATGGAAACACTAAAAAAACTATGTAAAGGCGTGATAACATAGAGATTCCCATTTGAGCAAGTACATCAATTTATGTCCACATTCATTATAGCGGGTCATTGAAAATGTTTCTTCTCAAATATTGCTTTAAGATTTTCATTTGTTGCTTGATATAGGCTCACATATGTGGTACATTATGGACGATGTTCTCATATTATTTTACATGACCGATGAATAAACCCATTATTATCTGCTTACCAATGCCTCCAACCGCGCAAAAAAAGCAAACAATATATTGATCAGGAGGAGCCTATGAAATTACCAACACCCCCTCCCGTTTACAAAAACAGCAAAGTTACATTCCGCGGCCCTACCCGCACCATGGCGCACGATTACGAGTTTGTTGAGTATCCACCCAACTCCACCTTCCGTGTATGGTATGGTGATGTATCCGATTATTATGACACCCATTGGCATACCGCCGTAGAGGTTCTCATGACCGTCGAGGGAGTATGTGATGTATATTCTTCCAATAAAGAGTATTCCGTGAAGGCTGGCGAAATTCTCATCACGCCCGCAGGGGAACCACATACGCTTTTGACAAGGCCTGGGGCGAAGCGCTATATCATGCTCTTTGAGTTGGATCAGTTTTTGTCCCTGCACGATTTTGTCGCCCTGAAAACCATGACCATGTTCCCCATTTATATGCCGACCTCCTCCCCCATCTATGAGGACGCCTGTGGCATTTTGCAAAGCATTATCACCGAATATAGCAGTGGCAACCGCCTGAGCGAAATGGTGAACTATTCTCATATATTGCGTTTATATGCCCTGATGGGGCGTAACTATCTAAGCACAGTGTATGCCGGCTCAAACACCCCGCCCGTCAAGCAGCAGGTATATCTGGAGGCATTCAACCATGTAATGGACTATATTGATCATCACTATATGGAAAATATTACGCTGGACATTATCGCTGCTGAAGCCGGATTTTCCAAATTCTACTTCACCCGGTTGTTTAAGCAATATGCAAACACTACATTTTGGCACTTTCTGTGTCTCAAGCGTATACAAATGGCAGAGCGACTGTTGGCATCCACCAAGGCGACTGTAGCAGACATTGCCCTGCAGGTGGGTTTTGACAGTATTCCTTCTTTCAACCGCATCTATCGTCAGCTGCGCAATTGCACCCCTACCCAATACCGCGCACGCTATAGCAGCGCTGCCAATCAGCGCCATGGCAAGACATAAAAACAGCCCACTGCCGATTTTAATGCCCTGAACTGGAGAAGTATTTTAGGGGATACTCAACTTCATTTACCCACTTTATATTCCATCACCCCAGCGCTTCCGGCATCATAATCAGCTTGGGATCGGCAAAAAAGTGCCGCAGGATGTATATGCCCGCGCCCAGTGCTTCCTGATCATTCAAGCATTCTTCCTGCAAGGTCACATTGTTGGATATTTCGGGCAGTGTGTTGCTGCTGACCCCTTCATGAATCCATTGGATAAGCTGCTCTGTGCACACCTGGGGCATGCCGCTGATGATCAAATGCTGAATATCGGTGATCTTGATGACATTGGAAATGGCTTTTCCCAGGATGATATACGCGTTTTTGATAACCTCTGCCGCCTTCACATCCATGCGTTCAAAACGGGCCAGCAGCTCAGGATAATCCACATGCTGCTGGGTGGCAATATAATAGTTTGTGGTCATCTGCACTGGGTTCATATAAGTTTCCAGGCAGCCACGGTTGCCGCAGCAACAGCGGGGACCGTTGATGTCCACCGCAGTGTGGCCAAAGAAGCCCGCATTGCCCTGCACGCCGCTGAACAGCTTGCCATGGATAAACAATGCCATGCCAATGCCCGAGCGCAGAGAAATATAAATATAGTCGTCGGTGCCCTTGCGGCTGCGCTCCTTCTGGTGAATCAAAGAAAGCATATGCACGTCGTTGCGCATATGCACAGGCACTTTAAACTCATCCTTCAGGATGCGCACCAACTCCACGCAATGCCAGCCCTCAATACGCTCAATGCTGATGGACTGCTTGGTTTTGCGGTCAATCAAGCCGCAGATGCCAACGCCGATGCCCAGCAAGTTGATGGGCTCTTCCTGCTGCGGAATGTTGCCGATGGCCTCGTGCACCATGGAAAGGATCTGCCCGATGATCTCCTGTTGCGTTTCGCCGCCCGTGAAATCATGCCGGATGGCATACACCACTTGCTCGGCCAGGCTGACGGCGCTCACGCGCAGCGCAGGGTACTCAAAATCCACCCCAATAGAAAAATGGCGGCGCACGCTGATGCTGTATAGTTTGGCCGAACGGCCTACCGCCATTTTGGCGATGCCCACTTCTTCTAAAATGCCATCCTGCTGCAATTCCCGAAGTAGCGCCTCAATGGTGGGGCGCGACAGGCGCGTGTTGTGCAATAAATCCATAACGGCCATGGGGCCAAACTCCAGAATTGTATTCAATATCAGCTGGCGGTTTGCCGCCTTGATGATTGTATAGTTATTTCCATGCATCTTTTGATTCCTCCCTCCCCATTATGCCATAATCTCTCAAAATCAGCAAGGGGCGAAGAAAGCAAGAATAGCGGGAATTTTTTATTGGATGACGCCCTTGCGCAGAATGATATTTCCATACAGTGCCCGCTCCCCCGTGGCGATGCAGGCATAGCATGTGGGGCCTTGAAGATAGAACTCGGCGTTGCGGATTTCACTCTGCCGCAGCCCCAGCTCCTCATGCCGGTAACCAATGGCCTTGTATTCGTCCCACATAAGCGGCACGTAAGGGTCGCCTGGGTTGACGGCCATAAAGGTTGTGGGATGTTCCACCGCAGCGTCTAGCGGCATCAGCGTCAGGATTGCATCCAGAATCGCCGGAATCCCGCTGCCATCCATGCGCACACAGCGCTCGGGGCAGCCTAATTTGGGATAATTGGCATCGCATAACAAAATGCTGTCGCCATGACCCATTTCCATCAGAATCTTCACCAGCTCCGGGGGCAAGAGTGCAGGAATACCTTTCAGCATGGTTGTCCTCTCCTTCATGTTCATTGCTCGGCTGTTGCCATCAGTGTCAATTCTCCGCGCAGAAAAAGCGCTTCGCCTGCCGGCAAAAGAAAGCTGCTCCCCATAGAAACCACAGCATCCGCCGCCCAGCTCTCCCCTGCCACAACGGTCATCAGCTGATATCCCGGATATTGCAGGCAGCATTCCCCATGGCAATCAATACGCCGCACCACAAAGGAATCATTGGCGACGCAGGTGGTCTCCGTCACGCCGGGCAGCTGCCGCACGGTTTGCCGGGGCCGCGCTTCAGGCAAGACATCTCCGTACCGCAGGCAGCCAATTGCTTCTTCCAATTGCAGCGGGCGCGGCTGGCCTTTGCCATCCAGACGGCCATAATCATAAAAACGGTAGGTGATATCCGTCGCCTGCTGGATTTCATACACGACGCTGTCCTTGCGCAGCGCGTGCACCACCCCGGCCGGGATATACACCGTGTCCCCCGCCGCCACCGGCAGTTGCCGCACCAGATGTGCCCAGTCGCCTTGACTGATATGCCTGCGAAGCGCCTGCTCGTCCCTTGCGCAGTGGCCGTACAGGATAGACGCCGCATCCGGCGCCTTCAAAAACACCCACGCCTCATTCTTACCACTCGAGTACCCCAGCTTGCCAGCCGCTGCTGCATCTGGATGCACCTGAATGCTCAGGTCCTGCAGGGGCGCTACCAGTGAAATGATAAAAGGAAACGTCTGATAACGGCTTAAAAACAGCCCCGGCCTTTGCTCCCACAGCTCCCGCAGGCTCCAGCCGTCATAGCCGCCGCCCGTCAGCCAGTTGGCACAGCCATCCTGTGCGCTAAAGGCCCATGCCTGTCCTGCGTCATCGCCAAAATCGGCTGGAAAATGAAAATACTCACGCAGTGCAGTACCGCCCCACAACGCTTTTCGGGGAATTGGGTTGGTAAAAATAATGCTCATCGCTTCTCTGCCTCCATCAGATGATCCGCGCCGCGTCCAGAAACGCAGCGCCAATCAGCGGCGCATCGCAGCCCAGCGCAGCCTTCCGCACCAGCGGCGCGATGCGCTTGCTCCAGGCGGGATAGCCCCGGCGGCGGATGGCCTCCCCCAGCGGCGCAATCATATAGTCATCATGAGAAGAAAGGCCGCCGCTGATGAAGATCACATTGCAGGCGGTGATGTCGATCAGCGCCGCCAGGCCAAAGGCCAGATACTCCGTGCACTGCGCCAGCAGGGCTATAGCCTGCGCATCGCCTTGATACGCCAAATCAAACACCGCTTCTGCACCCGGCACGGCATCTTTCAGTTTTTCCGGGAATTGCTCCATTGCCTGCGCATAAATGCCCGTGCCGGAGGCGTAGGTTTCAAGACAGCCCCGTTTGCCGCAGCTACAGGGACGCCCGTCCATCGCGATGGACACATGACCGATCTCTCCGGCGGTGTGCATCAGCCCGGAATACACCTTGCCCCCCTGGATGATGCCACAGCCAATGCCCGTGCCCAGGGTGATGCACATCATATCCTGATATTGCCCCTGCTGGCCAAAGCGGTATTCCGCATACGCTCCTGCCCAGGAATCCTGCACGATGGTGGGGCGCACGCCGACAGCTTCTTCTAAATAGTTACCCAAGGGCACATTTTCGCCCAAGAGATTGGGTGAATAGATAACCCTGCCGTTCAGCCAATCCGCCGTTCCCGGAATGCCCACGCCAAAGTGTTCTATATTGGCCATTTGCAGGCCGTTACGCTGAAGCAGCGCCAATAACTGTTGGCCCACCCCCTCGGTCAATGCCCGCGGGGATGAAAAATCTTTGGACTTGAGCCGGAACCGGTCGTGCACATGACCGCCTTCATCAATCAGCCCACCCAGGATTTTGGTGCCGCCAATATCAACACCTATTCGCATACCCTACTCCCTTCCCGGCGCTTTGTACGCATGCACGGGCTTTATTTGATACCGGACATTTTGATGCCCTCGATGATATGCCGCTGAAAAATCAAAAACAGGATGATGGGCGGCAGTGAGGTGATTACAGCGCCAGCTAGAACGGCACCGTCTTTCATGGCCTTTTGAGACCTGAAAAATTGCAGCAGCAGCATAATGGGATACAGCTGCTCCTTGTTGATGGTGATGGCTGGCCACAGATAGCTGTTCCAAAAGCCCAGGAACGCGCCAACGCCTTGGATGACAAACACCGGCATGGAGGTGGGCAAAAAGATATACAGGAAGTTCTTCAGCGGCGTGGAGCCATCCACCAGCGCTGCCTCCTCCAGTGAAAGAGGGAAGTTTAGATAAAACTGCCGGATAAAGAAGATCATGCCGCTGCTGGCCAGCCCCGGGATGATGAGCACCCAAACGGTATTGACAAGGCCCATCTTGGCCACCACGGTGTAGGAGGTCACCAGGGTTGAAATGCCGGGGATGAACATGGTGATCATCACCAGCACCCACAGCACGTTTTTTCCGGGGAAATCAAGCCTTGCAAAGCCATAGGCCGCCGAGGCGTTCACAGCCAGCGTCAGCAAAGTGAAGCTCACAGCCAGCACAAAGGTGTATAACAGCGAAGAAGCAATATTAAAGGATTTGGAGAACAAAATCAGCTCATAATTATCCCACACCCATGCCGTAGGCCAGAAACGCAGGGGCATGGCAATAATATCGGCGTTTTTCTTGAAGCTGGACAGGATCATCCAAAACAGCGGGAACATGGCCGTAAAGGCGACCAGCAGCGCGACCAACCCAATCATTGATTTCGCTATCAGCGTTTTCTTTTTCATAAGCCATCCTCCCCTCAGCCGTCCATGTTTTTATCCGAGTTCACTGTCTTGAACACAATCCAGGAGATACACCCCAGCACCACCGCCAACAGCAGCGCCGCAGCCAGCGAGGGTCCGAGGTAATCATCATTCTTGAACCGGTTATAGATATACAGAACCGGGGTGTTGGTCATTCCCTGGGGGCCGCCGCCGGTGATGAAGTTGGAAAGGTCCCACATCTGCATCGCGGAAATCGCCCCGGTGACCAGCAGATACACCGCCACATTACGCAGGCACGGCAGCGTGATATAGCGCATCTGCTTGAACGGGCCCGCGCCATCCAGCGCCGCGGCCTCATAATACGAGGGGGAAATTTCGTTCATACCGGCCAGCAAAATAAGGGTTTTGACACCTACGGACTGCCATATGCTGGGCAACACGATAGAAAACATCGCTGTGGCAGGACCAGAAGTCCAGGTTTGGGGCTTGATGCCCAAAGTGCGGATGACGGTGTTGAGAAGGCCATAGCGGTAGTTATACATAAAGCCAAAGATATAGGAGATGACCGTGCCCGCAATGATGGTGGGGATATATACCATCACTTTTGTGACGCCCGCTGCCCTTCTGCCCATCGAGCGAATGCACAGCGCAATCAAAAACGAGAGCAGCATGGAGATCGTCATGTTCCAGAAGGTGAACTGAAAGCCCACGCCGATGGACTGCCAGAACTCCCTGTGAAGCACGATTTTACGGTAGTTTTCCCATCCGATAAAGGTACTTTCCTTATAAAAGCTCCATTCAAAGAAGCTCATGCGCAGCGTGTACAGGATCGGCACGATATTGAAAATAATCAATAAGACAACCGCCGGACACACCATCGCGTAGGCCGTCCAAATCACGCTTCGCTTTTGAGAGTGGCCCTGTTTCGTCCACTGTTTTGCCGTTCCTGTCATGCGCATCACACCTTTCAAGCAGCATCATCCCGAACATGATGCGGAGGCAGCGGGCACACACCCACTGCCTCCGCACGCCTTGCGCTTACTCAGTCTGGTAAGCAGGATTGGTGCCCGCAATGTTATTGAGCTCGATATAGCTGTTGATCTTCTGTTCGGCTTCGGCAAGGGACGCATCGATATCCTGGCCAAATACGATCACGCGGTTGAGGGCCTGGCCGACCTCCAGGGAAATATCCCAAGGGAAGGAGGGTTCGAGCACGCCGTAGGGCAGGATTTCGTCCATCAAAGTCACCAGCCACTCATTGGCGCTCAGCTGCTCGTCCTGCATCACCAGATCGCTGACGGATTTACGGACGGACTGTTTGCCATAGCCTGCGCGGGTGCAAAAGTCCAGCATGATTGCGGGATCGCCGCCCAGCAGCCAGCCGATGAATTCTGCCGCTTCCTGGGGATGCGCGCTGTTGGCGTCCACTGCCAGCGCCCAACCGCCCACAGCAGAAGAGGCACGGGTATAATCGCCATCTATCGTGGGCATGGGTGCCACGCCAATCAGATCGACCACCTCGGGATAGTTGTCATGGATCAGCTGGAAGTTCCAGGAGCCGGCACACATCATGGCCACGCTGCCCTCGCACACCGGTGCAACGCCAAAGGAATCGCTCAGCGCCTGGGCGGGCACCACTTCCAGATCATGCAGCGTCTTGAAATACTCAAACAGCGCGCGATAGTTGTCGTTGTTGATGTTGGCCTTGTCCCAGTTATCGGTGATGCAATAGCCGCCGTTGGTGTTATACTGCAGGCCGTAGCTGGTCCAGCCGATGGTCCAGTCCTCGGTGTTCAGCTGGAAGCCGTAGGTCCACTCGCTGGTCAGCTTCTGGGCGTAGTCAATCACTTCGGCCCAGGTCTTGGGCGGGGCGTTGGGGTCGAGGCCTGCCGCCTCCAGCATGTCCTTGCGGTAGTAGAGCACCTGCCCGGCTTCCGCCTGGTAGGGATACGCGTAGTAATGGCCGTTCACTTCGGCAACATCCTTGAAGTTGTCCTGCAGATCATCAAAGATGCCGGCATCCAGATAGGTATCCAGCGCCTGGATGGAGCCGAGCTTCACTTCGGTGTCCACCTTGGTGAGGTTGACACACCAGATGTCAGGGGTAGTGCCGGCGCCTTGGGCGGCTTTGATTTTCTCGCCCCATACGCTGTCGGGCACAAAGGTGACTTCAATTTTGACACTCTCGCTGGCCTCATTGTACACTTCCACCCAATCGGTCATCCATTCCTGCTGGAAGTTATCCCAAGGCTGCACCCACAGATACACAACCGTCTTGTCTGCCGCCAGAGCCGGCATGCACAGGGACGTGACCAACACCATCACCATGAGCATCGCAGCCATCAGTTTCCGAATCCTTGTCATGTGATTCCCTCCTCCAAATATGTGTTTTGCAACGAAACGGGTTGTTTTCAACCGGTATGTCCATTATAGCAAATGCATTTTTGTTTTGTCAATATGTTTTGCAAAATATATTTACATTTAATTTTCTTTCTTTGCAAAGTCCACACGCATCCACAAAACCTGATAGGGATTCCACTCCGTCAGTGTGAAGTACATGCTCTGGCCGCCATTTTCCACCATGTCTGGCAAGGTATACGCACCATAGCAACTCGAATGATGGGGCGTATACGCCGACTGGATGAGCGTGCTGGCATCGCTCCAGGGGCCATATAGTGTGGAGGATTCCTGAACAACCACCTGATTGTTATAGCAATCCATGCCGGTAAGCAGATAGCGGCTGAGATACGCGTTATAGGTAATGCCCAGTTCACGCTCGTTATGGTCTACCACAATGACAGCATCATCTTCATTCAGGGACCACCTCGGGTTTCCCCGCTCGTCCATCCCTGCGTAAAAGCTGTAAGCATCCCTTTTAAGAAGATTACCCTCTTCCACGGCCATCAGGTATACTTCTCCATGACCACTGCCAATGTTGCCATACAAGTAGAGCATGCCATTCTCTTTCCAGCAGGTGACATACTGGAAATGCGTATTACCATCAAACAAGCGTTCATAAACCCAGCTTTCGCCGCCATCGTCTGACACCGCCCAGCCCGCTCCGGCAATATCGCGATGATCACCCACATTCCAGGCATAAATCTCATGGAACCAGATATACAGTTTCTCGCCGCCATCCTGCTCCAGCCCCACGCCACAGGACGGTATCATAGCACCGCCATACTCAGCACCCGAGTTCACAAGACCGTTATACATCTGGGTGTACCGGATGCCGTCAGCAGGGGTGTTGACCGTGCCAACTGCCAGCACGTTCTTGATCCAACTGCCGACATGGTTGTCGCTGGTATTGGAATCGCCAAAGGCCATATATACCTTGCCGTTCAGTTCAAACAAGCTGCCCAAATCTCCGCTGCCAAAGCCCCAGCGGGATTGTGTTTGATTGATGCCGGCTTCGCCGGTGATCTGATGGACAAACTCTATATTCTCAATGGCGCTTGCCGGGCGATAGCCCTCATAGAACCTGCCAAAGCTACAGGCACCTCCCTGCACGCCCAGGCCATAATGCGCCCCAGCAAACGCCTCCTGCGTATCCACCCATCGGTAGGCTTCCAGCCAGATCAGCCCGTCCAGCGAATAGCGCATGATATATTCGCAACCATCTTTGATCAGGCGAAGATAGGGCGCAGCCGCATCCGCAGCCAGTTCTTCCGTCTGCCCAGCTATTGTGACGCGCGTGACCAGCCTGCCATTGAGGACACCGTATTTTAGGCTATTTTCTCCCTGCACCATCGCCAGGCCTGCAAAACTGTCCACGGCAATGTGGTTCACCGTGCATTCCAGCGACCAATCCCGTTTCAGTGGGGCGCGCAGCACATATGCCGGTTCTTCTCCCGACGAAAAGCTCAAAGCGCCTTCTACCATCAGCCCTGATACGTCCTGACAGTGCCACGGGCCATCCAGTGTCTGCTGGCTGAACCTATCGGTATAGCCCACGGGATTAGTTTCGGTGAAAAACTGATAATGCGCTGCAAAACGCGCGTCCTTATTGCCGCTCTCTTCCACCGCCATCAGGCCGTAATAGCCACCGCGGAAAACACCCTTCGCATCCTCATAACAGCCCAGATAGAGCCCCACGCCTGTCGTACAGCTGGCACCTGGGCTCAGGTAGAAATAGTAACGGTCAGGCTGCCCCAGCTCTGTGCGGCGGATGACGCGCAGCACCCTGTTGGTGGTGGCAAATCCATCATAGGCCATAAGTACGCCCGTGGGCTGGCCATCCATGACGCCGCTGACCTCATAGTGTGTTTTATTGGAAAAAGCACCGCGCACACCCAGCAGCAGATAGTTGTTTTCGTCTTTATAAACTGTGATACCGGTCAGCGTGCTATCAGCGCCTGAGGTATAGTTGGGTGCGCCTTCAATGATCCAATCCTCTGCTTTTTGCCGGCACAGCAGGGTGGTGCTGGTGCCGGCGGAGACAGCCATCGCGAATACTCCTTTGCTCTTATAGTACGTCCATCCGTTCCCGCCGTTGAGGGAGAATGCCATATCCCGCCCGTTCAGGCGGAAGTAGGCGTATTCTGCCAGCCAGCATTTCTGGCCGCTTCCTGAGGTTTGGAATACCTCAATAAAAAATGTCCAGCGGTTCATGATGCCGATTTGCGCCCCCTCCAGTGCGCCTGTAATATCCTGAAAATCCTTTGTAAATGATACCCACGTTATTCCGTCTTCGCTGGACAGGAAGGTATACCTCCCATCCTTCTTCTCGATACGCAGATAGCGATGCGCAGCCATCACAGAGCCGCCGCCGATCTCCTCGCCATTGCACAGCCCGTAAAGCGTCATCTTTTTCCCGCTGTTCAAACCGAAAATGAGATAATTTTTAGCGTCCTTATACACTGTCAGGCCGCCATGCAAGCCGCCTTTGCTGCCCAAGGTATCGCTCATCAGGTAGGTCTCCATCGTCCAATCCGCCGTCTGCACGTCCCGCAGCACCCGCACGCCCCGATCATGTGCTTTGTCCTGATTGTCATACTCATAAACAGGCAGCAGCAGCGTTTCCATTGCCTGGCTATAATTCCACTCAGCTTCAATTCCGTGATAAGAAAAGTCATCCGCGCAAGCAACGCTCAACAACAAAGCAGACAGAATCACCGCCAGCAGCAGGCCTCTTCGCATAACGCTCCTCATTATTTTTCCTCCTGTTTATTGACCGCGTTTCTCAAAGTCCACACGCATCCAAAAAACCTGATAGGGGTCGTACTCAGACAGGGTGAAATACATGCTCTTGCCGCCCTCCTCCACCATAGTGGGCAGCGTGTATGCGCCATAAATCGACGTTTGTTGATCCTGCTTGAGCTCTGTGGGTGTGTATTGCCGATTGAGCAGCGTATACGCATCGCTCCACGGCCCGAAAAGTGTGGGTGATTCATGGCTCACCATCTGGCCGTTGAAAGAATCCCAGCCCGTCATCAGATAACAGCCCAGATATTCATTGTAAGTGATGCCGATCTCACGCTCGTTATAGTCCAGCACAATAGCCGCTTCATCTTCCGTTTGCGTCCAGATGGGTGCGCCGTCAGCATCCACCCCCGCAAAGAAGCGGTAGGCATCCCGTTCCAGCGCTCTCTCCTGCTCAACACACATCAGGTAGGTTTCCCCATAACCGCCGCCGATGTTGCCATACAAGTAGAGCAAGCCATTTTCCTGCCAGCAGCTGACGAACTGGAAGTGTGAGTCGCCATCAAACAGCCGTTGATAAGCCCAGGTTTTCCCGCCGTTTTTCGAAACCGCCCAGCCCATGCCGGAAATATCACGATGGCCGCCGGATTGCCAGCTATAAATCTCATGCACCCACATGTACAGCACTTCGCTTCCTGCCTCGCCCAAGCCAAAGCCCGTGGAGGGGATCATGGCGCAGGTATGCTCAAAGCCCGCTTTCACAAGGCCGCTGCCCGTTCCTCCAATATGTAACTGCGAATACTGTACGCCGTCCTTGGGATCATCGACTGTGCCTATGGAAATCGCATTATTAATCCACGCCCCCTGCAGCCTGTCGTGCGCAAAGGTATCACCAAAGACCATGTAGACCTTTCCGTTGTGCTCAAACATCGCGCCCAGGTCTCCGCTGCCAAACCCCCAGCGGGATTCCGTCCGGTTCATGCTGTTTTCGCCTGTCAGGGGGTACAGAATATCCAGGCCCGTAATAGCGGCTATCACGCCTGCAGGGCGATAACCCTCGTAATATTTGCGAAATGTACAGCTGCCCCCCTGCACCGTCAGCCCACAGCGCGCACCGTCAAATGCGCCAGATGCATCGGTGTAGCGCCCTGCCTCCTGCCAGGTCAGCCCGTCTTTAGAATATTGCATGATGTAAGTGTCGCCGTTTTTGAGCATTCTGAGGTTTTGCGCAGTTGCCTGTATCACCTGCTCCTCAAGCCTCCCGCCGCAATTCACGCGGATGACAATTTGGTTTTTTTGAACGCCGTATTGCAGGGTGTTTTCCCCCTTCGCCATGGCCAACCCCGCAGTGCTATTGACGCCGAGGGCTATCACCGTGCAGTCCAGCGACCAGTCCTTTTTCAGCGGCGCGCGAAGGAGATAAGCCGCTTCGCCTTCTTCGCTGCCAAAGCCAAGGCTCTTGTTGCCCACCCGCAGGCCCTTTGCGCCCTCGGATTGCCACATGCCATCCAGCACATTGCTGAAAAAATAATCGGAATAGCCATCGGGACAGGTTTCTGTGCAAAACTCAAACTGCGCCGTATAAAGCGCGTCTGCTTCTCCGCTGTCTTCCACCCCCATCAGGCCATATTGACCGCCACGGAAAATGCCATTGGTATCCTCGTAGCAGCCCAGACAGATAAAGCCATACTCATTGTTGCCATCGATGACGTAGAAATAATAGCGATCGGGCTGGCCCGCCTCCGTGCGGCGAAGGATGCGCAGGGTGCGGTTGCCGCGCAGTTTCCCATCAAAGGACATCAGCACCCCTGTGGGCTGGCCACCGATTATGCCGCTAACCTCATAGTGCGTTTTGTTGGCAAAAACGCCGCGTACGCCCAGCATCAGATAGTTATCAGCGTCCTGATAGACTGCCGCACCTACCAGCGCACTGCCAGAGCCGGAGGTGTAATTCAAGCGGGCATCCAGCACCCAATCCTTCTCCTTTTGCTGCCGCAGCAGACTGGTGCTGCCGCCTCCCGGCACGGCCAGGGCGAATACCCCATGGCTCTTGTAATACTTCCACCCATGCTCGCCGTTCAGTGAAAAGGGTAATTCTTGCCCATTCAAACGGAAATATGCATATTCAGCCGCCCAGCATTTCAGGCTAAGCTCCGCAGAATGGAACAGCTCGGTCTTGTTAGTATAACGGTTCATCAGGCCGATTTGCGCACCTTGCAATGCATTTTGCACATCCTGAAAGGATTTTTTGAAGGTTTCCCATGTTGAACCGTCTTTGCTGTAATAAAACGCATAATACTGCCCCTTTTTCTCCATGCGGAAATAGCGGCTTTCGCCCATTTCCGAGCCACCGTCGATTTCCTTGCCGCCGCATACGCCATATAAGGTCACTTTGCGTTGACCGTTCAGGCCGAAAATCAAATAATTTTTTGCATCCAGATAGACCGTCAGGCCGCCGTGTAACCCGCCCGTGCTGCCCAGCGTATCGTCAGACAACCAAGTCTCCATTGTCCAATCTGCAGTATCCGCGCTCCGCAGCAGCTTCACACCGCGGTCGTTCGTATAGTCCTGCTGGTCAAACTCATAGACGGGCAACAGCAGCGTATCACAGGCCGCCGCATAGTCCCACTCTTTTTCGATGCTACGGTAAGAAAAATCATCGGCTTTGGCGCGGAAGGGCAGCAGCAAAGCCAACGCCAGGAAGGCGGCCGTCAGTAGTATCATCATGTCTTTCTCTCCCTTGCAAATGCGCTTGGTTTGTTTCATGGTTCACTCATCCTCCCGGAACGCAGATGTTTCCTGCATTTCATGTCATATCGTGCCATTTTCATCCCGTTTACTACACAAATAATATAGCACATGCTTTTTTTATTTGCAATAGTTTTGTAAAGGTATTTTGCAAATATATTTTACTTACTTATTGACTTTGCTCCTTGCTCATTCTATAATGAGATTAAAACAATGCAAGGAGGTTGCCTGCATGGATATGCTTCATCAGCTCCCCTTTCAGGCCGGCATCATCACCCGGCAGATATCGGCGGAGAACCCCACAGGCGAAAAAGGCGGGGCGTGCCACGCCACCCCCGATCCCAGCAACCCCGCGCTGATTCACAGCCGCGCCGCCGCCAAGCTGGGCAAGGGCTGGAAGGTAAATCCTTTCATTCGTGTCAAAGCTGGAGAAACGGTCACTCTGGCCGATATCGAAGGCCCTGGTTGCATCACACAGTTCTTTATCACCAGCGATTATCCAAACCTGTCTGAGCTGGTGCTGCGCTTCTATTGGGACGGGGAAGAAACCCCTTCTGTGGAAGTGCCGATGGGGGCGTTCTTCTGCATAGGCCACGACACCCGCCCCCACACAGTCAGCTCTCTGCCCGTCACCGTAGCACCCTACCGCGGCTGCAGCTGCTATTGGGATATGCCCTTTCGCAAGCATGCCCGCATCACCCTCACCCACGAGGGCAGTAAAGATGCCTGGGTGGTGGCTTACCGGGTTCTGTATCAGCTGCGTTCCATCCCCGAGGATGCGGCGTATTTCCATGCGCAATACCGCCGCACCCAAACCAGCAAAGCGCTGCCGGAGCATGTGATTCTGGACGGTGTGAAAGGCCGCGGCGTGTATGTGGGCACCTACCTGGCCTGGAATGTACTCAACAGCGGCTGGTGGGGCGAGGGCGAAGTGAAATTCTATCTGGATGGAGACACTGAGTATCCCACGCTGTGTGATAACGGCACGGAGGATTACTTTGGCGGCGCATGGAACTTTGGCGGGTACAACCCTACCAAGCCGCAGGACCGCGAAACAGTGTTTGAATCGCCCTTCCTGGGCATGCCGCTGGCCGATGTGGACAATCCCCACGGTCCCAAGAAAATCAGCATGTACCGCTGGCATATCCAGGATTGCATCGGCTTTGGCAGCGATATCCGTGTGACCGTGCAGACCTTGGGCTGGTACCCGGACCAAACCTATAAGCCACTCCCCGAAGACGTGGCCAGTGTGGCGTACTATTATCAAAACGAACCACACGCTGCCTTCCCTGCATTCCCTGCCATAGAAGAACGCTGGGATAGATAAGCACCACACTATTGTACTCAGGATTGGTTTTTTCTCCTCAATCCTATAAAAATGAAATTATCATAAAAAGCTTTGTTCAAAGCGCAACTATTTCTGAAAAGTTAAAGTTTTCCAAATAACTGAAGAACGATTTTATCGCACGTGGTCAAGGGATCGAAGGAGCTTTGGTTGCCTAACAATGCAGAAGCTTCAACAATAAAAAGCGTTATGCCGCGTCTATTGATTTATTCAAAGGCGCGGCATATCTTAAGATATCTTGAAAAATAGGGCTTGCACGGAAAGCCAATATATAGTATAGTAAGTACACGTACTATATGTACACAGAACAATGCACGTTCAGCGCATCAACATACACATTACAACGGGAGGAAGAGCAAGCATGGTGCTTCGGGAATCTACCGGTTTTCTGATCCACAAAAGCGTGAGGCTGCTGAGGAAAAAGATGGACACATACCTGCGAGGGTTTGATATCACGTTGACGCAGTGGGGCACCCTGCAGACACTGTTGGAAGATGGCGAGCTTTCCCAGGCTGAAGTATCAGAAAGAACCACTATAGACCGGGCTACCTGTGGCACGGTGATCGACAAGCTGGTCAAAAAGGGCTTGATCGAAAAAAAACTGTGCGGGAACGACCGCAGGAGCTACCGTGTGAAGATTTTGCCCCCCGGGATTGCACTGATTGAGGCTAGTGCCCCGGAAATTGAGAAGATACGCCTGTTGATGCTCAAAGGGTTTTCGGATGATGAAATCCGAATGATAGCAAGATTTGCGAAAGTAATTATATCAAACCTGTCGGAAGAGGAATAGTCCCCTTTATTTTCCATTTAGGACGAACGGGGTGGTGCGTGGATGCGGTCTTACAATGTAACCTGTCTTTGTATTGCAGTAATACTGCTGACTTGTGGTGTGGCGGCATATGCCTCAACACCGGAAATCGACAGATCACAAGCCTACCAGGATTTCCGTGATATCCCCGGCGTGACTGCCGAGGAAATCACGGCAATTGAGGCGTTGCAGGCGAAGTATGCTAAGTTCACCTATGGCATGATGTTCACAACCGAAGCCTTTGAGCGTGCGGACGGCGCAGTTGGCGGGTACTCTGCACTTTTTACGCAGTGGATGAGCACGCTTTTTGGCATTGAGTTTGAGCTGCAAATCTATTTATGGGAAGACCTGCTGCTGGGGTTTGAGGCTGGCGATATTGATTTTACGGGCGAGCTGACCGCCACGCGCGAGCGCCGGGACAAATATTATATGTCCGACACGTTCACCGAGCGCGCCATCAAAGCCTTCCGCATTGCCGGCAGCGCGGAGCTGGGCGAGATTGCAAAGACCAGGGCGCTTCGCTACATCTTCCTGGAGGGCACAACCACGGCGGAGGCGGTGGCATCGGCGTCAGAATACCCGGTCGAGATCATTTTTGTGCCCAGCGAAGAGGCGGCCATTGGCGCGCTGCTGGCCGGCGAAGCCGATGCTTTTATGGCAGAGGCGCACGGCGCAGCCAGCGCGCCTGATTTTATGGTGTGCGAAGATATCTTCCCCGTGGTGTATTCCCCGATATCGTTTTCCACCGCCAAGGAGGAGCTGGCGCCTATCGTATCGGTGCTGGATAAATACCTGAAAAACGGCGCGTTCCTTCAGCTGATAGAGCTATACAACCAGGGAAACAGGGAGTATGAGCAATACAAGTTCCTCTCCGGCCTGACAGACGCGGAGAAGGAATACCTGGCCGCGCATCAGGCAGGCGGCACCGCAGTACCCGTAATGATTGAGTTTGATGCCTATCCCATCAGCTTTTATAACAAGCAGGAAGCGGCTTGGCAGGGCATTGCGGTGGACGTGCTGGATGGGATCAGCGCGCTGAGCGGCTTGAAATTTGAATATGCAAACGCCGCAGACGAGACCTGGGCCTCGCTGTACGAAAGGTTTGAGCGCGGCGAGGCCGCCATGATCACAGAGCTGATCCGCTACGCCGGCCGGGAGGATAGCTTCCTCTGGTCTGACGTGCCTTACTCAAAAGACTATTATGCGCTGCTGTCGCTGACGGAGTTGCCGGACATCAGCATCAATGAAATCCTATTTTCCAGGGTGGGCACCATTGCCAATTCGGCCTATGAGGATGTGTTTAGAAGCTGGTTCCCTGATCATCAGGCGCTGATTGGCTATCCGGCGTCCAATGAGGCCTTTATTGCTTTGCAGCGCGGCGAAATCGACCTGTTCATGGCCTCCAAGAATCTGCTGCTAAGCGCTGTTATATACAACGAGACGCCCGGCTTCAAGGTGAATATGGTGTTTGACCGCTCCTTTGGCTCGACCTTCGGGTTCAATAAGGGCGAAGAGGCGCTGTGCGGCATTGTGGGCAAAGCGCAGGCATTTTTGGACACGCAGATGATCACCGAGCGCTGGGCCAGCAAATCCTTTGATTACCGCAGCAAGATGGCTAACCAGCAGGTGTTTTACCTGGTGATCGTCTCTCTGATCCTCGTGTGCAGCATGGTGATCTTTTTCGTGCTGTTTATGCGAAACAGGAACATGAACAAACGGCTGGAAATCACCGTGAGGGAGCGCACCGCGCAGTTTGAGAATGCCGCGCAGGCGAAGGGGAATTTCTTGTCGCATATGAGCCACGAGATCCGCACGCCACTCAATGCGATCATCGGCATGGCGCTGATTGCCAAGCGCAGCGCAGGCGCGGAGGCACCCAAAACGCTGGACTCTATCGACAAAATGCTCACCGCGTCCGATCATCTGCTGGGCATACTCAATGATGTGTTGGATATGTCCAAGATCGAGGCAGGCAAGTTCTCACTCTATCAGGATCATTTTGAGGTGCTGGCCGCGCTGAAAGAGGTAGAAAGTATTATCCGCCAGCGCTGCGATGAGAAGGGAATCTACTTCGAAACAGTCTATCAGGGCTTTGCCGATATCGCGATCATTGGCGATCAGCTACGGCTGAAGCAGGTGCTGATCAATCTGCTCGGCAACGCAGTGAAGTTTACGGAGCCTGGCGGCAAGGTCTCGCTGGCCGTGCGCCTGATGGGCATCAGGGAAGAAAAGGTTTTGCTCAGCTTCACCGTGCAGGACAATGGCATTGGCATGAGCGCGGAGCAGACCGCGCGCCTGTTCTCTGCCTTTGAGCAGACCAGCGGCGAGGTCGCCACCAAGTATGGCGGCACAGGGCTGGGCCTGGCGATCAGCCAGAACCTCGTGATGATGATGGGCGGGGAAATTGCTGTTGAAAGCAAGCCGAATGAAGGCTCAAAGTTTTCGTTTGAAGTGGCTTTTGATCAAGCTGTGTGCCCTGCAATGGCTGGCTCGAAACAAGACGTGGGGCCACTGGATTTGGATGGAAAGCGCATTCTTTTGGTGGAGGATGTTGAAATCAACCGTGCCATTATCATCGATTTGCTGGCTGAAACCCGCGCCTGGTTCACAGAAGCGGTCAACGGCGCAGAGGCGGTCCGGTTATTCAAAGAATCCGATGTCGGCTTCTTTGACCTGATCCTGATGGACATTCAGATGCCGGAAATGGATGGCTATGAAGCCGCTTCTTTGATCCGTTCGCTGGACAGGGCAGATGCGCAGGCTGTCCCTATCGTTGCGATGACTGCTAACGCCTACAAAGAGGATGTTGAAAGTGCATTGAAGGCAGGTATGGACGCGCATCTTGCGAAGCCTATCGATTTTGATAAGCTGATTGCGTTGCTGTATGGTACTTTGTGCAAGCCTTCATGAGTGCAGCGTAGTGCGGTAATTCATGATTCAGTTTTCATTACGATCCATACACCGCTCTGCCGGTGTTGACGGACGATTATATTCAAAATCAAAGATTCTTCTTCATCTTGCTGTGCCCTTTTTAGGGGCAAAAATTTTGGAGATATCCGTGCCTTCTAGGGTGTGTTTCAAAAGTCAGGGACGTGCAGCTTCGAGGGGATAAAGCGCCAGTTTAAGGCGGAAAACCGCCGGAATAGCATCGCTATTTCAAGGTTTGACAACGCAGAAATGGTGCTTTTACACACCGAAGATGCATGTTAAGAGTTTTGAAACACGCCTTAATTCTTCCGATATCGGCTCAGCCTGCGCACAAAACAATGGAGCAGCAGCATATTTAAGTACAGTAAAAAGCTTCTGGTCTATTAACATCCAACTATATTTGCTTTTTCATAGCCAATCATCAAACCGCCTTTTTCTGCATAAAAGCTGCAAAGGCCACGGCTGCGATAGATTTCTACGTCCGTATTGCTGAACTCCGAAAGAATCATATCTTTCAGGACGCGCGCAGCATTTTCATTCAAAATATGACCAATGCGAACCTTGCCTCCCCTATGGCCCAAGGACCGCATATGCTCTATAACACAGGAAAGGGCTCGCTTTTCACCGCGGCATTTTTCAAGGGTATCCAGCTCTCCCTTATCACTTGCTTTGCCCACAACGCGAATGCCCAATAGCCCCGCCGCTCTTGCCACAAAAGGGTTGACCCTGCCATTATTGGCAAGGTTGTTCATGGAAGCCAGCATAAACAACAGCCCTGTTCTTTGGGTATACTCGGTAATGGCGCTGCATATTTCTTCGAATGTCTTGCCAAGATCAATATGCTCTTTCAGTTTTTCTATGATCAGCCGCAGCTCAGGCCCGGCGGAAAGCGAGTCGATCACAAACACCTTGCGGTTGGGGTGCGCTTCTTCATAATCACGTTTTGCAGTTTGGGCTGCATTGAAGCTGCCGGAAAGCGCACTTGTAATCGATACGCAAAAAACGTTTTCCGCATCTGCAAAAGCATCCTCCCAATCTGCAGGGGACGGGCAGGAAGTATGTGATTTTCCGCGATACTGCGCAAGCTCGTCCACCATTTTATCAACATCCAGTGAGGCATCGTCTGAGTACTCCTTTTGTGCGGTCACAATCTTCAGCGGAGCACAGGCAAAGGGCACCCCCGAAAACGAGGTCAAATCCGCTGAAGAATCGGCAACAACCTTGAAATCCATATTGATCTTCTCCTTACTTATATAGTGATAATTCGAAATTTATGCATAAATCCTGGCTTCTTGGGCAGCTCAACATAAAGCATGGTGCCTTCCTTTGACTCACTGCGGGCAGTGATCTTTTCCCCAGCTATTCCAATGATCCCCTTTATATGCGCACATCTACGGTTCGATCGTCACATGCTGAGGGCGCGACCCGGAAAACCTTTCGATTTTCCTAGGGTGTGTTTCAAAAGTCAGGAGCGTGCAGCTTCGAGGGGATAAAGCGCCAGTTTAAGGCGGAAAACCGTCGGAATAGCATCGCTATTTCAAGGTTTGACAACGCAGAAATGGTGCTTTTAGACCCCGAAGATGCATGTCAAGAGTTTTGAAACACGCCCTAATCATTATAGCATTATTCTTCGCGTAATGCCACAACAGGTTTTTTCTTTCCAGCAAGCGTTGCCTGTAGATGCCTCATCTCTAAATTATTAGGCTCAAATAGCATTGCCACATGAAATATCTATAAACTGCTGACGCATCAAAAGAAATCGCGCCATAGCGCGATCTCAGACCATCAACAAAGTCCTAAGCTTTCGCTTAGGGCTTAATTTTCATGTAAAACCAAAAGGAAAAGAGCAGTCGAATGTCGAAAACAAACGACAAGGGAGTGAATGTAAAATGCTACGAGAGAAAGCAACAACGGAACAATCGGGATATGAAATTGTGCTATTGGAAGAATTGGTAGCGCAGGATCATATCTTGCGTAAGATAGATACAGCTGTAGATTTTAGCTTCATCCACGACCTATGTAAAGACTTG
>JAVBRU010000089.1:0-25383 GCA_031547595.1 Eubacteriales bacterium
CACGGCTAACACCCTGGGCGTCGCAGGCGCCTTAAAAGGGCTGAAAATGCCTTTTGCAGCCCCATGCGACGCTTCACCGCGTCCACGAGCTGCGGCAGGGGCTACAGCTTGGCGCATGTGATTCCCCATGATATGGCTGACCGACGTGGGCGGCTGCTCGTCCGGCAATGCCGGAGAGACCACGCGGCATCATATATACGGGTTTCTCCGACCCGAAATGGCCTTAAAAAAGGCATAGCAATGCTGCTGTTCCCGCACGAAGCATGATGAGATCTACGCCTCATGCCAAGTGAATGACAAAGCAGCGATGACCGAAATCATTTGGAGGTGTAACCAATACATGGCACGTATAGCGGGCGTTGACTTGCCCAGAGAGAAGCGCGTTGAGATTGGCCTGACGTACATCTTCGGCATTGGTCCGGCGGTGTCTAAGGAAATCCTCGATGCTACCCAAATCAATCCGGACACGCGCGTGAAAGACCTCTCCGAAAACGAAATCAGCAAGCTGCGCGATTATATCGAACACCACCTGAAGGTGGAGGGCGATCTGCGCCGCGAGGTTTCTATGAATATTAAGCGCCTGGTTGAAATCGGCTGCTACCGTGGCGTGCGCCATCGTCGCAACCTGCCGGTGCGCGGCCAGAACACCAAGCAAAACGCGCGTACCCGTAAAGGGCCCAAGCGCCAAGTCGGTGGCAAGAAAAAGTAACCGAGAATGACAGCCCAGTAGGGCTTCGGAGGGATTAGAATGGCACCCAAAAAGACAGCTTTGAAGAAGGTTTCGCGCAAGCGCCGTGAAAAAAAGCTCGTTGAGCGCGGCGTTGCACACATCCGTTCTTCCTTTAACAATACCATCGTCACCATCACCGACGTCCAGGGCAATGCCCTTTCGTGGGCGTCCGCGGGCGGCATGGGCTTCCGTGGCAACAAGAAGTCCACGCCCTTCGCCGCGCAGATGGCTGCCGAAACCGCCGCAAAAGCGACGACCGATTTCGGCCTCAAGTCTGTGGACGTGCTGGTAAAAGGCCCCGGCTCCGGCCGTGAAGCCGCCATCCGCGCGCTGCAAACCGCCGGCCTGGAAGTAACCATGATCAAGGACGTGACGCCCATCCCGCACAACGGTTGCCGTCCGCCCAAACGTAGAAGAGTGTAATCTGAGGAGGTCCACGTCAATATGGCTAGATATACAGGCTCCGTATGCCGTCTGTGCCGCCGCGAGGGCACCAAGCTCTTCCTCAAGGGCGAAAAGTGTTTCTCTGGCAAGTGCGCCGTCAGCAAGCCCAACCCCACCCCCCCCGGCCAGCACGGCCAGGCCCGCCAGCGCAAGATGAGCGAATATGGCGTCCAGCTGCGTGAAAAGCAGAAGGCCCGCCGCGCTTATGGCCTGCTGGAGACTCAGTTCTTCAGAACGTACGAACGCGCTACCACCATGAAGGGCATCACCGGCGAAAACCTGCTGCAACTGCTGGAACGCCGCCTGGATAACGTGGTGTACCGCGCCGGCTTTGCTGCATCCCGTGCCCAGGCACGTCAGCTGGTGCTGCATGGCCACATCCTGGTCAACGGCCACAAGGTCGACGTCGCTTCCTACCAGATGGACGTCAACGATGTGATCACCGTGCGCCAGAAGAGCAAGGAAATGAACCTGTTCAAGACCGCGCGCGAAGGCTCTGCCCGTATCGTGCCCAAGTGGCTGACGGTCAATGCAGACGAGCTCACCGCCACCGTATCTTCTCTCCCCACACGTGAAGATATCGATTTCACCTTGCAGGAAAACATGATCGTCGAGTTCTACTCCCGCTAATTGTTGCAAGCTGAGTCCCCTTCCCATGATGGTATCCGATAGGAGGGCAGATCATCGTGATCGTCGAAATAGAAAAAGCGCGCATCGAATGCATCGAAATGGCCGAGAACAACACCTACGGCAAGTTCGTCATCGAGCCGCTGGAGCGCGGATTTGGTCACACACTGGGCAATGCCTTGCGCCGTGTGCTGATCAACTCGCTGCCCGGCGCCGCTGTCACCAGCGTCAACATCGATGGTGTTCAGCATGAATTCTCCACCATTCCCGGCGTCAAGGAAGACGTTGCGGAAATCATCCTCAACATGAAGGAGCTGTCTTTGCGCGTTTACAGCGATCAGAGCAAGCTGCTGGAAGTGAATGCCGTAGGCCCCTGTGAAGTGACCGCAGCGGACATTCGTGTGGATGACGAAGTGGAAATCGTAAACCCCGATCTTCATATCGCTACGTTGAGCGATGGCGCACGCCTGCACATGTGGCTGGCGTTGGACAAGGGCCGTGGCTATGTCCCCTCGGACAAGAATAAGTCCATTTCCATGCCCATTGGCGTCATTCCCATCGATTCGATCTACACCCCCACCCGCAAGGTCAACTATGTGGTCGAAGATACCCGCGTTGGGCAAATCACCGACTATGACAAGCTGATCCTTGAAATCTGGACGGACGGCAGCGTGAAGCCGGATGAGGCGATTTCTATGTCGGCCCGCATCCTGACCGAGCAACTGTCCCTGTTCATCGGGCTGACGGATCAGTCGATGCCCATCAGCGCAAGCGTGCCTGAAGATGACAAGATGGAAAAAGTGATGGAGATGACCATCGAGGATCTCGACCTCTCCGTCCGTGCGTATAACTGCCTCAAGCGCGCCGGTATCAACACCGTGGCCGAGCTGGTACAGCGTAACCAGGAGGACATGATGAAGGTGCGCAACCTGGGCAAAAAGAGCTTGGAAGAGGTCGAGCAGAAATTGCAGGCGTTGGGCCTTGGCCTGCGCCCGACCGAAGAGTGATAGGAGGAAATACTCATGGCAACTGAGCGCAAGCTGGGACGCCCCGCTGACCAGCGCAAAGCCATGCTGCGCAACCTGACCACCAATCTTCTGTGGTACGGTCGCATCGAAACTACCGAAGCCAAGGCTAAGGAAGTACGCGGCATCGCTGATAAAATGATCACACTCGCCATCCGCGAGTATGATAAGACCGTCGAAGTAGAAAAGGAATTCTACAACGAGAAAAAGCAGATCGTGAAGCAGACCTTTGTGAACGACCTGCCCTCGAAGCTCCACGCCCGCCGCCTGATGATGGCGTACCTGTACGACATCAAAGATGTGCAGAACGACGAAGAGAGCAAGAGCGAGTACAAAGAGCGCATCAAGGATGTGAAGCATCCTGTGGTGGAAAAAGTTTTCCGCGAGTATGGCCCCAAGTACCGTGCCCGCAATGAGGAAAAGAAATGCTCCGGCGGCTACACCCGCATCTATAAGCTCGGGCCCCGTCGCGGCGACGCTGCGGAAATGGTCATCATTGAGCTGGTTTAATTAGCGGTATGTAATACTAATTCGCGTCTAAAATCGATAGTCGCAGACGCGCCTTTTCCGCCAATGCCGCACTCCGAATTCTTGAAATAGCGCTGCTATTCCTGCGAATTCTACGTTTGCCTTGACGAAAAATTCACGCCTGCTTTGTATCGATTTTAGAAGCTCATTAGTATAAAAACCGCGTTCGGCATTGCCGAGCGCGGTTTTTCTGTAGAAGGGCAGCTGAGGGCGTGAGAAATGTGGTAGATTACCTTTTTGGGTCAGGCATGTATTGCAATACTTCCAGCATCATCCGCGCGCCCAGACAAAAGCCATGGATGAAGAATTGCTCGTCCTCGCATACGGTTTTCCATGTGCGCGCATCAAGATAATCGTCCCATAGTGCTTGCTGTTGCTCCTCAGGAAGCAGGGCAAGTATCTGCTGCTCGAGCAGCGCCATCTCGTTTTGAGCTTCTTTGCAGTCCGGGCTGAGGGCTGGGTCTGCTTCATGCGGGGCAATGTCGCCCCAGAATAGGCCGGATAAAATCTTTTTCATAAATACGCCTCCATCGAAGAAAATGAATATCTCATATAAGGCATATTATATGCCTTATATTGAACAATGTCAAATGACCTATATCACTGAAAAGTGATATTATTACACTATTTAGTTTGCATTTGAAAATTATTTGAGATATAATATTTCTAAAATGAGGTGATTTGAATGGGAATGTCTGAAAAGATCAAAATTCTGTTGGTGAAAAAGAAGATTACTGCGGCACAGTTGGCAGTTATGTTGGATACAGTGCCGTCAAATGTATATAGGAAATTGCAACGCGACAATTTCTCTGAAAAAGAGTTGCAAGAAATTGCGGCGCTGTTGGGCTGCAAGTATGAAGGCTTTTTCTTCTTGGAGAATGGCGACCGGGTATAGTATTGATGTATAGTTGAGCGAAATAAACGATAACCCAAAATTCCCCTCTTGGGAGGGGAATTTGCCTGTATGTTTATGCTTGTTTCGTTAACTTGCGTTGGCGAACCGATTGATTGGACATCGGGCAAGTACTTCTGTTAGAACAGAAATGGGGGTGCAGGGAGCACTGCTCCCTGCCGAGCGACGGAGATGAGCGCCGCCAGTGGCGGATGAAGCGAATCGGAGTCGGACACCGAAACGAGCGATGACACGCCGCAGCGTGGCAGCGCGACGATTGAGGTGGAAGAGGTTAGTTCGGGGGCGAGTAGCCCCCGCGTAACCCCGCTCCCCATTCCCCGTTACAGCCTGGCCACGCCGCTGTCGCGGGCGGCCTGCGCCACGGCGGCAGCCACAGCGGGGCCTACGCGCTTGTCAAATGCCTTGGGCATGATATACTCCGCGCACAGCTCTTCGTCCGCCACGAGGGACGCAATGGCATGGGAGGCCGCCATCTTCATGGCATCGTTGATATCGCTGGCACGTACGTCAAGAGCGCCGCGGAAGATGCCGGGGAAGGCGAGCACATTGTTGATCTGGTTGGGGAAATCGCTGCGGCCGGTGCCTACCACGGCAGCGCCCGCTTCCTTGGCGAGGTCGGGGAAGATTTCGGGCACGGGGTTGGCCATGGGGAAAACGCACGCGCCGCTGTTCATGGACGCAATCATTTCCTTGCTGACAACGCCGGGTGCGGACACGCCAATAAAGACATCAGCGCCCTTCATGGCATCGGCCAGGGTGCCCTTGAGGAAGCCGCGGTTGGTGATCTTGCTCATTTCCTCATGCGCGGAGTTGAGGCCGTCCATGCCCTCGCAAATGATGCCAAAGCGGTCTACAAGGATGAGGTTTTGAACGCCCAGGCGCATGATGTGCTTGGCGATAGAAATGCCTGCGGCACCCGCGCCGTTGATGACTACGCGCACTTCGCCGATGTCTTTCTTGACCACGCGAAGGGCGTTGAGCATCGCGGCTGCGACTACAATGGCGGTGCCGTGTTGGTCGTCATGGAAGACGGGGATGTCGCACAGCTCCTTGAGGCGGCGTTCCACTTCGAAGCAGCGTGGCGCGCCGATGTCCTCCAGGTTGATGCCGCCAAAGCTGCCGGAAATGAGGTATATGGTGCGCACCAGCTCGTCCACATCCTTACTGCGGATGCAGATGGGGAAGGCGTCCACATCGGCAAACTCCTTGAATAGGCAGCACTTGCCCTCCATCACGGGCATGCCGGCTTCGGGGCCGATATCGCCAAGGCCAAGCACGGCGGTGCCGTCGGTGATGACGGCCACGAGGTTGGAGCGGCGGGTGAGCTCAAAGCTCTTTTCGTAGTTATCCTTGATGACGAGGCACGGCTCGGCCACGCCGGGGGTGTAGGCCAAGGACAGCTCCTGAGAATTGGTGACGGGCGTACGGGAGACCACCTCGATCTTGCCCTTCCACTCGTAGTGCTTGGCCAATGCCTGCGCTTTTACATCCATGATGGTTCCCTCCTTATTAATACGTGCTGCCAACGCCGGTGCCGGCTTCCTTGGTGCCCAGGTATTTTTCGGCATCCATGCCCAGGAAGTTGGCCATGTCGATCATTTCGGCCACGGTATTGACGTTGACGTCAATGCCATTTTCCATACGGTCGGCATAGGCGATGATTTCTTTTTCGCCGTGGGTGTAGATACGCTCTGCGCCGTCCGCCTTGGGCGTGTCGCGAAGCTCCTGCAAGAACTCGGAGAAATGTGCCTTCAGCGCGTCCGGATCGCCAAATACCTTGGGATCAATGGCCATGAAGCCGTGGCAGGTGCCGCTCTTGCTGCCTACGTTTACGTGGCTGGACGGCATGCCCATGGAGAACATGGAGCAGAAGATTTCGCAAATCATGCCAAAGCCGTAGCCCTTGTGGCTGCCGAGCTGCTCTGTGCTGCCGCCAAGGGGCATGATGCCGCCGCCGTTCTTGGCCACGATGTTCCCCAGCACATCCTTGGCATCGGTGGAGGGCTGGCCGTCTTTATTGAGCGCCCAGCCCTCGGGCAGGGGCTTTTCCATTTTGTTGTACATTTCAAGCTTACCGCGCGTGACCACCGTGGTGCTGGCGTCGTAGAAAAAGGGGTAGGGATCGGCGGGCATCGCCATGGAGATGGGGTTGCTGCCAATCATGGCCATACGCGCAAAGGTAGGCACCATGATGGCCTCGCTGTTGGTCATGGCCAGGCCGATGAGGCCCTGATCTGCCGCCATTTTGGCATAATAACCGGCGATGCCAAAGTGATTGGAGTTGCGCACCGACACGATGGCCATGCCGCTGGTTTTCGCCTTTTCGATGGCAGTTTCCATCGCATAGCGGGACACCAGCTGGCCCATGCCGTCATGCGCATCAATGACTGCGGAAACGGGGGTTTCGTATACGATTTCGGGCTTGGCGTCGATCTTGATCATGCCTTTTTCGATGCCCTTGTGATAGCGCACCAGGCGCTGCATGCCGTGGCTTTCGATGCCGTACAGATCGCTGAGCAGCAGCACGTCTGTGATGGTGCGCGCTTCGTCGGCATTAAAGCCAAAGCGCTGGAACGCTTCCATGCAGAACTCATTGAGCTGTGGATAGGAATACCGGATCATTTTGGTCGCCATAGTTATTTTCCTCCCATTATTTCACGATGGTGCCCACACCATCAGGAATCACAAGCACTTTGGCATCCTTGCCCACAATATCATAGGCCATTTGCAGCGCTTCATCGGCGCTCCTGGCAAAGGGGATGTGCATGTCGATAAGCAATTGCTCGTTTTGCGGCTGCGCCACAAAGATGCATTGGCACTGGCACAGCACGCGCGCCATCGTCTGTGCGCACCACTGGTCGAGCACTGTCTTATCTGCTGGTGTGCTTTGGATATCGTGCAGCACCGTTTGCGCATCCGGGCGGGACGAGAAGTATTCATAAAAACCCTCGCTGCCGGTGCCGTCCTCGCACGCAGACAACATGATCAGCACGCCGCCGTCTCGCACACACTGCGCACCGGTGCTCATGCCCTTGGGCGATTGATATACGTTTTGATCGAGCGGGTACCCGCCGTTGGTGGTGACCACGATGTCGGCCTGCTCGCCGGGCGCACTGGTGCGTTCTAAACAGATTTGGCAGCCCGCCTGATGCGCAGCCTCGGCATCTCCGGCCACGGCGGCCACGATGCGTTTTCCCTCGTCTAAAATCACATTCAGTATGAAAGCCAGCTTGGCAGCCTTGGCGGCAAATACCATGTCCTGATGGATGGGGTTACCCTCTATGCTGCCGGACGCCGCCGCCGGATGCGCGATAAAAGGCGCACAGTGGTTGTACAAAACGCTCTCCCGCGAGGCGATGCCGGGCAGAATGCTCTTCCTGCCGCCGGAAAAGCCCGCGAAGAAATGCGGCTCAATAAACCCTTCGCTGACAACAAGGTCTGCCCAGTTCAGGCGGTTGTTGAGCCGTAGCTTGCCGCCGGAGGGAAGGGTGCCAAAGTCCGCCATTTCAAAATCGTTGGCAGAGATATGGTTGACAAAGTGCTCTTGAGCCACCAGATTCGCGCCAAATTTCTCGTCCATTTCTTCGGGCGTGGTGGCGCGGTGCATGCCGGTGGCAATCAGGATACAGATGTCGGCGTTGGGGCTGCCCTTTCGGATTTCCTGAAGCAGTATGGGAAGCGTGATGCGGCTGGGCACGGGGCGGGTATGGTCGCTGGTGATGACCAGCACCCGCTCTTTGCCCCTGGCGAGCTCGCAAAGGCGCGGCGTGCCGATGGGTGATTGCAGCGCACTGTGAACCAGTTGCACTTCGTCTGCCACAATATGCAGCACGTCCGGGCGCAAAATGCCCTGTAGATTCTTTTCGTCTACGTGCAGCGGCTCCGTGCCGCGGCCATAGGGCAGCTTGATTTCGATCATCCTTGCACCTTCTCTACTTCGTGTTATACTGTGCCAGCAACTCCTGAACATGGCCGAAATAAGTCTCCACCTCGGCACTGGTCAGCTTCATGCGCGATGCCAGCAGCGATATGATCTTCACAGGCCGTACGCGCGCGTAATACTTGACGGCGTTCACGTTGGTGCGCCACTCGCTCATGGTAAAATGCGGCCAGCGCTCTAGATGCCGGGGCAAAAGCGTCTCCAGCACCTCTTCCATGGGCAAAAACTTGCTTTCCACATACGGCCACAGGAAGGAGGTCTCCAGGATTTCCGCAAAGCGCTTGAGGAATTTGTCCCGCATCTGCGGTACCTCCAGCAGGCGATTGAGCGGCGCGTGCTGGAAGCCCGCAATCTTGGAGCTGAGCGGCTTGATATACCGGCTCATGGGCAATTCATCCAGTGAAAGGAAGCCTGCCTCTACGTCAAAGAGCAGGTATTTCCACTTGCCGCCCGGCACCCGGTACATACGGATGTTGGTAAAATCGTCGTTGCCGATGATGATTTCGAAAATCGTGTGCGTGAATAGGCTGTCGATATCCAGCCGCTCGTCCAGATAGGCGAGGTTTTCCGGCACGTTCAGGTCGTTCGCCCTGCAAAAGTCCATCAGCTCCAGCCAGTCCTTGTTGCTGCCGTTTTGCACAAAATCGTCGCTGCCGGTGCGGGCCAGTATGTCGATGGCGTCCACCTGGCTCTCGCCCGTCACGCCTTCATACTGCGCGATGAAGTGCTTGTTGATCTTCTCGCGCAGGTTATAGTGCCCCCAGTATTTTCCGTTGATATACACCACAATAGGCTGGGCATCCTGATAGAGGATGTCCAAATCCTCGGCCAGGGAGGAAATCACCACATCGCGCAGCCGTGTGGAATACGCGTCTGAGTTGGTGCTGCGCAGCAGCAGGGATTTGTAGCTCTCATAACCGCGATTGGGGAAAGGGTTGAAGTTAAACAATTCTTCACCATAGGCCTTGCGTGCAAAAATAGCAATGGACTTTTGCGCGTTGCGCCGCGCGGAGTGCCCCGCCGCGGTGAAGGTGCCCATCTGGTTGATTTCGCACAGGCCATCGGCGGTGTAATACTCAATATTGGTGGGATATTCCAGTTCTTTTTCGTAATTGGGCGTGCTGCCGGTGCCCTTCACCAGCGCGCCGGTAGCGGTGTTAAACAGGTATTTATCGTCCGTAATCAGCGATACCACGGGTACGGGCGAAGGGTCGTTGATAAAATAGGTAGCACCCACCACGGTGGAGGGCACGGCGTCCGCGCGGAACGCGCCCACTCGCAATATGCCGGTTTTGTTGAAGGTGACGCCCTTGTCTGTCAAAAGGGCAGATTTCTCTGTGGGCGTGGAGCCGTCGGTAGTGTAGCGAAGGGTGTCGCGCGGGTCGGCGGCTGTGGCAGTCACCGTGACGGCACTGTCGTAAAAACCGCCGTCAATATTCAGCGTTGGCGTGCTCACACGGCTTTGATAGCCCACGGTGTCGTTCTTTTTGCCCGGCGTGGCGTTGGCAAAGAATAAATACTCGCTGCCGCCCGCTACCAGCCCGTAGGATACGCAGCCGTATTGCTTGGGCAGTATCAATTTATCCCGTGTGGTCGTTCCGTCCTTGTCTGTCAGCACCAGCGTTTCGCCCGATGCGGAGATTTTGAAGGAAGTATAGAATGTGGCGTCCTTGCCGATGGCGTGCTCTTCGCCTGTGCAGTACACCAGGATATAGCCCCCGGCCTTGATCTTGGTGCCGCTGGGGAAGGCAAACTTGAGCGGTTTATTGGCGTTGTTGGACAGATACCAGCCGCTGATATCCTCCGTTTTGCTGCCATTGTTGTACAGCTCCAGCCAATCGTAGGCCGAGCCGTTCACATACGTGCCGTTGGATGCCATCACTTCGTTGATAATCACATCCGCATGGGCGCAAACTGCCGCCGCCAGCAGCAGGGCAACCAGCGAAAGTATTCTATAAATATTTCTCATTGATCGTCTTTTTGACCTCCGGATCGATGTATTCTACCTCCATGCGGTCAAAGGCCACGGATTCCAGAAAATGCTCGCGCAAGAAGCGCGTCTGCGAAAACGCGTCCCAATCCCGCAGGTGCTTGGGCAATACAAGCGGGCGCGGAATGTCCAGCGTGTGGCATGCTTCCTCCAGCGCGTCTTGCCAGCCCTCATACGCGCAGGGCTGTGTAAGGCTGCCCTCGATTCTGTTCTTGCGCATCAACCGCACCCATATTCCTGCTGCCACGTCTGTACCTCCCTGTGTGCAAAACTACATGTTCATTATTGCACAATTTTGATGGTTTTTCAAGCAATATGCAAGCAATTTGCCAGAGTGTGTTGCTTTTTATTGGCCTTGCCGCGCGTTATTTTTTGTGGTATTATAATTAAATTGTTAGCTTGCATGTCAAAGGGAGGTGAGCTCTTGACCAAGAAGCTGTTTGCCTGGGGGCTGGTGCTGGCCGTTTGCCTGTTTATCTTTTTGATGTCGGAGCAACCTGCCGAGCAATCTGCCAAAACCAGCGAGGGTGTCACCCAGCAGATCGCGCAGATCGTGATAGAGGATTATAGCGAGCGATCGCCCAGCGAGAAAAAGAGCATCGTCCAATCCCTGCACCCCGTTGTGCGCAAACTGGCCCATGCCTCGGAATATCTGGTGTTGGGCTTTGCGGCATGTATGCTGTGGCAACTGTATGCCTTCTCTGCCCGCAAGCGGCTGCTGCTTTCCTTCCTGCTGTGTGTGGCGGTTGCGGCTAGTGATGAGCTGCATCAGCTGTTTGTGGATGGGCGCGGCGCGATGGTCACAGATGTGCTGATTGATTGCAGTGGCGCGGTGACGGGCATCCTGATCGCCTTTGCAGGCCAGTGGCTATGGAAAAAGTGCAAACGAAAGCCGGTAGCATAATATTTTGAACCGTATCTCAGCCGATGCGGTTTTTTGTTGCCCACATATAACGCAAATCTCTTGCTAAATTACGCTATTGATTTTTGTGCCGTCTCGTGGTAGAATAAATCGAGCAAATGAGAACATGCGTTCTTTTGGTTCTAAAGGAGATGAAATGTTATGGAGCAGAAGCTGTACGTGGTATCGCGGTATTATAATGAAGAGCATGTGACGGCAGAGATATGGACACAGCGGCAGGTGGAAGCCGAGGGCTGGCCGCTCAATTTTGATGCGCCGCTGCATTCAGACGGGGCGTATCGCACGGTGTATTATGAGCTTGGCGACGCGTATGATCTGTATGTGGAGCAGGCGGATACCTATCAGACGGCGCAGGCGGTGTGCAGAGCGGTGCTGGATCGGTCGTCTTTGTTGTCCGCAGAGGATGATCTGCCGCCCTGGGAGAGTGTGGAGATCGAGCCGCCGCAGCCGCCAAAGCGCAAGGTGATCGTGCAGGCGCAAAAGGGGGGCAAGCCGTGCAATGCGTCCGGGCCGTGCGCCTGTGCAGCGGATGCTGCGAATGCCAGGGGGTAGTGGCAGTGAACGTCTGCTGCATATGCGGGGCGGCGTTATACCCCGGAGATACCGCGTACTGCTGGGACGAGGATGTGTATTGCACAGACCGTGTGTGCCGGAGTGCGTACCTTGCCGCCGCGCAGATCACGATAGATACAACAAAGATGCCCTTAGCGGGCAATCGGAAAGGACAATATATATGAATGAACGCCCCCTCAGCCTGCAGCGGTACGGCATCAGCCGCGAACGCTATGAGGAGCTTAAATGGTTTTGCCGCCAGTATCCTCAAAAGCAGCAGCGGCTGCGCCAGGTGACGCTTTTCCTGTCATCCCCTGTGACTGGTATGCCGCATTCTTCTCATATTTCAAAGCCGGTGGAGGCGGCAGTGCTCAAGCGCGAGCAGATGGACGGGGACTGTGCCCTGATAGAGAACGCCGCGCAGCAGGCTAACGCCACCCTTGCCCCCTTTTTAATCCGCTGCGTGTGTTATGGCGAAGGCTATGTGAAGCTACAGCCGCCCTGCGGGATCAATCAGTTTTCCCGCGCGCGCAGCCGGTTTTTTTGCCTGCTGCATGAGGCGAAGGAAGGATAGCTTTTTCGGTCATGTTCCTTCCTTGTTCAGATACTTCATATGCTCGCCCTGAAAATCCCGGTGCATGTTGCGGTCGTGCTTTTTCTGATACGCGCTGCAAAACTCCTCCGCCGACACGTCATAGCATAGCAGCACATCCGTATAATACATCAGCACATCGGTCATTTCTTCCATAAAAGCGGCGCGGACGGCAGCATCCTGCATGATGCCGGTATCTCCGCGCTTTTTGATAATGGCGATCGCCTCGCCGATTTCTTCGATCATCCACAGCATCTGGTTGCGGCCACGCGCAGGGGAAACTGGCTCCCACACGCCCTCGTATTTCTTCTGAAGCTCCTGTTGCATGGAAAGGAGATCTTGTATGGAAAGATTGCTCATGCGCGTGTTACTCTCCTAACTTGCAGCCGCAGCCGGGGCAAAAGCTGGCGTTTGCGGGCAATTTCGCACCGCAGCGCGCACAATATGCGGGGCTTTGGCCAAAGCGCTCGTTGAGGGGATCGGCTTCTTCTTCGCTGTCCACGATGTCGTACGCGGAATAACGCTGCTTGCCGGTGGCGTTTTTAAAATTATAGATGGCATTGCCGATCGCCAGCAGGATAAACAGCACACCAAACATGCAAAAGAATAGGGGCGCACCGATGGAACTGGCCATGATCGTCCAAAACACTCCGAAAAGCGCCATAAAAATCGCTGCAACGCCGCCCATCATGGACGGGCCGCGGCCGGGCTTGATGCTCTTCATCCTCATCGCCTCCTTTTTTGCAATATCAGTATAGCACCGACGCCATGCGCTGTCC
Source organism: Eubacteriales bacterium (assembly GCA_031547595.1). GTDB lineage: Bacteria > Bacillota > Clostridia > Christensenellales > Aristaeellaceae > JAVBRU01. The sequence continues at coordinate 13,043 of JAVBRU010000089.1, forward strand.
AGAGCGGCGCGTTTAATTGTCGATTTGACGGGCTCAATCATACATTGGGTAGCGCTTCGCATATGATACGGCGGAGGGATGACGATGCATGCATGGACGTTTGCGCCGCCGGAGGTGCGAAGGGATATTCCGCGCGTGGTGCTTTGCGGGCGCGAGGAGGTGCTGGTAGAGCAGCACGAGGGGCTTTTTTCGTACGAAACCAGGTGCATCCGTGCACGCACCAAGAGCGGGCTGCTCACCGTGACCGGCGAGGGCTTGATTATCGCGCACTTTGGCGCGCAGGATATGCTGATACGGGGCACCATCACCGCAGTGCAGATTGGCGATGAGACGATATGAAGGGAATGCTGTGGACACGCTGCCTGATTGAGGGGCGCAATGCGGAGAAGCTGCTGAATGTGTTTCGCGAGGAAGGCATCACCCTTCGGCGGGTGCACCGCACAGAGCAGCGCTCTATTGATTGCGTGTGCGACCGTGCGGATTTTGAGCGGTTGGCCGAGATCGCGGGGGGCAAGGGCTTTGCCGTTAAACAGCTGCCTGCCTTTGGGGCCAGAAAAACCCTGCAGGGCCTCAGGCGGCGCAAGGGCCTGCTGGTGGGCCTCATGGTATTTGCCGCACTGCTTTTCACCTCCATGCGTTTTGTGTGGGTGGTGCGCATTGAGGATGCGGGTATGTATGTGGGGGAGGTACGCAGTTTCCTGCTGGAAAAGGACATCAAAGTGGGGATGATGCGCAGCAAAGTGGATGTGATCGCCCTCAAAGAGGCGCTGGAATGGCGTTTGCCCAAGGTTGCGTGGGTGCAAGTGGAGCAGCGTGGGGTGGAGGTGGTGGTGCGCTGGGTGGAGGGCGTGGAAACGCCGGATGTGATCACGCCCGGTGGGGAAGGCGATGTGGTGGCAGATCGAGACGGCATACTGGTGCGGCTGACCACCTACGCAGGCACACCGGTGGCTAAGGCGGGCGATCTTATCAAAAAAGGCCAAGTGCTTATCAAGGGCGAGGAGCGCAGCAAGGAGGGCGAGCTTGTGCCCGTTAAAGCGCGGGGCGAGGCCATCGCCAGGGTATGGCTGTCCACGAAGGTGGAGCTGCCGCTGATGGAAACCGTATCTGTGCCAACGGGCAATACCGCGCTTCGGCGTATGCTGGTGACACCGGTATACACCCTCTATCTTGACGCGGAGCCCATGTTTTTGACATCGGACTGCGATGTGCGCATCACTACCGTGGGCGGCGTATGGTTGCCCATCACCTACCGCGAGGAATGGTATGAAGAGGTGGCAATTGAGACACAGCAGCGGGATATAGAGCAGGTGAAGCAGGAAGCGGCGAAGGCGGCAGGCGCGCAATTGGCCGAAAAAACTTTCCTGAATCAGGATTTAGTTGACAAATGGATAGATTTTAGTATGATAGATGGGGATACTATTTGCGCGACGGCCACGGCGGAAATGCTGCGGGATATCGCGCGGTTTGTGAAAAGGTAGTCTATAATCAAAGGAGATGCTGCATTCGTTGCTGTTATCGCTGGACCATACTGACCTGTATGTAACACTGTTTGGCATGAACGACCGCAATATGGCGGTGCTGGAGCAAGAGCTGAATGTGACGGTTTCCCTGCGCGGGAACGAGCTTGTGATCACCGGCGACGCCGCAGTTGCTGCCTTGGCAGAGCGTGTGATTGGCAAGCTGCTGATGCTGATCAAGCGCGGCGAGGCGGTGGATGCCGTGCGCATCCGCTATGCCGTGGCGCTGGCGCGGGAAGGCAAGCTGGACGAAATTGACGATATTTTGAGCGATGTGGTGGCCTTCACCCATCGTGGCAAGCCCATCAAATGCAAAACGCTGGGGCAGCGCGCCTATATCACGCTGGCGAAGGACAACCCCATGACCTTTGCCGTGGGCCCGGCGGGCACGGGCAAAACCTATCTGGCCATGGCGCTGGCGGTGGCCGCCCTCAAAAACAAAGAGGTAGAACGCCTGGTGCTGACGCGTCCTGCGGTGGAGGCGGGCGAGAAGCTGGGCTTTTTGCCCGGCGATATGACGCAGAAGGTAGACCCCTACTTGCGTCCTTTGTATGATGCGCTGTATGAGCTGATGGGCGTGGACGCGTATCAGCGCCTGACAGAGCGCGGCGCACTGGAGGTCGCCCCGCTGGCGTTCATGCGTGGGCGCACATTGAACGACTCCTTTATTATCCTGGACGAGGCACAAAACACCACGTCCGAGCAAATGAAGATGTTCCTCACGCGTTTTGGCCAGGGTTCCCGCTGCATTGTGACGGGGGATATTACGCAGATTGACCTGCCCCGCGGCCGCACTTCTGGCCTGGTGGAAGCGCTGCAGGTGCTAAAGAATGTGAGCGGCGTGGGGATTTCTTACCTCACCGCGCAGGATGTGGTGCGCCATGACCTGGTGCAGCGCATTGTGCGGGCGTACAGCGATTATGCCACCCAGCAGGAAGCGCCGATGCAGAAGGAGTGAAGCCTGTGACGCCCAAAGCAAAAAGAAGGCAACCGGTGACCGGCAAGTTATTTCGGCGCTTTGCCGATTATGTGCATACGGCGGAGGCGCTGCGGCTGCTGATCTGCGCTGTCACTACGCTTGTGATGATGGCGCTGTTTGTGCTGGCTATTGCGCCGGTGCGCTATGAGCTGCGCGCGGGCATGGTGCCCACCAACACCATCGCGGCCACCAAGGATGTGGTGGACGAGATTGAGACCGAAAAGCGCCGCATGACGGCAGCCGCTGCTGTCACCCCCATCTATGTCGCGCAGGAAGGCGCCAACGAAGCAATACTTGATCATTTCGAGCAGGTATTCGGGCAGGTGCGCGCCGTGCGCCAGTATGGCGATACACTGCCGGATATATCTGCCACGCGTATTTTCAACCGGGAAGAACTGGACTATGCCCATGGCATGCTCACGTATGTTATTCTTCGCGACTATCAGATGACCACACTGCTGCGCACCACCGCGGAGGCGCTGGAGGATGTGTATGTCAATCTATCGGCTGCCATCAAAAACCAGCTGATGAGCCCCGTTATCCAAGGCCAGGAAAACACTGCCATCGACAATATCCAAAAAGCTGTAGGGTATCGCCTGAGCACTGATTTATTGCAAAACGTGGTTCAGCCCATCCTGGCGGTGTGCATCAAGCCCAACCGCGTTATAGACCAGGAAGCCACCGCCGCCGCGCGCGAGGAAGCGCGAAAAACCGTGGAAGACGTGGTGTATAAGCAGGGCCAGAATATCGTGGTGAAGGGCGAGGGGCGCATCACCATCAGTCAGCTGAGCATGCTGCGCAGCCTGGGGCTGCTCAGCGACGGCGATGTGGACTGGACGATGTATCTGGGCGGCTCGCTGCTGGTGCTGGCGCTGATGTCGATATTGTTTGCGCTGCTGCGCCGTACGGGCTCTGTGGTGATTCACAACACCGGCAATCTGTTGCTATTGTGCATTGTGCTTGTTCTCACCCTTGGCGTCAGCATTCTGGCGCGCATGGTCAACATTTATGCAACGCCGCTCATACTGTGTGCAATGCTGCTGACCGCCATGCTGGGCGTGCGCCTGGGCATTGTGTGCAATATGTTTATGGCGGTGCTGGTGGCGTCTCTGGCTGCAGGCAGCAGCGCTGCTTATGGCGAGCAGGCTATTTTGGTCACCGTCACATCCTTTGCAGCGGGCACGGTGGCATCGCTCATACTGTCCAGCAAGCCCACCCGTATCCGCGCGCTGCTGGCGGGCGTGGTGGCGGCAGGCGTGGCATTCCTCATCAATCTTTTCTATGGGCTGATGACTGCCAACGAGCTTTCCGGTGCGCTGACTCACGGCGGGTGGGCGGCCGGCGGCACCATGCTGGCGGTGCTATTGTGCATGGCCATTCAGCCGCTGCTAGAGATCGTGTTCAACCTGCCCACCAACATGAAATTGATGGAGCTGAGCAACCCCAACCAGCCGCTGATGCGGCGGCTGCTGCTCGAAGCGCCGGGCACCTATCACCACAGCATCATTGTGGCCAACCTGGCCGAGGCCGCTGCCGAAGCGGTGGGTGCCAATCCGCTGCTCGCCCGCGTGGGCGCATATTATCACGATATTGGCAAGCTGAAGCGTCCGCTTTATTTTAAGGAAAACCAAATGGCGGAAGAGAACGCGCACGATCATACCGATCCGCAGGTGTCGGTCGCCATTTTGACCGCGCACACCCGCGATGGCATTGCGCTGGCGCGGCAGTACCGCCTGCCGCAAGCTGTGATTGACATCATTGCGCAGCACCATGGCGATACGCCTGTGATGTTCTTCTATCATAAGGCGCTGCAACTGGCAAACGGCAAGCCGGTGGATATCGATGCCTTCCGCTATGACGGACAGCCGCCGGATACCAAGGAAAGCGCGATTGTGCTGCTGTGCGATACCATTGAGGCCGCCGTGCGCAGCCTCAAGACCACTACGCCCGAGAACATCGAAGAATTTGTGATCAAGCTGGTGCGCGGCAAGCTGCAGGACGGCCAATTGAGCAACTGCCCGCTGACCCTCAAGGACATTGACGGCCTGTGCACTGCGTGCACCACCGTGCTGGCTGGGGTGTTTCACGAGCGGATTGAGTATCCCGATGTGGATAAAAAGCAGCAATATGTGCATTTTTCGCAAAGCAGCACCGAAACGCCCAAAATGATGGTGAGCGATCCTGCGCCGGAGCGCGTGCCCACCGTGCAGCCCGTGCACGAGCCCGACCCCAACCTGGTGGTGACGCCGGAGCCCTTGGCCGAAGCTATGCCGGTAGTGACCCCGCCGCCCGCGATGGGGCCGGTGGCGATTGAGGAGCTGATCACCCTGGAGCCGCTGGTGCCGCAAGAACAAAAAACGGAAGAACCGCCGCCGGAAGAATCTGCGGAAGAAGAACCCAAGAAAGAAGAATCTGATGAAGAACCTGCTGGAGATTGAACAGCGCATCCCCGTGCCGCCGGGCGTTGAAGAAAAAATGCAGCATGTGGCGGCTTGTTGCCTCATCGCGGAGGGCGTCGCATTGCCTGTCACCGTGCAGGTGATCCTGCTGAACGACGAGGAAATCCGCGCCGCCAACCTCGAATACCGGGGGATCGACCGAGCGACTGATGTATTGAGTTTTCCCACGGTGCGCTACCCCAAAGGGCAGACGGCGCGGCAGGCCGAAAAGCAGCTGCGCAAAGAATGGGATGCGCAGCTTCGGGCGTGCTTTCTGGGCGATATATTGATTTCTCTGCCCCATGCCGCTATGCAGGCGGAGGAATATGGCCATAGCCTGGAGCGGGAGCTGATGTACCTGCTCACGCACGGGCTGTTTCACCTGATGGGGTATGACCACCTGGAACCTGATGATAAGAGGAGTATGCGCACGATGGAAGAAAAGGCATTGAACGCGGCCGGGCTGGCACGCGTGACGGATGACGAGCTGGTGGTGCTGGCCAAGCAGGCCATGGCGTTTGCGCATGTGCCGTACTCGCATTTCAAAGTGGGCGCGTGCCTGCTGGCTGCGGATGGGCGCGTGTTTACCGGATGTAATATCGAAAACGCATCTTATGGCGTCACCAACTGTGCCGAGCGCACCGCGCTGTACAAGGCAGTCAGCGAGGGCGTGAAAGAATTTGTCGCTGTTGCGGTGGTGGCAGAGCAGAAGATCGCCTGGCCATGCGGTATTTGCCGCCAGGCGCTGTATGAGTTCGCGCCGGGGCTGCGCGTGATTGTCGCCTGCGGCGAGGAGCGCGACGAGGCCCTGCTGGCCCAGCTTTTGCCCCACGGATTTCGTTTACAAGAAGAACTTTAATAGTAGAAGGGAATTATCCGATGTCTGAAACAAAAGCGTTCCGTTCGGGCTTTGTGGCCATTGTGGGCCGCCCGAATGTGGGCAAATCTACCTTGATGAACACCCTGGTGGGCGAGAAAGTGGCCATCGTGTCCAACCTGCCCCAGACCACCCGCAACCGCATCATGGGCGTACTGGGCGATGAAAACAGCCAGATGGTGTTTGTGGATACCCCCGGCATGCACACGCCGCGCACCAAGCTTGGCGAATACATGGTCAGATCCATTCAGGATGCCATGGACGGCATGGACGCCATGCTGGTGCTGGTGGATGTAACCGCCATCGGCCCCAACGACCGCCGCATTGTTGCGGATATGGCGCAAAAGCGCGTGCGCAAAATCCTGCTGCTCAACAAGATCGACCTGGTGGAGCCGTCCTCGCTGCTGCGGCTGATTGACGAGTTTTCGGCTGCGGGCTATGATGCGATCATGCCCATCAGTGCACGTACCGGCGATGGCATTGAAGAGCTCAAGGCTCAGCTACGCGCCAATCTGCCCGTTGGCCCCAAGTATTTCCCCGACGATATGCTGACCGACCAGCCCGAGCGCGACATCTGTGCCGAGCTGATCCGCGAAAAGGCGCTGCGCAATCTGCGTGAGGAAGTGCCCCACGGCATTGGCGTGGAGATGATGGCCTTCAAAAAACTGAGCGATAAGCTGATAGAAATCGATGCGACGCTATACTGCGAGAAGGATTCGCACAAGGGTATCATCATCGGCAAGAAAGGCAGCATGCTGCAAAAGATCGGCAGCGAGGCGCGTGTCGATATCGAGGCGCTGCTGGGCACGCATGTCAACCTGCAATTATGGGTGAAGGTGTGCCCTGATTGGCGCAACTCCATTGAAGACCTTCGAACCCTGGGCTATGTGCCCAATAAGTGATGGACAAGTTTGCAGCTGTTTCTGACGCGCTGATCTGCCCGCTGTGCCATAGGCCGCTTCGGCCGGAGGGCAACAGCCTGCGTTGCGCAAAAAAGCACTGCTTTGACGTATCTCAAAAGGGATACGTCAATTTTGCGCCGGGAAAAGGTACCGATAAATATTCCAAAACGCTGTTTGAGAGCCGCCGCGCGGTGTTCGAGGATGGCTTTTATCAGGACGTGGTGCAGGCGATGCTGAACATCATCCTGCGCCGGACCGCGCACAAGGAGGCACTGCGTATCCTCGACGCCGGCTGCGGTGAGGGCTATTATGCCCGGTATATTGCAGCCGCCATGCCGCGAAAAGCGCAGGTGCTGGCATTTGATCTGTCCAAGGATGCCATTGCCCTGGCCGCGCGAGGGGGCAATGCAGTCGGCTGGCTGGTGGCGGATTTGACCAACATCCCCGTCAAAAATGTGAGCATGGATGTGCTACTGGATGTGTTTACTCCCGCCAATTATGCGGAGTTTGCCCGTGCTCTGAGACCCGACGGCCTGCTCATCAAGGCCATCCCCGGCCCCAATTATCTGGCGCAGCTGCGGAATGCCGCGGGCAATCAGCTGCGTGCGCAGAGCCATGATAACGCGTCGGTCGTCGCCTATTTTGAGGAGCATTTTACGCTGCTGCAGCGCCAGCGCGTCACAGCCACACGCCCGGTGACGGCGGCGCAGCTGGCCGCCTTTGCCGCCATGACGCCGATGCTCTTTGGCGTGGACGCGGCGCAGCTGGATTTGAGCGCTGTGGCCGATATGACGGTGGATGTGGAGCTGCTGGTGGGGAAACGAAGAGGAAAAGTACGCTGAGGGCTACTCGCCCTCAGACTCCTCGGCAGGGATCAGTGATCCCGGCACCCCCATTTTTGTATTATTAAGGGACAGTTGTGTGAGGCCTGTAGGCGCAAGGATTTACATCCTCTGCGCCCGTGCGGCGCTCGCTGCTGTTGCAATACCACAAAAAAAGGGGTATAATAGACCTGATTGTGGTACATTATGACATGGAGAGGGACTGAACCAATGAAATTAGGCGTAGTCGGGCTGCCCAACGTGGGCAAGAGCACATTATTTAATGCCATCACCAATGCGGGGGCGCAGGCGGCGAATTACCCTTTTTGCACCATAGAACCCAATACCGGCGTGGTGGCAGTGCCCGATCAGCGGCTGAATGTGCTGGGGGAGATGTATCACCCCAAGAAGGTGACCCCGGCCAGCATAGAGTTTGTGGATATCGCGGGGCTTGTGAAGGGCGCGAGCCGCGGCGAAGGCCTGGGCAACAAGTTCCTCTCCCACATCCGCGAGGTGGACGCAGTGGTGCACGTGGTGCGCTGCTTTGAGGACGAGAACATTATCCACGTGGATGGCACGGTGGACCCTGCCCGGGACATCGAGACCATCAATCTGGAGCTGATCTTTGCCGATATGGACACCGTGGCGCGCAGGGAAGACAAGGCGCGCAAGATGATCAAGACCGGCGATAAAAAGTATACCGAGGAAGCGGATTTCGCCCTGCGCGTGCTGAAGCACTTGGAGGCCGGCAACCCCGCGCGCACCTGCCCTATGGACGACGAAGAAAAAGAGGTAGCCAAGGGCTGGTTCTTGCTCACCACCAAGCCCGTGATATACGCTGCCAACATCGCGGAGGACGCCGTCAGCGAAAACGAGGACGACAACCCCTTTGTGCGGCAGGTGAAGGCCATTGCGCATAAGGAAGGTGCCGAGGTGCTGGTGATTTCAGCCCAGATCGAGCAGGAGATCGCGCAGATGGAAGCGGACGAAAAGGCGGAGTTCCTGCGCGAACTGGGCATTGGCCAAAGCGGCCTGGATAAGCTGGTGACGGCGTGCTACAAGCTGCTGGGGTTGATTTCTTTCCTTACCTCGGGCGAGGACGAATGCCGCGCCTGGACGATCACCCGCGGCACCAAAGCACCTCAGGCGGCGGGCAAAATTCATACTGATTTTGAGCGCGGGTTTATCCGCGCGGAGATCGTGCCCTACCAGACCCTCAAAGACCTTGGAAGCATGGCGCTATGCAAAGAAAAGGGCCTGGTGCGCAGCGAGGGCAAGGAATATGTGATGCAGGATGGCGATATCACATTGTTCCGTTTCAACGTATAACGTGGAGGAAATATGAGCCGTATATCCTATGTGATCAACCGCATCGGCAAGATGGACTATGCGCGTATGCGCGAAACGGCCAAGCTTTTGCACCTCAAAACGGGCAGGCCGTATATTTGGCTACTGTCGGATATGGTGGCCTGCGCGCTGAAATATAATGCGGGCTATATGGATTATAAAATCGCGCAGATGTACCGTCTGAACGGGGCGCAGCGGAAGACCGTCATCACCCGCGGTATCTCAAACAGCATTGTGCGCCGGATGAACGATAAGGAATACTGGCATTTCTTTGATGATAAAACGCAGTTCAACACTCTGTTTGCCGATCAGGTAAAGCGTGGATGGATCAAGGTGGATGACAGCTTGACCACGGAGGCTCTGGCAGAGTTTTTGCAGGGCAAGGACAGTGTGATTTACAAGCCCCTCGAGGGCTCCAGCGGTCAGGGTATTGAGAAATACACCGCAGCCGATTGGGCGGGGGACATGCCGGGCTTTTGTCTGCGCCTTCGCGATCAAGGCGCTGGCATACTGGAAGAACTGGTGGTGCAGCACCCCGATCTGGCGGCGCTTTGCCCTACCTCTGTGAATACCGTGCGCGTGGCTACGCTGCTGGGCGACAAACAAGAAGGCATTGTGTACGCTTTTTTGCGCATTGGCAATGGCCGCGTGATGGACAATGTGGACTGCGGCGGCATGGCCGCGCGGGTGGATTTGGCAAGCGGCAAGCTGCTTACCTGCGGGGCGGATAAGCAGGGCAACACCTTCACCGCCCACCCCATGACGGGCACGCCCATCGTGGGTTTCCAATTGCCTTACTGGGAAGAAGTGAAGGCCATGTGCCTCACCGCCATGCATGTGGTGCCGCAGGTGCGCTTTGTGGCGTGGGATGTGGCCATCACCAAGGACGGCCCCTGCTTTATTGAGGGCAACTCCTTCCCCAGCCACGCCGTGCCCCAGTTTGCGGCGCATTATCCGGATGGTATCGGAATCCTTCCGCAATTTGCCAAGTTTATTTCTTTGTAAATCTCCGCGGTGCGTGGATGAAAAGCACTTCGTGCCGCGTTAGATGGTTGAACCTTCCCTGTAATTGTATGCCATAAAAGGAGTGGATGATATGGACTTATTGAGAACGCTGCTGGTGTATATGATCCTGACACTGTCGGCGGCAACGGATGCGGCGCCTGCTGTCACACCCATTCCGCCGGACGCTTTAGCCACGCCGACGGCCACTGTGCAGCTGCAGACACAAACGCCTACGCCGTCCATGGTGCCCACGGTGTCGCCTTCGCCTACGCCTGCTTTTACCACCCTCTATGTGGGTGACCGGGGCGAGGATGTACGCAAAATGCAGGTTCGGCTGGCCGAGCTTGGCTATTTGAACGACACCATTGACGGCATCTTTGGCCAGAAAACCAAAAAGGCCGTGGAACGCTTCCAATCCTATAACAACCTGAAGGTGGACGGCATTGCGGGCAAAGACACGCTGACGCTGCTGTATTATAGCACGTCTGTAGTCACCGCGCCGCCGGAAATCACCAAGGGCCCCACTGCTACGCCTACCGTCAGCCCCAAGGGTGTTCAGGTGCCGGTTTACTATATTGATAATAACAACACGCTGATTGGGCGCGAAAATCGCCTGCTGTATGCGGGCACCACCATCTATCCCAACAGCCAGTATGTGCCAAGCGGCTATACGCTCACAAGCAGCGCTTCTGTGACAGTCAGTGTATCGAACGGCGTGGCTTCGCCTGCCGCCGTCACCTTCCGCTACCAGGCACCCAAAGTAACACCCACGCCGCTGCCGCAGACGGCCTCCATCACGGTCAAGTATGTGCTGGATACGGGTATTGAGCTGCACAGCACCATCGTGAAGCTGCCCTATGGCAGGACCACCGCCGTTGCGCCGGTATCCGGCATTGTGCCCAGCACCTACACGCTGATCAGCGCTTCGTCTGTTAATGTAACGGTCAGCAATCAGGGCGTGGTCAGCCAGAACACCGTTACCTTCACCTACCGCAACACGTCTTCGCAGACGGTGGAGGTGCCGATTTATTACCTGACAGAGAAAGATGGCTTCCTGCACCGGGATAGTATCACCGTCAAGTATGGCACCAGCACCCCGGTGTACGCAAACTCCGGCTTGGTGCCCACGGGCTACACGCTGATTTCTTCCAGTCCTGTCAATGTCAGCGTCAACAGCGCCGGTGTTTCTTCTCCGGCCTCCGTCACCTTCTTCTATCGCGAGCCGCAGGCCACCACAGCCGATGTGACGGTGTACTACCGCCGCAAGGACAATGGCGAGCTGCTCAAGAGCGAAGTGGTGAGCATGACGCGCAGCGCAAACAACACAATCTATTCCAATTCAGGCACCCTCGATCCCAAGTATTACCCGCTTGATCCTACCTACCTGTCTGTATATGTGGATGCCAGCGGCAATCCCACGCCGTCCCAACCCACCTTCTATTTCGACTATATGCAGGCAGTTTCCATCAAGTATGTGTGCGACACCACGGGCGCAACGCTCAAGACCCCGTCTGTCAACCTGGCGCGTGGCAAATCCACATCCGTGGCGGTTGACCTATCGGGCATCGGCGCGGGCTATACGCTTGTGGGTTCTACGTCCCTCACCGTCTCGGTGGACGCCAATGGCAATGTGTCGCCCTCGCAGCCCACATTCCACTTTACCTACACCGCGCCGGATCCCGGCAGTGTGAATGTGCCGATCCTCTATTATTGCGAGGCGACAAAGGAAACCCTTAAGCAAACCAGTATCAACATCACCAAGGGCAAGTCTGAAACGGTTACGGCGGATTTGTCGGGCATCGGCTCCGCCTACACGCTGCAGGGTAATGTACAGATGACAATCAGCGTGGCCGCCAATGGCACGATCAGCCCTGCGAACCCCACCTTCTATTTCAGCTATACAGAGCCGGTGGTGCCCCAGCAGGTGACGATCTCGTACCTGTGCGAAGCACGGGGCGAAACCTTGAAGACTGCGACGATCCCCATCAATCGCGGTGCGTCCCAGACGGTGATGGTAGATACGTCCAACATCGATATGGATCGCTATTCGCTGATCGGCTCTAACCAGCTCACCATCAGTGTGGCGGCGGACGGCACGGTCAGCCCCGCGAATCCGGCGTTCTATTTCAACTATATTGAACCTACCCCTGTTACCGAGCAGGTGACGATCTCGTATCTATGCGAAGCACGGGGCGAAACCCTCAAGACGGCGACGATCCCCATCAATCGCGGCGCGTCCCAGACGGTGATGGCAGATACATCCAATATCGATATGGATCGCTATTCGCTGATTGGCTCTAACCAGCTCACCATCAGCGTGGCAGCGGACGGCACGGTCAGCCCCGCGAACCCGGCGTTCTATTTCGAATAAATAGAACCAACCCCGGTTAACGAAAAACACACGACATACAACCAATGCGAAACAACGAGCGCAACCCGCCAGACGGCCACG
>JAVBRU010000001.1:0-19770 GCA_031547595.1 Eubacteriales bacterium
GCGCATCACCGGCCGCGCCTCCGCCCTGGCGGGGGGCGGCCTTTCGATTATTATCGAGGCAGGGGAGGGTACGGACGAGGGCTTCACCATCGATGTGACGCGAAAGCGCGTGCGCATTACCAGCGATAGCCTTCGCGGCGCGGTGTTTGGCGTGTATGACTTTCTGGAGAAGGAATGCGGCTGCCGCTTTCTTGCGCCGGATTGCGAGATTGTCCCGCGCCTGGACGCCATTCGGCTTAAGAAAGGCATCCGCCGTGAAAAACCCGCCTTTGCCTACCGCGAGGTGTACTGGACGGGCGCACTGGACGGGCACTTTGCCCTCAAAAGCAAGCTCAACTCCTGCCGTGCGCGCATCCCGGACGAGGGCGGCGGGCGAACGCGCTTCTTTAACTACAGCCACACCTTTGAGCAGCTTCTGCCGCCGGAGCAGTATTTCGCAGAGCATCCCGAGTACTTTTCCCTCGTGGATGGACAGCGCCTGGAGCACAAAAGCCAGCTTTGCCTCACCAATCCAGACGTACTGGCCCTGTGCATCGATGGCGTGCGCCGCTGGATGCGGGAGAACCCTGATTGCACCATCTTTTCCGTTGCACAAAACGACTGGTATAACCATTGCCAGTGCCCCGCCTGCAAAGCATTGGATGATCAGGAGGGCAGCGCCGCCGGCACCATGATCGCCTTTGTCAATGCTGTGGCCGATGCCATTGCGGACGAGTTCCCGCGCAATTTCATCCATACCTTTGCCTATCTCTATTGCCGCCGCGCGCCTCGCACCATCCGCCCGCGCAGCAATGTAATCGTGCGCCTGTGCAGTATTGAGAGTTGCTTTTTGCATCCCATCGCGGATTGCGTCTATGCCATCCCGCAAATTGATGTTGAAACCACCAAGGCGCATGCGTTTGAGCCTTGCGCGCACCGTTTTGTGGACGATCTGCGTGCGTGGGCGGCCATCACAGACAACCTTTACATTTGGGATTATACCACCAATTTCAAAAACTACTTGCAGCCCTTTCCTAACTTCGATGTGCTGCAGCCCAACCTGCAATTGTTCCGCGATATGGGCGTGAAAGGCGTGTTCGAGCAGGGAAATTATAGCCCCGGCGAGACCAGCGCCTTTGCCGCACTCAAGATTTACTTGCTCTCCAAGCTTCTGTGGAACCCCGATGCCGATGTGGATAACCTGATCAATGATTTTCTTAGCGGTTATTATGGCGCAGCTGGCGAGTATATGTCCTTCTTGATAGCACTTTTTCAGGAGTTTTCTAAGGATTCGCACATTTGCCTATATGACGATGCAAGCGTCCCATACCTCAGCGATAGTACCCTGGAACATGCACTGTCTATAATAGACATAGGGCTTACCCTCAAACCTGATGCCGATCAGTACCGCCGTATCGAGCTCGAAACGCTCGGCATCCGCTATGTCCGCATCGTGCGTATGCCCTTGGATGCCCCCGGACGCGATGCACTGGTAGACGCGTTTGCGGCTGATGCTAGGCGCCTGGGCGTGACCGAGCTGTTCGAGCGCCGCGACCTGGAGGCGTCTTTTGACTGTATGCGTACCAGCCGCTATGCGGCGGACCGAAGCGCTGTGCCGCATCGGGTGTATAGGCTGTGATAGGGGAACGGGGAACGCTGGGGCTCCGCCCCAGTCCCCGCCAGGGGGATGATCCCCCTGGACCCGCACTTTTGTATCTTTCATGAGTATCGCGGCTAACCAGCGGCTAAACGCCACTGCCCACCTGAACTGATAGATTATCCGTTGGTGAATATTCAGCAAATATCCCGAATGACGCTTTGCTGGGGATAGATCAGTGCGTCCAACATAAATCGTGCTCCCGGCTGGAAACCCTCAATAAAGCGGTTCATTTCACTGAACTGCAGAATCTCGCTGTGCGCATTCATCAGTTGCTGGAAAAGGTGCGGTGCTGTCTTTGAAGGGGAATACTCAAAATAGGCACGTAGCTTTTCCTCGTTGTCGGAAATGATTTTCATGAATTTGGCATATTTTGATTGAGCATCAAAGCATTTCTGATTGGGGTTGATATTGCCAAGGAATAATTCTTCTAGTAATGTTCATGCGTTGTTCCTCTCTTTTCAAAATGACACAACCCTTGAAAGAAATCGCAGCGCATGTCATAATATTTACGCTGACAAGGCTTTCGAGCGTTGCTGGTGGGGGAGGCGGCTGCGACTTTGACGAGTAGGAAGCCGTCTCTTTTCATTTTCTTTGAAACTGCTCATACAGATTCATTACACCTTTTCGCAAAAAGGCAGAGCGGGTCATATTGAGCTCTTTCTTGCAAAATTCGATTTGCTCTATCGTTTCCTTATCGATCCTGAGCTTGATAGACATGTCTAATGGCTTTTCTGGATGAGGCCCCGGCTTTTTCCGTGCAACGACAATAATCACCCCTTTCTTGTATGCACAAGTTAATTCTACATCATGTACCTATTGTCAGGCTGAAATTAGAAATATTACGCAGTACTTGAGGCGTTTTTGCTTCATGTGTGTGCGAAGAAGGCCGTTTTAGGCGAGGGAATGTTTGCATTCCATTCGCCTAAAACGGCCTTCTTCGTACACGCACCCAATCACGCAATTCGCATCGAAGGATACAAAGATCGAGGTGCAGGAGACTGGTCTCCTGCCTGGGGTCTGGGGCGAGCAGCCCCAGCATTCCCCCGTCCCATCACTTCACCACGATATTCAACAACCGACCCGGTACGAACACAACCTTCACGATCTGCTGATCGCCTACCAGCTTTTGCACGGCTTCCATCTGGGGCAGATCGGTCTTGGCGGATTCGGGGGTGAGGGTGGAGGGGATCATGAGCTTGCCGCGCACCTTGCCGTTGATCTGCACCGCGATTTCGACCTCATCATACGTGAGGGCGTTCTCGTCGTATGTGGGCCACTTCTGTTGCCAAACATAGCCGCCATAGCTGTTCAAAGCCCAGATTTCCTCGCAGATGTGGGGCGCGACAGGGGAGAGCAGCAGCAGCAGGATTTTGAACTCTTCCTTCGTGATGCTGCCGATCTGATAGACTTCGTTGACCAGGGTCATCAGCGCGGCGATGGCGGTGTTGAACTTCATGCGTTCATAGTCTTCGGATACTTTTTTGATGGTTTGGTTGAACAGCACACGGGTTTCCTTGCGGATGCTGCCGCCTGTCAGCATATCCTGCAAGCGCCACACGCGGTCCAGGAATTTGCGGCAGCCGCGCGCGCCGGTGGTAGACCACGGAATCGCCTGGTCGAACGCGCCCATGAACATCTCAAACATGCGGAAGGCATCGGTGCCGATGTCGTCAATCACCACGTCGGGATTGATCACATTGCCGCGGCTCTTGCTCATCTTCTGGCCGTCCTCGCCCAGCACCATGCCGTGGCTGGTGCGCTTGGCGTAGGGTTCCGGCGCGTCCACCACGCCGATATCGTGCAGGAACAGGTGCCAGAAGCGGCTGTACAGAAGGTGCAGCGTGGTATGCTCCATGCCGCCGTTGTACCAGTCCACCGGCATCCAATAATCCAGCGCTTCCTTACTGGCCAGCGCGTCCGGGTTGTGCGGATCGCAATAGCGCAGGAAGTACCAGCTGCTGCCTGCCCACTGGGGCATGGTGTCGGTCTCGCGCTTGGCGGGCGCGCCGCACACGGGGCAGGTGGTAGCTACCCAATCGGTCATGCGTGCGATGGGGCTTTCGCCGTCGTCGGTCGGCTCGTAGTGTTCTACTTCGGGCAGGAGGAGCGGCAGCTCTCTTTCGTCCATGGGCACCATGCCGCAGTGCGGGCAGTGGATGATCGGGATCGGCTCGCCCCAATAGCGCTGGCGCGCAAACACCCAATCACGCAGTTTGAAGTTGACTTTGCGCTCGCCAATGCCTTTTTCTACCAAGCTGTCGATGATCGCCTTCTTGGCATCGGCCACGGACAGGCCGTTGAGAAAATCGGAGTTGACCATCGTGCCCTGAGCGATGTCCTCAAAGGCTGCTTCCTGCACATCGCCGCCGGCTACGACCTCAACAATGGGGAGGCCAAACTTCTTGGCAAAATCCCAGTCGCGCCCGTCATGCGCGGGCACAGCCATGATGGCGCCTGTGCCGTAGGTCATCAACACATAATCGGAAATCCACAGCGGGATTTCCTTGCCGGTGGCGGGGTTGATGGCCATCAGGCCTTGAATCTTAACGCCGGTTTTGTCTTTGTTCATTTCGGTGCGCTCAAAATCGCTCTTGCGGGCGGCGGCCTCGCGGTAGGCGATCAGCGCGTCATAATTGGAAATTCTATCTTTCTGGGCGGCAAGCAGCGGATGCTCGGGCGAGAGCACCATGTACGTCGCGCCAAAGATGGTGTCCGGGCGCGTGGTGTACACGCGGATTTTTTCATCGAGGCCGGCGATGGGGAAGTCCACCTCCGCGCCCTCAGAGCGGCCGATCCAGTTGCGCTGCTGCGCGCTGACGCGCTCGATAAAATCCAGACGATCCAGGCCGTCCAGCAGCTTTTGCGCATAGGCGGTGATCTTCAGCATCCACTGGTTTTTTTCTTTGCGGATGACCGGGCTGCCGCAGCGCTCGCACACACCGTCCACCACTTCTTCGTTGGCCAGCACGCATTTGCAGCTGGTGCACCAGTTGATGGGCATGTGCGTCTTATAGGCGAGGCCGTGCTTAAACAATTGCAGGAAAATCCACTGCGTCCATTTGTAGTACGTGGGATCGGTGGTGTCTACCTCGCGGCTATAGTCGAAAGAGAAGCCGAGGCGCTGCAATTGGGTGCGGAAATGCGCGATGTTGTCCGCCGTCACCTTGGCGGGGTGGATGTGGTTTTTGATGGCATAATTCTCGGTGGGCAGGCCAAAGGCATCCCAGCCGATGCAGTGCAGCACATTATACCCTTCCATGCGGCGTTTGCGCGCCACCACGTCCAGCGCGGTGTACGGGCGCGGATGGCCCACATGCAGGCCAACACCGGAGGGATAGGGGAACTCAATCAAGCAATAAAATTTCGGCTTGCTGTAGTCATCGCTTGCGGCGAATGCCTGGGCATCCTGCCAGATTTTTTGCCATTTCGGCTCGATGCCAGCGGGGGTGTAGGGCGCGGTATTCATAGGACAGCCTCCTTTAACTTAGACTTGACCAGTATAAGCGCAAATGCTGGTTTTGTAAAGTATTATGTGGTATGATGGTAGGGAATTTGAGGAGGCTGCCCAACGTATGAAAGCCGTGATTGTGGCGTTATCCGCCAAGCAGGTGCACAAATCCCTTGCGCCCTGGTGCCTGAAGGCTGCGTGCGACGCGCGGCTTGCGCGTGTTACAACCACGGTGCTGGAGCATAGCATCAACGACAGCTTTGATGCCGTGCTGACGGCGCTGTATCGGCTGCGCCCCGATGTGGCGGGCTTTTCGTGCTATATCTGGAACATCGATAAAATGCTGCATCTGGCGCGGCAGATCAAGAAATTATTGCCGGATATCCATATCATCCTGGGCGGCCCGGAGGTCAGCTTTGACGAGGATTATCCCGAGGCTGATTACCTGTTGCAGGGCGAGGGCGAGCAGGCATTGCCTGCTTTGCTGGAGGCATTGCAAAGCGGAAAGCCGCCCAAGCGCGGCCGGTATGCGGTGCCGCTTCATGCCGATTTTGCGGCGTTCCCCTCGCCCTTTACCGAAAGCTATTTTGCATCTTGCGAGCGCATGGGCGGCATGAAGAACCTGCTGGTATACTACGAGAGCTGCCGCGGCTGCCCGTTTTCCTGCGCGTACTGCCTGTCCAGCGCCACAGAGGGCGTGCGATACCTGCCGCTGGAGCGTGTGTTTACGGAGCTTACGCTGCTGGTGGAACGCGGTGCGCATTGCATCAAGTTTGTAGACCGCACGTTTAACGCCAACAAAGCGCGTGCCAAGCAAATTTTGCGCTTTGTGGCGGCGCTGGACACCGATTGCACCTTTCATTTTGAGGTGGCGGCGGATTTGTTTGATGCGGAAATGCTGCAAATCATTGCGGAGTTGCCCCCCGCGCGGGTGCAGTTTGAGGCGGGTATACAGTCCGTCCACCCGGACACATTGGATGCCGTGTGCCGAAAGACCGATCTGAATGCGGCTTTTTGCAACATCACGCGGCTGGCCGAAATGCAGAATTGTCACATCCATGTGGACCTGATTGCCGGGCTGCCGCGTGAAACCCTGGACACTTTCAAAAAAGGCGTGGATGCGTGTCTGGCCGCGCGCCCGCATATGCTGCAGTTGGGCTTCCTCAAATTGCTGAAAGGCTCGCCGCTGCGTGCGCAAAACGCGGAACTGGGCTTTGTGTTTGACGATGCGCCGCCTTATGAAGTATTCTCCAGTCCCACGATGCCGATGGACGATTTGATGCGGCTCAAGGATATCGAAGCGCTGATTGATAAATATTACAACAGCGGGCTTTTTGCAAACGCTGTGGCGTACGGCATGCAGTTGCTGGGCGGGTATGGGTTCTTCGAGGCGTTTTCGAAGTTCCCTGGACGCGCGGCACAGGACAAAATATCGCTCAAAAACGCATACGCGCGGCTGCTGGAATTCCTTTGCGCGGTGGGCGACGCAGCGTATGCGCAGCATTTGATCAAGCTGGATTGTTTGCTGCACGACAGCAAGGGCATGCTGCCGGATGCTGTGCCGCAGCTTCGGGATAAACAGCGGGAGGCAGCGCTTCGCAGCGAAACGCGCCGTCCGCTGCGCGTGGAGCACTTCCCGTATGACGGCACCACCCGCGTTTTCTGGTATGATCATAAACATCCTGTGACGCTGGAGTATTTTTCTGAAGGAATCCCCAGTTGCGGGGAAGCGCATAAAATGGTACAATGAGAAGGATGTTTTGTAGATAAGGCAGGTTTTTATGCAACTTTTTCATGATTCTTATCTTCTGCGCTGCCGCGAACCACTGGGAGCTCAGCCCTGTGACAGCGTGCTGACGCTACGTTTATATGGCGCTGTGGATGCACAACGGGCGACGCTTCGGTTTTATGACGGCAGCGAAAAGTGGATCAACATGACCCCGCTTGGCGGCGGCGCGTATGAGGCAAAGGTAAAGCTGCCCGATGTGCCGATGTTGTGCTGGTATGATTTTCGCGCGGTAGACGCGTCTGGCGTAGAGCATGCGTATGGCAGCAATGCCGATCAGCTGGGCGGTGAGGGCGTGCAGGGTGCACAGCCGCGCGGCTATCAGGTGACGGTGTATGCGAAGGATTATCAGGTGCCGGAATATATGCGTACCGGCGTGATGTATCAGATTTTTCCGGACCGGTTTTACCGAAGCCATCCCCCCGTCAGCGACCGGGCAGATGTTATTTTGCACGAAAATTGGGATGACGTGCCGCTTCTGATGCCAAACAAACGCTTTGACAACTGCGCGCAGGATTTCTTTGGCGGCGATTTGAAGGGAATACAAGAAAAGCTGCCCTATTTGAGCGATTTGGGTGTGACGGTGCTCTATCTCAACCCGATTTTTCTGGCGCGCAGCAATCACCGCTATGACACGGCGGATTACACACGGGTGGATCCGATCCTTGGCCACAACCAGGATTTTATCGATCTTTGCCAGGCGGCCAAGGCGCAGGGTATCCGTATTTTGCTGGATGGCGTGTTCAGCCACACGGGCGAGGACAGCCTGTACTTCAACCGCTTTGGCACCTACGATACCGTGGGCGCGTACCAGAGCCAGGGGTCGCCCTATGCCACCTGGTATACGTTTACGGAGTTCCCGCATAAATACCGCAGCTGGTGGGGCATTGAGGATTTGCCGGAGCTGAACAAAAATGCGCCATCTCTTCGTGCGTTTATGCTGGGGGAGAACGGCGTGGCACGCCAGTGGATCCGGCGCGGCGCGGCAGGCTGGCGGCTTGATGTGGCGGACGAACTGCCCATGGGCTTTCTGCGTGATTTGCGAAGCGCCGTGAAGGAGCAAGCAGCGGATGCACTGCTGCTGGGCGAGGTGTGGGAGGATGCCAGCCACAAGGAGGCCTACGGCGAAATGCGCTGCTATTGCCTGGGCGATACGCTGGACAGCGTGATGAACTATCCGCTGCGCGAGGCGATTATTGATTTCCTGACAGGGCGCTCGGACGCGCACCAGCTGCGGCGGCTGATCCTCAGCCAGCGGGACAACTACGCGCCGCCCTTCTATTATTCGCTGATGAACCTGGCGGGCAGCCATGACCGTGCCCGCGCCATCAATGTGCTGTGCGGCCACACGTTTGAGGAATTGCCGGTGGTTCAGCGCGGCGGCAAGCGCCTGACGCCGGAACAATACGCGCTTGGGCGGCAGCGGTATGTGCAGATGATCCGCATTTTGACTGCGCTGCCTGGCGTACCCTGCATTTATTATGGGGACGAGATGGGCGTCCAGGGCGCGCCCGACCCATACTGCCGCAGCACCTTCCCCTGGCAGGGCGGCGATAAGTCGCTACACGATGAAATACGGGGGCTGCTGCACCAGCGGCGGGCACGCCGCGTGCTGCAAACGGGCGCGCTGGAGGTGGATGCGCCGGACGAAAACACGCTGGTGATTACCCGCAGCATCTGCGGGGGGCTGGATGCGCTGGGCGATCCGGCAGAAAACGACAATTTTTCCTTCACTTTCACGCGGTAATTGTCGGGCGAAGATTGCACACAGCGCTGCGATTTATGCTATAATCATGGAGTGGGCGGCAGCAATAAGCTGCATTCCCCTGCAGCATTTTAAGAGCAAGCGCCATCATTGAATACCAAAGTGGGGGTGCAGGGATCACTGATCCCTGCCGAGGGTCTGGTGCGAGTAGCCCCAGCGTAACCCAATCCCCCCCAATCGGTCATATAAGGAGGGATCGCCATGACCAAACGCATAAGTTTCGGGATTTTGCTGCTATGCTGCATTTTATTGACCGCATGCGGCAGCAAACCTTCCCCGGAGGCCACCCCCACGCCGGAGCCGATGGGCGTGGCGGTGTTCCAGATGGAGGAGCCATCCGCGCTTGGAAAGGCCATTGCCAGCGCGTGCCAGCCCTTTGAAAGCTTGTTGACGCGCATTGCCGCGGTGCATCCCGGAAACATCAACTACAGCATTGCCGGGGACACGCTGGCACGCATATCCGCCCTGCAGGCCCTGCAAAACGCGCAGGAAGCGAACGGGCAATACAGCTTTTCCAGCCACAGCGGCGGCAACTATTCGTATACGATTACTGGCCTTGATGTCAACAAGCAAATGCTGGCGGACGATGAGCAGGCACCTGCCGCTACGGACGCGCCGGAGCTGACGGGCATGGGCGATGCTACGGTGTTTGGCGATGAGCTGTACGACACAAACAGTGCCTATGTGACTGTGCGCGGCACGATGCCGCCGCAAGCTGAGGAAACAGTGGAACCCGAGGATGATATGCCCATGGCGCTGGCCTCGCTCGGAGAATATGAGGTCACCGGTGGCGGGCAGTTCAGCCATGACACCCAGTGCGTGATCGCCAAGGACGGCAAATCCGGCTCTTTGCAGGATGTGTCCACCCTGGAGGGCGTTGTGACAGGGTTTGAGCGCTTTGATTATCAATTTGATGGGCAGACGCTTTACTTTACCGATGCCGTGTATGATTCCTACGACGACACCCGCCCCAATCAGCATAAATATATCATCTTGGCCGGGAAGCTCACCAAGGACAGCCTGGACGTGATAGAGTATGTGGTGTGGACCAACTTTGTGGAGCTGCCCTCGGATTATCCACAGCTTGCAGGGCTGGATTTGAACGCGCTTTCGCAGCGTTATTCGTTGGAGAGCCGCATTACGGTATCCGGCAATACCCTTACACTGACAGATAACACGGGCAAGGCCACACCCCAAACCCTGCCCAAATAGAGGAAAACGATGTTTGATACCCATTGCCATCTGGATGATGCCCGCTTTGACGGCGACCGCGCGGCTGTGATTGCCGCTCTGCCCGAATGCTGCGTGACGGTGGGCAGTGATATTGCTTCATCAAAGGCTTGCCTGGCGCTTGCAGAAAAAAGCCCCCGCATTTACGCCGCCTGCGGCGTGCACCCGCACGAGGCCAAGGACGCTGCGCCAGATTATTTGGATACATTGACCCATTTGCTCCGCCACGAAAGGGCCGTGGCGCTGGGCGAGATTGGGCTGGATTACTATTACGATCTTTCGCCGCGCGATGTGCAGATGCGCGTGATGCAAGAGCAGATTGATCTGGCGCAGCAGCTTGATAAACCCGTGATATTCCACATCCGCGATGCGCATGGCGATATGCTGGAGGTATTTCGCAGCCGCGCCGTTTTGCCGCGGGGAATTATCCATTGCTTTTCCGGCAGCGCGGAGGTGGCCGCAGAATACGTGAAAATGGGGTTCTATATCTCCTTTGCGGGGCCGGTCACCTTCAAAAACGCGCCTAATTTGTGGGCGGCGTGCAAGGTGGTGCCCCTCTCCCGGTTGCTGGCCGAAACCGACAGCCCATACCTCGCGCCCCAGCCCGTGCGCGGCAAGCGCAACGAACCCCAGTATGTGCGCTTTGTGTTGCAAAAAATGGCAGAGCTGCATGACATGTCAATGGAAGAAATGGAACAAATTACGACAAAAAACGCCATGAAATTCTATGGAATTTGGGGCGTTTAGCGATGCCTCGGCATAAATTGTTAAATATTTTCTACATCTTTAGAACACCCTTGAAATTGTGTAGCGTGCATGATACAATCACAACATATTGTGGGGGAAGGGTGAGCTGTGCCGATGTTGGACGGGATTGTATTGCTGTGCGCAGCGGGCATCCTGCTCTCTGTTTTTTTAATGGTGTACGACGCCAAACGAAAATCACACGAGCTTTTACAAATGGAAAAAATGCGCCGCGGCAAGATGTATGCCTGCCTGTACCATATGGTGCGCCAGGCGCGCATGCACGATCTGGACCAGGTGCGTATCGAGCGCGACCGCGTGCTGTTCACCACAGTGTGCCCCCCCGGAAAATTGTGCGAGTTTGCCTTCAGCCAGCAGCATCACCGCTTTTTGCGCAACGATGCCACGCGCACGCTGATGTACCTGCTGGCGCAGGATATCCCTTCCCTGCAAAACAATCGCGTGTATAAGCTGCGCAAATACAAGGTGCAGCGCCCAAACGGCGCAAGAGATGTCGCATATGTGTTCACCATGCGCAGCCGCCCCAAGACAAAGCTGATGCAGGCGCGCCGCAGATTAACGTTGGACTAAGCTCTACAATAGAAAGGACGCAGAACTCAACTGCGCCCTTTTTTTATTGCCTTTGTACCACATAGCACTGCGGTGCGCCGTCGCCTGCATTCAAAAACACCTGATGCAGCACATTAAACCGCTGGGGCGGTAAGCTTTTCAGCAGCTTCGTCAGTTCTTCGCGTTCCATATCCCCCGCTGGGTGGCCGGGATAAACGCAGACGACGAGCACGCCAAGCGGCAGCAGCAGCTCTAATGCCGCGAGGACGGCCACGCGGGTGGTATCCCAATGGGTGGTGACGGATTTATCACCGCTGGGCAGCCAGCCGAGGTTGAACACCACAGCGCGGACAGGTGCTTGCACCACCTCGGCCATCCGCTCATGCCCCATCAGGTGAAGCTCTGCTCGTGGCAAAAGCCCGGTGGCGTCAAGGCGCTGCCGGGTTTGCTCTACTGCCTGCGCTTGCACATCAAAGGCGATCACGCGGCCTTGTTCACTGACAAGGCCAGCCAGAAAGCAGGTGTCGTGGCCATTGCCCATGGTGGCATCCACCGCCGTGTCGCCGGGTTGAATGACGGCCTGCAAACACTCCGCCGCAAGATACCGGGCGGAGCGAAGGAGATAATCGCTCATAACGATGCCTGCAGCTTCATGATTTCGGCCGGTGTCAGCTCCCGCCACTGCCCGCGGGGCAGGTCGCCCAGCTGTAATACGCCAAAGCCCACGCGCCGCAGCATCAGCACCTTGTGGCCGACGCCCTCAAACATGCGGCGCACCTGGCGGTTGCGGCCCTCGTGGATGGTGACCAGCACCACACTGGCAAAGGTTTCTTCCTTGATGACGCGCACCTTGGCAGGGGAGGTCTTGTGGTCGTCCATCAGGATGCCCTGGCGCAACTGGCGGATGCCCTCGAGGGTCATTTTGCCGGTGACGCGGGCAAGGTACACCTTGTCCACCTCGTGGGAGGGGTGCATCATTTTTTCGGCCAGCTCGCCATCATTGGTGAGCAGCAGCAAGCCTTCGCTGTCAAAATCCAGCCGCCCCACGGGGTAGAGGCGCACGGGGTAATCGCGGAAATGGTCGAGCACGGTGGGCCGCCCTTCGGGGTCGGTCACGGTGGTCACCTCGCCAATGGGCTTGTGGTAGATCACGTATTTCTTGTCTAGCTCGGGCACAACGCGCTCTCCGCGTACGGTGACAACGTCCGTTTCCTCCACCTGCACGCCCATCTGGGTGACTACCGCGCCATTGACTGTCACCAATCCCTGCTCGATCATTTCTTCCGCGTGACGCCGGCTGGCCACGCCGCATTGCGCCAGATACTTTTGTAAACGCATGGGTACTCCTCTATTCTTTATGTACGTTTGATTTGCCATGCCCAGAAGCCCAGGCATAATGTGAGCCACGTGCCTGTCACAAGGAGGCCCAGCGTATCATTCGGGGACGGCGCTGGAGAGCCATTGTTCGAGGATTCGGGCGAGCTCGTGTCGAAAGGAACGGGCGGGGACATCCGTTTCCGCATAGACCGGCACGGTGCAAAGCACCTGGCCGTTATCCGTCAGCGATACGCTGCCCACGATATCGCCTTTTTTGACGCCAGCACTGATGTACTCGGGCAGGTCGATCACAAGGTCGGGCCAGCTGTCCATCAGTACCGGTGCGGCCACGTCGGTGAGGGCGCGCACCGTCACGCTCTCTGCCACGCCGCTGACGATGGGAATGCTGCGGATGGCTTCGTCCTTGCTGAGCAATGTGACCTTTTGCCAGTTCGCAAAGCCCTTGTCCATCAGCGCTGCAGCCTCCGTGAACCAGTCCGGGCAGTTGAGCACCACGCCAATCACCGTCAGGCCGTCCCGCTGCGCGGCGAACACCAGGCAGCGCCCTGCCGCCTTGGTATAGCCGGTCTTCACGCCCAGTGCGCCGGGATAGGTGCTCAGCAGCTTGTTTTTGTTGCTGAGCACCCGGTCGTAGCTGTGGCCCTCCCAAGGGATGGTGGCACGCTGGGTGGATACGATGGTGGCAAAGGTGGGGTTTTTGAGGGCTTCGCGAGTGATGAGCGCCAGATCGTACGCGGTGGTGTGGTGCGCGGCGTTGGGCAGGCCATGAGGCGTGAGGAACACCGTGTTCTCGCAGCCCAGTTCTTCCGCGCGCGCCGTCATCATGCGGCAAAACTCCTCCACCGTGCCGCCGATATGCTCTGCAACCGCAACTGCGGCATCGTTGCCGCTGGCCAGCATCAGGCCATAAAGCATTTGCTCCAGCGTCAGCGTCTCGCCTTGGCTGAGGTATATGCTGGTGCCGGGCACGCCAAAGGCGTTCTTGCTTGCGGTCACTTTATCGGTGAGGTTGCCTTTCTCCAGCGCCAGCAGCGCCGTCATCACCTTGGTGGTGGATGCCATGGGCAGCGCTTCATGGGCGTTGCTTTCGTACAGCACACGCCCGGTATCGGCATCGATCAATATGCTGGAGCGCGCGCCTGCCGCCAGGGCGCTTCCATTATACAGAAAAATCACCAGCATGAAAAGCCCTGCCGCAATTCTTTTCATTCCAGGCCCACTTCCTTGGCGGATTCTTCTTTGCTACTGGCAAAAAGCGCGCGAATATCGTCAATCACCTGCGGCACGCAGGCGGCGGCACGCTCCCACGCGGTGATGTTTTGTGCGGGCAGCATCTTCACGCCATCGCTGGATACCACCAGAAAGCCTACCGGCTGCACCGATACGCCGGCGCCCGTGCCGCCGGCAAAGGGCAGATTCTCCGGCGTCACCGTTTTCGCCTCATACTCGCCGCCGCCCGCCACAAAGCCAAAGCTGACCCGCGATATGGGGATGATGGTCGCGCCGCTGCCCGCCTCAATGGCGTCGCCTACCACGGTGTTGACATCCACCATGTCCTTGATATTCTCTAACGTGGTTTGCATCAGGTGTTCGATGGGGTGATGCTCCATGGTTGTTCCTCCTTTGTGCCCGCCTTCAAATAGGCTGACAGCCCCAGCAGACATGCTAACAGTATATTTCCCAGCCGCATGTGAACTATGCAGCGGGTGTACAGCGCGCTGCCGCCGCGAAAGTTGGCGTCCACGCGCAGCCGTACCCCTGGCCGCGTGCCCCATTTGGCTGCCAGCACCTGCAAAAGCCCTGTCAGCAGCGCCGTTTGCGCGGCATCCGCAAGCCCGACTACCGCGCGCGCCTGCAATGCCTTCAGATGAATGGACGCCTTGAACACACTGCGGGAGATATTGGCAATGCGCAGCGATTTGATAACACGTGCGATACTTGCGATTGTTTTGCTTAGGTCGCTCTCGCCGCTTTTATTGCCGTTTGCCGTTTGGAACTTGAGGTTGAGCACCCCCTGATCATCGCGGGCCACCGCAAAATCGACCTGCGTGCCCACACCCCATACCAAAACGCCCAGCATGCCGCTGGGCGCGCTGCCCTGCGCAAAGGATACCACAATGCCCACCCGAACCGGTGCGATGAGCAATAAATACAACAGCACTCCCACAACGCCCATGCGATCACTCCCTTGAAAAATAATTTGAAAATATGGCTTGACACACGATACTATGTGGTGTATTATATATCTCGTAAGGAGGGATTGCCTTGGATGCACAGTTGAAGCGTGGCCTGATCGAGGCTTGCGTTCTATCGCTGCTCTGCCGTGGGGATTCTTACGGTTATCAGCTGATCAAAGACCTGTCGGACGTGATAGAGATTTCGGAATCCACATTGTATCCCATTTTGAAACGGCTGGAGAGTGCGCAGTGCCTCACCGTATACTCGCTGGAGCACAACAGCCGACTTCGGCGCTACTATGCCATCACCCCCACCGGGCGCGAGCGTATCCTGGCCTTCCTCAGCGAGTGGCAAGAGGTGCGCAAGGTGTACGACTTTGTAAAGACGGAGGCAGCATTATGATCACCATTTTTCTGGATAACATGCGCGGGGTCGAAAAAGACGTAGCGCCGTCGCCCTGCCCGGAAGAACGCAGCGACAACCCGCCTGCTGAGCGCCCGACCATCCGTATCTATCACTCATTTTGTCACTATCTATAAGGAGGACGAGCCCATGACCCGCAATGAATACCTGCAAGAGCTGTCCCAGGCCTTGTCCTTCCTGGACGAGAACACCCGCAACAACACTGTGGCCTTTTATGCCGAGATGCTGGACGACCGCATTGAGGAGGGCATGACCGAAGAAGCCGCCACCGCCGATATGGAGCGCATCGAAACCATCGCTGCTCGCCTTCGCGGCGAATATCAGTCTGCGCCCAAGGTAGACGCAGTGCTTGAATCCTACGTGCGCCAAGAAGTGGTGCTGGATGGATCTGACATCAGCGATATCACCATCAGCGCCAGCAACATGCCCGTTGTGGTGACGCCCAGCAACAACAGCCAGGTCAAACTGGTCTACTACACCAGCGAGCAGGACAAATACACCGTCTCCTGCCGCAACGGACATCTGTCCCTCACGCATGTGCAAACAGGTGCAATTGTCAATTTTACCGGGCTGATGGACGCCCTTCGCATGGCCTTTGGCAAGCGTGTCGCACCCACCATTGAGCTGAACATTCCCAAGGATTTGCTGGTAGACCTCTCTGTGAGCACCAGCAATGGTTCTATCAGCCTGGAGAATCTCAGTAGCCTTTGCAACACCACCCTTCGTACCACCAATGGCCGCATCACGCTGTTGCAGCTCAGCGCGAAGCTGTTGCAAGCGCAGTCCAGCAACGGGCGCGTCCAGGCAGAGAACCTCAAGCTGAAGCAAAGCTCCCGTATCCAGACCAGCAACGCCCGTATCGAGGCGCTTCGCATCTCCTGCGAGCAGGATTTGACCATCAGCACCAGCAATGGCCGCGCCAATGCCGATCATGTGCACGCCGTGGGCCAGCTGTCCATCACCACCAGCAATGGTGCCATCAACAGCACCGATATCAAGGGCAGCGATATCACCCTTCGCACCAGCAATGGCCGCATCACTGCCAACATGCCCGGCCGCCAGAGCGATTATGCTATCCAGAGCAGCACCTCCAACGGCAATAATAACCTGCCCAAGAACTCAGAGGGTATGATTCCCTTGAGCGTGCGCACCTCCAACGGCGCAATTGACGTGAACTTCGCAGGGTGAGGGAGAGGAGCCGCTGAGGGCTACTTGTCCTCAGACTTCTCGGCAGGGAGTGGGGACTCCCTGCACCTCCAGTTTTTGTTTATATCGAAGAGCGTTGAGTGTATAGCATAATAAAAGCCGCATGATGCGGCTTTTATTATGCATTAAATATGCTGTGTTTCCTCCCGCGTGTTGTCGGCCACGGCGGGGATCAGGCTGTCGTCAAAATGGATCATTACATCGGCAGCGGCCAGCCGTTCTTGCAAGACGCGGATGTCCAGCGTGTGGAGGTTCTTCCCGGTATCCAGCGCCAGCGCGGCGGCTTCGCCCGCTGCCTGGCCGGTCACAATGGCGGGCGGGATAACGCGCAGCACATCCCAAGCGTAGCCCGCTGCGGCGGCGCTGCGCCCGGCTGTAATCAGGTTGTCATAATCCCGGTGTTTCAGGCAGCGGTAGGGCACCTCATACAGGATGTCGCGGTGGTCAAAATCGCAAATCGCGCTGATAGAATCATCAAAGTGCTGATATTGATCGTCGGTTGTGAGGGTATAATCGCCGTCGATATGGCAAGTGGTGCGAAACTGCGCCATGCCCGGCAGGATGGCGATATCGCGCTCCATGCGGGGCTGATCCTTCAGCGCATTCAGCATATCCTGCTGGTTTTTCAAAAGATAGTCCGTCACAGCCTCGGCGGTGGTGCCGGCAAAGCGTGGCATGCCCTCGGGGTGATGCTTGCCATATAGCGAGGCGCGCCCGCCATAGGTGCGGATGTACGCATCGTGGATGTTGCCGGACGCAGCGGCCTTCTGACAGCTTTTCTGGTTGATGGCATAACCGTAATAGGTGTAATAGTTGAAGCCCTGCACGGTGGGCACGCCCGCACGGCGCAGTAAATCGCCGTCACCCGTGGCATCCACCACAAAGCGTGCGGCATAAAACACGCGGCCAGATTTGCTTTCCGTCCACACGCCGGTGCAGTGGCCGCCTTGCATTTCGGGCTGGGTGACGGCGCAGTCGTACAAAAGCGCCACGCCCTCCTGCAGCAGCTTTTCCGTGAGGGCAAGCGCGAACAGCGTAGGCGAGAAGTCTGTCACATAGCGCAGATTCGTGGGTTCTGTAGGTTCGCCCAGCTTCCAGGGCGCGGGCAGTGTGTCGTAGCCGTAGGCGATGGACAGGCGCAAAAATTCCTCCGCCATGCCGCGGATGATCTGCTTGCCGCGGCCGTTGCACATGGGTACAAAATAGTTGACCAATCCCAGCGTGGAAAGGCCGCCCAGCGTGATGCTTTTCTCTAATAACAATACTGTTTTCCCGGCACGCCGCGCGGCCAGTGCTGCGGCAACGCCTGCCACACCGCCGCCTGCCACGATGACATCGAATGCCTGGTCTTGAGTGATCATACGCCAATCCCCTCCACACGTCATATCAAGCATTATAGCAAAGCTACTCCTTGGCTGCAAGGCCGTCAGCGTTGGTTTGCCAAAAACAAAGGTTTGCGGCGGTTGAAATTCCGGACGGTTTAGTATATAATGGGTGCAAATCCAAACGTGGAGGAAAACCATCCATGAAACTATCAGTGTTTAGCCCTGGCCTGGCGGACAAACCGCTGGCACAGGCCTGTGCTTTTTTGGAAAGCAAGGGCGTGCAGGCCATGGAAGTGGGCTGCGGCGGCTATCCCGGCAAAACCCACTGCAATCCTGCGGTACTGCTGCAGGACGATAAAGCGCGTGGGGTTTTTGCGGATACCTTCAAGCGCTATCATCTGGACATCGCCGCTCTGTCCACCCACGGCAATCCTGTTCATCCCGATCCCGCGCTGGCCAAGGCCTTCCATGATGACTTTGTGGATACCGTGTTGCTGGCCGAAAAACTGGGCGTGCACCGGATCATTACTTTCAGCGGCTGCCCTGGCGGCAGCCCCAAGGATGCGCAGCCCAACTGGGTCACCTGCGCGTGGCCGCCGGAATATCTGGATGTGCTGAATTATCAGTGGAACGATGTGCTGCTGCCCTATTGGCAGAAAAATGCGGCCTTCGCTAAGGAGCACGGCGTGACGCAGATCGCCTTTGAGATGCATCCCGGCTTTTGCGTGTATAACCCGGAAACGCTGCTCAAAATCCGCGCGGCGGTGGGTGATACCATCGGTGCGAACCTAGACCCCAGCCATCTTTTCTGGCAGGGGATTGATCCCGTGGCCGCGATCCGCTATCTGGGCGAGGCGATTTATTTCTTCCACGCCAAAGATACGCGCATTGACGTACGCAACACCGCGCAAAACGGCGTTCTGGACACCAAGCATTACTCCGAAGCGAAGAACCGCTCCTGGGTGTTCCGCACGGTGGGCTATGGTCACGATGCGCAGACCTGGAAGGATATCATGAGTGCCCTGCGCGTGGCAGGCTATGACGATGTAATCTCCATCGAGCACGAGGATGGGCTGATGAGCGGCAATGAGGGCCTCACCAAGGCCATCCGTTTCCTGCAAGATGTGATGATGTTTGAAAACACAGGCGATATGTTCTGGGCATGATTTATAAGGAGGCAGTTATTATGGAACGTTGCAAGGCAATTATTCTGGCCGCAGGCAAGGGCTCGCGCCTGCAGAGCGAGGCGGACGCCATTCCCAAGGCGCTGCGGCAGGTGAACGGCAAGGCGCTGATTGATTATGTGCTGGAGGGCATTGATTTTGTCGCGCCCGAAGACATCACCATCGTGATTGGTTTCCTGGGCGAAAAAATCCAGGCATACCTGGGCGACCGGTATCACTACGCCGTTCAAAAAGAGCAAAACGGAACCGCCCATGCCATGCTGTGCGCCGAAGAAACGGCCAGCGGCTTTGACGGCCCCGTGCTGTGCCTGTACTGCGATATGCCGCTGCTCAGCCGCGACACGTATTACCGTATCGCCAAGGAGCATATCGACTTTAACGCCAAGAACACGCTGCTGGCCGCCAAGGTGAACCCGATTCCAGAGTTTGGCCGCCTGGTGCGCGACGATAAGGGTGAGCTGTACGATATCGTGGAGCATAGCGCCTGCACACCCGAGCAGCGCCTGATCGACGAAGTGAACGTCGGCGTGCAGGTGATGCAGGGCGATGTGATGTGGGACGTGCTCAAAAAGGTGAAGAACGACAACCCCAAGAAGGAATATTACCTGACGGGTGTCACGAAAATCCTGCACGATATGGGCTGCAAGCAACATGTTGTAGTCACGCCGGACAGCCATGAATACTGGGGAGTCAACACCAGGGAAGAGCTGGTCAAGGTTTAAAAATATCTGCATGAGAAGCAGTAAATTTAAGAAAAACGGCGCAGGGCGAATGAAACGCTCTGCGCTGTTTTGAGGGGAGATTGTTTTATGTGGGCATTGTACGCCCTTGCGGGTGCCTTTTTTGCGGCGCTGACAAGTATCCTGGCCAAGCTTGGCATCCAGAATGTGAACAGCAACCTGGCTACGGCCATCCGCACCGTGGTGGTGCTGGT
>JAVBRU010000004.1:0-5589 GCA_031547595.1 Eubacteriales bacterium
TGCGAAATGCTGGAATGGGTATGTGTCATAGCCATTCCGGCATTTTGTTGTATCAGAACAGCCCGGAGATTGTGCCGTTTTCATCCACGTCAATATTCTCGGCGGCGGGCACTTTGGGCAGGCCTGGCATGGTCATGATATCGCCCGTCAGTGCCACCACAAAGCCCGCGCCGGCCGATACGCGCATGGAGCGCACCGTGACGGTGAAGCCGCGCGGCGCACCCAGCAGCAGCGGATCGTCCGAGAAGCTGTATTGCGTTTTTGCCATGCAGATGGGCAGGTTGCCATAACCCAACTTTTCCAGCTGTGCGGCCTGCTTTTGCGCGGCAGGGGTCAATACTGCGCCGTCCGCGCGGTACACATTGTGCGCGATGTCGTTGATCTTTTGCGCGATGGGCTGCTCCAGTTCATAGCTGAAAGTGAAGTTGTTCGGGATTTCGCACAGGCGAACCACTTCCTCTGCCAGCGCCACGCCGCCCTCGCCGCCCTTGCCCCACACTTCGCTCAGCGCCACGTTCACCTGCATTTTTTTGCACTGGTCTTCCACCAGCTGAAGCTCCGCCTCGGTATCGGTGGGGAAGCGGTTGATCGCCACCACGCAGGGCAGCTGATACACCGCTGTGATGTTTTCCACGTGCTGTAAAAGGTTGGGCATGCCTTTTTCAAGCGCTGCCAAATCCTCCTGCCCTAATTGGTTTTTGGCAAGCCCGCCGTGCATTTTCAGTGCGCGCACCGTGGCGACCACCACCACGGCGTCCGGCTTCAGGTTGCCCAGGCGGCATTTGATATCGAGGAATTTTTCTGCACCAAGGTCTGCGCCAAAACCTGCTTCGGTGACGGTGTAATCGGATAATGCCAGTGCGGTGCGCGTGGCAATCAGCGAGTTACAGCCGTGTGCGATGTTGGCAAAGGGCCCGCCGTGCACAATGGCAGGGGTGCCCTCCAAGGTCTGCACGAGGTTGGGCTTGATGGCTTCCTTGAGTAGTGCGGCCATAGCTCCGGCTGCCTTCAGCTGCCCCGCCGTGACGGGCAAGTCATCATTTGTGTAGGCTACCACAATGCGCGAAAGCCGCGCCTTCAGGTCGCTCAAACTATCGGCCAGGCACAGAACGGCCATGATCTCGGACGCTACCGTGATATCATAACCATCCTCGCGTGGCACGCCGTTGATCTTGCCGCCAAGGCCATCCACAATATTGCGTAGCTGACGGTCGTTCATGTCCACACAGCGTCGCCATACGATGCGGCGGGTATCGATATTGAGGGCATTGCCCTGATGGATATGGTTGTCCAGCATGGCGGCCAGCAGATTATTGGCTGCGCCGATGGCGTGAAAATCCCCGGTGAAGTGCAGGTTGATATCTTCCATCGGCACCACCTGTGCATAGCCGCCGCCTGCCGCGCCGCCCTTGACGCCAAACACCGGGCCGAGGGAAGGCTCGCGCAGCGCGACGACGCTGTTTTTGCCAATACGACGCAGCGCGTCCGCCAGGCCGATGGTGGTGGTGGTTTTGCCCTCACCGGCGGGGGTGGGGGTGATGGCAGTGACCAGGATTAGCTTGCCTTCGCCCTTTGCGTTGGCACGCAGCGGCGCGGCATCCAGCTTGGCCTTGTTCTTGCCATAGGGCTCTACATATTGCATGTCAATGCCGGCAGCGGCGGCAATCTTGTCTATGGGCAGCAGGGGGGTGCTTTGCGCAATTTGAATATCAGACAGCATAGAATCCTCCAACAACATTACTCCAAACATATTATACATGATCAACAGCGCCTTCACAACTTACAAATATGTTAAACTCGCGCGTGTATTGCACACCGGGCAGGATGTTTGCTATAATAGCAGCAAAGAAAGCAGGGGAGGGACAAGGCGTGTTTGACCGCACGATGCTGATTGCCCATGTGCAGGAGCACTATGGTATTGCGCCGGATTACCCGTGGGCGCGCACGCCGCATTATGCCATATTCCGCCACACGAACAGCCGCAAATGGTTTGGCGCAATTGTGGATATCACAGCCGATAAGCTGGGCCTGCCAGGCAAAGATGTGGTGGACGCCTTGAACGTCAAGTGCGATCCGATGCTGATAGGCTCGATGCTGCGGGATGATGGGGTATTTCCTGCGTATCATATGAACAAGGAGCACTGGATTAGTGTGTTGCTCAATGGCACCGTGCCTGCGGAGAAAATAATCAGTTTGCTGGAATTAAGCTATGATTTGACGAAGTAAATAGCAATTGACCCCTTTGTCTTTCCATGGTATAATATGCATGTCTTATACGAAGGGAGCGTTGAATATATGAAGCGCCTGATATATCTGGTCCTCTTGTTGTTTATTCTCACGATTCCCTTTGCATGCGCCGTGTCTTTTTGCAATGATCCTGCAGCAATCAACGAGACTGCAAATTCCGTGCTGATGCTGGAAATATACGATGATGATTACGAGCTGATTGCCACTGGCAGCGGCTTTGTTGCGTTTTCGAACCGCTATTTGGTGACCAATTACCACGTTATCGAAGGTGCGTCGACCATCGTGGGGTACAGCGATATTGGCGATATGTACATGGTCAATCGGGTGCTGGCAGCCGATGA
The DNA here is from genome assembly GCA_031547595.1 of Eubacteriales bacterium. Classification (GTDB taxonomy): domain Bacteria; phylum Bacillota; class Clostridia; order Christensenellales; family Aristaeellaceae; genus JAVBRU01. Next base: position 2,589 of record JAVBRU010000004.1, read on the forward strand.
AGAAAAAGACATTGCTATTCTATGCTTCTTCTCGCCTACCGATTTAACGCCCCTTGCCTTGAATGAGAGCGGCACGATTACGCGGGCGGAGCCCGTGGTCGCTATTGGCAGCCCCAAGGGCTTTATCAATACGGTTTCGATGGGCAATGTCAGCGCCGCATATGCCATGGAGGGCACGCAGTATATCCAGTTCACCGCCCCCATCTCAAGCGGCAGCAGCGGCGGTGCGCTGTTCAACGATAGCGGGCTGGTCATTGGCATCACCACATCCGTCTATGACGACCGTAGCGGCGTCGTGCAAAACCTGAACTTTGCTGTAAATATTACAGAAATTATCAATCTATACCAGGCCAACAAAGATAATAAGCTGGTATACCTGAGTGATTTTCAGGCTTCTTACCTTGTGACAGCATCTCCCGCGCCAACGGCCACCCCAACGCCCAAGCCTGCCACCGCATCGCCCAGCCCTGCCACAGCCACGCCTTCTCTTGTCATTAGCGGCCTTACCGCTTCGCAAACAGGCATGAACTCTGTTACGCTTCAATTTTCGGACACATCTGCGATATCCAGAAAATATTACTATAGCTATGAGTGCGATGGCAATACATACTATAATTATGACATATCATTCCAGAAAAAAATTCTCATCAGCAACTTGATTCCGGGTCGAAAGTATACTTTTTATGTGGCTACCAGCGAGGCGCTGCTGGATAAACAGCAAACGGTATCCGGCAGTTGTCTGCGTGTCACATTTACGCTGTCTGGCGCAGAAAAGTATACTCAACGTGGCTATTATGTGAATTCCAAAACACTGTTCTATGTAGCCACTGATGTGGACGCGTATGATAGCTCTAGGAAGAGCTTTACCACGGTCAGCCTGGCGGATCTGAAGAAATACGCAACCACGAGAGATTATTTTCTGCAGATCAACTATGACGTGAATTCAGTATCCAGTGATACGGTGATGAACTATTTGTGGGTGCTGACCGCGCCGGACAAACAGGTTTATACGGGGTATTATCAAGATGAGCTGACCAAGAAGTACCAGGAGGGTGCACGGATGGCCTTGTATTTTGATAATCAGTTGTCGGAATGCGAACGATTCTCAGGGATAAAAACAGGCACGTACACCGTTGATGTATATATCAATGGCCAATTTGCATTAACCAAATCCTTTACTGTGGAGTAATTGCTTTGACAGAAGATTTGCATGTTTACTTAGAGAAAATTGTGCATAGCCAGCCTTATAAACTGGTGATCAGCAAGACCAACGCGGGCGCGGTATATCAGAAGCTGGTGCTGTCTTTGCGGGGCACGGAATACTTTGCAGAGCAGTTTACGGATAAGCAGGTGTTCCATACAAAGGTTGCCAGGGAGGGACTGCTGGGTTACTGCGCCGATAGCATGGCGCAGTTTTCGCAGCTCAACGCCTGGGACGAAAAACGGGAGCATATGCTGACGGTCAAAAAGGGCAAGACATTTTACAATGCGAAGAATGTCCAGGCTGAAACTGCGCCCAAGGTGCAGCCGCAGCATAACCGCGAAAAGCAGTATATCCTGCGCGAGGATGCGCCCATTGCGCCGCTTGTGGACATGGGGATATTCACCAAAGATGGCGTCGTTGTGCGCACCATGTATGACAAGTTCCGGCAGGTCAACCGCTTTATCGAAACGATTGACGATTTTGTGCGCGGGCTCAATCAAAAGAGTATCCATATCATCGATTTTGGCTGCGGAAAATCCTACCTCACCTTTGTGCTGTATTATTATCTCACCGAAGTGATGCATCTGGATGCACACATCGTGGGGCTGGATTTGAAGCACGATGTGATCGACAAATGCAATGCCGCCGCGAAGCGCTATGGCTATTCCGGGCTGCGCTTTGAGCTTGGCGATATCAATGGCTACCAATGCGATTTTGATGTGGACATGGTGGTGACGCTGCATGCCTGCGATACGGCGACGGATTATGCGCTGTATAACGCTGTGCAGTGGAATGCCAAGGCGATTTTCTCTGTGCCCTGCTGCCAGCATGAGGTGAACGGGCAGATGAACGCGCAAACCTTAGGTATTCTGACCCGCTATGGCATTGTGCAGGAGCGCTTTTCCGCGCTGCTCACCGATGCCATCCGCGCCAATATTCTCACGCTGTGCGGCTATAAAACGCAGCTGTTGGAATTTGTGGATCTATCGCACACGCCCAAGAACATCCTGATCCGCGCGGTAAAGGCGGACAGAATGCCGGCGGAGGTGCGCCAAAAAGCGCTGGCAGAGATTGAGGCCGCGCTGAAAGAATTTCAGATTGAACCAACGCTTTATCGCCTGTTAAAAGATCAATTTTGATTCGGCTTTTTTTCGGATTGCTTGCGCATCAGCTCAACATAGCATTTGATGAGTATTACAGCTTCCACAAACCATAAAAACATGGCCACCACTATGCCGGAAATTCCAACGGCAATATACTGTAAAAAAGTGCTGGGATCGATCGCAGAATCGAAAAGGCGCAAAGAGTAGTGGGTGAATAAAATAGCACTCACTGCTACCACGCGCATCAGTCGGCCCACAACCTTCAGCTGCTTTGCAGTAAGCGGATGAGCGCATTGTGTGCAGGTAATTATTTTTTCAAGGTTTCTAAAGTTAAAGAACCAAAGCAATCGATAGTTGATGATGTAGTCGTGCTTGCAATGCTCCATCAATCATGCCTCCGGCCAATGCAGTACATTGTTGCTTGCATCATGTGTATTTTACCATGGGGCTTCTTTGGCTGTCTATGTTTCACTTGAGTCAAAGGGATATTGCGGCGGCGCATAAATGTTGATAAGGTACAATAAGTTTCGCAAAAAGAAAAAAGGTCAAAAAGAGACATGGCCTGAAAATCTGGTAGAATGGAATTGCAACACAACATTCGAAAGGAGCGTCAAGCCATGTCCGAAAAGATTGTACAACTGAACGAGTAAGTAAACAAGGGGGAACTGAAAGAATTGGTGCGCACGAGCGTAGA
>JAVBRU010000086.1:0-12965 GCA_031547595.1 Eubacteriales bacterium
TGCCGATGGCGCGAAGCCTTGCGAATCGCTCCACCAGCCCGTCCTTGATGGTGTCTTTGAGGTAGATGACGCCGAGTATCCTTTCATTTACGCACACGACCAGCGGGGTACCGCCCAGCTTGGATACCTCCTGGACTGTAGCTTCCAAATCGCCCGTGACGGGGCCGCCAAGCGCCTGTACATGTTTTAGGATGGCGTCATAAGCGCCCTTGCGGATTTTGGTTCCGTCAGGTAAATCCACGCCGCTCATACGGGTCTGGGCTGTGAACTCCATAAAGACTGTTCCGGATGGCATGTCCTGATGCTTGCCGCTGAGGCGCTCGCCCAGCGCCACAACGAATTTTCCTTCCGGCGTGTTATCGGGCAGAGAGCTGAGAACGGCGTATTGCATGAGCTCTGCTTCTGCATACCGCGGATAGAACGAGGAGATATACCATGTATAAGTGTAAGTACAAAAAATAACCCATGTTAATGGATATGGATATTACCGTTTTTGAGACTTTGGACTTTGGGTAAATTTACAAACTTGCAAATTTGCCTTATTGCTATATGTATGCTATAATGCCGCCAAAAGGCTCGGGAGGTTTTTCATAAAGCATACCTTGGGGAAAATGTTGTATTTTTATTTTTGCACAGGAGGAGAAAGAGTTTGAATAAAAAAGTACAGATTCTAAGAGGGATTGCAGCGATTGCGGTGGTCACGATACACGCAGGGCCTGGCGGGTATGCAAATGTTTTCTTGCGGCCTTTCCTGTCCTTTGCTGTCGCATTGTTCATATTTTTATCAGGGTATCTGACAAAAATGGAGATCCCCGATCTAAAACGTTTTTACAAGAAAAGATTGCTGAGGGTGGTAGTGCCCTATGTGGCGTGGTCGCTCATTTGGACGATCGTAGATGGGGACTACAGCAATTTGTTGATTAATCTCTTGACTGCGAACAGCAACAGCACATACTATTACATTTTTGTATACATGCAACTGGTGGTAATCACACCGCTGATCCCCAAACTGATACGATCTAAAGCCCGGTGGATCGGGTATTGGATTTCGCCGTTATCCATAATCATCATGCGCTTTTTGATGATCGGGTTGCATGTTGACATTGCATATCCGTGGTATAGCAGTATTTTTACCCATTGGTTTGTTTTTTATTATCTGGGTATGCTGCTTGGCAATCAGGTGATCAAATATAGTTTGGGCGCGAAAGAGACAATGCTGATGTATGCTGGGCTATTGGTACTATCAGAAATAGAAGGTTTCTTGTGGTACCGTGCCGGAAATATGGATATGGCGACGACGCAGCTGCGCCTGACATCGTTGCTTACGTCTGTTGGGGCAGTGATGATCTCGTATCTATATATAAAAGACGTTATCTTCCCCTTGAGGGAGAACAGGCTGGCGAAGTTGCTTATCGTGTTGGGCAATTGCTCCTTTGGCATGTACTTCGCCCATACGCTGATACTGCTTGGCCTGGACAAGCTGTTTCCGCATTCGCAGCTATTCATTTTCCCTTCCAAAGCGGTGATTGCCATTGTTATTTCAACAGGATGCATAATGGCAGGCAAAAGAATAATGGGCAGAGCATCGTGGGTTTTGGGAGTATAATAAGGCATCACTAAGGTATGCATAAAAAAACGCTGGTTCAGCATGAAATTGCATCTGCTGAAGCCAGCGTTCTTTATACCTTTCAGTTTGCCTAACAACAAGTAAGGGGGAGCCTGAGGGCCCTCCACGGTTCAAGCGAAAGCGTATAGGTCGGCATAAAAATATTAAAATCACAGGCGGTTGATTCCCGCCAATATTTGGGCATATCAAAACAAAATAATTCTTTGTGGTGTGTTCCGCAAGCAGATTATTCGCAATATTCCTTCAATTGTGAAAGCTGGTAGGTAGCTACCTATATTCGGATACATTGTAACACGACTAGGAGGTGTTGTCAAATGAAATATGTCAAATAAAAAGGAAAAAGCGCACTTTTTCTCGGCTATTTGCTTGAAGGCGTCCATACAGGAGAGAAGTGGGAACAAAAGTTTTCATTGCGTTGCGTAAAAGCACTCCAAAAGCATTTCTGCCATAAGCCGTCAAGTAAGCCGTCAACAAAAAGGAGGGGAAAACCATGGCCAGGCGAGGAGAAAATATCTACAAACGAAAGGATGGTCGCTGGGAAGGTCGATACATTATTGAACGTAAGCCGGATGGCAAGCCACGGTTCCATTCCGTATATGCCAAGAGCTATACGGCGGTCAAGGAGCTGCTCATTTTACGCAAAGGCGGCCATATAGCGCTACTTACACCTGCGGCACGCAAGCATGAGGAGTTGTTTTCTGATTGGGCAGATTATTGGCTGCAACACGTTGCTTATCCGTCTGTGCGCCTGTCCACCTATGAGCATTACCGGCGCAACATCGAAACACATCTAAAACCTCAATTTGGCAACTGCTATCTTCGCGAAATCACAGAGGAAGCAGTGAAAGGCATCGTCAGACAATGGCAAACGTCGCTCGCGCCGGGAACGGTGCAAGGAATTATTCGGCTATTCAAGTCGGTTATGAAATCTGCACGATTGAAAGGGCTGTGCGAATGCCGGTTTGAAGACCTTCGGATACCGGGCAAGATCAAGAAACCAAGGGTGCTTAGCATTCCCGAACAGCAAAGAATGGAAATGGCGATGGGACCGGAAGGAATGGAATATATGCTCTGCCTGTATACGGGGCTGCGCCTGGGAGAGCTATGCGCGCTTAAATGGGAGGATGTCGATCTTGACGTCGGGTACCTTTTTGTGAGGGGCACCTTGCAGCGGGTACGCGGCAATAGCAAGAAGACGTATCTCACCATTGGATTGCCCAAGAGCGGCGCTTCTGAACGCGAGATCCCCATCCCGGCCTTTCTGCTGAAGCGCTTGCGAGCATGGAAGGAAAAATCGGCAGGCATATTTGTTTTCCAGGGAAAAAATGGCCGGCCTATGGACCCGCGGACGCTGCAAGGAAGGTTTAAAAGGTTTACTGGGCGTCTTGGGATCAAGGGCGCGCATATGCATACCCTCCGGCATACCTTTGCCTGCCGGTGCCTGGAAAGAGGGATAGGATACGATGTGCTGTGTGAGCTGATGGGCCACAGCTCTGCGCAGATCACCTTGAAGTATTATGCCCACTGCACACGCGAGCAAATGCGACAGTCGATAGAGAAGCTAAGAGTGCTGGCACCCAAACATAAGGCGTCATAAGCCGTCAGCCGTGCATGCCACAAAACCGCCATCAATATAGGCAAATCCCCTGTGTTCACAATTGAAGGAATATTGCGAATGCAGGGCATTAGCCATCTATAAAGTACACCGTGACGTGTTGGAATATGCGGAAGAGATGAAGAAAAAGTGTTCTAAGCGCGTCATTGAAATTTGTTGAAAGCGGGGGCATGGGGATGAAAAGGTTGGTTTCCTGGTTCATGGCGGTATGCTTGATTGTTGGGATGGCCAGTGTGGCCTATGCGGTGCCGGATCGGATGACCACTTATATGCTGCAAGGGATTTTGACGGAGAAAGGCGTTGCCCTGAAGCTTGGTGAAGACACCAGGGCGGGTGATATCACACGTCAAAGCCTGTATCGTTGCGTAGAAAACGATGCAATTGTACCAATTGACTGGTGGGCCCTGGACGCATTTGGTGCAGAATTGAAACTCAATGCCCAAGCGCTGTGCACCACCAGCGTGGATGCCATGACGTTGTGTGAGTTTGTGGCCATTGACGTGGAGAACTATGATGCCCAATTGGGCGAAGAAAAGGCAGTATTCCATTTCACCAATGAATACCCGGTTGATTTGGCATTTATTGCCGTGGTTGGCGCCCTGAAGGACGGCGTGCAGGAAAAGCTGGACAAGGGCGAAACCCTTGATGAAAAAGCGTTGTACGATTGGCAGGCACTGCGTGCTGAACCCGTTGTGCAAGGTATCCGTGTTTATTTTACCACAGATACACTGAAAATGGTGAATGGCAAGGATGCGGTTTTAGCTTTATTATGCGAGAAGCACGAAGGGAAATATGTGGAAGAAACTATTATTACTCCCGGCACGCCCAGCAAAACAGTGGGAGATATTACGGATATAAGGATTTATGCGGCTGGCAACAAAAACTATATCCTCAAGATCATTCCCCACACCCAGCAGGCATTGAAAGCGTTTGATGTGCTGCGCAAGCACATAGTGGAAGAACGGTTGCCGGCAATCGACTATTTCGGGGCAGAAGTTACGCAAAAGGCTGCGGAGTTATTGCCAGCGTCAGTGGATGCTCTTGCCTTGGAGCTGAGCGAGTTTGCCACCTGTATTGCTTATAACTATGATTACGACCACGGCGAGGTGATTGCCGATGCAACCTTCCCCACAAGCTATCAAAATGGCCAGAACATAGTTGCAGTGGTGGGCGTATTCAAAGATGACAGCACCGTTGTTTGGACAGCGCAGAAAGCGGAAACGGTGAATGGAAATGCACGAATCACCTTCACGCAAAACATCATGACCCGTCTTGAAGAAAACCCCTGTGTGCTACTGATTTTGGCCGAAGCGCAGTAATCAATGCCCAGTTCCCCTGTAAAATCCGACGGCTACACTCACGCTGAGAGTTCAGCGGAGCGGATGCCGGCGGTACATAGCCAAAGAGAAGCCGATAGCAAATTCGGAGGGCGAAGCCATGCCTGTTACGATGGAGAATGATTATGCCTGCTTGTTTTGCATCACCGGGCGGGAGGCCGCAATAGCCAGGCGCATTGAGCAGCTGGAAAGCGGCTACCGCGCTACGGCTGTGCAGATGGTAAAGCGCAAATCGGTTCAAGGTGTAACCACTTGCACCAATACGGTGATGCTGCCGGGATATGTGTTTGTTGAAATTCCCAAGGAATGTGGCTTTGCGCCTTATCATCTGCGTATGGAGGGCGTGCTGTCGGTATTGACCACAGTGGATGGGGAATGGCGGCTTTTTGGCCAGGACAGGGTGTTTGCGGCTTGGGTATTTGCGCAAGAGGGGCTGATTGCTTTTTCTACAGCTTATTGCGAGGGCGACAGAATACGGATCATGTCCGGGCCGCTCAAAGACCTGGAGGGGTACATCACCAAGGTGGACAAGCGCAACAAGAGTGGCCAGGTGTGCCTGCGCGTGGGGGACAGGGAAATCAGGGTTTGGCTGGCATTCGATTTGGTGGAAAAGCCTTTGTGAAGGAAGCGGAGGGACGGCATTGGGGCATCGTAAGTGCAAACGGCGCAGAGATGATCGGCAGCTGACGGTCCAGGCTGTCTGCGCTGCGCTGGTCATAATTATTTTCCTCAGTGTGGCGTATGGTGTGGGCAGAATGCTGGAAACAAAGAATGTGCTGCAGCAGCGTGGAGAACTTGCCAGCCACTTTGAGGAAGCGGTTATCGTGACGTATCAGGGACAGCGCTACCAGGCGCGTCCAAAGCTTACGACGGTGCTGTTCATCGGCGTAGACAAAACTAGCGAAACAGAGGCAAATGAAAGCCGTGATGGCGGGCAGGCGGACTTTCTGCTATTACTGGTGATTGATGAGGAGCAAAAGAAGATAACGCCCATTCAGATCGACCGGGACACGATGGCAGAGATCACAGTATTGAACGTGCTGGGAAAAGCTTCCGGAACGCGCAGGGCGCAAATATGCCTTTCACACGGGTTTGGCAATACCCAGAAGCAAAGTGCCGAGCTGACGGTGGACGCGGTGAGCAAACTTCTTCTGGGCAGCGCCATTGATTTTTATATTACCATCAATTTAGATGGCATCCCGGTGCTCAACGACATAGTGGATGGCATTGAAGTGACGCTGGAGCATGATTTTACGGCGCTGGAGCCGTCCATGAGAAAAGGAGAAACACTGACCCTTCGCGGAAAACAGGCGGAATACTATGTTCGTGCCAGATGGGGGATTGGTGTTGGGACCAACGAATCCAGAATGATGCGTCAAAGGGAGTACCTCTCTTTATTGGGGGCCGCCCTGGATGCAAGAATACAGGACAATCAAAACTTTGCAGGGACACTGTTTGATGTGTTGGTGCCCTACCTGGAAACCAATATGAAGCGCGGCCGAATGGTGAACGAGGCATGGAACACGCGTGCTTTTACCCGCACGGAGATCCAATACCTGGAAGGGACGCATTCCTATGGCCCGGATGGGTTTGTGGAGTTTAGTGTGCAGGAACAAAGCCTGGAGGCATTGATCATGCAGTTGTTCTATAAGCCAGTCTACTAAAAAAACCGGAGGAAAGAATATGCCCCAGCAGCGACCCGCACAAACTGCGCCTTCAAGTTATCCCAGTGAAATGGATGTGGAGATCAATTTTTCGGAGCTCCTGTACCGGCTGCTCGAAAAGTGGAAGGTCATCGCGCTGTGCGCAATTCTGGGCTTGGTGCTCTCTGCCGGTTATACGTTTCAGCTGGTTACGCCCATGTATGAGGCCACGGCAAAAATATATGTGATGAACTCTAAGGACTCCGCGATCAATCTGTCCGACTTGCAAATTGGCTCTTACTTGACAAGTGATTACCAGGAAGTATTCAAAACCTGGGTGGTGCACGAGATGGTGATCCAAAACCTGGGGCTTGCCTATAGCTACCAGGAAATGCAAGGCATGCTGAGCATCACGAACCCTGCGGACACACGCATTTTGTATATTACCGTAACGCTGGATGATGCGGCGCGGGCTACACAGATCGCCAACGAGTATGCAAAGGTGGCCAAAAAGTACATATCGGAAACAATGGCCACAGAAGAACCCAGCATTATGGCTGACGCGCTGCAGCCCACCAAGCCCGTGAAACCCAACAAGACCATGAACCTCATGATGGGCCTTGTGCTGGGTGCAGTGCTGGCTATTGCAGTGGTCGTGATCCGATTCTTGTTGGATGACAAATTGAAAACCACAGATGATGTGCAAAAATATGCGGGCATGTCCACATTGGCTGTGGTGCCGGTGTATAAGAAGCCGAAAGAAACGCCCAAAAAGAGCGAAGAGTTGGGGGGAGGATGATGCGTCGGGTGAAGCTGGGGTTTGCAAATTTTCCGGAGTTGGATTACGCCTGTGAAGAAGCAATCCACACGCTGTGTACCAATCTTTCATTTTGCGGAGAAAAAGAAAAACGCATCATGATCACCTCCAGCCGCGCGCATGAGGGCAAATCGTTTATTGCGATGAACCTCATGCGCGCTATGGCAAGGCTTGGCAAAAAGGTGGCATTGGTGGATGCGGACCTTCGCCGGTCTGAAATTATGATGCGCTATGAGGCAGAGCTTTTGCGGGGCTCCGGCAATGGGTTGGCCAACTACCTGGCCGGGATGTGCGATATGGATGAGATTGTATATATGACGGATATTTATGGCGGCAGGATCGTGCCGGTGGGCCGCAGGGTATCAAACTCTCTGGCGCTACTCACCGGCGGCCGGTTCGAAAAGCTGATGAACGCGCTGTCTGAGACATTTGATGTGGTGATCGTGGATGCCCCGCCGGTGGGGCTCGTTATCGATGCGGCAGAAATCGCAAAATGTTGCACCGGCACTTTGTTTGTGGTGCAATACAACGAAACCCGGCGGCGGGAGCTGATAGAAGCACGCCAGCAGATCGAAAGGACAGGCTGCGAGATATTGGGGACGGTGCTAAACAGTGTGTCCTTTGATTCATACAGCAGTAAGAAGTACTACAATAAGTACTACTATTCGCACTATTCCAGCAGTTATTACCAGCCAGACAAGCCCGGGAGTGAAAAACAAAAGAGAGAAAAGACACCATAGCGATGAGCGGATTGACCGATATTCATCATCATGTGCTGTACGGGCTGGATGATGGGCCTAAAACGTATGAAGAAATGGCGGCTATGCTGCGCGTGGCCCATGAAAACGGGGTAACAACACTGATTGCCACGCCCCATGTGACCCCGGGCGTGGATGCCTTTCAATATGAGCTGATGATGGAAAGGCTGAAGGAAGCGCAGGCATACTGTGAGGCGATGGGCTTCCCGCTCAAGGTGCTTCCCGGCGCAGAGATACTTTACACGCCTGCAATCATCAACGCGCTGATGGACCGGAAACTGCCGACCCTGGCAGGCACACAGTATGTGCTGGTCGAGTTCTCCCCTAACCTGAAATACGGGGAAGTGGAGACGGCGGTAAAGAAACTGATCCGGTTTGGATACCGGCCCATCCTGGCGCATGTGGAACGGTATCGGTGCCTGCGCAGGCGGGGCCGCTTAGCACAGCTGCGTGAGAAGTACAAGGTGTATTATCAAATCAACTGCAACAGCTTGCTGGGCAATGGTGGGCTGCGCGTAAAGCGCTTTGCCAGGTATGCACTGGAAGAAGGGCAGCTGGATTATGTCGCATCCGATGCCCACGATGTGCAGGCCAGAAAGTGCAGGATGCAGGAAGCGTTTCGTTTTCTTTGCAAGCACAAAGATCAGCGGTTTGCCAACCGGTGTATGCGCACATCTATGTCTGAATAATATCTGTAAAGGAGCGTTGCAATTATGCAACCCATTGAGTTTAAGAGAAACGAAGAAACGGTAGAGTGCGTTCGCCCAATGGCCATAACATATTCTGCCCACAGGGTATACGATGGCGCAAAACGTGTGCTGGATGTGTTTTTTTCGTCATTGGCATTGGTGGTGCTGGCACCCTTTATGGGGTTGCTTGCGCTGATTATCTGGCTGGATGATCCGCACGGAAGCCCGATCTATGTATCGAAGCGCTGCGGGAAGAATGGCAAGCAATTCTCCTTCTACAAATTTAGATCCATGTGCGTCAATGCAGATAAGTTGCTGGAGGGCCTGATGGATCAAAACGAAGCGGACGGGCCGGCATTTAAGATCAAAAAAGATCCGCGGCTGACCCGGGTGGGGCGTTTTATCCGCAAGTGCTCTATTGACGAGCTGCCCCAGCTGATCAATATCCTTCGCGGGGATATGAGCATTGTGGGCCCACGGCCCCCGATCGCCCGAGAAGTTGAGCAATACACCAGCTATCAGATGAAAAGGCTTTCCGTCAAGCCCGGCTTAACTTGCCTTTGGCAGGTGCAGCCCCATCGAAATGACCTGAGCTTTGATGAGTGGGTGGAGCTAGATATCAAGTACATCCGCGAGCGCTGCCTGGCATTGGATGCGAAGCTGGTGCTATTGACCATCTGGTCCATGTTGTCCATGTCAGGAGTGTAATACTTACTCAAGAAAGCCCTCCGAATAAAATGCTTGGATTTGGAGTTTGTGCGAATGAAAATTGCAATGATCGGGCATAAGCGGGTCCCCTCGCGGGAAGGGGGGATTGAAATTGTGGTGGAGGAAATCTCAACTCGTATGGCTCGTCAAGGCCATGATGTGACGGTGTATAATCGAACGGGGCATCATGTGAGTGGGAAAACGTTTGACCCGGATCAGGGCAGGCAACTCAAAACATACAAAGGTGTCCGGGTGAAAAAGGCATTCACCATTCAAAAAAAAGGATTGGCAGCAGCCACTTCTTCTTTTTTTGCCACGATAAAAGCATTGTTTGGCAAATATGATTGCATTCATTATCACGCAGAAGGGCCAAGCGTGATGCTGTGCATTCCTCATCTGCTGGGGCTTCGCACGGTCGTGACCATCCATGGCCTGGATTGGCAAAGGGGTAAGTGGGATAAGTTTGCCACCTGGTATTTGAAGCTTGGCGAGAAAACAGCAGTGCGGTACGCAAACGAGGTGATTGTGCTGAGCAAAAGCATGCAACGCTATTTTATGCAGCAGTATGGACGCAGCACAGTATTTATCCCAAACGGCGTTGAAAAACCCCCGCATCAGCCGGTAAACACTATACGAAGCCGGTGGGGGCTGGAAAAGGACTCGTATATCTGCTTTTTGTCCAGGATCGTGCCGGAAAAGGGCTTGCAATACCTGATAGAGGCGTTCCGCGGTGTGCAGACGGATAAGAGCTTGGTTGTTGCAGGTGGCTCTTCGGATACGGAAGGCTTTTTTGAGCAGATGAGGCACCTTGCGGCGGCAGATACAAGGGTCATTTTTACTGATTTTGTGTGTGGGCAAGCGCTTGCGGAGCTATATAGCAACGCCTATGTGTATGTGTTGCCGTCAGATCTGGAGGGCATGCCGCTGGGCCTGCTGGAAGCGATGTCTTATGGAAACTGCTGTGTTGTCTCTGATATAGCAGAGTGCACTGAAGTGGTGGAGGATCAGGCGCTCACCTTCTCACGGGGCGATGTGGCGGCCTTGCGGCAGAAGCTGCAGATGCTGTGTGACGACCAAGCAGTGGTAGAGCAGTATAAGCGCAATGCATCGGATTTTATATGCCGAAAATACCAATGGGATGATATCGTGGTGGAGACCTTGAATCTGTATCGAAAATCTGGGAAATAAATGCGCATATCAACACAGGGAGCCTATGACGATGAAAGTACTCATTGTGAACCCCATCCTATATACATCCGAAAACCGGCACATTAAAAGGGCGGGCTCGATCAAAGACTGCATGATTTATGATTTAAGTCTGGCTTTTTACGAACAGGGGCACGAGGTTGTATTGTATGCGGCAGAACCTTTTCAACCCCTGCAAAGCGAAGAATACCCATTTGAGGTCATCTGGGGCAAGAGTGTATGCAAACGCATCCTGATGCCGCATTGCTTTCCGTTTATGCCAAGCTTGGCAAAATATCTGAAACAATACGGGCCATCCTTTGACCTGATCATCACTAGCGAGGTGTTTTCGTTGAACTCGTTGGTTGCGAGCAGGCAAGCACCCGGTAAAATCGTCTGCTGGCATGAGCTGGCCAAGCACAATGCCCTGATGAAAAAGATACCCTCGCATATCTGGTATGGGGTTGTGGCACGGCTGTTGATGCGCAAGACAGCGGTTGTCGCCCGCTCTGAAAGCGCAAGGATTTTTATTTCGCAGTATTGCAAAAACACAAGGGAAATCATCATAGAGCATGGCGTAAACCTTAATAAGTTCCCTGCCCGGGCGCAGAAGAACAACTATTTTGTGGTGTGCTCCCAATTGATAGAGCGCAAAAGAATTGATGGAATCATTCAAATATTTAAACGCTATCTGGAGCAAGTGGATGCCGGGTGTGCGCTGTATATCGTGGGGGATGGCGAGCTGGCAGCCATGCTGAAAGCCCTGGTGAAACGGCTAGCCATTGAGGAGAAGGTTCATTTTACAGGCAGAATGAACCATGAGCAGCTGCTGCCGGTATTGGCGGGGGCCAAGGCAATGCTTGTGAACACAGTGAAGGATAACAGCATGATCTCCATTGTTGAAGCCATTGCGGTGGGCACACCTGTGATCACAACAGCGGTGCCGCTCAATGTGCCCTACATCCGCTCCAATGGGCTGGGCATTGTGGATGATAATTGGGATGTGGCCGCTCTTCAGGAAATCAGCGTCCATAACGCATACTATGTTGAAAATTGTTTGAGCTACCGGCGCGAAATTTCTACGCTGCACTGCGTGAAGCAATTCGAAACGCTTTGTGCGAAAAGAATACTACCCGATGCGAGGGGATAAGACGTGAGAATTCTGATCGTAAACAAATTTCTCCACCCAAACGGAGGGTCGGAAACATATATATTCAAGCTAGGCAGCCAGTTGACAGCCCTGGGGCATCAGGTGCAGTTTTTTGGAATGGAGCATGAGCGGCGCTGCGTAGGCAATGATGTGGGCGCGTATACTGCGGTCATGGATTTTCACCATGCGTCCAGGCTGCAGAAACTGTCCTATTCCCTCAGGACAATTTATTCGGCTGAAGCCAGGCGGAAGATTCGCAGGGTGCTGGAGGCATTCGCGCCTGATGTGGTGCACCTCAACAATTTTAACTACCAGCTGACGCCTTCTATTATTCTGGAAATCAGAAAGTGGGAAAGGGATATGGGCTGTGCCTGCAAGATTGTGTTTACGGCGCATGATTATCAATTGATCTGCCCCAACCACATGCTGTACAACCCGGCACAAAACACTTGTTGCGAGAAGTGCGTTGCAGGAGCGTTTGTGCACTGCATCCAAGACAAGTGCATTCATCACTCTTTGCAAAAGAGCATGATTGGCGCCATGGAAGGATACTTTTGGAAAATGCGTGGGGTGTACCGTGAGCTGGATGCTGTGGTTTGCCCCACGGCATTCATGAAAAGAAAGCTGGATACCAACCCCATCTTTGCATCAAAAACGATTGCGATGCTAAACTTTGCGGAGCCGGCCGCGCGGGTGGGAGAAGGAAAGAAAGACTATGCCCTGTACTTTGGCCGTTTTTCGCAGGAGAAAGGCGTGAAAACGTTGCTTGCTGTGGCCAGGACGCTTCCCCATATCCAGTTTGTTTTTGCCGGCACCGGGCCCTTAGAAAATGAAATGCAGGGCATCCCCAACATCAAAAATGTGGGGTTCCAGACAGGAGCGGTGCTGGGGAAACTGATTGAAGAGGCACGCTTCAGCATCTATCCATCAGAATGGTACGAAAACTGTCCATTTTCTGTGATAGAAAGCCAAATGTACGGAACGCCCGTGTTGGGGGCCGATATTGGCGGGATTCCGGAGCTGATTCAGCCAGGATCGACGGGGGAATTGTTTGAAAGCGGAAATGTGCAGGCGCTGGCATCTGCCATAGAGCGCCTATGGAGCGACAGAGAGCGGACGGATCGTTTTTGCATAAATTGTGCGACGGCCCATTTTGATACGCTGGAGCAATACTGCGAAAAATTGATCCCTATATATCAACAATAAGTGATGGAGCTGTGTGGATGGAAAAGTTAAATGGAACAGTGATCGTGACATATCGCTGCAATGCCCTGTGCAATATGTGCAATCGGTATCAAAAACCCTCCCGTGCGGAAGACGAATTATCGCTGGCAACAATCAGAAAGCTTCCACCGATGTATTTTACCAATATCACAGGCGGCGAGCCCTTTTTGCGCACGGACTTAAAAGACATCGTGCGTGAACTGTATAAAAAG
>JAVBRU010000082.1:0-28090 GCA_031547595.1 Eubacteriales bacterium
CCAGCGTTTCGCCCGGCGGCACGAAATAGCGGACCGTCACGGCGAGGCCGTTTTTCTCGCCCGTGATCGCCGTGTAGCCGAGGCCGTGGCGGCATTCGTAGCGGTCGAGGGGCGCGCGCGTGGGCTTCCAGCCGGGGTTCCAGAGGGAGCCGCCGTCGTTGAGGTAGAGGTAACGGCCGTTACTGTCGAGGGGGATGTTGTTGTAGCGGTAGCGCGTCAGGCGCAGCAGCCGTGCATCCTTATAGAAGCTATACCCGCCACTGGTGTTGCTGTACAGCGAGAAAAAATCTTCGCTGCCCAGATAGTTGATCCAGGGGTAGGGCGTGTCCGGCCGGGTGATCACAAACTCCGAGTGCGCGTCATCGAAAAATCCGTACGTCATAAGTGCCCTCCAAATGATGAAAACTTTAACCCTTAACGCTTCCCAGGGATACGCCGCGCACAATAAATTTGGACAGCAGCAGATAGACGATAATGATCGGGATGATGGACAGCGTGATCATCATGTACACCTGCCCCATGTCAAACTTCAGCCAGTCCGCACTGCGCAGCTGCGCAATCAGGATGGGCAGCGTTTTTTTGCTGGCGCTTTTGAGCACCAGCACCGGCACAAAGTAGTTGTTCCAGGAGGACACGAAGGAGAAGATTGCCTGCACAGCAATGGCGGCCTTCATGATGGGCAGCACGATGATGTTGAAGGTGACAAACTCGCCCGAGCCATCGATGCGCGCGGCCTCCACAATGGCGTTTGGCAGCGCACCCTCCATGTACTGCTTCATAAAGAAGAACACGACCGGCGATGCGATGGAGGGAATGATCAAGGGCAGATAGCTGTCCATCCAGCCCCAGCCGCTGATCATGCTGAGGAAACCCAGCACGCCCACCTGGCTTGGCACCATCATGATCAGCAGGATGAACTTGAACGCCACGTTCTTGAGCTTAAAATCATACGCGTGGATGGCAAAGGCTGTGAGCGTGGAAAAGTATGTGGTCAGTGCCGCTGTGCAGGCCGATACAAACAGGCTGTTGAACATCGCCGTCCACACTGGCAGCTGCGCGTTGTTCATCAGCGACGCCCAGTTTTTCGCAAACGACTTGCCCGGCAGGAAAGAGAAGCCGGACTGAATCTGCGCATGGTTGCGGGTGGAGTTTACGATCAGCACATAGAAGAAGAACAGGCACAGGAAGGACAGTATGGCCAGCACCGTATAGGCCAGAATGCGCCTGAAGGTGAGCGATACCTTTTGCTTTGTGGTCAGATTGCTTTTGATTTCGGTGGTCATGATCTGACACCGCCCTTCTGCAGCTTTCTCTCTTCGCGCTGCTCGGCAGTGAGCGAGCTGTACACCAGCATGCTGAGCACCGATGTGACGATAAACAGAATCACCGACAGCGCGCCGCCCAGGCCGTAGTTCTTGCTCTTGCCGATGTAGTTGTTCAGCAGCATGATCAGCGTCATGGTGGTGCGGTTGGGGTTGCCGTTGCCGTTGGTCAGGATTTGCGGCACGTCAAACATCTGCAAGCCGCCAATCAGCGAGGTGATGAGCGTATACGCCATAATGGGCTTGATCAGCGGGATGGTGACGCGCCAGAAGCTTTGCCATGCGCTGGCGCCGTCAATCTGCGCCGCCTCGAACATGCTGGTATCAATGCCCATGATCGCCGCCATCAAAATGATGGTGGTATTGCCAAACCACATCATGAAGTTCATAAACCCGATCAACCCCTGCACGCCCTCCTGGTACACCAGGAAGCGGTACGGCTCTAGGCCAATGGATTGCATGATGCTGTTGATGGGGCCGCCGTCCGAGAACAGGGCGAAGAACAGCATGGCAAATGCACTGGCCATGATGAGGTTGGGCATGTAAATGACCGTCTTGAAGAAAGACTGGCCCTTGATTTTCAAATTTAAGTCGGTAAACCACACCGCCAGCAGCAGCGACACCACGATTTGCGGGATGAAGCCAATCAGCCAGATGCGGATGGTGTTCCACAGGTATTTGAGCAGGTCAACATCCTTGAACAGCTTCAGGTAGTTGTCAAGGCCGATGTAGTTGGGGCCTACCTGCTTGAGGCCGGACATGTAGTTCTCAAAGAAAGAGTTATAGAAGGTCCGAAACAGGGGAATGAGCGTGAAGACCGTGAAGGTCAGAAAAAATGGGATCAGGAAGATATATCCCCACTTGGCATAGCTGACGGACTTGTGCCTTTTCTGAATCTGTGCCATTTGGATACCTCACATATCGTAATCCGAAAAAATGAAGGGATTCATTTTTTCGGGATGCATCATTTTGTTGTGATGTTATACATCACGGCCACAAAATGATATAGGAAGCGGCATTTCAGCCGCTCCTCGGGGCGGCAGAGCCACCCCTGCGGATTACATATGAAGGGGCAGCGGCCCCTTCATACATCCCCAGGTAAAATGAAAAGCTCTTGATGGTCTTTGGGGGCATGGCGGAACCGCCACGCCCCCAAAGAGGAAAGGGTAAGGATTAGTAAGACAGTTCGGGATGAATTTCGGTCACAGCCATGAAGTAGTTGGCCCACGCGGTATCCAGATCCACGATGCCGTTGAAGTAGTCCGCCATGTTGGCCTGGAGCTTCTCGGTGCAGGTCTGGTCGTAGGGGCTGATGGCAGCGCGCTCGATCTTCTGCGCGTTGTCCAGCATCATGCTCACAAAGTTCTGGCCACCCAGGAACGCGCTGCCAAAGTCGCTGGCGGCGATTTCTTCCATAGCGGCAACATGGTTGGTGAAGTCGTTGTAGGTCTGAGCGATGCCCACGAGAACGTCCTTATCGCAGGTCATTTTCAGCATGATATCCTTCACGATATCGAGGTTCTGGGAGGAGGAGGAAGCGCAAATCCAGGTGCCGCCCCAGGAGAAGCCCTGAGGACCGGCGCAGAACGCCCACTCGCCCCAGCTGCCGTTGCCCAGTTCTGCGGGCGCGTCAGCATCTTCGAGGGTCCAGCCAGCCAGGCAGAAATCGATGAACCAGCCGGGGCCAAAGTAGCCAAACACCTTGCCGTCCTTGCGGGCGCCGGCGCCGGACTCGGCAGACCATACGTTGGCCTTGTTGTTATAGCCAAGATCGGTGTATTCCTTGGTCTGGGCGATCCACTGCTCAATGGCAGCGTCTTTTTGAATCACGCCATCCACAACCCAGGGGCCGCTCATGTTGTCGGCGAATACGCGGTATGCATCGTCGTAGCCGGAAACCATGAAGTAGCCGGCGGCCTTCATCTTGGCAGCCACATCGTCAAACTTCGCCCAGTCGGCGATCAGGGCCTGCACTTCGGCGGGGTCATCGGTGCCAAGCACTTCGATGGCGTAGTCGCGGCGATAGATGAAACCGGCGGGGCATGCCTGCCACGAAACGCCCTTGAGAGCGCCGTCAACAGTCATGATGTCCTTGGTGTAGCCATACATGTTGGCGGTATCTTCCGCGGTGAGGCCCACATCAGCATACACGTCGAGGGAGTAGGCGGAATCGCAATATTTGAGCGCGTAGTCCGCTTCCACCAGGAAGATGTCCACCTGGGAGCCGCTGAGCAGCGCTTCGTCCAGAGCATTCTGGTACGCGTTGTCTTGGTTGGGGGTGATCACGAATTCTACGGTATAGCCGGCGGGCACTTCATAGAACGCTTCGAAACGGGTCTGGAATTCGTCGTTCCAGCAGTAGATTTTGATGACCTTGGTGTCTTCCGCCAAGGACAGGGCAGTGGGAACAAGCAGCAGCACGACCAGGAGCAATGCGATGAACTTCTTCATTAGGATACCCTCCTTATTATTTTAATCCCCAGCAAATGCTGAGATGATTAACAAATGGATTACTGCGGTGCAGCCACCGTTTCGCCCTCTATCAATGTGCAGGGGATCACGATGGTTTCCGGTATGGTGGTCTTGGGGCTTTCGATCAGCTGGGTCAATGTGCGCGCGGCCTCTGTGCCCATCAGCACGGTGTCTTGCTTGATGGTGGTCAGCTTGGGCTTGATCAGTTGGGTGAGCGCGATGCCGTCATAGCCGGTAATCGATATATCCTCCGGCACTTTCAGCCCCATTTCGCCTGCTGCTTCCAGCGCGCCCAGCGCGGCAAAGTCGTCGCTGACAAGGATGCAGGTGGGGCGGTTTGGCTGCTGCAAAAGCTGCTTGGCCGCCTCGTAGACAGAAGCAGGGTCGTTGTAGTGGCATTCCTTCAGCCAGTGCTCCGGGATATCCAATCCCAGGCTTTGCGCTGTGCGGTGGAAGGAGACGAGGCGCATGTCGGTCACCGTGCTCCTGCGCCCATGGATGTAGGCGATGCGGCGGTGCCCCTTGCCGTACACATGGCGCACCAGCATGTCGATGCCCTGGATGTTGTCGGACTGGATGCACATGCGTCCGTTGAACTGGTGGTCGATGGTGACCAGCGGCAGTTTGCTGCCCGCAAGCTGGATCACTTCGGGGTTCCAGAAATCGATGCAGGCGATGCAGATGCCATCCACCTCGCGATACCGACAATGCTCCAGATACGTCATTTGCGTAGAGCCGATGTTGTGGCTGATAAAGGTGACATCATAGCCCCGGCGCTCGGCCTCCTGCTTGAAGCTCTCCAGCACCGTGGAAAAGAACGCGTGGGTGAGGCCGCTGTGCTTATCATCGCTGAACAGCACGCCCAGATTGTAGCTTTGCTTGGCCTTGAGTGCACGGGCATGGGCGTTGGGGATATAGCCCGCTTCCTTGGCGGCAGCGACAACCAGGCTTCGCGTTTCCTCGCTGATCTCGGCATAGCCGTTGAGGGCTTTGCTAACTGTAGAAACGGATAATCCGCACCGGGCAGCCAGCTCCCGGATCGTCACCTCCATGCTGAAACAACACATCGCTTTACTAAAACGTTTTCGTAGCCTGATTATAATACATATCTCCTAAAAATGCAACCCCTTTTTTACCCTTTTTTTATTTTATTGTGTTGGATAGCTGATTGATTACCACATTATGCATCTTTTCGGATTGATATGCATAAAAAATGGCCAAAACAACGAATACGTTTTCTTAATTATTACCATGGGATAATTGGGCATATAATAGAAGGAAATTGACAGGTTTGAGCAGAAATGATAAACTGGCAAAAAGGAGGACCGCATATGCGTTATATTTCTGTCAACGAGCTGAATTGCTTTTCATACCACGATACGCTTGTTGAGGGTATCTGTTTTATTGGGGATAAGATGGTTTGGAACGTATCTGACCTGAATGCCACAACCGAAAATACACAAAATGATCATCCGGTTGACATGTGCATCCAGCACGCTTCCATGGAGTTTGAGGACGCGAGAATATGTAAAATTATCATCAGATATCACGAACCCCTCAGTCCTGACGACAAAAAAATAACAGGGGAGAACCTTTATACCGCTTTGCCTGATGAATATGAGGATATTGTTCAACGAAATCTGCTGCAGGCCTGTTATCTTGATTGTGCGTACGACCTGATTCAGACAGAGGATGGCAGCTATCGGTTTTCGTTTGGAATAAATGCTACGGATTACTACGAAATGACGATTTCTTTTTCCAAAGCCACCATCAGCTGGGACGAATACAAAGGCGTCGCATGGTATGAAGGCTCTGGATACAAAAAGCGATAGGTTGAACGGGCGAAAGACGCCTCCTCTCAAAAAATCCACTAACAAAAACATAGGGCTACTTTGCATCTTCGCAAAATAGCCCCTGCTGTTATTGAGCCGTTACCCGTTGGACGCCTGCTGCTTTTTGATGGAAATGATCGTCCCGGACGAAGAATCGATCTCTACGGTATACAGCTCGTCCCGCCCGCCCTCAAAAGCAATCCGGATGATCCATTTGTATTGCGTCGCATCCGACACATCAAAATCATAGGAGATCACAGCCTGCGCTACTTCATCGTCCTTTATTTTGCAGTTCTTTTTGACAGCCTGTTTTGCTGCCTCAATGGCCCCATCCAGAGGCATGTCCAGCACGCCGGGGGTGCCGTGGTAATACTGCGTACGGTCGTAGCCCGCGTTTCGGTATAAGGTATCGTATGCGGCGCGCTGCTCAAAGCTCATATCCCACAGCCCGTCCACCTCGTCCAGGATCGCCTTGGCGGCGGTGCGAAGCCGCGCATAACAGTTGTATTCGTAGGCGCTCCACAGCACAGCTTCGCGCCAAGGCTCGCACGCGCCCTGCTTGGCGTATTGCTGCTGAAGCTCCCAGGTGCTGCTCAGCGCTTCCCCTGTTTGCCCCTCCAGAAGAATGGCATACTTGCCCACCTTGGCAGGGTTGTAATTGTTGGAAGTAAAGGTGACGCACACCTGGTTATCCGGCCTGTGCTCTACTGCCGCATTGAAGTAGGCGGCCACCGCCTCGTCAAAGCCATAGACGCGCTGCATTTCCTGCCAGGCCGCGCGGATGGATTGTTCCTCTGATGCCGTGAAGAGCTCCTTTTCGTCTGCTGTCACTGCGCCGTCCTCTTTGTAATAGCCGCAAAGCTGCACCGCTTGGGAAGGAGACCATAGCTCTACCACGTATTTTTCGCCTCCATCAGGATGATACAGTTCGATTATCCACAACCTTTCGTCCCAAACCGCGGTTTCAAACAACCATAGCTGCTGTGTATAGCCTGCAAGGGTATCCGCCGGCACGTCATACTTTTCTGTGATGCTGGCCATGGCCAGGGTGACCGCTTCGGCCTCGGGCAGATCATCCTCGCCGGGCAAGACATTCAGCACATTGTCATCCATGGGGTATCCCGTATCCACATACAGCTGATCCAGCTTTGCCTTATCCGCAAGAGACCAGGCGGCATAATCGCCCAGTTCTGCTTCCATGGCAGCTTTCTCTTCGTCATATTCTTCACCAAATGTCTGCAAACGGTCCAGCAGCGCCGCACGCCACACGTTCGCATACCAGTTGTCGGGCTGCAAGTCTGCCGCATCGTGCGACCACGTGGCCGAAACCACCTCGCCTGTGGACGCCGCGATCCGCACTTCATAGCTGCCCACGGCATCGGCATACTGGCGGGGCGTATAGGACACCTGCCAAACAG
Organism: Eubacteriales bacterium; assembly: GCA_031547595.1. Taxonomy (GTDB): domain Bacteria; phylum Bacillota; class Clostridia; order Christensenellales; family Aristaeellaceae; genus JAVBRU01. Next base: position 7,045 of record JAVBRU010000082.1, read on the forward strand.
GCGGCGAAGCCTCGTCGCCCGGAACAAACGAAACCGTCCTGTCAAACCAGGCAAATGTCTGGTATGAGAATGCATACTTCTCCTGCAGTGCTTCCCGCGCGAGCTTGCTTTCCACCAGGATTTCATCGCACAGCCTCCCCTCGTCTTCTGCTGTCAAGTTTGCATCGGCCAGTAGCGTAGCCTTTTCATCAGGGATTTCTATGCCGCTTTCAGCCATCGTTTCTATCAGCGCCCTTTTTTCCGCCAGCGTCCAGGTGGATAAGTTTCCTTTGTCCTGCTGCAATTTTGCCGCTTGCTTGAAAAACACATCCGAATATGTGATGGCCAGCGCAATACCTGCCACAAGCACCAGCAGCACGGCCAGCACAAGCATGGCCGAAACCTTTCTTTTCACTTTTACTCCTCCATTGATTTTCTGGAAAACCTCTTCTTCCAGGTGGGGGTTTTCCTGCATGCCGGACAAACGGTCATCAATGATCTGCCGTATCGAAACGCTATCATTCCTGGCCATGATACCGCCCTCCCTCCAGCGCGATGCGCAGTTTTTTGCGCGCATTTTTCAGCCTGGTCGACACCGTAGACACCGCTATGTTCATGGACGCGGCGATCTCGGCAAGGCTCATTTCCTGATAGTAATACAACAACACCACGTCCATTTGTTTGCGGGGCAGCTTCATGATGGCGATCATCAGCGCCTCGTTCTCTTCGCTGACGGGCACATAGGGTTCGGGGATGTTCTCCAGCGTCACGCTGCGGTCCACATAGCGGAACCACGCCGCCCGCCGCATATCCTTGCAGGTGTTGATGGAAATGCGCATCAGCCAGGATTTTTCGCTACATTCGCCGCGAAAAGCCGCCAGCGCCTTGTACGCCTTTACGAAGGTCTCCTGCACTGCATCCTCTGCCAGCGCGGCATCGCGAAGGTATAAATAGCTCATGTGCAGAAGGTCTGTCTTGTACAGCGCCATCAGCTCGCAGAGCTTTTTTTCTGGATTGCTGTCAGGGCCCATGACAACTTCCATCGGCTGTTCACCCCCCTTCACCCATTAGACGCGTTCTTTGTTGCCAGATTTCAATTTTAACAAAATGTTGTTATCAAAAAACAGCCCCGCAAGGCTGTTTTGGAAATTAGGCATGCTCCTTGATAAAATAATCCTTCGCCAGCAAACTATGCATCGCGGCGTCCACCACGCCCTTGTTGCTGAAATCCGCCTGCCGCAACGTGCCTTCATACTGCAGGCCACATTTTTGCATCACGCGGCCGGAGTTTGGATTGTCCGGGTCGTGCTGGGACTCGATGCGGTTTGCCTGCACCTTTTCAAACAGGAACGGAATAATGGCGGCAAACGCTTCGCTGGTGATGCCTTGGTGCCACCATTTGCTGCCAATGCAATACCCGATGTGCAGAATGTTCAGCTGCTCGTTTTTATCCACCACGCTGATGGTACCAATGGGTTCGCCCTCTTCCTTGAGCACAATCGCCCACTGATAAAAATCGGGGGTTTCATAACTGGCAATCCAACCATTTAGTATCATCTCGGTGGTTTCGATGTCCCGATGCGTTGGCCAGCGCAGGTATTCGGTCACCTTTTCGTCGCTTGTCCAGTTGCGGAAGGCTGCCCCGGCATCCCCCGCCACAAACCGCCGCAGTACCAGCCGATCAGTTTCGATGGCCACGGTTCCCTGATGATGCATACAACACCCCCCTTTCAGATGCCCCATTATAGCAAAAGGCTGCTGGGAAAGCAAATAGATTTGCGTTGTGTGCTTTGGCGGATTATGCTATAATGTAAGCATATTCAGCCTCTAAAAGGAGAGCAGCATGGCACTTGAAATCATTGATTTGAACGAAGAACAATGCGAGGATATCGAGCAGCGCTTAGAAGCCTATGATGCGCAGCACATTACATATAAGCTGCCTGGCAGCGTCAGCCTGGGCATCATGAAGGACGGCGCATTGATCGCGGGCGCAGACGGATGCATGACGGCGTTCAAGATTTTTTATGTGTCCACCGTGTTTGTGGACGAGCAGCACCGCGGCCGCGGCGCAGGGCGCGAACTAATGGCCGCCCTGGAAAAGCGGGCGGCCGGGTTGGGGGCCAATCTGATCCGCCTGGACACCTTTGATTGGCAGGGCGCGGAGTTCTACCGGCGGCTGGGTTATGAGCAGGTGGGCATGTACGAGCATGCCACCGACGGGTTTTCCGAATATTTTTTCCTCAAGAGATTATAGTGCCAGTTGCATTTCACTTAGCGAAACGCATTTACGCCCCTCAAACTGCAATACCGTCCCATAGGGCATCAGTGGCAAAATATGCGCCACGGTGCTCTCTTTCATTTGCGGATCAAAGTATTTGAGGATGGTGCACAGCGCCATCCCATGCGTGCCAATGGCGATGGCCTTGCCTTCATTTCCGTCCAGCAGCGGCAAAAGCGCCGCGATGTTCCGATCCTGCACTGTTTGCAGGTTCTCCCCGTCCGAAATGGTGAAACTAAAATCCCGCCATTGACGAAGAATCAATTCTTCCAGCGGCATGGTGCGCGCCGAATCGCTGCGGCGCTCTTTCAAGCCATCCACCAGCTGAACGGGCAGCTTCCGCGCGTCGGCCAGCGGCTGCACCGTAGCAATCGCCCGCGGATAGGGGCTGGAATACATCGCGTCGATATCGATCCCCTCAAAAACCTTCACCAGACGCCGGGCATCCTCCGTTCCCTTCGCCGTCAACGGGCGCAGCCATGGATCCCTCACCTTGCTGTCAGACTCCGCATGGCGGATAAAATACACCGTCGTTATCATTCAGTTGCCCTCGCATTTTCTATTCCAATAATCATTCTACAGCAAACTGCCGCAGCGCGTCAAGCCACGCATCACCCATTCCTTTCCCGCATACCCATAAAAGAGAGGGGGGATGCTGTTTGGCCATAGTCACCGAAAAGAAAAAGCCCGCCAAGCGGACACACGTGCTGCGTATTGTGGTATTGGTGCTGCTGGTGATCGGGCTGCTGCTTATGCTGTTGGAGCGCAATTTGGAGTCCGTCATTCTGGATATGGCCTACAACCGCGCCCGGGCCATGGCCGTCGTGAACATCAACGAGGCTATTAGCGATATTATGCGGGGCGAAGGGCTGTATGAGCAAATGATTACCGTGCGCACCGACAGCGCCGGGCGCGTGACCATGATCCAGGCCAACGCTGTGCGCATGAACGAGCTGGCTACCCAGACCGCCATGCGCGCCCAGGAGAAAATGCAGAGTGTGGATGCGCAAAGTGTGTCCATTCCGCTGGGCGCGGCGCTGGGCGTGCCGTTCCTGGCCGCACTCGGCCCGCGTGTGCAGGTGCATGTGGTGCCGGTGGGCGCGGTCACGGCCGCTTTTACTACCGAGTTTGAATCCGCAGGGATCAACCAGACCCGCCACAAAATCTACCTTTCCTTGCATACCACCGTTAACCTCGTGGTGCCAACCGGTGCCAAACAGGTGAACCTCGACAGCCAGGTGCTGATCGCGGAAAGCATCATCGTGGGCATCGTGCCCGATACCTATGTGGAGGTGCCCGAGCCTGTGGGTTCTATCAGCTTTTTACCGTAGGGGGAATGCGGAAACTGATCCGCAACTCAGGTGCGGTTTTTACACATTTAAATGCAAACAACGGGGCTGTTGCAGAACGCAGCCTGCAAAGGCGAAAAAAAGCTGGCGATTCCAAAAGGGAAAGCCAGTTTTTGTCGGATCCGCAGCTCGTCACCACCTATCCTCCGGGATTTGGCGAAAGCGGCCACTGCGATTATAGCTATGATTTCAAAATAGGCGCAGATATATGCCAAAAACCCCTGTCCACAAGCAGATTGCTACGACCAGGAATAACCCGGCAAAAGCCAGAGAAAGCACCGTCACAGTATGGGCAGTTTTGACCTTGAGCCAGCGCTTCAAGAGCCCATAGCAGAGGATACCTAAAGATGCACCAAGAACGTTGAGGATCACATCGTCAACATCAGTTGTCCCCAGAGCAAATATATACTGTGATAGCTCAATCCCCACGCTGACCAATGCCGCCCACAGCAAACAACGCCATTTGCGGGCAGAAGTATCAAGCAGCGCAAAATATAGTCCCATCGGCAGGAACAGCACTACATTTCCCACAAGATTGCTAACAGCAAGAAACGGGTTGAAGTGCAGATAACCTGCGATGGTATGAAAAGGGATGATGTTCAAAGAGCGCGTTCCACCGCCCTTGCCAAAGACCAGCACCAGAAGGATGACGGCATAAACAACCATCACGAAGTAAAGCAGCAAGGGATATGGCCGGGTGGTAGGCTTGTTTTTTTCTCTTGTCATGCGATATGTCCTCCTGCCACAAAGGCTTCGAATAACGAAAACAACTCATACGTCGATGTGAACAGTATGGTCTCCCCATGTGGTATTAGCAGCCAACTGAACCGAAGAGCCAAACTATCCATACAATTAAGCCATTTCCCACATCGGAATACATTCTAGGTTCTGATATATCTTGCTGATCTCGACTGTCCAAGCTTTTTCACCTGTCCGTCTTTCACCATTGCCCCTAGAACGGCTTCCACAGTTGTGGGGCTTACGTCGGGTAGGATTTTGCAGATTTCCGTTTTGGAAACTGGGATCAGGCTGTTCAGCACGGTCGCTTCTATACGGGCTTTTTTTGTAACCCGCTTGCCATGCACAACTGCAAACCTCTTGTCAAGCTCTTTATAACACATATACAATGAGGATAGAGAATTCTCCATGAACGGAAAATAGCTGTTCTCATTTGTGTTCCATCCAGCGGAGGATTGCTTTAAGGCTTCATAATAGTAGCCTTTATACGTGTTGATTTGCTCCTCAAAGGAAACATACTTCCCTGCATCAAAGCCATTCTTATATAATAGCAGCAAAGAAAGCAACCGTGACATTCTGCCGTTACCGTCACGGAAGGGGTGAATACACAGAAAATCCAGAATGACACAAGGAATGAGCAGCAGCTGGTTGATGTTGGCGTCGCCTCTGGCCTCCATATAGGCGAGCTCAAGCTGTTCCATCGCTGCTTTGGTTTCCGCTGCGGGGGTAGGTCGGAAACGAACTCTTCTGTTTCCATCAGCGTCAATTTCTAAGATAACATTGTCATCGGTTTTGTATCGACCGCCAGACTCATCGCCGGTGAAGGACATCATGATTTCATGCAAGCGAAGTATGTCCCTTTCGCGTAAGTCAATATGTTCATATCCCAAATGGATTTCACTCAGTGCATCCCTGTATCCCGCAATTTCTGCCTCATTATGATTTAGCGGTGCGCTGTTTTGATTTACAATAGCTTCTATGCGTTCATCACTGGTGATAATACCTTCTATTTCATTAGAACTCTTTATTGATTGCACTTTAGCAACCGCTTCAAGCTCGGTAAAAATTCGTGCATATTCACCTTTGCGCACCCCTGCCATCGTCTTGAGAGAAGAAATGTTCGATGTCAGGTTGACCAAGCCCGCAGGCAGCAGTCCGTTATTCAAAAAAGAATAGTCAAATTTCCGCATAGTAACGCCTCCGTTTCTGCATATAATTATGCAGATTTATATGCAGAATGTCAAGTGGTTGAGAAAGGATTCTGCATATCTTTTGGTTGTATTATGTGCAAAACCAGCTTAATAATACGATAGATACTGCACATCCGGGTTGAGGATAGCTACATTTTCATATTCGCGAAGAAGCTTGTGATACTCTGGCAAGATGATAAACGCATCGAAGGCCAAATCCCGCGCGATAGACGCGCGCGTTTCGTCCTCTTCTTGGAAGGTGAGCCTCAATAGCTGCGCCGTGTAGCTTTCTTCGCCAAACATGCCAGGCGTACGCTTGGCAATCCACACAGAGCGGCCATCTTCCACCAGCCATTCTTTTTCGATCATCACAGCGCGGTAGTTATCCCCCATCATGGCACCGAAGGGCATTTGAACCTGCACAGCAGGCACCTTTTGTGCATATAAAGTGGGCTGCAACACTGTGCAAAGCAACAACAGCGCCATACACGCAATGAACAATGAGTACAGCACGATTCGTTTCATTTAATAAACTCTCCGTTTCTGCCGATGGCGGACAGGCCATTGAGCACATCCCCGGCGAACAGTGTGTACAGCAATATCACGGGCAGCGCGTACAGGATGCATGCGGCAAAATGCTGTGTGCTGTATGCTGCAGGCATATCGGCAATGAAGGTGGACAGGGGCAGACGGCTTTCCGTCTTCATCACCACAAGCGGTAAGTCCACACTGCTGAGCGCATAGGAAAAGCTGATGATAAACAGCGCCCGCACAGCGCTCGCAATATGTGGCAGCACAAGCGACGTCAGGATGCGCAGGGGGTTGGTCGTATCCAGCAGCGCGGCATCAAACAGCTCGCTTGGCAAAGAAATGATAAACCCGGACAATAGGCAAACACCCAGCGGAGCGAAGCCCAATATCACAACCAGCGCAAGCATGTTATCGTACAGGCCATATTGCTGTGCAAACTGATAATGCGGCAACGCAGTCGCCTGGAAGGGCAACAAGAAAAAGAATATGAAAACAAAGCGCAGCCATCTGCTCTTCTTAAACCGGGGATGCGTGAATATAAAGGCGCTAAGCAGGCTGGCAAAGCACTGCGTGCCGGCACTCAAAAATGCCATCAGCAATGTATACCAGAACTGCTTGAGGTATACCCTGTTGCCAAACAGCACATCTGCATAGGCGCTGAAGACGAACTGATTTTTCGATAAAGAATGTAGCAGAATAACGGCCAGCGGGAACAGGAACACCAGCGCCAGCAGCAATGCGAGAAGCGTCGGTACGATCTTTTTCACGTCTCTTCCGGCCTTTCAAAAAAATGAAAAATCAAGGTGGTCAGCAAACTGAAGGTGATAATCACCACCAGCGTTGTAGCGGCGAGGGTCGGGTAGTTCATTTTGTAAAAATGATTATTGAGGAAATGCTGTACGGTATAGACGCATTGATTGGGATAGCTGCCATACAGCAAATAGTTGGCCTGGAAATTCTGGAACACCTGCATAGTGGCCAGCAAAAAGCAAAACAGAAGCTGCGGAACCATGTGGGGCGCCTGAATGGAAAAAAAGATGCGCCTTGACGTAGCGCCCTCCATCATGGCGGCTTCGGCAATACTGGCGGGCAACCGCTTGATGGCGGTAAACAGGATGATAAACGAGAAGCCGATATTCTGATAAACATACAACGCCATGAGGTAAAACAACGGCTCTACGCCATCTGGAGACAGCAGCATTGTCGCCTGTATGACCGGCCTGAAAATCGACACCAGCGTCACCGTGGGCACAAACAGCGGCAGTACCAGCAACGGGCGTATAAAAGAAAAGCGCTTGAGCGCCGTGTGTTCAAACAGATACGTAAGAGCAAGCGCGGCGCACAAAAGCGCCGGCACATACAGCGCAATTTGAATACCGGTGTTTTGGATGGCGAGCAAAAAATTCCTGTTTCCAAATAACGTTTTGAAGTTGGCGAACCCCACCAGCTCCTGATCAAATGCTTTGGCATAAAAGGCATATGGAATCGTTTTGAAATACGGAAGGCAGTAGATCACAAAAAATAGCGCAATGCTGGGCAGACTCAGCCAGAGTACACGGCGGTAATAGCGTTTCACAAAAGCCTCCCTCAGTTTACTCCGATAGTATCAGCTCGACCTTGCTTTGCATCAGCTTTAGCAGCCTATCCAGCGGCATGTTGCTGTCGTCTTGGAAGTATTGGGCCGCAATTTGGGTGTCATTCAGGTAACGAATGAACTCAGCAACATCAAAACTACGCTGCCAGTGACTCGCAATAAATGCTCGCAATTCTTCCTGGTCTTCCTGTGGCGGGGACTCGTAGGGGGGCAATAAGTATCCCGACGCATCTTCAAGGAACATATTTTCCACATAGGCATAAGACTTAATTTGGCATTCTGTAGATATATAGGTGCAAAGAAAGTCAATGGCATACGCTAGATTTTTGCTGTCTTTGGGAATACCAAAGGCGTACATATCTACTGTCACACCAGGGCACTGCCCTATTACCGGGTTTTTCACAAGGTTATCTCCTTGCCCACTCCAGATGCATTTGCCCATTTCCGTGCCCCAGTCAACCACTGCCCCTAGTTGCGCCAATGCTTTAAAACTGATCAATGCTTCCTTGAACTCTTCTGTGTATAAATTCACAGTGCCCGTTTTGGCATATTGGTACGCTATGTAGTCCGACAGAAAACGCGGGTAAGCAGTATTTGTCCTTATCAGCGCAAGCGTGCCCTCCTTCGTCCAATCCGCTTTCTGCGCTGCCAAGAGGATGTCTTGCCATGTATAGGGGTACTGCGGCAACTGAAAACCACATTCTGCCGCCGCAGCTTCATTGAAGTGGTTGAGCGAAACAAAAAAGTAATCTGGTATCCCATATAAATGCCCGTCATAGGAAAGCAAATGCTCAAAAGGCAGCCATTTGCTTTCCGCCAACGCTTCGGCAATCTGGGGCACTGTGTCCAGCGCTAGCAGCGTACCCGCGCGGGCATTTTCAAGCAGTTGCTTCTGATATAAATTAACGATGTCTATTTCACTTGTTCCCGACAGCATAGACAGGATGTATGACGAGTCGCTTTGTTCCACTGTCCGAACAGAAAGCTCAGGATGTAATCGCTTCATTTGCTCCATGGCATAGGTAAAGCGGCCATCCTTGCGCATGTAGAATTCTAAAATGGTGAACGTTTCTTGAGCAGAAAAAGCTGCTTGAAGAGGCGTAAAGATGATTACGCATAGGAGCAAGTAAATCAGCGGCTTTTTCATTGTCAATTCTCCAACATTTTTTGTATTAAACGATGCATATAGGAACAGTATTTGAAGGGTACTATTTCAGTTCACTTAGTCAAACGGACATAGCATTGGGGAGTTGTGAAGACTATGAACATCTTGGTGTTGATGCGTGCCTGATTCAACAGACCAGAGGCACTCCATACATGTATATTTAGTGTAATGATATGAAGTTAAACGTATGCAACTCTCTGAGAGAGGGCATATAGCGAACCTATGCTCAGCAAAGCTGCCACAGGATACGCCAAATACTTTGTCCTGGCCACACCTTGGGCAAAAAGATGGGCACCCGGCCATTGCCGTTGTCATCATGCCCAGCAGCAAGCACATCGCCAATACTGCAACGAAGATTTTTCTCATGATCTGTCCTCCAGTTCTTCTTAATTTTGAAGTCTATGCGTAGTTATGATACTGTTCCTATACATCATCTGCTTACAATATAGTATAAATAACCAATTACGTCAAGTGTATATAGGCAAAATTTACATAGTCTGCTGTAATACAGGTTGTAATTCCTTTTCAAATGCAAAGATCGCTCTAGCGCGGTGTACAAATAAAACAAGCCCTTGTTGCCTTCTCACTTTCAAACAGAGGGGATTTCCCGCGTAGAAAGATCATGGGCATGCAAGGGCTTGGTATTTATTTTTCAGGCTGTCTGCCAGCTCATTCCTTATCGCGATAAGCCACAATGGTCTCCTTGATTGTATAACCGTCGATCTCAACAATCTGTGATTGGCGCGGGGCTTTGGTGTTATCGCAGAAGCTGAGCAGATACCCAGTCTTTTGCCCCTTGATGGCCAGATAGCCCTTGAGTTGTTCAAAGGCATTCTGCTCAGCACCCTCGCCCCGCCATATCTTCAGCTCGATAATATAGGTATGCACACCGTAGTGCACAACCACATCCATGCGCCGGTCGCCACGAATTTCCGACTCAATATTGTAGTGGCCGATGCCGTTGATAATCGGCTTGAGGAAACCAAGGAATAGCAGCCGTCCTTCACGTTCAATAAACCCGCTGTCCTCGTCTCGGTATTCCTCGCGCATGAACACCGCAAAACGATCCATGATGAGCGCCATATCCAGCCCATCACCCTGAATGAACCTGTAGCGGTTCTCTGTGAACAGCGCAATCCGCTCCCTGTTCGGGTCGATAGAGATATAGTAATCCGTGATGATCGTCTTAAATATGATGTTCGAGACGGCCACCTTATGTTCTTCTTCTTTTAGAATGCCGTACATAGCGCCCAGCTCGATTTCCGGATTGTTGAACTGATACGTTACGATCTCGCCCTTGTAGAGGATACGGCGCAGTAGCGCATCGAAAGCTTCGTTGTTGACAATATTTTTGATAACATCATCGAAGAGCGTATTATTCGCTTTTGTGATAAGTTTTTTCGCTTCATTAACGCCTTCAACAGTCCACAGCAATTGCTCATCGTGGATAATCTTGCAGATATCACTCACCAGAAATGGATAGCCACTGGTATAGTAGTGGATGTGTTTTGCAACAGTGTCAACATCCATCCCCGTGTGATAATCTGCTTCATACGCATTCAGCATTGTGGCGATCTCGCTGGCAGAGAAGCTCATGTCCACATTAAAACTTGCTGCAATGTTCCAAGGGCTGTTCAAATTAGCCTTTTCTTCCGGTCTCAATCTCAACGTGAGGTTCTTAATATCATGTACGCCAACTAGGATCACGCTGTGAAAAGTAGGTGTGCCATATAAAACTCTATCATTATACTTATCTCTCAGCATACCGAGAAAATCTAAGAATAGGCGTTGGTTGGAGCTTTTGTCCACTTCATCAATCGTCAAAACGATCCGGCGCTCTGCTGCAGCTGCCATCTCAACGATTCGATCGCCAAGCGCTGCAAAATTTGTAACACTCTCGGAATCTTCCCACAGTTTCATGAAGGGCGTGTCTCGTAAGGAGCGTGGTATTTTTTGCAGACAACGGCGCATAAATGTTGAGACAAACTCCCTTTCATTAGAAAATACATCGGCGCCAAAGCCCTCAAAGCTTATCGGGATATAAATATATTCCCGATCCAGTTCGTGCGCCAGCAGTCCCAGCGTCGTTGTTTTCCCGTACTGCCGCGCCCGGTTGATCGTAAAGTAGTATCCCTCATCAATATAATCCTTGATAATCATATCAAGCTTCGCGCTTGTATCGACCATATAATGAAGCACCGGAACACAGGGGCCGGTGATATTGAATACTCTCTTTGCCATATCGATTTCTTCCTTCGCTCATAATCCCCTTTGAGTATAGCATTTTCGAGTCCATCTATCAAGCAATTTCCCCAAGGTATTGCTCTGTCTGTCAAGACGGGGTTGGGTCAATGCTGATAATGCCGTGGTAAGATACGTACCAGACGCATGGGGCGTATACTACGCTGACGGCTCGATGGCAAGTACGCTCGGCAAACTAAACCCATTCGGCTACAGAGGGTATACCTACGATATAGAGACGGGGTTATATTACCTCAGGAGCAGGTATTATAATCCGAGCTGGGGTAGGTTTGTCAATGCGGATAAATATGTGTCTACTCCCAATGGTGGTTTGACGTCTACAAACATGTTCGCCTACTGCAGCAACAACTCAGTAAATCGAGCCGACCCGTGCGGAACACATTGGTACTTCTTGTGGCTTGATGATCTTTTCAAATTTGGTGCTCACGCTACCGAACCAAACGTTGGGGCAGCGGAGTCGCCAACACAGCCGAGAAAAGATTTGGTTGACGCTAACTCTTTGCTGGGAAAAAGTGCTGATGATTTAACTGCTCTTAATAACAGATCCTATAACTGCTATGGTAACGGAATAGGAAAACAGATTAAAACCGATCCAACCGGATATAAAATAGGTGATTCTACAGAAGAAACATTTGCAGCGGTGGTAAATGATTTGGGGGGTTATGAGAACGTCAGGAGATTGAATACTATCAATGACCCCATTGGAGAGGATGAGTTTATGGTAGCTATGAAATGCGGTCCAACAGATTATCACTTCATCCGGCAATTAAGTGATGGCTCGTGGTATAACAAGTCTGGAACTACGATTGGCACTTATGCAACTGTAGACGATGTAACAGGTAGCACGTGGCACGCTATATACATGTCCAATGGAGTAAGGACTTACGGAAAAGGCAATCCTGTTTATAACGATGAAACCATCTATTTCGCAGTGAAAGTGGGGTGGGATGCAAAATGAAAATGAAGGGTTTTGCGATTTTTCCAATTCTCATAACGATTATTCTACTTTTTACTGCTTGCAAGAACGGAGGAAATGATAAAATGAATAAGCCGGAAGAATTTGTTCAGGGGTTTATCGCTGACGATTCAAAGCCTCTGAAAGACATATTGACAAAGAAGTATGATCTACAGGAATTAGAAAGTTTTTTTGGTGAAATCCCACCGAGTGAACATTTGGGGTACCAATCGTCTGATAGCAAGTCAAATCTCACTATTAACCAAGTCAACGAAAGATTTCCGATAGAATGCCTTAGAAAAAATCACTATGTGGTTTACGAAGTTAACGAGGGCGGATATTTCTATGTGTTCTGGAGCCTTTTTATTGACCCTGCACCTGCAAAAGAGTCCGGGCATTCTGCTGAAGATGCAAATAATGCATTTGTGTATTTTTCGGCGTATTTATCTCCATACTCGTTAAAAAGGGTAAGCGATTTCAATTCGATACAAGAAGGAGTAAGCACCGCTAAAAATGTAGCAGAAGTTGACCCGGCTTTTGAACTTACCTTTCTTTTGTCAAACAGGACACCGTCCTATAGTCTTTTGGATGACGGGACTGTGATGGAAATTTGTTATTCTTGGAGCGACAACTTGAACTCAAGAAACGATTTGGTTGTGGAGAGCAAGGAAGTTATTTCAAAAGATAAGTGTCCATCAAAATTAGCTTCTGTTCTTCTGGCAGATTTGCCTTAATTGCTGTAAACACAGCGGACGGTCGAGCCCACTAAAAAAGGCAGGAATTTATCCACAGCGATAACCATCCATAGTGCATGCCGTGTATGCACGGTCAGGCTAGACGAGGGAAACCCTGTCTGGCCTGATTTTTATTATCAATAGCTCAACGTTAACTTCAGTCACCTACAACAGCCGTCATGGCCTATAACGATTACGTACAATAACTTGCTGCATCAGGATTACGTGCTGTTCAAAACCACCAGTATATCGTAGGCTCCGTGACTGGAAAGCATTGGGCTTTCTCTTTGATTAACCTCAAAAAAAATGAGCGGAAGCGAAAAAATGGTGAATCAAGGGCACTACTTATATGTTATATTGGTATCGTGACAAAGAGCGCAAAGCACAAGCGCTCTTTTTTGTTCCCTACAGAAAAGGAGGCAAGGACTATGAACCACGTATTCCTATCCGGCATCGCGCAGGGCGCGGCAATCCTGCTCAGCAACCCGAGGAAACGCCGCATGCGGTATTCGCCCTCACCGTGACACACAGAACTGCGGCAGGTGTGTTCAAGCAAGAGCAGTACCCCGTGCATGCATGGCGTGGCACCGCGCTGCAACTGATGCGCATGGTGCAGGACAAGTCCCGTGTCAGCATCAGCGGGTACCTCATCCAGCGCACCACACCCCAAGGCATAGAAATGAGCATCACCATTTCGGAGTTCCAGGTCTCGGGCAGCGCGGCACCTGTGGCGGCTTTACAGCCCCGTTCAGCGCCTCGCAGGAAGGACAGCCAAGTCCTCAACCCCGCTAGTCAAGCGCCCGCACAGCCCGTTCTGCCGCCCCTCGTGCAAGCAATGGCCGAGAGCATGCCGGACGCAGCAGCGGAGTAAAAGCATTCTGGAAAGGGGGCGATTCCATTGCAGAAGTAAGCCTAATACACAGTACCGAGAAAGGAGGATAGATCATGGACGCATCATTGGCATCTATCCTGGAGGTGGCATTGCAGCAAGGCATCTGGGCTGCACTGTACATTTACCTGTTCTTCCGCATGCTCAAAGAGAACGCACAGCGGGAAGAAAAATACCAGAGCATGATCGATAAACTGAGTGGCAACATTCAAAAGGGAATCGATAACATCCAGAACCAACTGGAAGATATGGCGCGAAGCGACAAGAAGCAGGAGAAATAGACCTGCTTCTTTCTTTTTGCGAACCAAACAGAAAGGAAACGATTATGAATCAGAATCATCAGGATAACCCCGAACGCGGACGCATCGATAACATCCGCATCAAGCCCCATGACGCTCCGGTGAGCGCAGAGCAAATGAACCGCATGCATGGGCGCGAAGAAAAAGGCAAGCGCACCCGTTCCAGCAAGCTCTTCTCCTTGGGCAGCGGCCTGTACCAGGCTGTGCTGTACCCCGATCCCGTCCATGCGCAGGATAAAAACGGCGAATGGCAGGAGATCGACAACACGCTGGTGGAAAAACAGGACGCGGAAGGCCGCATGCTCCTCGAAAACCGCCAGAACCCCGAACTCCAGGTGCAGTTGTTTGCTTCGCAGGAAGCGGACATGGTGCGCCTTGAAAACGAAAACGGCCAAGTGCTGGCCTGGACACTGGAAAATGCCCAGCCTGTTGCACCCGTCATGGTGCCCTGCTCTTGTCCCGAACATGCTGAAGACGACCTGCGCCGCGAAGTGCTGGATCATCTGGACAGCGAAGCGATTTACCCCGACATCCTGCCCGGTGTCGAACTGAAGTGCCGTGTACAGGGCGTGTCCTTCAAGGACGAATGGAAGTTCGCCCAGCGTGAAGATGCGAAGGACATCGTGCTGCTGCTTCGTGCGCCCGGTATGGTGCCGCAGATGCAGGAGGATGGCGAAATCCACCTCATTGCTCAGGATGGCGAAGTTCCCTTTATCCTGCCCAAGCCCTTTATGAAGGCATCCGGTGCGGATGACTCTATTGGCGCTGTGGCAGTTGCAATGGAACCTTGCGCGGACACCCGCGACCTTTGGCGCGTCACCTATGTGCCGGATACAGCGTGGCTGGATCAGGCGCAGTTCCCTGTGGTGCTCGACCCGGCAGTCATCACCAAGCAGCACTCCACCGCCATGGAAGATAACTTCGTGACCAGCGTTGCCCCCAACACTGTACAAGATTACTCTTCCTCTGCGCTGCGTGTATCCAACAGCAGTGGCACTTATGGCGATAGCAAAGCCTTTGTCAGGTTCCTTGACTCCGGCATGCCGTCTATCGACTCCTCCTATTATGTTACCAAAGCGTACTTCAATATCTCCACCAAGACCAAGCCCACTTCCTCTGCGAGTGTTTACCTCAAAGAAGTATTGGGCAGCTGGAGTGCCAACAGCATTACCTATAACAACCGCCCTGCTGTCAACGACAAGGCGCTTGATTATGCGTATATGGAAAGCGGGCATGTTGCGGGCACCAAGTACACCTACGACATCTCCAACCTGGTACGCAAATGGTATAGCGGTACCAACTATGGCCTGATGCTGGAATCCACGACGGGCACCTATATGGAGCTCTACTCCGCAGACTATGCCTACGCCAAGCCCTATGCGACCATCAACTACGTCAGCCTTGCCGGTTTGGAAAGCTATCTGGCGTATGAAGAGCAGTCTGCTGGCCGCGCCGGTACGGGTTATGTGAGTCTGTATAATGGCAATCTGATCTTCGCCCATAGCGATTTCACCGCCAACGGCAATTTGATGCCTGTTTCGTGTACTCATTACTACAATTCCTGCTACCATGATATCAACGCCTTTGGTATGGGCGATGGCTGGAAGACCAACCTGCAGCAGACCCTGCACCGCGAAACCCTGACAGACATCACCGGCAACGTGACCTACTATGTGTACATGGACGGCGACGGAACGCGGCATCACTTGAAGCAAACCTCCGGCACATGGAAAGACCTGAGCGGTCTTGGCTTGAAGCTGACCATCTCCGGCACCACCGCCACCTTGACCGACAAGGGCGATAATAAGATGGAGTTCGACCTGCCCACCGTGGAGTTCGCCAATAACTATGCCAACGTCAAGATGCTCAAGAGCATCACGGACGCATGCGGCAATGTGATGACGCTGACCACCAACGCCTCTCGCCACATCACCAACGCGCAGGATGGCGCTGGCCGCAACACCGGCTTCTCCTACTATCCGCAGCTCGTCACCACCTATCCTCCGGGATTTGGCGAAAGCGGCCACTGCGATTACAGCTATGATGCCAATGGCCGTCTGAGCAGCATCTGGCATCCGGATGGGGAGAACCTCAATTGCACTACATACTATACCTACAACAACCTTGGCTTGCTGGAAACCGTCACCAATGCGGACGGCCTGAAGCTGACCTATACCTATACCACGGCCCGTGAACCGTACCGTGTTGGCCGGGTGGAGATCTCCAACGGCAACGTGAAGTATGGTGGCCGCAAGTATGTGTACGGCGATTGCATGACGACCGTGACGGATCTTGTGCCCACTACCATTGCATCTGGCAATACGCTGGCCGAAGGCAAGTCCCTGATCTACCACTTCAATGACTACGGCAACGTGGTATCTGTGAACGATCAGCTCGGCTATGCGTGCTTCGCCAAGTATTCTGATGATCTGCCTGTCAACCATGCCGAGACCGCCTCCAAAATGCAGCGTGCTGTCGTGAACCTTCTGAGGAACCACAACATGGAGGGCACTGCCTCCTGGACGAACCTCAACATCAGCGGCACGGGCACCTACAGCTATGCGACCGACGCGTACTACATGGGCGCTAAGTCTCTGAAAATGGCCAAGACCAACACTACGGGGCTGATGACCTCCTACCAGGCAGTGACGCTGACCAAGGGCAAGACCTACACCTTCTCCAGCTATTTCAAGACCTTGACCAGCGCTTCCGCGCAGCTTCGTGTGGTGTACAAAAACAGCTCCGGCGTTGACGTGACGGAGAACAGCCTGACCCAGCAGAACACGGCAGCCTGGGATCGCATTTCCTTGACCTTCACCCTCCCGGCAAACAGCACCAGCACCAGTGCCACAGTATACCTGATGGCAGCGGACGGCACGGGCAGCGTATGGTTTGATAGTGCTCAGCTTGAAGAAGGTGC
Source organism: Eubacteriales bacterium (assembly GCA_031547595.1). Taxonomy (GTDB): domain Bacteria; phylum Bacillota; class Clostridia; order Christensenellales; family Aristaeellaceae; genus JAVBRU01. The sequence goes on from JAVBRU010000082.1 coordinate 23,928, forward strand.
CGTTGCCAACCGCTACAATATGCTGCTGAACGGCGATTTCACGTACAATTCTGGCGCAGCGCCGACCGACTGGCTGGCCAATAGCTCCAACACATCCACGGACATTGTGTACACCTCCTGCACGGGCACGAAACCGGAGGGGCTGTCCAGCAACACCATGCGTATGTATGGCACTGGCCGCACCAAGTATGCTGGTATCTACCAGGATATCAAGATGACGGGTAGTGCGGGTGATGTGTTCTCCGCTGGCGGCTGGTCGTTCAACTACTCCATGCCGCGCAAGGGCGAAAACTTCCGCTACGATATCCGTGTGGCCTTCCTCAAGAGCGGCACCACCAGCACCCGTGAGAACGCACCTTCTATCGAGTGGAGCGAAGAATGGAGCGACTGGCAGTTCGCTGCTGGCCCCGTGGTGGCCCCGTGTGCCTATACCTCGATCCGCTTCAATGTGGACTATGAGCGGAATATCAACTACGCTGAGTTTGGCGGCTTGTTCCTGCACAAAGAGGAGTTTGGCAAGACTTTTGCATACGATGCGAACGGCAATGTGACCTCCACCAAGAACCTGGCCTCCCAGCAGAGCTATGCGACCTATGATAGCTATGACAATATGTTGACCTATCGCCAGCCTGGTCGGCCTTCTACCGTGAAGTATGCCCAGACCTGGGGCGATACGGAAACGGAAAAGAAGAAGCATTTGCTGCGTACCAGCACCTCGCCGCTGGGCATTGTACAGGCCATCACCTATGATGATAAGGGCAATCCCTTGACTGCGCAGACCAAGAATTCTTCCGGCACGATGGTGATCGAAGGTGACACCACCTACACTACCAACAAGAACTATGTGGCCACCAAGAAAGATGCGCGTGGAAAGGTTACTACCAGCGATATCAACCTGTCCCTGGGTACGCTAACCAGCATAACCGACGCAAAGGGGCAATCGGTCAATTATACCTATGACAATGTGAAGCGCGTCAAAACGGTGCAGGCGACTGCGGACAGCAAGACTTACCGCAATGCTTACACGTATGAGGATGACCGGCTCAAGCAGGTCGCCCATAATACCACCAGCGATAGCACCTGCGATGTGGCGTATAACTTTGCGTATGACGCGCAAGGGAAGCCCACGGCTGTGAAGGTCGGCACTCAGACGCTGTCTACCAATGTGTACAATCCGGATGGGACACTGCAAAAGGTGGTGTATGGCAACACCTCAGCGGAAGACCCGCAAGAAATCCGCTACTACTATGATGAGTACAAGCGCTTGCAGGCTATGCAGAGTGACTCTTACGGCTTTGATGGCTATACGTATCAGTACGGCGCAAATGGTCAAGTAGCACAGGTGAAAGATTCCTTCTTGCAGCGAGTAAGCAACAGCGAATATGATACTGCCAACCGCCCCATGCGCATTACCCATATGGACGGCAGTAGCCATCATTATACGGGTGAAGTATCTTACGATGAGTACAACAACCTCAAAACCTTCAAGGAAAAGGTTGGCTCTGGCCGTACTGCCTACCAAACCGACTTCACTTATGATATCGAGAACCGTCCCACGAACCTGACCTACGGCAGCACCAGCAACAAGGTGGATTATACCTATGACGCGCTGGGACGTATTTCCACACGGAAGATGACAGCCGGAGGTTCGACTTTCACCGGCACCTATTACTACAAAGACGGCGACTATGGCAATGGTAGCACTACATCTCTTGTCAGCGAAATCCGCATCGTGGGCGGCAATCAGACACGCTTCCTGTCCTACGAGTACGATGATGTGGGCAACATCATCAGCGCCGAGTACAACAACATGTACACCACCTATGCGTATGACAATCTGGGGCAGATGGTGCGCTGCAACGACCCGTGGGATGGCAGCACGTGGACATACACGTATGACCGTGGCGGGAATATCCTGAACAAGAAGCAGTATAGCTATACCACGGATGAAGATTTGTCGAACAAGACGGTACTGGAAACCATCCTCTACACCTACGGCGACAACAACTGGAAAGATAAGCTGACAGCCTACAACGGCACTACCATCACCTATGACGCCATCGGCAACCCGCTGGATGACGGAACCTGGACATACCAGTGGGAAAAAGGCCGCCAGCTCAAGTCCATGACAAAGGGTAGTCTGGGTTACAGCAGCTACATGAAGGTGGAGTTTGTCTATAATGCCCAAGGATTGCGCATCCAGAAGAAGGTGACCGAAGGTGCAAACAGCGTCGTCACCACGACGGATTACAATCTCCACGGCAAGAACATTGTGCACATCAAGCAAGGGAATGACAATCTGCACTACTGGTACGATGCGCAAGGCCGCCCCACCGTGGTGGAGTACAATGGGCAGAAGTATGGCTTCATCCACTCCCTGCAAGGAGATGTTCATCAGATTGTTGACAGCAGCGGGAATGCCGTGGTAAGATATTTACCTGACGCATGGGGTGTATACTATGCTGACGGCACGATGGCAAACACGCTCGGTAAGCTGAACCCGTTTGGCTATAGGGGGTATGCATATGATATCGAGACGGGGTTGTATTACCTCAGAAGTAGGTATTATAATCCCACGTGGGGTAGGTTTGTTAATGCGGATACGGTAATGGGGACGGGAAAACTACTGAGTCATAACCTGTTTGCGTATTGCAACAATAATCCAGCAAGTCGCGTAGATGAAGAAGGTTTTTTATCGACCACGGCGCAATTCCATACAATAGCAGTTGCCGATGAATCCAGTGCGTCTGACCCTATTGTTGAAGCGCCCATTGCACCGATAAGGGACGTTACCTGGGAGGTAAACACGGCGCTCAGGCCATATGTATATCATGCACAAACAATGAATGTTTTGTCTACCATTATGCCGTATTTGGGATGGGCTCGTTATCCGATTTTTATGTCGTGGGTAAACCATGGCGCAGTGTGGGACATAAAGCTACGGGATTCATGGGTAGATACAATAGGTACAGAATATCCAAGCGGTGCAGTAATGTACAATGGATGGCTAATGACTCCAGAAGAGTTAGGTAACTATACATATGGTTATCTCGGAGCGGCCATGGGGCTTCCATATTTTACGCTGATTGGTGGTTCATACTTTGCCGCAGACTTCCCTACAGGAGGGGCAGCGCTTGAAAATGAACTGAGCGACTGGGGTTTCGTATCGTTAGGATATGAGTTCTATTTCATCAATAGAATATTCGAATAATCGTTCAAAGCGTTTTACGCCGTTTTTCTAGAGACGGCGTAAAACGTAAAAGAATGGAGGGCAAAATGATAAGGCGTAGAAAGATCATTGGGCTAAGCATTATAGTGGTTTTGGCGCTTGCTGTGATTGCTGGATTAGTTTCTTTTACTATATATACTTTGAACCCGCCAGATGAAAATAGGATGAAAACATACTTTATACAGGATTATGATGATATAATTACTGTCGCAGAATACCTTAATAACTCTTTTTATTCATCCGTGTATATTTCCAAATCTAATATTATAAAAGGTCAAATGTTTACAGGGATAAATACGCGTCATGTAAAAATAGAAGACAAAGAGATCTCTAAAGTGCTTCAAAGGCTTATGATAAAACGAGGATATCGTTATATTGGTAAATCTGATAATACGATACGCTTTACCCAATGGGCTTTTGGAGACGAAGAACGAGGCATCGCTTATTCTGTTAATGCAGAAGAAAAGCCTACGGTGCAGTATCTTACAAAATTGGAGCCATTATCGGAAGCAGGATGGTACTATTATGAAGCCGATTACAATGTATGGAGAATTAACCAGGATATCAAAGACTAGTTCTGAAAACTGAATAGTATCGGCCAGCCAGGGAAATCTTTGGTTAGTTTCTGGCATACAGTGAAAAACCATACAGGCGGCGCATACAGGGGAGATGCGTAAGACCGTACAGGGGATGGTTGACTTTATCAGTACCCTCGGGCAGTTCCCTGCATTGACAAAGTATCTTGACTCTATGACTGCTTACTAACCATCTGGCCAGGCGGGGTTTATCCCTGCCTGGGATAAGGTACAATAAGTTTCGCAAAAAGAAAAAAGGTCAAAAAGAGACATGGCCTGAAAACTCTGGTAGAATGGAATTGCAACACAACATTCGAAAGGAGCGTCAAGCCATGTCCGAGAAGATTGTACAACTGAAC
>JAVBRU010000129.1:0-3956 GCA_031547595.1 Eubacteriales bacterium
GGAAGGCGGGTTTGCGCGCATTGATGAAGACACATGCACGCGCTGTGGTGCCTGCGCAAAAGTCTGCCCTTGCGGCTGCATCACCATGGAATAGAACCAACTAAAACGGCATATAGTATATAGAGGGCAGACGGCAGCGCAAGCATTGCCGCTGCCTTTTATGCACTTATTTGGGGGGATGCTCATTGACAGAACGGCTGATTAAATGGTTTGTTCACACACCGGAAGATACAAAAAATCAAAAAGTGCGCGAAGCGTACGGGACACTGGGTTCTGGCACCGGTATCGTGCTTAACCTGCTGTTGTCTATGGTCAAAATGCTGCTGGGCCTATTGTCCGGCTCTGTGGCGGTGCTGGCAGACGGCGTAAATAATCTGTCGGATGCCGGGGGCAGCGTGATGGCGCTGGTGTCTGTTCGCATGGCGCAAAAGCCTTACGATGCCGAGCATCCCTTTGGGCACGGCCGCATGGAATACATTGGCGCGTTGGCTGTGGGCGTGCTGATTGCTGTATTTGGGATAGAGCTTCTCAAATCCGGCATAGAGGGCATCATCACCCCGGCAGCGATCTCGTTCTCCTGGATTTCGCTGGCGCTGCTGCTGGCCGGTATTTTCGTGAAGCTGTGGATGTTCTTTTTCTATCGCAATTTGGGGAATCGCGCAGACAATCCCACCTTGCTGGCCGCCAGCAAGGATAGCCTGAGCGACGTGTGCGCCAGCAGTGTGGTGCTGATTTCGCTGATTTTGAACTTATCCTTTGGCTGGCAGGTGGACGGATACTTTGGCGTAGTCGTGGCGCTGTTTGTGCTATACGCTGCATACAGCGTGATCCGGGACACGGTTTCGCTGCTGCTGGGCGGCCAGCCGGATAAAGAGCTGGGCACACGGCTGATTGAGATGTTGACAGGCTATGATGGCATTCTGGGCGTGCATGATCTGGTGTTGCACAATTATGGGCCTGGCCGTTCGATGGCATCGGTGCACGCGGAAATATCCGCCGATGCGGATCTGGTGGGCATCCATGAGGTGATCGACCGTGCTGAGCGCGAAATATCCGAAACGCTCAACATCCCCATCTGTATCCATATGGACCCGATTTTGACCCACGACGAAGAAACCGAAAAGGTACGCGGACAGATCGGCGCCTATCTGGCATCGCTGAAGCCGCCGCTGAAGCTGCACGATTTTCGCCGCGTGCCGGGCGATCAGGCCATCAATTTGATTTTTGACGTGTTACTGCCCCCGGAAGCGCAGGAAATCGCCACTCTGGAGGACGGTATCTGCGCCCATGCCCTCACCCTCGATGCCAGATACCGCTGCGTGATTCATTTTGACCGCGATTACTTCTCAAACCTGACACAATGACAGCGCAATTGTGGCACAAGGGAAGAATCTACTTGCCTAATTGCCAGAAAACAGTTACAATATAGAAAACGCCAACATGAATGGAGGAAGCACAGATGTACCGCCAAGTCATTGACAGCTCCAAAGAAAAGATGGAGAAGACCAAGGAGTTTTTTAAGCGCGATATGCTTTCGCTGCGTGCCGGCCGCGCCAACCCGCAGATTCTGGACCGCATTGTGGTGGATTATTACGGCACCCCCACGCCCCTCAAGCAGATGGGCAATATCATGTCGCCCGAGCCCCGCATGCTGACCATCGCGTTGTGGGATCCCAAGGCCATCACGCTGGTGGAAAAAGCCATCCAGAAGAGCGACCTTGGCATGAACCCCTCCAACGATGGCAAAGTGATCCGCCTCATGGTGCCCGAGCTTAACGAAGAGCGCCGCAAGGAGCTGACAAAGCTCGTACGCAAGAGCGCCGAGGAAGCCAAAGTGGCCATGCGCACCATCCGCCGCGATGCCATTGAGCAGATCAAGAAGTTCAAAAAAGATTCGCTCATCACAGAGGATGATCAGCGCAAGGCTGAGGAAGAAATGCAAAAATTGACGGACAATCAGATCAAAGATGTTGACAAGATTGCCGCAGACAAAGAAAAAGAGATCCTGGAAGTATAATGAAAAGCATACTCGGATTGCCCCTGGAGGATGCCCTGCAAGCGCTTTTGCCAAACACCCCAGCGGTTGTATACACCAAAGCCCCAGGGCGCGGCTGTGTGCAGCGGGAGGAGGAGCGCCTCACCCCGCGCGTGGTCAAGCAGCAGGGCGATACGCTGACGGTAGCGTATTTTCAGGATAGTAAGCCAAAGGAATAGTCTGATGAGTGAAACACAGCTTCCCAAGCACGTAGCCATTATCATGGACGGCAATGGCCGGTGGGCCAAGCAGCACAAAATCCAGGTGGCGCTGGGGCACCGCAAGGGCGTGGAAACCCTGCGCGATATCATCCGCGAAAGCAGCGACATTGGCATTCAAGCGCTGTCGTTATATGCGTTTTCCACGGAAAACTGGTCCCGCGATGCGCAGGAGGTGGCGGCGCTGATGACGCTGCTGCTGGAGTTTTTTACGTCTGAAATTGACGAACTGGACGAAAAAAACGTCTGCATTCGCATCCTTGGTGACAAGGCAGGTTTGCCGCCCAAGCAGCGGCAGGCTTTGATTACTGCGGAAGAGCGCACGGCGAAAAACACCGGCCTCAAGCTGAATATTGCCATCAACTATGGCGCGCGGGCGGAGCTAGTACGCGCAGTGAAAAACATTGCAGAGCAAGTGCAAAAAGGCCAGCTGCAAATTGCCGATATAACGCCGCAGTCCATTTCGGACGCGCTATATACCAGCGGACTGCCGGATGTAGATCTGCTCATCCGCACCAGCGGAGAACAGCGGCTCAGCAATTTCATGCTGTACCAATGCGCCTATGCGGAGTTCTTATTTCCCGAAGTGCTGTGGCCAGATTTTACCTTGGCGCAGTATCATAAAGCATTGGATGCTTTTGCAAAACGCGAGAGAAGATATGGAGGGCGCACTGTATGTTGAAACGTACCATCACCGGCGTGTTGCTGGCGTTGCTGCTGGTGTTTGCGCTCTATATGGGCGGCTGGGTGTTTGCGGTGCTGTTTATTGCGTCGCTTTGCCTGTCCATCTATGAGATGTTCCGTGCAATTGCGCAGGCAGGGCACCGCCCTGTACAGGGCCCTATCTGGTTGTGCACGCTGGCCAGCGTGCCGCTGTTTTTGACGCTGCAAAACATTGATCTGGTCTTCCCGCTGGCAACGGTGGCATGCGCACTGGTGACGGCCATGGTGCTGTTCCGCTCTAACCCCAAGCTGGAAGACATCCTGATGTCCATGCTGCCGCTGTTTGCGGTGATGCTGCCCGGGCTGTGCATGCTGGGCATCCAGCGCGCTGCGGCACAGCGGGTGGACGACCGCTCTTTGGAGCTGATGCTGCTGATCATGTGCTTTGCCGTGCCGTTGGTGGGGGATACCTTGGCGTACTTTATTGGCAGCCGGTTTGGCATGCGCAAGCTCTGCCCCTCTGTCAGCCCCAACAAATCGCTGGAAGGCGCAGTAGCCGGGCTGGTGGGCAGCGTGCTTTTCGCGCTGGCGCTGTGCGGCGTGATGAATATCTTCTCGCCCACCGTGCCGCCGCTTTGGCATTTTGTGCTGCTCGGGTTCTTTGGCGGCCTGGCTGGCCAGATTGGTGATCTGTTTGCATCGCTCATCAAGCGGCACTGCCAGGTGAAGGACTTTGGCACCATCTTCCCCGGCCACGGCGGCATGATGGACCGCCTGGACAGCGTGTATTGGGCCACGATGGTGATGTATATTTATCTCAATTGGATGGTTTAGTGTGCCTATGACAGAAATTGCGATACTGGGCAGCACAGGTTCCATCGGGAGGCAGGCGCTGGATGTCATCGCCTTGCATCCCGATGTTTTTGACGTTGTAGCGTTGACCGCGCATGGCAGCGCAGAGGTGCTGTTTGAACAGGCACGCGTCTTCAAGCCGCGTATAGCAGCGCTGAGCGGTGGTGAAGTGGCCATTCCGCAGGAGA
>JAVBRU010000005.1:0-8466 GCA_031547595.1 Eubacteriales bacterium
TGGTCAATCTCGATGACATGAAGAATGCTGCGTTTGGCTTTACACACGATAAGAGCCGCCTGTGCGAAAGCACCGAATACGCCAAAACCACTGGCCTGTACATCTACAGCAAGGGCCATAAGTATTCGCCCTGGTGGTCGCGCACCCGCTCCACCGATGACAAAAACCAGCAGCGCCGCGTGATGGACGAAGGTGCTATTGGCCGCATCGCCGTCACGGCGAAGGACCTGGGCATGCGCCCCGCAATTTTCTTGGATTTGTCCGTACTGGACATCACCTCCGGCAATGGTACCTTTGATTCTCCCTATATGCTGTCTGTACCGGTGAGCACAGAGTCCTCTGCGCCGGAGATCGACCCGGACGATTATACCGTTGTCAACATCACAGAAAGCGGCGATCTGGTCATTGAAGCGACGCCGACACCGGTGCCGCCGCCAGTCAGCCTGCAGCAGTCAACGGCCACCCCCGAGCCAGACGACACAGACGCAGTAGAACCAACCGTGCAAGCCTATGCCGTTTCGACATATGAACCGCATGCGCTCTTCCCCGCCCTCACGGAAGACGGCTTCTTGCCGGAGGGCGAGAGCGAGTTTGTCTATGCCGATAAAGCCTCCGGCACCTGGCTGTATGCCTCCCAAACGCTGCGTATCGAGATCATTCGCAAATCCGCCACCGAGAAGAACAAGCCCCTGCGCTGGTACGAAACGCATGTGTTCACCAAGGATAACTCTGAGCTGTTCCGTAGCTATGCCTATAACCAGGATAAATTCACCAACAAGTATGCCATCATCAACCCCGTAAAGATCGCCAAGCAGCATAATCTGGTGTTGGCCTTCAACAGCGACTATTTTATCTATCGCGTGGGCCGCGCATCCGAGGTGAACTACACCTACCCCATTGGCATCGTGGTGCGCAACGGCGTTAAGTATTACGACATTCCGCGCAAGCCCGGCACGGTGTTCCCGCCGCTGGACATCATGGCGCTGTATGAGGACGGCAGTATGGAAACCTACCTCAACGACACCATCACCGCGGACGAACTGATTGCCAAGGGTGCTTATGATGTATATTCTTTTGGCCCCATTCTGGTCAAGGATGGCGAGATCCCAAACCGCGCCCTGGAATACGGCGATGCCAGCAACCCGCGCCTTGCCTTTGGCGTGATTGAGCCCGGCCACTATCTGATCGTGATGCTGGAAGCGCGCATTTCGGCCAGTCAGGGCTCATCCTGCATCTGGATGGCCAACAAAATGCTGGAGTTGAACTGTCAGGATGCATTTAACCTGGACGGCGGCCTGACAGCGAACCTCATCTTCATGGGCCAGCAGATCAGCGAGCCCACCAACACCGTTCGCGAACAGAACGAGCTGATCGGTATCGGCATCTCCCCCGCAGCAAAATAATCCGTTTTCTATCTCCGTCTGCAGCCGCAGGCGGAGTTTTTTGTCGTTGACAAACCCTTGACTGTCAGCATATAATAGGGCAAGGCCATGAACGGGAAAAACGTTTGGATCAGGCGAAAGTGTAAGAGAGGGTGCGTCACCGGCTGAAAGCGCGCCTCACCGCCCCAGACAGTGCCCCCGGGAGCCGCACGGCAGAAAGCCTTCAACAGGTTCAGTATGCCATGCCGTATACGCCGCGTTAAGGCAGCCCCACAGGATGCAGAGTGGATGAAGGCTACGCGCCGTCTCTGGTTGGAGACCGCGCTTTTTATTGTTTTGGGAGGTTGGTATGTTCAAACAATTAAGGGCAGACATTGACGCCATCATCGCACGCGACCCTGCCGCGCGCAGCCGCCTGGAGGTATACTTTTGCTATCCCGGCTTCAAAGCCATCCGCCGCCATCGGCGAGCGCACAAGGCGTATCAAAGGGGCTGGCACTTTGTGGCACGCTATATCAGCACGCGCACCCGCCGCCTCACCGGTATCGACATCCACCCCGGCGCGACCATCGGCCACAACCTGTTTATCGACCATGGCAGCGGCGTAGTGATTGGCGAAACTGCAGTGATTGGCGATCATGTGACGCTGTATCAGGGCGTCACACTGGGTGGCACGGGCAAGGATGTGGGCAAGCGCCACCCGACCCTTGGCAACGGCGTCATCGTGGGCGCGGGCGCAAAGGTGCTGGGGCCAATCACGCTGGGCGATCATGTGAAGGTGGGCGCGGGCGCGATTGTACTCAAAGACGTGCCGCCAGAGTGTACGGTGGTAGGCAATCCCGGCCGCGTGGTACGCCGCAAAGCGCCCGCTCCGGATATTGACCTCAACCATGGCGACCTGCCAGACCCGATGCTCGAGCGCATGGAAAACCTGTATACACGCCTGACACAGATGGAAACCGTGCTGAACGGCTACATGTGTAAGCTGGGCTGTGATACCTGCAAGGACGAAAAATGCCCCAATCATCAAGCGGCCATCAAGCAATAGGAGGAAGCAACATGCAGATTTACAACAGTCAATCCCGCAAAAAAGAAGAACTGGTGCCCGTCCATCCCGGTAAGGTGGGCATCTATGCCTGCGGCCCCACGGTGTACAACTATTTCCATATCGGCAACGCGCGCCCCTTCATCGTGTTTGACGTGCTGCGCCGCTACCTCACCCACCGCGGCTTTGACGTGACCTTCGTGCAGAATTTCACCGATATTGACGACAAAATGATCAAGCGCGCCAACGAAGAAGGCATCACCGTCAAAGAACTGGGCGACCGCTTTATTGCCGAATATTACAAGGACGCAGGCGCACTGGGCATCCGTCCCGCCACCGTGCATCCAAGGGCGACTGAGCATATGGCGCAGATCATAGAGCTTGTCAGCACATTGATCGAAAAAGGCTACGCCTATGAGGTGAACGGCGATGTGTACTTTGACACCGCCAAGTTCCCCGGCTATGGCAAGCTGTCCGGCCAGAACCTTGAGGACTTGGAAGCCGGCGCGCGCATCGACGTAGAGGATGTGAAGCATAATCCCGGCGACTTTGCCCGGTGGAAGGCGCAAAAGCCCGGCGAGCCCGCATGGGAATCGCCCTGGGGCATGGGCCGCCCCGGCTGGCATATCGAGTGCAGTGCCATGAGCCGCACCTACCTTGGCGATACCTTTGATATCCACACCGGCGGCAAGGATTTGCTGTTTCCCCACCACGAAAACGAAATCGCGCAGTCCGAGTGCGCCACGGGCAAGCCCTATGTGAAGTATTGGATGCACAACGGCTTTATCAACATCGACAACGAGAAGATGAGCAAGTCCGCCGGAAACTTCTTCACCGTCCGCGATATTTTGAAGGAGTTTGATGCCGAGGACATCCGCATGTTCATGCTCTCTGCGCATTACCGCAGCCCCATCAACTTCAGCCGCGATATGGTGGCGCAGGCGCACGCCTCGCTCTCTCGCCTGTACACCGCACGTGATCACCTGCAGTTCCTGCTCTCCCACGCCGCCGAGCAGCCCATGAGTGCCGAAGAGGAGGCCTTTGCCGCCCGCATTTCGGACTATGCCGCCCGCTTTGACGCAGCCATGGATGACGACATGAACACCGCGGACGCGCTGGGTGCGCTGTTTGAAATCGTGCGCGATGCCAACGTCACCCTGAACGAAAAGAGCGGCAAGGCCGTTCTCCAAAATGTGCTGGACACCCTGATTTCGCTGTGCGATGTGCTGGGCCTTTTGATGAAGAAGGCCGAGAACGGGCTGCCTGCGGATATCCAGCAGCTGGCGGATGACCGCGTGACCGCACGCAAGGAAAAGAACTGGAAGCGCAGCGATGAACTGCGCGATCAGCTGAAGGCCCTTGGCTACACCGTGGAAGACACCGCGCAGGGGCAAAAGGTGAATAAGGCACTGTAAGGTAGGGAACTGGGTTACGCTGGGGGCTTCTCGCCCCCAGACCCCTCGGCAGGGAGCACTGCTCCCTGCACCCCCACTTGGGCCTTTTCTGCTTTCTGTTATGTGTGTGCGCCGTGCTGGCACGGCGGTTTTCCTGTCGTAACAGGGAAACAGAAGAAGGCCGCTTTGGGCGAGGGAATGCTTGCATTCCATTCGTCTAAAGCGGCCTTCTTCGTACACGCACACAATCACTCAAAGATCATCGAAGGATACAAAAGTGAGGTGCAGGAGAATGATTCTCCTGCCGGGGAGTCTGAGGGCGCGTAGCCCTCAGCGTTCCCCCTACCCCAGCATCTCCTCTACCAGCCCCTCCATGCCGTACATCCCGGCAGGCTTGGCCACCAGGTAGCGCGCTGCGCGCAGTGCGCCCTGGGCAAAGATGGAGCGATCCTGCGCCGTATGGGTAAGCAGCAAGGTTTCGCCTGCGCCATAGAAGCCCACCTCATGCTCGCCGGGCACAGTGCCGCCGCGCACAGCATGCAGGCCGATCTCGCGTTTCTCGCGCCTCTCGGTGCGTGAATGGCGGCCATACACAGGCACGCTGTCCGCGTTCGCAACAGCCTGATACAATGTGATGGCGGTACCGCTGGGCGCATCGATCTTCTGGTTGTGGTGTTTTTCCACGATCTCGATATCAAAACCGGGCAGCAGGGAGGCCGCCTGGTGCGCAAGCACTTTGAGCACCTGCACGCCGAGGCTGAGATTGGCGCTGCGAAAGATCGCAATGCTCTTCGCAGCCTGATGTATCAAGGCGTCCTCCGCCTCGTGATAGCCGGTGGTGGCAAGCACCAGCGGCAGCTTGTTCTCGGTAGCAAAAGCGAGCAGCGCGGGCAGATTCTCCGGGCGTGAAAAATCAATCATGGCCTCGGCCTTTTCAAGGCATAGGGCAAAGGTGGGATAAACGGGAAAGGCGGCGTAGCTTTCCGCCGCCACATCCACGCCGGCCACAATGCGGATCCCAAGGTCTGCCGCGTACTGCGCCACTTGCCGTCCCATGCGCCCGCAAGCGCCGGATAAGATAATGTTTAGCATGTGAGCAACCCCTGCTTTTGTAATTCTGCCTGAAGCTTCACGGCGTTCTCGGCGCTGATGGGCACCAGCGGCAAGCGCAGCTCGTTTTTGCACAGGCCCTGCATAGCCAGCGCGGCCTTGACGGGGATGGGATTGACCTCTGCGAACAGAAGGCGCAGCAGCGGCATCAGACGCACCTGCAATTTGCCCATATCGGCAAGCTCCATGCGCACCATATCGTGCAGTAATCGCGGCGCGATGTTGGACACCACGGAGATCACGCCCTGGCCGCCCAGCGCCATGCACGGCGCTATCAGTTCATCCGCACCGGTATACAGGGCCAGTTTATCGCCGCACAGGTTCAACATATCTGCCATCTGGGCGATATCGCCTGCCGCCTCCTTCATGCCCACGATGTTCTCGTGCTCGCTGAGTTTGGCCAGGGTAGTTGGCAGCATGTTCAGCCCCGTGCGCGCGGGCACGTTATAGATGATAATGGGCAGCTCGGTCTGGTCGGCAATCGCGGTATAATGGGCAATCAGCCCGGCCTGGGTGGTTTTGTTGTAATAAGGCGTGACGCACAGCTGCGCCACCGCGCCCAGCTGCTTGTAACGCCTGGCGTTTTGAATGACATGCGCGGTGTTGTTGCCACCGGTGCCCGCGATGACAGGCACGCGGCCGTTCACGCGCTCTGCCACTGCGGCAATCACGCGCTCCTGCTCATCGGCAGTCATGGTGGAGGGCTCGCCGGTGGTGCCGCAGGCAACAATGCCGTCTGTTCCGCCCGCAAGCTGCTCATCCACCAGTGCTTTTAGCGCCTCGTAGTCGATTTCTCCATTCATCATGGGCGTGGCCAGCGCCACCGCGCAGCCACGGAAAACCATATTTTTCATTTCTTACTCCTTGTGAGGAATATAGCCCTGCGCGCAAAGCAGCTCCGCAGACAGCACGCCGCCGCCGGCCGCGCCGCGCAGGGTGTTGTGGGACAGGCAGACGAAACGGTAGTCAAACAGGCTGTCGCCGCGAAGCCTTCCAATGGTGACACCCATGCCGTTGCCGGCATCGCGGTCCAATTTGGTCTGGGGGCGGTCGGGCTCCTCAAAGTAGTGCAGGAAGGGCGTGGGCGCACTGGGCAGCGCAAGCTTTTGCGGGAGTGTCTGATAGCTCATCCATTTGGCCAGAATATCCTCGCGGCTGGGCTTGTTTTTGAAGGAAACGCTGACGGCGGCCAGATGCCCATCGGACACCGGCACGCGGATGCACTGCGCACTGATGACCGGCTCTGTGGCGGGCACAATCGTGCCATTCTCCAAAGAACCCCAGATTTTGAGCGGCTCCTGCTCGCTCTTTTCTTCCTCGCCGCCGATGTAGGGGATCACGTTATCCAGCATTTCCGGCCAGCGGTCAAAGGTCTTGCCCGCGCCGCTGATGGCCTGATAGGTGCAAACGCTCACTTTTTCGATACCGTATTCCAGCAAAGGGGTGAGTGCGGGCACGTAAGATTGGATGGAGCAATTGGGCTTGACGGCAATAAAGCCCACCTTGGTACCAAGGCGGCTGCGCTGTGCTTCGATCACTTGTGCGTGCTCCGCGTTGATTTCGGGGATCAGCATAGGCACATCGTCCAAGAGGCGGCATGCGCTGTTGTTGCTGACAACCGGGGTTTCGGCCTTGGCATAGGCTTCTTCCAGGGCGCGGGTTTCCGCCTTGCCCATGGCGACGGCGCAAAACACAAAGTCCACCTGCGGCGCAATCGCCGCAACATCGGCCGCGTCCAGTACGGGCATATCGCACACTTCGTCCGGGATCGGCCAGGAGAACGCCCAGCGCCCCTCCACGGCCTTCGCGTAAGGTTTGCCCGCGCTTTGTGCGCTGGCGGCCAGCACCGTCATATCAAACCACGGATGTTTATCTAGCAGCGACACCAAGCGCTGCCCCACCATCCCTGTCGCTCCGATAATGCCTACACGATACTTCTTCATCCACATTCCCTCCGTATTCATATGAATATGCCAAAGAGGCAGAAACCGTTAAGAAACCTTTAAAAATGCACGCGCCTGCGCAGCTCTTCCCGGATCGTGCGGTTGGCATTGATAAACACCAGCAACAGCCCGATAAACACGCAGGGCGCAATCACGAATGGCGACCAGATAAACCCGGTGAGCCCTCCGATGTGCAGCATGATCATCAGCTCCACACTGAAGCATATCAGCGCAACGGCAAACAATGCGCAGGCCAGAAGTGTCACTTTGTTAAGCTTATCATGCCGGTACAGCCAAAGAATCAGCGCCAGCAGCAGCATGCTGAGGGTGAACACAGGCAGCACAATGGGGAAAAACCAGCGCCCGTTGCTATCAAACTGCTGCACCATGTAGAGATAACCATTGATGGTGAAATAATCAACCACGAGGCTTGTGTAGGTGCGGTTCTTTTTCATCGATAGCGGCACGATAACCGCAATCCACAATAGCGCCAGTGCGGCAGAGGGGTAAATGCTCCAGGACAAGCCGCCGCCAAGCAGCAGATCAATCACTGCGCAAAGCAGCGCAGGCAATAGCAGCAGCACCGACATCAGCGTGATCAGGTACTTGCGGTTAAGGTGCAGGGTCTGCTCCTGCGTTCGCGCAGGATAGGGGCGGGGCTGCGGGTCATTTTGCGACTGATGAGGGTCGACAGATACCGTGCCGCACAAAGGGCAGCGCGGTTCACTGTCTCCCAATTTAACGCCGCAATGCACACAATAGGCCATCGTTTATCCCTCCTGATTACTTTCTACCATCACGGGCACGCCTTGCTCCACCAGGAAGTTCAGCATCAGGCGCGGCAGCGTGGTTTCGCGAATGTTGCGGGTGAAGGCGAGGCGAAGCTCATTGCCCATCGAAGACATGCCACAGTTGCACAGCGACAGCGTGGGTGCGCCCAGCAACACATCCAGCCCCATACACAGCCCCTCCAGCCCCGTGGGCAACGTGAGGCGGCCAAGGTTACTCAGCGTCGTCGTAATCAGCTTATCCCCCGCCCGGTGGAACACGCTGCTGATTACCCAATTTTTCACAAACAAGGGCACCAGGCGGATGAACAGGTATTTCTCGTCCGCCACATTGGTGGCAATGGCCGCCCCCAGCAGCTTGGGATTGTTGAAATACTGCATATAGGCATGCACCTCGCGCAGCACGTCATCGAAGGTGTACTCCCCCAGGCGCGGGTCGATGCCCGGATTAATAAAGGAAGAAAAATTGCGCAGAGTTTTGCTGGGATAGTAAGCGCGCATGTTGATGGGCACGGAGATGCGAAGGGGGCGAAGCCGCCGTGGCTCCTCGCGCTTTTGCTCCAGATACGCGATATACAGCATCAGCCCGGCCAGATATTCTGTGAGCGTCACCTGCTTTTGCTTGGCCAAGGCCAGCACTTTGTCTACCGGCAATGTGGCCACCAGCACGTGCAGGGTGTGCGGCACCTCGCGGCTGCCAGGGAAATGATAGGCGCGTTTTTCACTGCGCGATATGCGCACCTTGGGCAGCGGCATATGCATAAACGCGTCCTGGGTTTCCTCAGGGTCCGGCGTGCCGTGCGG
>JAVBRU010000117.1:0-21026 GCA_031547595.1 Eubacteriales bacterium
CTGCTTTTTCGCCAATTCTGCGCTGACCACGCAGACTGCCCGATCATCCGCCGGTGTGATGGCGCGGCCTTCTATGATGTACATCGTGTCTGTATTGAATGGCGTAACACTCTTCAAATCCTGGGTGGTAACAACATAGAGGGACTCCGTTGTCTCCCTGCAATTCTGGATGATGGCGTACCAGCGCTCTGCCTCCGCTTGAGGCAACGCGCTGCTTTGGGCAAAGCTGGCAAGGTCGGTTATGTCCAAGGCGGTATCATGGGGCAGCAAAGCAAAACGATTCGGATAGGTTTTTGTGCCATCCGCCGAGTTGAGTACAACCCCTTTATCCAAGTCCATCCTGTAATAATTGCCTATTTCATTCTGTAAGGCTTCAAGTTGGTACTCTACTCCAGAAAAACCTGTGTATGCGGACCCACCGGTGATTGCGTATTTTCCGTATACCAGGCAGCGCATGCCAATCTCCCAGTTCAAAGGCGCTAAGAATTCGTTTATGCTGGTTAAGTATAGCTTTTGTGACTGTATATGCAAAGAAGAATTTTGCGCGAAAATACTATTGATTTGAAAAGTATAAAAATACCGAGGATAGAAGCCCTCTTCTGGCAAATCAATGAGTGCTACTTGATCGTTTCCCAGCAGTTCCCCATCTGAAGTATGAAACGTATAACCTCCTTGATAGTCTTCTGCAAATGGATTCCCGCCCGGCTCGATCATTTGCTTACTCAGCAACGTCACATCCAAAACCGCGTATCGATAAGGTTCTTCATATGATCGTGAACCTGGCATAAATCTCGGAAACGGATCGTCTGGTTCAGAGCGCATTGCACACAGGCCTTTCGCGTAGCCCAGGTAAGCGCGGCGGTCGTCCCTTGTCAACAGGGGGCTTTCGGCCAGAGTTTGCAACGCCTGCTGGTAATACGCCTCGCGCAGGGGATATTCTTCGTCCACCCATTTGCCATCCATGGGCATATCGCTCGTCCTGCGGAAAGTGGTATTCACCATAGGCAGCACCCTAAACCGGGCTGCAGTGGCAGACGCCGTGGAAATTGCCGAATGATAAATGGAAACACCAAAAACAAGCGCAGCGGTTGCTGCAACCATCAACAGCAAGGAAACACAAACTGCCACACGATGCCGCAAAAAGGCTTTGATAAACAATCGCTTCATCTTATGTCCTCAAATTTGGGGAAGGGGGAGGTTGCCCTCCCCCGGGGGAAAGAATCACAAAAGGGGCAATGGACAAGGCGGCCCTCCGCAGGTGTAGATGTATCTCACTACCCTATAGCCGCAATAAATGCACCGTTGGAACACCTCATGCCCGCCGTTGGCATGTATTCCGTATGCAAGCTCTGTTTGATTTTATCGTAGGAATGAGATATAATAAGCAAGTCCTTGTGAACGGCCATCGTCATCCGACGATGGGAGACGGCCAGTCTTGTTTACAAGGGCTTTCTTTTGTTTGCCGCAATTGTGTTCAACACCTCCTTCAACATTGCGAAGCGACAGTAGCTGAATTATCAAGACAGATGGCCGGTGCAAGAAACGTTTGACGGCCTCCTGAACCGCAACCTGCATAAAGGTTTTAGAAACAATAATGCGCACTTATCAGCACGATTACATGATATATAACCTAATAATTCCGCACTTTGTTACAAGCTTTATGATCATTTTGAAATTTATTTTCACACGCAAAAACCGCCGCCCGGTTTGGGCAGCGGTCATACCTTAGGCAATGATTATATCAATCCTATTTCCGCTTAAACAGCGCTACGCCCACAATGCCGATCAGCAGGCAGCCTGCCAGAATGATCAGCAGGTTCCGCTCCGGCGTTTGATCCACCACCACTGGCACCGCCGTAGTGGCAGGCGAAGTGATATTGAACCGCTGGTTATTGCGGTTGTTGTTCTGCCCTGCGTCATTGGGCAGGGTGCTGGGGGCAGGGGTGGACGTTGCAGCCAAGGGGGCCGCTGTGCTCTCTTCCTCCGGCGTGGCGCTTGCGCCCGCAGACATCATCGTAGAAGGATCAAAGCCCTGGGGCATCTGGGAGGCGTCAAAGCCTTCCGGCATCTGGCCTTGCGGCAGCTGAGAAGGATCAAAGCCTTCCGGCATTTGAGGCATATCCCCGCCCTGCGGCATTTGCCCGCCAAAGGACTGTGCCGCATCTGTGGCCGTGGGTTGCACCTGGGCAGTGGCTGTGGCTTGCGGCTCCGTTGTAGCCGTTGCTGCCGTCACGCCAGGGGAATTGCCGCCCGGGAAGTTTTGCCCACCAAAGGAGTTACCATCACTTCCATCCGTCCCTTGCGTGCGGTCAAAGGTATCCATGTTGAAACCACCCATACCGCCGCCCATGCCGCCGCCCTGACTGCCCAGCGTTTGCAGATTGAGGCTGCTTTCAATCAGGGCAGAAGGGTTGGCCGCCTGCGCTTCTGTGGTGGAGGGCACGGTGCCATCCAGCTGGCCCTGCACGCTCTGGGCGCGCTGCTCGCCCAGCAGCTTCAACACGGGCAAGGATGCCTGATATTCCTCGTAGGTATAGAAGGGATTGGCATCAGCACGCACATAATCGCCAATCAACGCGTCCAGTTCGTCCACCTTCTTGGCAAAGGCATTATCGGCAAAGTAGATGTCCATCAGTTCCTGCAGATAGGTATGGTAGTTATCCAAATAGGTTTCGTTGCCCAGCAAAATGCCCAGCATGGGCCGCGCCTCCAGCGTGGTGCCCGTCACCGGCGTATCGATGGGGAAATTGACCACGCTGCTGGCATCGCCGCCCATAAAACCGCCAAAGGCAAGGTTGTAATCCCAGGGCAGCATGGTGAGGATGCCATTATACTCGTACAGATAATAGTTGTGCAGCATGCTGCTCACATAATGGTCGGTGTTCACCAGCACGGTGTTGACGGCGAAGTAGCGCAGGATCGCTTCCGCGTCCACGGAGGATTCGATATCGCCGCTGTTGAAGCGCTTGAGCGCCGCAATCAGCCGCTGCGCGTCCGCATCGGTATAGGTGAACTCCGCACCATTGAATATGGCGCTGTAGCTGGCAATGTCATCATCGGTATACCCCAAATCCGCGCCGTTGCCGCTGCCGCCAAGCATGCCGCCCATGGCTTCGCCAAAGTTACGTACCTGGTCTTGCCCATCGCCTCCCATAAAGTTCGCAAAATCAAAGTTCTCTGGCAAGGTGAAACTTTCGGGCATGGCAAAGTCTGCGACGCCTGCTTCCGGCAGGTTTAGATTGCCCATCATGTTGTCTATGCCGCCGCCCATACCGCCCATGTCCATGGTTTCCACCTTGTACAGCTGGCCGTCCTTCACGCCATAGCTGCGCAGCATATAGTCCGCTTCCAGCACTTCCACCGCCAGCATGAAGCCATAACTCTGGCCGTTGACAGTGACATTGGCAAAGGCATACAGCGGTGCCTTGACGCCCAGCGCCGCAAACATATCATAGGACAGATACTCCTTCATATAGGTGGCATCGCCCTGCATGTTGTTGAGCACAAATTTGTCCAGGCCGTGATAGCTTTGCTGCTTCACATAATCGTCAAATGTGATTTTGAGGCTGTAGCGGTCGTTATTGACCGACATCAGGGAGGAGTTTCCCTTGCAGTTGACGCCCACGGAATAATACATCTCGCCATTGACGGACACATTGCAGCAGATGACCTGCTTGCTGCTGGCGTTGTTCAGCATCTCCTGCCACAGCGCCTCGTCCACCTGGAAGTCGATCTGCATCACTTTGTTTTTGTCAAAGTAGCTTTCGTAATCATTCACCTTGGCCTGGGCGCAGCCCATGCACAAGAGCAGCAGCAAGAGGGCGAGCAATCCCTTCTTCATACAGACCCTCCTTTATGACATATACTCCCCGTTATAAGTGACCAGCGTAGCACACTGCACGCCCTGGAGGCCCGATACCTGCGTGACAAAATCGGTGTCATCGCCCTTGAGGCGCACGTCCAGCGTCAGCTCAATGCCATTGACGGTGACGGTCTTGGCCTTGATCTGAGATTTCTTCACAGCGGGGGCAACCACCTGCATCACGGCCTTTTCCGCCGCGGAGTCAGCCAGACGCAGCACCAGGATGTAGGGGGTGACGGTCTGCTTGCGGTTGCACAGCACCAGCATGGCAACGCCAATCAGCAGGCTGCCCACAATGGCCATACCAATCATGCCCGCGCCAATCACGATGCCAACGGCCACCGCCCAGAACATGAACGCCACGTCCATCGGCTCCTTGATCGCAGTGCGGAAACGGATGATAGACAGTGCGCCTACCATGCCAAGGGTCAATACCACGTTGCTTGTCACCAGCATCAAAATCAGGGTAGAAATCATGGTCATGGCAACGAGGGTGACGCCGTAGGTCATGCTATACATGACGCCTGCAAAGGTCTTTTTGTATACCAGCGCAATAAATCCGCCCAGCGCCAGCGCAAACGCCATGCAAATGACGGTATCAATCAATGAGAAGGTGGCGGCCTTGGTGAGCAGTGTGGAATCGAACAGGGAAGCAAAGGTAGCGGTCATGGGGAGTTCCTCCGTTTCGTTTGTTGATTAATCGTAAATATGGCAGGCCTCGAACTTAGAGAAAGCGGTTTCCTGGCTGCCGATCTGGATGATATCGGCGATGACCCGGGGAAGGTAGGCATCAAACTTCACTTCGAGCAGGGCAAAGCCCTGGGGCTGGGTGTCCGTCAGCGGGATATAGGAATTGAGGAAGTCCACGCTGCGAAGGCCGGTGCGGATATCGCTGTCCAAAGTGATGCGTACATTGCCTGCGGGGTATACGAAGGCTTCCCGTTGATAGTTGACCAGCACTCTCGGCTGCAAATTCTGGGTGCGCATGCGCCCATACAGCTCCCGGATCAGCGGCTGGCCGCTGTCCAGCATCCATTCGATGTCGCCATCTAGCAGCCTTTGGCATTCATCATGGCTCATACAAGCCATCAGCTTGTCGCACAGCCCGTCCACCTTCAGCTTCTTTTCCAGATGGACGACGCGGCTGTCCGTGTTGTAGTAGCGCAGTCGGAATTTTTCGCGCTTGCTGATGCCGGATACCTTCTCCTCCATCGCCAGATCGCCCGGCGTGTCAAAGTACAGGCTGTTGATGCGGTACTTACCACAGGTGTCTACGTTGAACGCGTCGTATGCCATCACGGCAGGCAGCCGTGAGCGCAGCACTGCCGCGGAAAGCGGGGAAAGCCGGAATTTTACCTCGTGCCGCATGATGCACCCCCTCTGAAAGTATAAGAGCGCGGCAAGCTGCTGCTTACCACGCTCCTAGTGTATCTAAGCTTTATGACCAGGATTTGAACAACATGTAAATAGACTTTACCAACCCTTAACAAAGTAATCAAAGTCGCTTACATTGCCGTCCGTAGACAGCAGCAGATACAAAAACACCAGCAGCGCAATGCCCAGCAGCACCGCAATCATCACGCGCAGCGCGCTGACCGGCGCCTGGCCGCCCACCTTGCCCGTCTGGCCGTTCACCAGCACATGGAAGGACTTTTGCTTGTACTTAAATGCCGACAGATACATGGGCAGCAGTGTCAATTTGTATTTCACATTTTTGTTGTCCGTCTGGACGCTGGACACCTGTGCCTCGTCCGCGTGGGAGAGGATATCCCTGCGTGCCAAATCCCGCATTTCGCTGTCGATGATGGCCTGCGCCTTGCCCCAGCCCTTCATGACGTCCACGGCGGGTTTTTCGCTGGCAAAACCGCTCAAAAACTGCGGGCGGTAGTCCACCAGCTTTTTGAGGTCATACGGGCGCACCCGCGCCAGCAGTTCCTCCGGCAGTCGCTCGCTGCCCGCCACCAGAATATCATCAAAGTTGTTGCTCACAACGCCGCTGGCAGGCTCCCACCGGGTGCGCTGTTCCTGACGCATTTCGGTGACGGTCTTGCCGTCCTTATGCACCGTCACAGGCACGGTCACATAATAATGATGCCCAGCCTGGCCTTGATAGCGCGAGGTGCTTTGGGCGTCGTACGTCCAGTGCGGTAAATACACGCCCGTGATGTTGCCCAGTGCCGCCATTTTCTTGGCCTTGCCGGGGGTGAACCACTTTTTTTTGATCCACTTGCGGAAGGCGTCCACTGCGTATTGCTGATCCATGCGGAAAGTAGCCATGCTTTCGGGCGCAATGCCCGCCTTCTGCTGGTCTTCCATCACGTGCGGCGCGCCGCAAAAGGCGCACATATCGGCCGATACGTCCTTTTCCAGTACGATTTCCGCGCCGCAGCCCTGGCAGCGCATCACGTGCATGGCACTGCCCCAATCGTCGTCCTTCACCACCGGCGCGGTGCCAATGTCGTATTCGCGGGGCGTGATGTGCTTGAGGTCAATATCCTTCAGCGTGCTGCAATAAGGGCATTTCAGCTTCTGGGAGGTGGGATCAAACACCAGACGCCCGCCGCAGCCGGGGCAGGAAAAACTCTGGGAATCCGCTTGCTTGGTTTTGTCAATCGTCAACGCCATGGGAGCACTCCTTTATGTGTGCAGTTTATAAAGGGAGTATACCATATTTTCAAAAACTGCGCAATCGTTGGTTCAAGGGATCCACGAAGCCGCCCCCGTTTCCTGGTTTACCCGTACGGTGACGCCTGTGCCGTCGGCGCGGCAAAAGCTGACATCCCAATCCTTTGCATAGCCATAAAAGCTGGTCTTCACTGTGTAGTTGACTGCGGCGTAGGTCGGCTCAAAATAGAGCTGCTGCTCTTCAAAGCAGGCGGCAGCCAGCGCAATGGCTTTTTCTTCTGTAATAAGGGTTTCATCAACGGGGCGTTCTTCCACCCATTCCTCAAAGCTGCCCCATTGAACCTCACCGCTGTATAAATTGATTATTATGTCAATGTAGGGTGCCTCTTCGCCCGGGAAGTTGAAGCGCACATTCCATACCGCTCGATAAGACCAACCATCGTCCGGCCCCGGCACATACTGCGTAAACAATGTGCGCTCCGTAATATAGTTGTCTGCAAATAGCATGCGTGTGGCGGTCACCTCCATATCCTCCAGCGGATAGCCCCTGAGCTCATAGAGAATATTGTCTTCCACCCACTTTTTTGCCACCGCCACTGCCTTTTGCACTGTATCCACGGAGGATGTTGGCCTGATGTACATCCCCAGATTGCTGGCCACAAAGACGCCATCCGACAAAGCCAAGGGCGTAATATGAACAATAGCGCTGTATTCAGGGCTCTTCGCCTGCAAATCTTCATTAGTATACAAATAAAATTTCCAGTGCCCACGGTCTTCGTCAACATAATAAAAAGCGGAGCTTACCGTGAAAATCTCATCAAATACTTCCACTGGCACCCCCCGCTCATCCAGCATTGCTTTTTTGGCTACGTTCAGGGCAGCTGCGTAAGGCGAATCAGTTCCCGGACGAGGCAGCTCATATACCTGGGTGCTGTCGTTCATCGCCACATCCAGCGTTTCATCCGGCATGTGCCCATACAGCTTCCGGAAGGCCGCCCTGTTGGCATAATCCCACAGCGCAAACGGCCCCCATGTCTTTTCCATCTGCGCGGCGGCGCGCCACACCGGCGTCATCAATGTGCGGTAATCCTGATAACGCTCAAAATCTTCTTGCCTATATTTTTCGCAGTTGTCCCACAATACTTCACCCGTATACAATGCAATATCCACATAATACACAAATGCCTGGGTATCGTCATAGGACAAAAAGATGCGCCATAGCAAAACACCCTCTTTACTCTGATAATACTGATACGGCAACAACGCATTGTTATCGGTGTGCATATCACTGAGGGTAGTCAACCGGCCCGAGTAGCGCATGGCATCCACTTCTTTCCGGGTAAAAAAGCTGTTTTGCGCCACATGCTCCCGCGCGATTTCCAGCGCTTCCGCGCCCGTCAGATGGCGTGGCGCAGTATCTTCCGCCCGCACGGCAAACCCCATCATCAGGCAAAGCAACAGCAAGCCCACGGCAATCCTTCTCATGTTTCCCTCCTTGACACATAACGCTGCATAGGGATATTCTACCAAGTCGTTTCAACGCTGTCAATGCGCGGCGGGCTGGTGAAATGTAAAACTTGTACTACTGCACGCAAACGCTGTCAAATGTCAGGATCACGCTGCTGCCATCGCTCAGCAGAACTGCCGCCTTGTTCTTGCCCTTCTGGCGATGAAAGGACAGCAGCAGAACCTCTCGATTGGTATCCCATGTGACGCGCTTTGGCACATGCTTTCCATGGGTTTTGATATCCCTCGCGCCAGTAAAAACCAGTTGGACACTTTGGAGCTCATGATTTTCAAGTTGCAGGCAAAAGTCTGCCATTGCGCCGTTTTTGACAGGACGAAACAGCAGCCGCGCCTCGCATACGCGCCAGTCGTGGAACCCATGCTGTTCCATGTATTGATCCACAAACGCTCGCGGAAGATGCTTCCTCGCTTTTTCAGATTGCTTTGCGTTCTCTTGATCGGCTATCAACTGCCAACGATCGGCATAGGAATAGCTGCGCAGTATCTCTTTCAGCTTCATGGCTTTTCTCCTGTACTTTGAATGTTAAAAGGCTGCCGTGCATCATCAACACAGCAGCCAAAGAATTATAATTCGGTATCCACTAGCGACAGCAGCTCCATAGGCTCTGCAATCAGGTGCTTGGCACCGCTCTGCACCAATTCTTCTCGCGGGCGGAAGCCCCACAGCACGCCCACCGTCTCCATGCCTGCGTCATTGCCGCAGCGCATGTCCATGCTGGTGTCGCCCACATACCAGCATTCGCCCGGCCGGACGCCCAGCTGCTCTGCAATCATCAATGCGCCGGTGGGATCGGGCTTGAGGGGCACGCCCTCCACCCGGCCACGCTGGGCAGAAAAAGATACGCTGGGCAGATACGTGGCCATCACACTCTCCACATCGGCCTGATCTTTGTTGCTGAATACACAGACCCTGAGGCCGCGCTCGGTCAGGGCGTTCAGCATGCTCTCCACGCCCGCATAAGCATAGGTATTGACGCCACAATTGACGGCATAATCAGCCATATAAGCATCGAGCACGGCCTGAAAAGCCTCGGTATGCTCGCCAATGGCGCGCTCGGTCAGCTTGATCACGCCGTTGCCAACCTTATAGCAATAATCCCGTTCTTCAAAAGTAGGCAGGCCGTTTTGAGACAGCGCGCGGTTCATACTGGCCGAAATATCGGGCAAAGAGTTGACTAGCGTGCCATCCAGATCAAAAATAACGGCTTTTTTCTTCATAGGAATTGTTCCTCCTTATTTGCAACCAATCTATTTTATCACAAGAATGGCCTGGGCGCAAGCTGGGCATGCTGGTGGGAGGGAGGGAAGAAGACATGCGATGGTTTGAAAAGCTGAAAATAGACAGAAATGCGCTGCTGATTGGGCTGGTGGCGCTGGGGATGGTACTGGTATTGGTGTTTGCACCGCGAAGCTCAACGCCGCAGGAAAAGGCAGAGGCAACGCCCACGCCACAAATTGCCGGTGCGGCCAAGGCGGGGGACGTGGTGGCACCCGATTGCCAGGTGACACAGAGTTTGCACTATGTGCGCTGCGATCATACAGTGACCCGCCGCATCATCGCCACCGAGAACATGGTGGGCGAGGATTTTTCCACCCTGCAAACTGAATATGAAGAGTGGAACATTGATGGATTTTCGCCCAAAGAAATAGAAATGACGCGCGATATCGCGCTGTTTTGCCCGTTGCACTATGTGCTGATGACGGACGAGGCGGGCTATGTGGCGGTGTTCCAAAACCGCTATGGCGATGGCATGGCGCTGATGGACAGCACATTATGGACCATGGAAAGCCTGGACACCGCCACGCAGGAGCATCTGCGCATCGGCATGGGCTTTGATACGATGGAAGAGCTTCGTGCCTGGGCGGACGGGCACCTCAAAAAAGGCGGCGCATTGTAACGATCTGGCTATTTATTTGACATCAACCGCAAAAAAGGCTATAATTCTCCCGTTCTCACTTGAGAGGGGGATGCACAAATGCCCGCCAGAAGAAACACGCGCAAACAGGCCAACGCGCCGCTTTTTATTACAATCGTAGTGATATTGCTGATTGCCCTGTTCGTTACGGGCATTTTGGCACTTCGCACCTGGACGACCTATTCCGCCCATATCAAAGTCACCCCCACGCCCTCCCCCACCGTTTGCAGCGTGGCGGTTACGCACGACCCCAACCTCGTCACGCCTACGCCCGCGCCCACGCAGGTGCTGCTGTCGGTCAACACCGAGGGCGATGCCGTGAAGGCGGTGCAGGAGCGCCTCAAAGAGCTGGGCTTTTACAGCGGTGATGTGGACGGCCAGTTTGGCAGCCAGACCAAGGCCGCCGTCAAGCTGTTTCAGACCCAGCACGGGCTGGATGCGGATGGCATTGTGGGCGACAATACCCGCGCGGTGCTGAACTCCGATCAGGCCAAAATGGCAGTAGTCACCCCCACCCCGGCAGCCGTTCAGGTGCTGGCGGGCGATGTGCCGCTGCTGATTAACCGCCAGAACACCATTGATAAGCATTTTCTGCCCGCCGATCTGGTCAACATGAAGGATTATCTGCCCAGCGATCTGATCAAGGTGATGGGCAGCGACATCAAGGGCGTCAAGGAAGCCGCCGACGCGCTGATAGAGCTGCTTCGCGCCGCGCAGGCAGAGGACATCACCGGCTGGCAGATGAGCGCGGGTTACCGCAGCTACAGCTACCAGCAGGAGCTGTTCAATAAATCCGTGCAGGAGTATGTGGACAAGGGATTCACCAAGGCCAACGCCACCTCCGCCACCCGCCAGACAGTGGCCGACCCCGGTGCCAGCGAGCATCACACCGGCCTGGCTTTTGATTTCACAGTGGCCGGAGAGTATTTCAGCGACACCGCAAACTACCAATGGATGCTGATGAACTGCTGGGATTATGGCTTCATCCTGCGCTATGCGGACGAAAAGCAGGAGATCACGGGGTATCTGGGCGAAGAATGGCATTACCGCTATGTGGGCAAGGAGCACAGCCTCAAAATAAAGGAACTCGGCATGTGCCTGGAGGAATACCTGGAGACCCTCAAGAAATAAGGCTTGACATCCGGCCAGTGTTGTAGTTATAATGCCCTATGGCCATGACGGGATCAAGTAAGCTTGTCAGCCGCGTCCAAAGAGAGCTTTCGGGTGGTGCAAGAAAGCGGCGCGAGACCTGCCCAATACCTCCCCGAGCCCGAGACCGAAGGATGATTTCATCTGCGTAGGCCCTCGCCGGTTGCGCCGGATACAGCGCGTCACGAGGGCAGGTGTTTTCATCTGCCGAACGGAAGTGGTACCGCGCTTTATTGCCGCCTTCCCCGATGATGGGGAGGGCGTTTTTTATTGAAGAAGGAGGACACAATGAACGTACAAGACATCCAGTTTGCCAGCCGGTTCGACGGCATATCGGGCAGTGCGATCCGCGAGATTTTTAAACTGCTGGCGGTGCCCAGCATGATTTCCTTTGCGGGGGGCAACCCTGCGGCCTCGGCACTGCCGGACAAGCAGGTCGCCGAAATCTCGCGTCAGCTTTTGCTGGAAAAAGGCAAGGTGCTGCTGCAATACGGCGCAACGGAAGGCTATGCGCCGCTGCGCGAAAGCCTGGTGCCCTATCTGAAAGACCGCTTTTCCTTTGATGTGGCTGCGGCGGATATCCTGCCCGTCACAGGCAGCACCCAGGCGATGGATTTGCTTTGCAAGGCGCTGATCAACCCCGGAGACGCCATCGCGGTGGAAAGCCCCACCTTCCTTGGCAACATGCAGTGCATGCACCTGTATCAGGCGCGGCTGATCCCTGTGCCAAGCGACGAGCAGGGTATGGATATCGACGCGCTGGAGGAGGTGTTCAAAACAGAACACCCGAAAATGCTGTACACCATCCCGACCTTCCAAAACCCCACGGGCAAGACGCTGCCCCTTGAGCGCCGCAAGCGCGTGGCGCAGCTAGCCGCCAAATATGGCGTGATCGTGGCCGAGGACGACCCCTACCGCGATCTTCGCTACGCGGGCACGGAGCTTCCCTCCATCAAATCCTTTGATACCGAAGGCTGGGTGGTGTTTATGGGCAGCTTCTCCAAGGTGATCTCCCCGGGGCTTCGGGTGGGCTACATGGCGGGCAGCGCCCACATCATCCGCAAATGCGTGATTGGCAAGCAATCCAGCGATGTGCACACCGCCAACCTCAACCAGGCCATTGCTGATGCGTATCTGCGGCAAAATCTGCTGATGCCCCACATTAAGGCCATCTGCGGCGATTACGGGCAGCAGATGCAGGCAATGCTGGACGGCCTTCGCAGCATCGATGGCGTGCGGTATACCGTGCCCGAGGGCGGGCTGTTCATCTGGGTAGAGTTGCCCGAGGGCAAGAACGCCACCGAGCTATTGAATGAAGCAGTGAAGCAGGGCGTAGCTTACGTGCCCGGCACGCACTTCTTCGAGGGCGGCGGCCACCACAACACCTTCCGGCTCAATTTCTCCAATGCCGATGTGGATACCATCCAGCGTGGCATGAAAATCCTCAAACATGTGATTGAAGGAGTGTAAATGATTATGGCACACGTATTGGATACTTTAAAAGAACGCGGATTTCTGGCTCAGGTCACCTTTGAGGACGACCTTTACAAGCGCCTCGAAAAAGAGCCCACCACCTTCTATGTGGGCTTTGACCCGACCGCCACCAGCCTGCACTTTGGCCACTTTATCCCGATCATCGCCATGGCGCACATGCAGCGCGCAGGGCATATCCCGATTGCCTTGGTCGGCGGCGGCACAGCCATGATTGGGGACCCCAGCGGCAAGACTGACATGCGCAAGATGATGACGGTGGAAACCATCGCCCATAACGTGGGCTGTATTCAAAAGCAGATGGCCCGCTTTATCGAGTTTGGCGAGGGCAAGGCGCACATCGTCAACAACGCCGATTGGCTGCTGACTGCCAATTATATGGAGTTCATCCGCGATATCGGCGTGCATTTCTCCGTCAACCGCATGCTGACCGCCGAATGCTACAAGCAGCGCATGGAAAAGGGCCTGACTTTCCTGGAGTTCAACTATATGCTGATGCAGGCGTACGACTTCCTGCAGCTCTTCAAGCGCCACAACTGCCGCCTGCAGATGGGCGGGGACGACCAGTGGAGCAACATCCTGGCCGGGGCCGACCTGATCCGCCGCAAAGAGCGCGAGGATGCCTTTGCCGTCACCTTCAAGCTGCTCATGAACCACGAAGGCAAGAAGATGGGCAAGACCGAGAAGGGCGCGCTGTGGCTGGATGCCGACATGTGCTCGCCCTATGATTTCTTCCAATACTGGCGCAACATTGCCGATGCCGATGTGGCCAAATGCCTGGCCATGCTGACCTTCTTGCCCATGGACGAAGTGTGCCGCCTGAGCGCTCTTAAGGACAGCGCCATCAACGAAGCCAAGACGGTGTTGGCTTATGAGTGCACCGCGCTGGTGCACGGCAAAGAAGAAGCCGAGAAGGCGCAGCTGGCAGCCGCGGCGCTGTTTGCCGGCGGCGCGGCAGCGGATGTACCCACCTACGTATGGAACAAAGAAGAAATGGCGCAGGATGCCCGCCTCACTACGCTGCTGGCGCTTTGCGGCCTGTGCGTAAGCCGGGGCGACGCGCGCAAAATGGTGCAGCAGGGCGCTGTCTCCATCAACGACAGCAAGGCCGACGATATCGACCGCATCCTCTCCGCCGATGAAATCCCCACCGACGGCATCCTTTTGCGCAAGGGCAAAAAAAGCTACTGCCGCGTGGTGCTTGGGTAAATGGCGGGCGAATACCGCACGCTTCTGCAAGC
Organism: Eubacteriales bacterium; assembly: GCA_031547595.1. Lineage (GTDB taxonomy): Bacteria > Bacillota > Clostridia > Christensenellales > Aristaeellaceae > JAVBRU01. Next base: position 13,812 of record JAVBRU010000117.1, read on the forward strand.
GGCAAGCGACGAGTTTATCGTCAACAAAAGCCGCTTTATTGGTTACGCCGCGCCCTGCGAAACCGAGGATGCGGCGCTGGCCTTTCTCAAATCCATCCGCGAAAAGCACAAAGATGCCACCCACAACTGTTATGCCTACATCATCGGCCAGAATGCCGGCATCATGCGCTATAGCGATGATGGCGAGCCGGGCGGCACTGCGGGCATGCCCATCATCGAAGTGATGAAGGCGCGCGGCGTGGTCAATGCCGCGGTGGTAGTCACAAGGTACTTTGGCGGCGTGCTGCTGGGCGCGGGCGGGCTGGTGCGCGCCTACACCCAGGGCTGCGTAGTGGCGTTGAATGCCGCCCAGGTGATCCGTATGCTGCCCAGCGTGCGTGTGCTGGCCGATGTGGCCTACCCCTTATGGGACCGGGTACTGCACGCGCTGCAATCCCTCCCCGTGCAGATCGAAGCCACCGAGTTTGGCGTGGCCGTGCAGGCCACCCTGCTGATGCGCACCAGTGATCAGGACACCGTAATGCAAAAGCTGGTTGCGCTCACCGACGCACGCATTGATGTGCTGCCGCTGGAAGAGCTGCACCATCCCTGGGCGGAGTGACAGAGGAATGGGGAGCGTGGGAACGCTGAGGGCTACTCGCCCTCAGACTCCCCGGCAGGGTGGTGACCACCCTGCACCCACATTCCTGTATTCATGGATGATACTGAATTAAAAAAGCCAGTTTGGATGAATGATGTAAGAAAACATGCTTCATCTAAACTGGCCTTTTCAATATCAGTTTCAGTCCACCACCACGCAGTTCCTTCCCCGCTCCTTGGCCTGATACATCACCACGTCCACACGGCTGAGCGCAGCTTGCAAATCGCCGCCCGGTGGAATCTCCACCACGCCAAAGCTGGCCGTGATGCCAATCTGTTCGCCATTCACTGTCACCTGCATCTCCTCCACCGCGCGGCGCAAGCGCTCGGCAAAGGCACACAGGCCTTTTTCGCCCGGACTTTTGGTATAGATCATAAACTCTTCGCCGCCATAGCGGCAAAACAGATCGTACACACGCAATGTATTGCGGATGGAATCCACTGCCTTTTGCAGCACCAGATCGCCCACCGGATGTCCATAATAGTCGTTGATATGCTTAAAGTGATCAATATCAAACATAATCAAGGCAGAGGTTTCGCCATTGCGTTTGGCAATGTGCAAATCGCGCTGCGCCATTTCGATAAAACGGCGGCGGTTGAGGATGCCAGTCAGCGGGTCGGTCGTCGCCAGCTCTTCCAGCTTTTGAATCAACAAGATCTCCTCTGATGCATCATGCAGCAGCACCGACATACCCAGCTTCATGTTGCCCGCGCCATTGATCTTTTGCACTGTGGCGCGATAGCTGCGCTCTCCCAAAGAAAATGTGATCTGCTCTTCCTGAAGGCCGCTCAGCTGCTGCGGCCACGCTTGAAGCGATGTAATCGGCTCCGTCCCCTGGAAATCCTTCAGCTGCGGGAAAATCCGCACGGCACACTGATTGCTGTACAGAAAGTCCCCCTCCTGGTCCAGCACAATCAGGCCGTCGCTCATGTTTTCCAATGCGCGGTCGCGCGCGTGCACCACCACGCCCATCATGTCGTTGCGAAACAGGCTCAGCGAAAAGCACACCTGCCCCAGCGTCAGCGCAAAGGGCGTAGGATCCACCCCGGAGGGCAGCACGCTGAGGGTATTGAGCAAATTGGCACTAAACGCAATCAGCGAACCGATGATAAAATAGGTCATCTGCCGGCGCAGCTTTCTGGAGCCTTTTGCAAAGCGCACCGCCATCACAATATACGCCAACACCATGCACGCCACAGTAAACACCTGGTTGATAATATACAGCGGCCCACGGCCAAGCCGCACAAAGCCATCCACCATCTCCATAGAGGTATAATAGAGGCCATGATACGGGTTGGTGAGTATCAACAGGTAGGAAACGGCCAAGTATCCCAGTGCCGCTACACCATGCCAGCGCTTGAACCTGACCGGCGCAAACAGGTTGACCGTGGCCAGCAAAAAGAACCAGGGAATCACCGGGATGGCGAAGTTTTCCACCAGCAATGCCGACCACACACCGTCCAGCGTGGATGCCGACACCTCCGCCAGATATCCCAGCGCGTAGATCATCAGTGCTGTGTACAACAAAGAAAGCCAGCTGGTACGTTTGCGGTCGGGCCTGGTGGCGGCAAAGATCACCAGTGCTACGTCCAATATCAAACAGGGGATCAGCAGCGCTTGCAACATGATTTTCATTGCACGTCCCCCCTTGCTTACGTAAAAATGTTCGGCCAAGAAACCATTGCTATTGATATACTATTATACCGAAATCGTTGTAAAAATCAATCCCTATTTACTTGTCCTTAACAATATCAAGTATTGAGCAGGTAAATCCCCATGCTCAGATACAGCGCAAACAAGCTCCACAAAATGTATAGTCCCTGCAGCCACGCCGCCAGAGGGCGGATGTGGTAAAACAAGAACAGCATCGCGCCCAGCAGCGCAATCATCGCCGTCAACACCAGCACCCCGCCGCCCAGCCATTGGAAGCGGAAAAACACAATGCTCCACAAGAAGTTCACAAACAACTGCCCCGCATAAAAAAGCAATGCGTTACGTTTAGAACGCGCGTCTGCATCCGCCGTATAAATCAGATAAGCCGACACGCCCATCAGCGCGTACAAAATGCCCCACATCACCGGGAACAGCCAGCCCGGCGGCGATAGCGGCGGCTTCTGGAAAGCACCGTACACCGCGCTGATATCCCCTGCCAGCAGCCCGGACAGCGCGCCCACCGCCTCGGCCAGCACAATGCTTGCAATACACAGCCAAATGCTCTTTTTCTTCATAACCCCTCACTCCACAAACTCATAGCTGGCGTTATCGCTGGTTTCGTCCAGCAAAGTTTTATTGTCCTCCATCAGGCAAAACCGCGCCTTGCACGCAGCGATTTCTGTCACCACACGGGTCATCTGCCCGTTTTGCGGGGCTTGCAGCCGCTGCCCCTCGCCATCTGGCAAAGTAATATCCAATATGTAGCGGCCTTGGCGCAGCGTCAGCTGCCTTGCACCGCACTGCAGAATCTTGACGCCGCGGTACGTGGCAAACCGGTACTCCTTGCCCTCCAGCCAAACCACCGCAATGCAGCCGCGAAAATGCAGCGGCGGAATGTCCGCCACAGCCGCGAGCACAGCTGCCTTGTGTACGAAGTCGTTGCACTGCACCCACAAGTAGTGTTTGGGGAATGCTATGCCGCTGTCACCCTCGATATACCCCAGCCCGCCCTGAAAATCCAGCACCGTGTCCCCCATCAAAAGCGAGCCTGTGATATCATGGCGCATGCTCACAATCCCGTGACGGCACTGCATGGGCAGATGCCGGAACGGCCCCATGATATCCGTAGCCAGGGGTGTCAGGCTGGTGTAATGCAGCCGCCCCTTCAGCTTCAGCTCCGGCGTATTCACATCCAGCTCCACCCCCGCCTTGCCAAACTCGCACCCCGGCAAGCGCAGGATGCCGCCCGAAATATAGCTTTCCAAGGGGTAGGTGATGGAATGTGACGCGCTTGCGGTCAGCACCTGCAAAAACGCATGCGTCTCGCACCGCCCCACAATCAGTGCCAGGGTGTTTGCCCCGCGCTGGTGCTTAAAGTAATAGCCCTCAAACCGCTTGCTCAATGCTTCAAGCCCTCCGTTGCGGGGTTGTCGATCAGATGTCCGCCTTCCTCAAAGCGCGAGCCATGGCATGGACAATCCCAGGTGCGCTCCGCAGCGTTCCATTGAAGCGCACAGCCAAGGTGCGGGCAGCGCGGCACTTTGGGCGTAGCTAAGCGCAGCAGCGTTTCAGCGCCGTTGACGAGCAGCTGCACCCGCAGCATGCTGCGATGCGGGAAAAACGCAGCCGCCGCATCGTTGGGTGTGTGAAGGATCGCATCGGTCAGCAGCTCCGCCGCCGCCATGGCCCCTGTCATCCCCCATTTGTTAAAGCCCGTGGCCACGTATACTTCGCCATCCCCGCCGTCATAGCGCCCGATATAGGGCGCGCCGTCCAGTGTCATGCAGTCCTGCGCCGCCCAGGCATAGCGCTCTACGGCGCTGGGGTATGCCTTCTTCGCAAAATCGCGCAATACCTGCCAGTTGCCACCCGTGTGGCCGGTTCGGTGGTCGCCCCCGCCTATCAGCAGCAAGCCCTGATGATTGCGAAAGCTCATCCCATTTTCTACGTCTTCCAGATACATGCCCTGCACGTCCGGCGCGCCCTCCAGCGCAATCACGTACGAGCGGTGCTGGTACAGCTTCATAAAGTACAACCCACGCCACTTGAGGAACGGAAAATGCGTGGCCACGATCACGTGTTTGGCCCGGATGCTGCCCTGCCTTGCAAAGGCCGTGGTGCCCTCCAGCCGCTCAATCATCGTGTTTTCGTATATGCGCATGCCCGGCACCAGCCCTGCCAGAAACTTGAGCGGATGGAACTGCCCTTGATTCGGGAACTCCACCGCACCGGCGATGGGCAGCGGCAAGGGAATTTGGCGCACAAAGCGTGCGTCAATGCCAAGGTGCTGCGCCGCCATCACCTCCTGCTCAATTGCTTCGCGGTTTGTCAAAGCGTATACAAAGGCGCTCTTGTCCTCCCAATCGCAATCCATGCCCTGCGCCAGCGTTCTGATATGCCCCAGCGCGGTTTGATTGGCATGCAAATACCGCTGCGCCTGCATAACGCCCCACTGCCCGATCAGCTTGCTATAGATCAGCCCATGCTGAAAGGTCACCTTGGCTGTGGTATTCTTTGTGATACCCTGGCCAATGCGCCCGGCTTCTGCCAGCACCACGTCCGCCCCGGCTTCCTTCAGGCAATACGCACACAGCACTCCCGCCATACCGCCGCCAATCACCAATACATCAGCTGTGATATCCCCCTCCAGCGCCGGATACTCCGGCAGTTGCACCGTATCCGTCCAAACAGAGCGCAAAAAAATCACCTCATCTTGCAGTATGGGCAAAATGAGGTGATTTCAGTCTATATTGTTATCGCGCCCGCTTTTCATACCGCACCGGCACAGAAATCCCCTGCTGGCTGGCATCCTTGGGCGCAAAGGTCAGCTTTCCATCCTTCAGGGCAATCACCCCGCTGCTGCCTGCCACCTCGCCTTTTTGCAGCAGCAGCGTCACCACCCTTTGCGTCAGCGCCGGGCCGCCGCCGCGTTTTAGGCAATCCTTCCACAGCGTAAAATTGCAGCCATCGCGCCACGCGCTGCAGCCAAAGGCCTTGGGGCTCTCCTGCACGGGCTGGCCGCACAGGGGGCATACCACGCCTTCCAGCTTGGGCATGGGCGTGGCGGCAGACTTGCCGCTGCGGGTTTTGCGGCGCATTTCTTCGGGAAAATTGGCATCCACCTTGGTGTCTCGCGCATAGTCCACCAGGAACTGTGTGAGGCCGCGGATGCCCTGCATATACCGCTGCGCATCGCGCTTATTCTGGGCGATTTCGTATAGCGCCAGCTCCCACTTGCCGGTAGTTTCGGGCGATGCAATCTCCTGGGGCGCGATGGCAATCAGCTGCACGCCTTTTTCGGTGGCGTTCAGCGCGCGGCCCTTGCGCTGCGCATAGCCCACGGTAATCAGCCGCTCCAATATGGCCGCGCGGGTGGCAGGGGTGCCAAGGCCGCTGCCCTTCATTTGCTCGCGCAGCGCTTCATCTTCCAGGTCGCGCCCGGCGTTTTCCCTGGCGGCCAGCAGCGAGGCATCGGTGTGCGGTGCGGGCGGCTTGGTGGATTCTTTTTTGACTGTGACCTTTTGCACAGTGCGGGTGTCCCCCACCTGCAACCCCGGCAGCGTCGCTTCCTTCTCTTCTTTGTCCTCGCCCGCGAATACGTCCTTCCAGCCGTTGATGCGCACCACGCGGCCGGTGCTTTTGAAATGCTGCTCCTGGCAGGCTGTGATGATTTTCAACGCGTCATACTCGTGCCAGGGATAGAACACCGCGACGGTCTGCTTGGAAATCAAATCAAACAATTTCCGCTCGTCCGGGGGCAGCTTATCCACCGGCGCGGTCTGGGGCGTTGGGATAATGGCATGGTGATCGGAGATTTTGTCGTTATCAAACACCCACTTGCTCACGGGCAGCTTGCCCTCCCGCCAGGGGATGTTTTGCACGATGTCGCGATATTCAGAGGGCAGCTTATCCAGTGTCAGCTTGGCACGGCCAATCATATCCGTGGGCAGATAGCGGCTGTCGGTGCGCGGATAGGTGATGGCTTTCCATTTTTCGTACAGTTCCTGTGCCACCTTCAGCGTCTTATCAGCAGTGAAGCCCAGCTTTTTGTTGGCATCCCGCTGCAGCGCCGTCAGGTCGTACAGATGGGGCGGCGCTTCCTTCTTGGGCTCGCTGGTGGCGGATTTGACGGTGGCTGTCTGGCCGCGCACCGCCTTGGCAATGGCATCCGCCTGCTCCTTGGTGGGGATGCGCTGGGCGGTCTTTTCGTCCTCCGCCTTCTCGTCAAACCATTGGCCGGAATAATCGCCAAAGTCCGCCGTGACGGTGTGGTATTCCACGGGCTTAAAATCGGTAATTTCGTGAAAGCGCTTCACCAGAATGGCCAAAGTGGGCGTCTGCACGCGGCCAACAGACAATAGCGTGTCAAACCGCAATGTGAACGCGCGGCTGGCGTTCATGCCCACCAGCCAATCGGCTTGGGAGCGGCACTGCGCGCTGCGGTACAGCCCGTCATACGCGCTGGAGGGCTTCAGCGTAGCAAAGCCCTCCTTGATGGCCTCGTCCGTCATGGAGCTGATCCACAGCCGCTGCACGGGCTTTTGGCACTTGGCCTGCTCGTAAATCAAACGGAAGATCAATTCGCCCTCGCGCCCGGCGTCAGTGGCGCAAATGATGCCCTCCGTCTCCTTGGCACAAATCAGCTTTTTGATCACGTTAAACTGCGTTTTGGTTTTCGGGATCACCTTGGTGGGCAAAACCTCCGGCAGCATGGGCAAATCTGCCATGCGCCACTTCTTATATTTCTCGTCAATCTCATCCGGCTCGCACAGCGTGACCAGATGCCCCACCGCCCAGGTGACGGTGTACTTTTCTCCCTGCAAAAAACCCTCGCCCCGCTCCCTGCACTGGAGCACCCGCGCAATATCGCGCCCGACACTGGGCTTTTCTGCCACAATTACAATCATACTTCAGTCCTCGCT
>JAVBRU010000070.1:0-8861 GCA_031547595.1 Eubacteriales bacterium
AGCTGGATACCGGGCTGCACCGCCTGGGCTTTGATGATGCGAACATTGCCGAGCTTTGCAAGCTGCCGGGCATTGGGGCAGAGGGCTTGTATACCCATCTGGCGCTACGCAGCGATGCGCAAAGCAAAGAGCAGTTTGCGCTGTTTAACAAAATGGCGGAAACGCTGGCGCTTCAGGGTGTGCAGTTTGCGATGTATCACGTGGTGGATTCCATCGGCCTCACCCGCTACAAGGAGTGGCAGCTGGATGCAGTGCGGGTGGGCGCATTTTTGTATGGCAATGTGCCGCCCAAGTATGTGGGCTTCAAGCGCGGCAAGCAAGTGATGACGCTCAAATGCCGTGTGGCGCGGGTGGCCAAAGTGAAAAAGGGTGAGGGCGTGGGGTATGACGACCAGCCCTTGACGCGCGATACCATGGTGGCGACGTTGACAATTGGCTACGTGGATGGATATCCGCGGGCACTTTCGCATAAAGGTTATGTGTCCATCCACGGCCAGCGTGCGCAGGTGCTGGGGCTGGTGTGCATGGATCAAATGATGGTGGATGTGACGGGCATCAAAAATGTGCAGCCCGGCGACGTGGCAACCTTGCTGGGCGGGGATATTCCGCTAATGGAATATGCGGCATGGGCGCAGCTCAATCGTAACGAATGCCTGGCGCTGATTGGCCGCCGCGTGCCCCGGGTGTATTTGAAGGACGGCCAGTGCGTTCACATCAGCGATGAAATGGAGAATCTGCCATGAACAAACCGAAGGCGCTGCGCCCGGGCATGACGCTTGGTATTATTGCGCCCTCCGGTGCGCCCAGAAACGAAAAGGCGTTGCCTGATATGGTCAATTTCTGGATTAACAAGGGTTATAACATCGTACTGGGCAAAAGCTGCACCGCCCGGCATGGCAACCTGGCAGGCACGGACGATGTGCGTGCCGGGGATATCAACAGTATGTTTGCCGATCCGGTCATCGATGGTATACTGTGCCTTCGCGGCGGATATGGCGCGGCGCGCACGCTGCCGCTGATCGATTTTGACTGCATCCGCCGAAATCCCAAGATTTTTGTGGGCTACAGCGATGTGACGGCGCTGCATAATGCCATCAACCGCTATGGCAACCTCGTCACCTTTCACGGACCGATGGGCGATATCGCAGGGGATGATGAAGGCTGCGCTCTGTCTTATCAGGATTTGATAACCGCTCTGACGATAACGGGCTGCCGTGCGCTTTGCAATCCGCCGGAGTATGGCTATACCACGCTGACCGGCGGCAAAGCCACCGGCGTCTTGACGGGTGGCAATCTCACGCTGGTTTCGCACAGCCTGGGCACGCCCTATGCCCCGGATTTTGCGGGCAAGATTCTGTTTTTAGAGGACATTGGGGAGCATACTTACCGCGTGGACGAGATGCTGGTGCACCTTCGCCAGTCCGGCGCGTTTGATCAGTGCGCCGGGATACTGCTGGGCGAATTCACCGATTGCACCGTCGAGTATCCCGCGTTTGGCTTGACCCTCGAAGAAGTGTTTGACGAGCTGCTGCCAAAGGATAAACCCGTGCTGCGCGGCATCCGTGTGGGGCATTGCCAGCCCAAATTGACACTGCCGCTTGGCGTTCCATACGAAATGGACGCAGCGCTGCAAACCGTGGTGCAACTGGAAGGTGCAGTGGGGTAGACGCTGCGGAATACAAAAAAGCCCTGAAACTTTGATGTTTCAAGGCTTTTTTGCTGGTCAGGTGGTAGAGGTCAGCGCAATCAAGGTGGTTTATGAGGAAAAAATTGGTCATTCGCTAGAGAGCAGTGGTGGGCAGATATACTGTGTACTGCGAACGCATGGATGGCACAAGATGCTCCGCGCGTCCACGGAAGTCCCCACCCTTCGGAAGGTCGAAGTGGATTTCCTGGTGCGTGGCAAAACAAGCAATGAAATCGCCGGAAAACTTGCCGATATGGCAACCTGGCTGTACAATGCAGGAACCGCGAAGCTCTTTTCTGATCAAGACCCAAACCACTACTACAAGGCCCGTTGCACTTCGGTTTCGACGCCGGAGTTCAGCGGGCTTTTCGCTAGGTTCACCGCGACGTTTACCTGTGCCGATTACAAGCTGTACAATGCGCAGACGAACCAGCCCCTTACCAGCACTGCAACCGATTTGAGCAACTTCACATTCGCGGGAAAGCATTGCCTGAACGACATGGAATGCGTGTTTGTGGAGGAAAGCCGGGATGTGACGCCGGAAGTAAAGGCCAACAAATACGAGATCGCCGGGATGAACGGCACGCTGCGGTATTTGGGCGGGAGCGCCGCGCTTGCAGAAAAACAGTTGTCCGGCACGCTGTACCTGGTCAATCTGCAAGACGAAAATGGCTTGCTGGACGAAACGGTCATTGCGCAGCGGCTCCATGAAATTGCATCCTGGCTTGTGAATGCACAGCGTGCCGAACTCGTGTTGGACAGCGATATCACGCGCCAGTATGAAGCTGAGGTGATTGCTGCAGCGTCCGTTACGCGGAACAACTGGGACAACGGCGCGATCAAGATTCGGTTTGTGCTCCAGCCTGTCAGCATGGATGTGACCGCAAAAGTATTGGAAGCCGCAAGTATACAGCTTCAGGCGAACACGGCGGCTACCGTATCCCTTGAACAGCTCTTTACAGAGGGCATCGGGTACGCCACGCCCATGACGCTGACCATCACCAACAACGGAACGGGCAGCATCACCGACCTCACTGTCTACTGCTACGACGAACAGAACAACGAGAGAGCCATGAGCATGGTTCGTAGAAAATTTTATGAAACTGCATATCGGCCTGCTTCCTTGCATCAAGTGTTTTCATTTCAGACATATCTACGGTTATAGGGTGTTATGAAGGGCAAGACCAATTCATTCCTACCTTACTTGGTACATCCCATCGGTTTTCATTCTCTCTATATAGGCCACTGTGCATTGAGGCAGAGGTGGAGCCGTAGAGACTCGTATCAAACACTTCCTGCTGTGTTTTGCATATGCAAAGAGCGCAAGGCATTCTCGGTATTGGAGTTGTCACGCATCAAGAAGAAGACCGCCAGCAGATAGCCGACGATGGGCGAAATACCATATCCCATAAACGGAACGGGGAATTTTCCAAAAAAAGTCGAGGTAATCATCACGAAATAATAGATGCCCACTGCTTTTGCCTTTGTGGAAGCATGGGAGAAGTTCAGGAATGGCAGTAACAAAATGACCAAGGAAGAAAATCCTAATACAGAATATGCACCCCCCATATCTCCGGCCAATATGAGAATCCCTTCAACATGAGGTACAGCTTCCAGCCCGGCTATATGTATCCAAGCATACACAACACAAGCCACGAGCGCACATGGGAGCGCATATTGGATCGCCTTGCGTTTCGTCTGAATCAGAACCCAAAAAACCATGGCTGCCGAAAACGCCGATAGCTGGGAAGCATCCGGTTGCATAACCAGGATTGCCACGATCACCAACAGTATGGCCACAGAGACCAGCTCTTTTTGATCTTGCCAGAGCTTGCCGATCATGATGACAACGCTGGGCAGTATGATGCTTGATATGTATAAACGAAAATTTCCAATTGATAGCCATCTATGTACCCCATCCAGCCCACGGTCCAGAAAGGTCATAGACAAAAGCAAACAAGCGGCCACAAGCGTAGCGATTACCGAAGCCGGTGCATATGACTTGGCTGCTTTCTTGTTGCGCAAGAAAAACAGTATAAGCCCCAATGCCACGTAACAAATGATGTTCTGCCCATACGCGACGGCGCTTATCCCGTTTCTCTGCATCACCATCGCACCCATGAACAACGCGGGAATAGGCGCAAATAAATTAAGGACAGTCTTTTTGCTCATGTTTCGCTCCTGTTATCTAAGAGCCTGTTCAGAATCTTCCATTAGGCACCTTTCAGGATTTTTTTCAGCCCGGTGCCCTTAAGAAAACTTGACGTAGCACTGCTACGCTGGCGTTTTCCTTCGAACACCGGACGGAAAAATCTCTTGAAAATCTACCAAACTCCAAGTCCTGAACAGGCTCTAAGGTCATTAACGGTTGTTAGTGTATCATGGTTTCGAAATAATGTCCACGGATTATTATGTCCACATTCACGTTCAATAACGCATAAAAGGGAGGCCTGCTTTTCTACGCACTGCAAAGGCCTCGTGGCTCCATTCTGCGCCTGATGATACTCTACCATATCAAATACGTACATTGAATCTATTTCAGGTGATTCGAAGGGAACGTGAACTAAGCGATGCAGAAATCAGACAGCTATGCAAAATCCTTGAGGATACCACATCAACAGAGCCATATATCGTAGGAGCACATCTCTTGCTGGGCAATCAAATTGCTGCAGAAATGCACTTTGGGGAATTAGATGAGCAAGAGCAAGCGGAGTTCAAGGAGTATCCAATCTATCATTTCTGGAGTAAGCCAAAGAACGCTCTCCGCTGACGCGGAGTCTTTTCTGTTTCTAAAAAATGGATAATTTATTTAGCATCATTTCTACATCATGCTCAGAACCATCAGCAATCCAGGCGAGTTAAGGGTACTTCATTAACGTTCTCTTTGTTGTCACACATGTAGACAAAACGCCTTGACTATTGGCATCAAATATGATACCCTCCATATGAGGTGTTGAAGATGAGTTACCCTGAGCAGGACATAAAGGAATTGCGTAAGCAGATAATCGCTCAAATTGTTGCAGCGAGAACCGAGAAGGGGATGACCCAAGCGCAGCTTGCGGACATTCTCGGTACTCACCGCTCCAATATATCGCGCCTTGAGCGTGGCGACCATAATCCGTCCCTGGATATGCTTCTTAAGATTTCCTCGGTGCTTGGCGTTGACCTGAATGTCCAGACCAGTAAGGCCGAAGCAAAGCTATCCGGTGATGCTTATGAACTTCGCATTTATGATACCCTTCTTCTAACCTTTACACTTGAGGATAAAGGTATTGAAGGGTTGGTTGCTCATATCGTTGATATGAATAACAGCATGAAAGCCGTCTTTCCGCTTGATCTGGAGCTGACGGATAGAGGGCTGCTGAAGTGGCTGGAACGTCGCGTCATTCCTAAGAACAGAACCTTTGTAGATGAGATATTGAAAACGCTCAAGTTGTCCGTCAATGATACCAAGGGGATTATTGATGTCTGCAAAGGGCTATCTCTAAATGATAGCTACTGGGTTGTACCGAAAGGCTTTGACGGTAAGTTCTCAAAATATAACTTGTATGAGAATCGGTTTTCGGAGATTCTTTCGTTGGTGGCATATACGGGCATTGGCCAAAGCAATGCTGCTTTTACAACGTCGCCTGAGTTGACTACCAATGGGATGCTGCCCAAAGCGTGGCGCTATATAGAGCATGACGGTATCTATCTATACAAAGGCGGTACAACCGGGTTTGTGAACTCTGGAAATGAACCTTACTGTGAGTATTACGCCTGTCAAATCGCAAAGGCTATGGAGCTAAATGTGGTTCCTTATGAGCTTGAGAACTGGAAAGGGATTCTGGGGTCTAAGTGCAAGCTGTTTACGGATATAGACACTGCGTTTATCCCGATTGGACGACTGGTAAAATCCGGGGGACTCAAAGCCGTTTTGGGTTATTATGATCAGCTTGGCAAGGAGTACTCGCAACGGATTCGCAGCATGCTGGTTTTTGATGCTGTGATATACAATGAGGATCGGCACTTTGGTAACTTTGGTGTGCTTAGAGATAACCATACTGGGCAGCTCATAGGCCCAGCGCCTATTTTCGATAATGGGTTGTCCTTGTTCAACTATGCCATGCCAGATGATATTGCGAATCTGGACGAGTACGCAAAAACCCGCAGTCCCGCATATGGGAATATATCGTTTGAGAGCATTTGCCAAGAAGTGCTGGGGAAACCCCAGGCGCAGCAGCTTCGCAAACTCATAGGTTTCAAGTTCACAAGGCATCCAAAGATCAACTGGCCGGAAGAGAGACTAAAGGCTATTGAAAAGCATATGGAAAAGCGGGTACGGCATCTATTGGAGTTAAAGCCATATACGAAGTAGGGAACTGATGCTCTTTTGCCCATAAATGAGACGAAGGAGAATACTCGATAGAGTGCTGCCAAGAATCATTCGCCAGAAGATCTCTGCGGAAGTGGGACAGAAGACAGCAAATGGGAAGAATTTCAGTCTGGCGTTATTCGGGCGACAATCAAGGCTCACGACGTTCGAGGCGGGGTGGCACAAAAACATACTAACAAGGTGCAAAGTACGCTGAAAAGGGGCATTAAACGCGTTAAACACAAAGGATCGCCCTGGATAAGTATTTCGCAGGAGCTTTGGCTTGAAATTATAGAGTTCTTTATGGGCAAGGACGCGTTATCTGGTCTTGTCTGCGTGCTCTCAAGATTGCTACACAGTTGATTGCTAAGGGGCTGTGAACGGCAGAAAAGGCCACCAATCTCATCCCAAGCATCCAGTAGAGCCAATACCTTTGCTGATGCTCGAACGACGGCATGATGAGGGCAAAAACAGCAGTCAAATTCAGGAGATTTACTACCATTTGTTACTACCATTTTACTACCACCATCAAAAACAATGCCCTCGCAATGGGCGTAAAATACGGAAACCAGAATGAAAATACGAAAAACTTTGCACAATTGAGCACAAAAAAGCCTCGAAATCACTTGTTTTTCGTGATTTCGAGGCTTTTGTTGGTCTGGGTGAGAAGATTCGAACTTCCGGCCTCTTGAACCCCATTCAAGCACGCTACCAAACTGCGCCACACCCAGATACTGCATCGCAAACGACGCGATGTTGATTATAGCACAGCATCCGTGCTTTGTCAATGCCTTTTGGAAAATTAATCGAGATAATTTGCATCAAAAATGCTTCAAAAACTTTACATCACGGCAAGCGCATTTGGGTACATAAAAAAGGAATTAAAATCAAAAGGGGAATGGTCACTTGGTGTGAAGGTAACCCCGAGGTGAGGAGGGTGGAAAAGAAACGGCTAAAGGCAGCGCTGCAGGGGATAAGTGACCCACGGCGAGATTACGGAAACAGGCGTCACAAGCTGGAGAGCATAATCATCATAGGGTTAGGCAGCAAAATATGTGGCGGCGAAGGGATTGTCGTAATGGATAAATTTGGAGACAAAAGAATGGGATGGATAACGTTCTGACACAATTGGATTTAGGCTTACGGGTGAACAGTTTTTCCGTCAGGCAAGGAACCGAAAGGAGGCGTAGCCGGCAGCTACGTTGACTGGAGGACGACGCAGACTGGCGGGAAAAATGCCAGCCGAAAACTAAAGACTTCAGCACTTTAACAAATTACTGCCAATATCCAGTGCAATAAAACCAACCAAGAATATCCTGAATAGAGACAGAACGAAAGGCCAAAGGAATCGCATCAATCAGCGCCTCAACCGTTCTAGCTTTTAGGGCGCGAAGGAAAGCTTTGATCTTTGACCACATGTGCTCAATCGGATTGAGGGCGGGGCTGTAGGGCGGCAGGTAAAGGATGGAGGCTCCCGCAGCTTCAATGACTTTCCTCACCCCTTCAACCTTATGGGTGCGAAGATTATCCATGGTGACAATATCGCCGGGCCTAAGGGAATTGCTAAGAAGATCTTGAAGATAGCTTTGGAATCTCTCGCCATTCACTGCAACTGAAAATGTTGTATAAACTGTTTCGCCATTCAAGCGCACGGAGGATAGCATCGTTGTCGATTTAGACGTATTTGTCTAAAAGTCCGTGTAAGTGGGCAACATATCCTAAAAGAGATGTTAGGGCGTGTTTCAAAACTCTTAACATGCATCTTCGGGGTCTAAAAGCACCATTTCTGCGTTGTCAAACCTTGAAATAGCGGTGCTATTCCAGCGGTTTTCCGCCTTGAACTGACGCTTTATCCTCGCGACTCTGCACGTCCCGGACTTTTGAAACACGCCCTGAATTTTACAACAAAAAACGAGCGTTGTAATCCGACTTCGCTCGCTTTTTTCGTTCCTGTATACACCCTCATGCTTCTTGGCTCGGTACACAAGTGGGGTCAAGGGAAATGACTTTCCCTGCAGGGACTGGGACAGAGCCACGGCGTAATCCCGTTCTCCTCAATCCCTTCTGCGGCTATTTGCCATAGTATACAGCCGCAGCAGCTGCAGCGCTGCGGAAACAAAAGCCGCCACATAGGTGAGCGCCGCCGCATTGAGCACGCTGCGCACGCCTTTTTCTTCTTCCTGGGTCACATAGCCGCTTTCGGTTAGCATGGCGACGGCGCGGCGGCTGGCGTCAAACTCCACCGGCAAGGTGATGAGCGTGAAAATGACGATCAGCGCATATAGCACCAGCCCTACATTGATGAGCGGGGAAAAGGAAAAAATGAATCCGGCCAGAAAGAGCGGCCATGCCAGCTTGGAGCCAAAGTTGACCACTGGCACGGCGGCAGAGCGGAGCTTGAGGAAGGGGTATTCTTCGGCCTCCTGCAGGGCGTGTCCGGCCTCGTGCGCGGCAATGCCAAGCGCCGCGACGCTGCTTGATTGATACACGCCCTCAGACAGGCGTAGGGTATCGGTCCGCGGGTCGTAATGATCGGTCAATGTGCCGGAAGTACGCTCAATACGGATAGCACCCAGGTTTTTCTGGTCCAATAATTCGCCAATGGCCTCGGCGGCGCTTTGCCCGCGCTGCGTGCCCACCTTGCTGTATTTTTGATAGGTGCTCTTCACCCGCGCCTGCGCCCATAGGCCCAGCAACAGCCCAGGCAGCACCAAAATCAATGTCCAATCATAAATCATTTTTTCATGCTCCTTCCTTGTATTCTATACTACTTTATCATTGTATCATAAAAAATGAAATATACAACGGCATGCCATGCTC
>JAVBRU010000130.1:0-17848 GCA_031547595.1 Eubacteriales bacterium
ACGACCATCCACAGCGTTTTTTCGCCCTCGCATGCACTCAAGCCTCTTGTCCCGATACCCAAGCGAGGTGCAGAAGACTGCTCTTCTGCCTATGGTCTGGGGTGGGCAGTTCCAGTGTTTTCCGCTTCTACACTCTCCAAATCTCTTCAGCATACTGCGCAACAGTGCGGTCGGAAGAGAACTTGCCAGCGCTTGCAATGTTCATGAGGCACTTACGGGCAAAAGCGATGCCGTCCTTCGTGTCGATGATCGCCTGCAGCTTGGTTGTGATATAGGAGGGGTAATCGAGTAGCAGGTAGTAGTGATCGGGCTTATGCCAGGACGCGCCCAACAGCAGCGCATCGTGCAGTTCCTTGAGCGCGCCGTCGCTGTCGGCAAAGGTGCCATCGATCAGGGTGTCTATCACACGGCGCATGTCCGCGTCGGCTTCGTAGAGGGTTTTAGGATCATACTTCGGTTTGGTTTTGAGGATTTCGGCCAGTGTTGCGCCAAAGATATAATTGTTTTCCTTGCCTGCTTGTTCTACGATTTCGATATTTGCGCCATCGTAGGTGCCAAGAGTGGCAGCACCATTGAGCATCAGCTTCATATTGCCGGTGCCGCTGGCTTCGGTGCCCACAGGGGAAATCTGCTCGGACAGATCGGCGGCAGGGATGATCTTTTCGGCGTAAGAGCAGTTATAGTTTTGCACAAACACCACACGCAGGCGCTGGTTGGTATCGGCATCCTGATTGACCAACGCTGCAATCTGGTTGATGTAGCGGATGACTGCCTTGGCACGCATATAACCAGGCGCGGCCTTCGCGCCAAAGATCATGGCGACGGGCGGCATGTCCTGCAGCTTGCCCTCCTTGAGTGCAAAGTAGATGTGCAGGATGGAAAAGGCGTTGAGCAGCTGTCGCTTGTATTCGTGCAGGCGCTTGATCTGCACGTCATACACGAAGTCCGGTGGCAGCAACACGCCCTCGTGCTGCAGGATATACTTGGAAAGTTGTTCTTTTTTGGCGAGTTTTACAGAAATAAACTTTTCGGCCAGCGCATCATCGATCATGGGGCGCAGCTTTTCCAGCTCGTAAAGATTGGTGAGGTAGCCGTCACCGATACGTTCCTTCAAAAACAGACCAAGTTCCGGATTACACAGCCCCAGCCAGCGGCGCTGGGTGATGCCGTTGGTTTTGTTCTGGAAGCATTCCGGGCGCAGCTGATACCAATCGGCCAGAACGTCATTTTTCAGGATTTCAGTGTGCAATTGCGCCACGCCGTTTACTGCCTGAGAGCCGTATACCGCAAGATCCGCCATATGTACACGCCCGCCGCGGATGATACGCACGCGGTCTTGCACGGCCTGGGCAATGTCCGCAGCATTCATTTCGGTCATTTGCAGAAGATCAATGCGGCGAATCACGCGCACCAGCTCCGGCACCACAGAGGCAAGCAGGTTCACATCCCAGGCCTCCAGCGCCTCCTGCATCACGGTGTGATTGGTGTAGGCAAAGGTCTGGCGCGCAATGGCCACGGCCTCGTCAAAGGCTACGCCATCCGCAGTCAACAGGCGCACCAGCTCCGGTATGGCCATGGTCGGGTGTGTATCGTTCAATTGTAGTGCATGCCGCGCGGCAAAATGGCTGTAATCCGTACCAAATTCTGTTTTATAGCGGCGCAGGACGTCCTGCAAGGTGGCACTGCACAGCACATACTGTTGCTTGATGCGCAGCTGCTTGCCCGCGCGCAGGGTATCGTTGGGGTACAGAAGCTTGGTGATGTCCTCGGCTTCGTTTTTGCCGCGTGCGGCCTTGGCATAATGCTGCTCGTTAAACAGCGCAAAGTCCATTTCGTTCACGCTCTCGCACTGCCACAGGCGCAGGGTGCCAATGCACTTTTTTTGATAGCCAATAATGGGCATATCATAGGGAACGGCTGCGACAGTGAGGTTTCGAAGGGTGACATAGACCGTCAAATCCGCGCGGCGGATACTCCAAGGATCGCCCTGCGCCGTCCAGTCATCCGGCATTTCGTGCTGCCGGAAGTCCACAAAATCCTGCTTGAACAGGCCGTAGCGGTAGCGCAGGCCATAGCCAAACAGCGGGATGGCGTGGGTGGCCGCGCTGTCTAAAAAGCACGCCGCCAGCCGCCCCAAGCCGCCGTTGCCCAGCGCCGCGTCCTCCACATCCTCCATCAGCGCAAGATCCACGCCCTTTTGCGCAAACAATGCCTTGGCTTCCTCCAGCGCGCCCAAGGCATACAGGTTGTTGTACACCATGCGCCCCACCAGATATTCGGCAGACAGATAGTAAGCGCAGCGCTTACTGAGCTGCGTGTTTTGATCCTCTGCCCACTGCGGCGCAATGTCCATCATCACAGCCTGCGCCAGAGCATTGTGCAGCTGCGCGGGGCTTGCCGCCTGCAAAGATGTATGACAGGCCGTCAACGCCAGTTCTTCCGTGCGCTCCCATAATTGATTGATGTTCATTTGCTTATTTCTCCTCCTCTGTCGTATCTGAGGTTCAATGCCCGAAGCGTGGCTGCGGAAGGCATTTCATCAGACGGCGTCATGCGCCAACCCCAATTGCCGCCCACCGTGCCCGGCACGTTCATGCGCGCCATGCCGTCCAGGCGCAGATAATCCTGCATGGGAATGATCGCGATATCCGCCACGCTTTGCAGCGCTGCAGCGATCATGGCATCCGTCAATTGGCTGTCGTCTGTTATATGCAGCACGCGGCGGGCATGGGCTTTCACGTTTTCACTGGCGGTGTGCCACCAGCCCAGCACGGTATCGTTATCATGCGTGCCGGTATAAACCACGCAGTTTTGCGTGTGATGCTGCGGCAAATGCGGGTTGTTCTCGCCGCCGCCAAAGGCAAAGCACAGCACCTTCATGCCGGGGTAGCCGCAATAGCGCAGCAGGCGCTTCACCCGCGCGTTCACCTCGCCCAAATCCTCGGCAATGATGTTCACCTGGGGCAGCTCTTTTTTCACCCTGCGGAAAAATCCCTTGCCCGGCCCTTTCACCCACTTGCCCACCCGTGCGGTCTTGGCACCTGCCGGTATAGAATAAAAGTTGGCGAATCCGATAAAGTGATCGACACGCACGAGGTCGAAAAACCGCCCCATCGCCGCCAGACGATTGATCCACCAGTGGTATTTCTGCCTGCGCAGCTTTTTCCAATCATACAGCGGATTGCCCCACAGCTGGCCGTCCGCCGAAAAATAATCCGGCGGCACCCCTGCCACGCGCACCGGGCGACGCTTCTGGTCCAGCTGGAATACACCCGGCTGCGCCCATGCATCCACAGAATCCAGCGCCACATAGATGGGCATATCCCCAAAGAAGCGAATGCCCTGCCTGTTTGCATACTCTTTGAGCGCAAACCATTGCCGGTAGAACAAAAACTGCACAAAACTATGGTATGCAATTTCATCCGCCAGCATACTACGGTATTTTTCAAGTGCTTCTGCCTGCCGAAGCCGCGCGCCCTCATCCGGCCATTCCTGCCAGCTCACCCCGCCAAAGTGCGCCTTGAGCGCGGTGAAGAGCGCGTAATCCGTCAGCCACTTCTCCTGCGCGGCAAAGGAGCGTACTTCGGTCTGGTATATGGAATAACTGCGTGCAAATGCCTGACGCAGCAGCATTTCCTTCTGCTGTGCAACAGCATCAAAATCCACTTGTGCACTGTCTGGCAGCGGCGCATAGCTGTCCGCACCCAAAAAGCCCTGCTCTATCAGCAGGACGCAGTCTATGAGCAGCGGATTGCCCGCAAATGTGGACGCACTTTGATAGGGCGATTGGCCATAGCCCGTGGGGCCGATGGGCAGCATCTGCCAGATTTGCATGCCCGCATCACGCAGATAATCCACAAACCGGTATGCACAAGCACCCAGGGTGCCAATCCCCCCCAGGCTGGGCAGCGAGGTTATATGCAGTAAAATGCCGCTCTCACGCATGCTGTATTCTCCTGTTTTTCATTGGTATGCGCATGTTTTTACAGCTTATTCTCCGTGGCCAACACAGCACGCACAGCATGCTGTATCGCGCCCTGTGCCTCATCACTGCGCACGATTTCGATGCTGCCATAGGGCGCATCCAACAGCCTCTCCCACATAAAACGCGCGGTGTTGAGCAGCGGCATCACGTGCGGTTGCGCCTGCCCCGCGTGCAGTGCGGCAGCCACGCCCATCAATTTTTTGTATAACACAGTATAGGTATCCCACAATAGCTGCGGAAGTTCCGACATCGTGTAATACACGGTGCCGGCGGCGCGCAGCATGGCGAGGCTCTTTTCAAGCTCGGGATAAAAAAGCGTCTGCTGCGCGGCAAACAATGCGGCAAACACCACTTCGCCCTCCGGATTATCATAAAGCGGCAGCATCATGGCCAGCAGCTGCTCCGCGCCCTGGCGAAACGGCATAGCACAGTATAATAGCCCGTTCAGCTGCTCCAGCGTGGTGCTGTACTGCCCTGCCCGGAACTGCGCAAAGCTCTCCTGTGCGTACTGCTGGCAAAGCGCGGTGAGCACCTGCAGCTTGGACTCAAAATGATGATAAAAGCTGCCCTTGCTGCAGTCCAGCGCTACCAGAATATCCTGTATGGAGGTCGCAAGATAGCCTTTCTCGAAAAACAGCGCCTGCGCCGCGTCCAATATGGCCTGTTTGCGCATATCTCCTTTGAGCATCGCACAGTCCTCCTTCTAATTGTACTCTATCACTTGCTGAATCATCTTGTATGTGGAAGTGCAAAGCAAAACGCGGTTGTATTCCACGCCGTTGCGCAAATACACACGGTAGGTATCCACCGTATAACCGGTGCGCGCTTCCTTGAGCACCTGCTCGGTGCCCGCAGCCAGCGATTTGTTTTGCTGGCGAATCGGCTCCGACGGTGGTTCTGTGATCGAGGTCGTTTTTGTCTCCAGCTTGATAGTCACACCTGCGCCCAGCGTTACGCCATAGATCTCCACGGTACATTTGCGGTTTTGATAATAGGCAACGATATAGATTGGCGTGTCCTTGTTGTTTTTAAATTTAAAATCGAGGTTGGGCCAGTTGACGGTAGCGTCTCTGCCTTTATCCACATAAGTGCTGGGCCAGGTGTGGGGTGAACGGTACACGATCTCCAAATCCGCCATGGCCACCGCGTTAAACAAGGTGCTTGACACTTGGCAAACGCCGCCGCCGATTTCTTCCACTGTGGTGCCGCCTGCAATGGCTGCAGCCATCAGATAGCCCTTGGCTGCGGTGCGCTGGCCTGTGGTTTCGTTGAAGGAAAAGGTTTCACCAGGCTTTACTTCCGTACGGGACACCGCAATGGCAGCCAAATTGATATTGGTGTTGCGGTTGGCATTGCTGGTAGTATCGGTGGTAAACGACGACACCTTGGCAAAGCTGTTCATCAGCTCCACCCTTGTGACCTTGGGCATAATTGAGGTGGTGCTCACCTGCACTTTGGCAGTGAAGTTATGCGCATCCAGCTGCGCCACAATGGCGTTATACAGATAATCGGTATCCAGCACCGCGCCCGCGACCTCTTGTGTGAAAGTGAAGGTGCGTTTATCAAAATCAAAGGTTGCCACCTGCGCGTCCTGGGCGTCCCGGTTCACATAAGTAGCCATCTGTGCCACCAGATCGCGCACGGCGGCCCTATCGTAGGTCACCACCGTGGCCAGCTGTGCTTGATTCTTTGCGGTGAACTGCAAGTAATCATACCGCCACTGCATGGGCGTGGATGCGCCCACCGTGAGGGGCGAGCTGGCCTTGCCAATGGCATACGCTCTATCCAGCACAGACGAGGTATTGCGGCTATAGGGAATCTGGCTGGGCGTCAGCGTCCAAGAATAGTTGTCCACAGTCACGCTCAGTGCCATATTTTGCTCCTGATGCGCCTGACTGCCCGCCAAAGCGGCTTCCGCCTGGCTGCGCGTCATGCCGCCAATGTGCACGCCGTCCACATAGACGCCGCTTGCAAAGGTCGTCTGCTGCGTAGCTTTCACCTTGGCTCTAAACGGCGCGTATCGGCTATAGTTTTGTACTATAATATAGCCTTCTATGACCAATATTCCCGTGCAAACCAGCACAATCATCAACCATAATCCCGTTTTCCGGGAAGCATTGCGCCGGGCTGTGCGCGGCTGGCTTGTAGGTTGCGGGCGCGGCAGCGGCGCAGGACGCTGTGGCTGCTTGGGGGCATACTGCGGCGGCGTCTGCTGCTGATACACCAGATCGGGATACGGTGCGCTGGCCGATTGCTGGGGGTACATTTGTATATCCTGTTTCAGGAACTGCGCAGCCGCGTCCTGCTCCTGCGGGTAAGCTGCACGGGGCTTTCGCCCGTTCCCTTGCCTCGGATCTGCCACTGCGCCACCTCCTCATGCTAAAACATACCAGATTCTATGTGTATTGTATGATTTTCCATAGTGTTTGTCAATGCGGGAAAAATTATTTACAATTAAAAAGCGCTTGACCGGCGTGGCGTGCTGTTATATGATAAGGCCATCGGGGCATGTCCCTATTAAATCAGTAGAGGAGCATTTTCTATGAAGCGTCTGGCCATCTGTCTCCTGTGCGTTATATTGCTCATTCCTTGCTTCACCGCCCTTCAGGAAGAAGAAAAAGTGCTGAACCTGTTCACCTGGGAGTACTATGTGGACGACGACACCCTTGCGGACTTTGAAGCTGCCACCGGCATCAAAGTGAACTACACCGTATTTAGCGAAAACGAAGAAATGTTGCTGAAATTGCAGGCTGTTGGCGGCGGCGATTATGACATCATCATCGCCAGCGACTACATCCTCAACATCGCCCGCAAGGAAGGCCTGCTTGGCAAAATCGACACCAGCCGCCTCACCAACTATGCCAATATCGACCCTGCCTTCCTCAGCCAGTATTATGACGAAGCCAACGAATACACCGTGCCCTACTGTGCCGGCACGCCGCTGATTGTGTACAACCCGGACGAAGTAGACATCGAAATCACCGGCTATGAAGACCTGTGGAACCCCGCGCTCAAGGACAGCATCGTCATCCTGAACGAAGCACGCAACATGCTGGGTATCACGCTCAAGACCCTCGGCCACTCCTTCAACATCACAGACGACGCTATTTTGGCAGAGGCAAAGGCCAAGCTAATGGAACTTCGCCCCAACGTGCGGGCCTTCAACAGCGAAACCGCATATATCGATCTGCTGAGCGGCGAGTGCTCCGTGGCCTATATGTACACGCCCTATGTGGTGATGGCATTAGAGGAAAACCCTGATTTGCAAGTGGTCTACGCCAAGGAAGGCCTGGGCTTTGGCATCGACGCGCTGGTCATCCCCGTGAACGCGCCGCACCCCGATAACGCACACCTGTTTATCGATTTTGTGCTGGATGCCGAAATCGCCGCCCAGGTGGCCGTGGCGCAGTACGCCGTATGTCCCATCTCTGCCGCCATGGAGTACATGCCCGAAGAGCTGAAGAACAATCCCGCGCTCTATATCCCCTCCGATATTCTGGTCAATCCGGAGTTCATCAAGGACGTGGGCGAGTATGAGTCGGTCTATCAGTCCATCTGGAGCGATTTCAAGCTGGCACGGTAACGCTGTTTACGCAAAATACGCAAGGAGAAATTCTCCCTGCGTATTTTTTATTCAGATACCGTCTTCACCCGGCAAATCGCCCACAGCACATACCCCATCATCACGCCAGCGGCGTTGAGCAGCACATCATCAATATCCACCGATCTGCCGATAAAAATCTGCGTTGTCTCGATCACAACAGGCACGAGGAAAGCCATCAACAGCACCTTCCACACCCGCTGCCATCTGCGCCAGAGCAGCGGCAAGCCAAACCCCAGCGGCAGGAACATCCCTACATTGCCCACCAGATTGACCGCGAAAGCATCGCCCCAGCCCAGCCGCGTGAAACGCCGGATGGTGACCATGGGTGTGAAATTGACGTCATTCATCGTGCGCAGCCGCCAAGTGGCGTACTCCCACAGCGAGCGGCCAGCGCGCACGCGCGCCCATGCGCTATGCGGCTTAAACACCAGCGTGGCCAGCGCAATATGAAACAGCATAAACAGCAGCAAAAGCAGCTCCCGCCCCCAGCGGAAGCGCTTTTTGTGCAATACCAAGTATGCCGTGCGCACGGCCATATAAGGCAAAAACGCTAGGGCAAATACATAAAACAGCTCCGAAAATAATGACGTCATTGCAGGATGCCGCGCATCAGCGCCATATCATACACGCCATCGGCCATGCCTTCGGCCAGAAACTGCTGATACTGCGGGGTGGAGAGCATCAAATCCTCCGACACGTTGGACATAAAGCCCATCTCGACCAAGAAGCAAGGCATCTGCGCCCAGTTGTTGCCCACAAAATTGTCATTGAGCAGCACATAGCCCGTGGTGGTTTCCAGCTTATAGCCTACCGCAGCCTTTGTGGCATCCAGAAAGGCAGTACCCAATGCCTTATATTCGGACGAAGGGGCCACAGCCTTGGCATAATCGGAATTGAGCGGGCCATACACATAGATGCCCTTTTTATTGGTGTTTTCTACGGTATCGCAGTGCAGGCGCAGCATAAAATCAGCGCCTCCCTCATACGCGATGGCGCAGCGGTCGAGGTTGCTGACCCAGGTGTCCTGCACATCGCGCGTCATAATCACAGTCGCGCCCTGGCGCAGCAGCTCGTCCCGCAGTTTGTAGGCGATCTCCAGCACCACAATAGACTCCTTGCGGCGGGTAGTACCCCCCTGTGCCATGCCATAGGTGCCACTGGTTTTGCCGCTGAGGCCGGGGCCAACCGGCTCGCTCACCTGCTTGCTGATGCCCTGATGCCCGGGATCGATACATACCGTGACACCCGTCAAACGCCCTTCTTCGGCCTGCTCCACCGCAGCAGGCAGGGTATAGCCCTTCTGGGTGGTCACTTCGCCCAGAGAGTCGCTCTTCTGGCTATTTTGCACAGTCAGGGTCACATTGCTGTCGGCATAGGTGCAGGGCAGCCAGATATCGCCCTCATACACATAGCCCGCAACAGGGTAAAGCTGCAGCGTGCCAGATTGCTGGGATGAGCTATATTTGAGGTACACCGTTTCGTGCCCGGGCGCGGCAAAATAGTAATGCACGCCGCCGTCTATTGGCGAAGCCATCAAATCGACCGTCTTTCGGGCAGCCTTGCTCTCTGTGCCCAGGCGCGGCGGCGCGGTGGGCGCAGTGGCGGCCAAGGTGCCCGACACACTGGCCAGCTCCCGCAATTGATAGTTGAGCACCTTCACAGTCACCTTACCCCGGTAGGTGCAGGCCAGTGTGAACTCGCCACTGAAATCGCAATCCGCAGCATACTGTGTGAACCTACCCTTTTCGATGCCAGTAGAATACTCGATGATCACATAGGGCATATCAACAGTAGAAAAAGCATAGCTGACCGTCTGCTCATCCACAGACAGCCGGAAGCTGTTGACGCTGCTGGCCGCTTGCGCCGTGCCCATCCAGAAAAGACAAACCAGGAAAATCGAAATCATTTTTTTCATCAACATACTCCTAAAACTCTTAAAACGCTAGAAAAATCATATCATATATATCATTTGCATGTCAATTGCATCGGGGGAATAAATATGATAAGATAATGCTTCAGACATGAGGGAAAGGATGACAACATGGCAAGCAAAAAACGCAAAACACACAAAGCCAGTCGCTTAGGCAGGCTGCTGGCAATGCTGCCTGTCACCTGCATCCTGCTCTACCCGCTCTATCTTGCGGGCAAGCTGGATCTGGATGAAAGGCAGTATTATCATGCTGCTCTGCCCGCTGCCTTTGACGGACTGCGCATTGTGTATCTTTCAGACATTCATTATGGCACGTACCTCAAGGAGCAGCGCGTACAGGATTTGGTGCGCCGCGTCAATGCACTCAATCCCGATGTCATTATTCTGGGCGGCGATTATGGAGAGGACTCTCAAGGCGCGCTGGATTTTTTTGCGCTGCAGCCGCACTTTGAGGCAAACATTTGCGTTGTGGCCGTGGTAGGTAATCACGACCGCACCGTGCCCGATAAGCGCATCAACGACCTCAAGGCCGCCATGCAAAGCTGCGGCATCACGCCGTTGGTCAATGATGTGCTGGTGCTCAGCAAGCAAAACAGCACCCTTGCGCTTGCCGGTTTAGATGATTTCTATAACGGATTTCCGGACCTCAAAAGCGTGGCGCACAAAGCCGAAAACGCGGAGTTTACCATCTTTTTGCCGCACACGCCGGACCTCATCCCCGAAGTGTACGAGCAGTATGAAAAACCATTTTATCAACTGGCGCTTTGCGGGCACACGCACGGCGGCCAGGTCAGCTTCTTTGGCTATGCGCCCTTTTCTTCCAGCAACTATGGCAACCGCTATCTGTCCGGCTGGTTCCACGAAAACGGCACCGATATCCTGGTCAGCAATGGCGTAGGCACTTCGTGGCTGCCGGTGCGCCTGGGCGCGCGGCCGCAGTTTCACCTCATCACACTGCGCGCTGGACAACAGCCCTAAAGTGTATTATACTAAGGATCCACAAACTAAACGGAAAGAGGAACAACACCATGCCAGCCAATGTATTCTTTGCCCCCATGGCATTTGCGCGCTATGAAGCATCCCAGACCTTGCCTGCAAAGTTCGAACGCCTGCTGAAGAAAACCGACCTCGCCGCGCGTGTGAAGGGCAAGACTGTCGCTATCAAAATGCACGTGGGCGACGGCATCACCTATTCCACCATTCCCCCGGTGTTCGTGCGCTCCCTTGTGGATTTTGTCAAAAACGCGGGCGGTGATTGCTTTATCACGGATCATGGCGTATACAACCGCCACCCCGAGCGCCGCGGCTATACCGCCGAGAACCTCGGCTGCCCCGTGCTGGACGATTGCGGTTTTTTGGGCAAGTATTACTACACCAAAGAAGTAGACTACAAGACCTTCCGGCACGTGGACGTGGCCGGCCTCATCCATGACGCCGATTTCCTGATCGATTTCTCGCACGTCAAGGGCCACGGCGCTTGCGGCTTTGGCGGCGCATGTAAAAACATCGCCATGGGCTGCGTGACCGACCGCACCCGCCATCAGATCCACGCTTTGGAGGGCGGGCTTACCTGGGATAAAGAAAAATGCAATCATTGCAAAAAATGCATTGGCTCTTGCAATCATCACGCCAACAGCTTTGACAGCGAAGGCAACTACAAGGTGTTCTATCACCATTGCACCATGTGCCAGCACTGCGTGAAGGTGTGCCCCACCGGCGCGATCAAGCTGGACAGCCACGACTATGTGGATTTCCAAACCGGCATGGCGCTGTGCACCAAAACGGTGCTCGATACCTTTGCGCCGGAAAATCGCTTCTTTATCAACGTACTCGTGTCTATTACTGCGCTGTGCGACTGCTGGGGCCTCACCACGCCCTCCCTCGTGCCTGATATTGGCATCATGGCCAGTGACGACCTTGTGGCCATTGAGCGCGCCAGCCTGGATGCTATCAAGATTGAAGACCTCATCCCCGTGGGCGTGCCTGCCGGGATGGAATTGGGTACCGAGGGGCATCTCTTCCAGCGCCTGCATGCCAAAGATCCGTACATTCAGTTGGAAAAGCTGGAGGGGTATGGCTTGGGCAGCCAGGAGTATAGTTTGGTGGCTGTAAAATGACGAAGAACGGGGGACGCTGGGACTCTGTCCCAGACCCTGCAAGGGGAATCATTCCCCTTGACCCCGCTTGGATATCGGGCCAAGAGGCTTGAGAGCATGTACGGGAGGGAAAAAGCGCTGTAGATGACCTTTGGAATGCAAGCATTCCACGGCCACTACAGCGCTTTTCTGTCATCCGCAACGCGGCTGACCAGTGGCTAAACGCCACTGCCCGCACACCAGAACAACAGTAGAGATACCCGTGAGAGCCAAATAACATCCCTAGCGGTTGCACGGGTTCCTTGCGTTATTATTGTGTGCATGCGCCGTGCTGGCACGGCGGTTTTCCTGTCCGAGCAGGAAAACAGAAGAAGGTCGTTTTAGGCGAGGGAATGCTTGCATTCCATTCGACTAAAGCGGCCTTCTTCGCACATGCGCACAATCGCACAAGTATCATCGAAGGATACAAAGATCGAGGTGCAGGAGACTGGTCTCCTGCCTGGGGGGCTGGGGGCGAGCAGCCACCAGCGTTCCTCCGTCCCAGCGTAGCTCCTTCCCCGTCCCCTCTAAAACATTTTTTTCTCACCCCTCTTGACATCCTTGTTCTCCCCTGCTATACTGCACTTACGGTTAATTACTCAACCAACCAACCAATCAAGAAAGGAGAGGTTGCATGGAGCTTCAACAACAGGATGGCCGCCCAATTTTCATGACGTTGGCAGAGCAGATCGAGGATGGCATTCTCATGGGCGCTTTTGCGGAAGAGACACAAATCCCTTCCATCACGGAATACTCGGTGCGCTACCAGATCAATCCGGCCACGGCGCTCAAGGCCATCAACCTGCTGGTGGACGAAGACGTGGTATATAAGAAGCGCGGGCTCGGCATGTTTGTGAAGGAAGGCGCACGGGATATTCTGAAAAGCAAGCGGACATCGGCGTTTTATAAGGACTACATTGCGCCGTTGCTCAGCGAGGCGCAGCGGCTGGGGCTAGATCAAAAGCAGCTAATAGAACTGATCCAAGGAGGGGAACCGCAATGAACGGCATTGAAGTAAAGAACGTGACCAAAACCTTTGGGGACAAGGACGCGCTGCGCGATGTGAATCTTGCGCTGGACGCGGGCAAAATTTACGGGCTGCTGGGGCGAAACGGCGCGGGCAAGTCCACATTGCTCAACATTATAGCCAACCGCATCAGCGCCACCAGCGGCGCGGTGGAGCTTTCCGGCGAATCCGTATGGGAAAATGCTGCGGCGCAGCGGCAGATTTACCTGATGAGCGAGCAAACGCTGTACCCCGCTTCGATGAAAATCCGGGACGTGTTCAAATGGAGCGCGGCGTTTTACCCGGGGTTTGATATGGATTACGCGCTGCTGATTTCCGAGAAATTCAAGCTGCCGCTTGGCAAGCCTGTGCGCTCGCTCTCCACCGGCTATAACAGCATTATGAAGCTGATTGTAGCCCTATCGTGCAACGCGCCGTATGTGCTGCTGGATGAGCCGGTGCTGGGGCTGGACGCCAACCACCGGGAGCTGTTCTATACGCTGCTGATTGAAAAGTACGCCGCGAATCCGTTCACTGTGGTGCTGTCCACGCATTTGATTGAGGAAGCTGCTTCCTTATTAGAGGAAGTGATCATCGTGAAGGACGGGCAGATCATCCGCAAAGAAAGCTGCGAAAAGCTGCTGGCCAGCGGCTATACGGTATCGGGCGCGGCGGCGCAGGTGGACGCCTTCTGCGCGGGCAAGCAGGTGATTGGCACGGACAGCCTGGGCGGGCTGAAAACCGCGTACATCCTAGGCCTGCACCCGACGGAAGGTGCCGAGACGCTGACCATTTCGCCGCTGGATCTGCAAAGGCTGTTCATCCGGTTGACCAATGATTGAGGGGAGGACGCATCCAAATGAAACTTTCTGCCGCAATCCGTTATCATCTGAACGACCGCAAAAAAGCGGTGATCATATTTTATCTGGTAATGCTGGCGCTGATGGTGCTTGTTACAGGCATCAGCATCTCTCAGCATTCTCCAAACACATTCCGGATGACTTTCTACAGCATGGAGGCCGCCGCAACCATATTCCTGTTTGTGCTGGGGCTGAACAGCTTCAAGGACCCCTTTCTGATGATGATTCAAAATGGCATCACCCGCAAAGATATTTTGCTGAGCAACGTTACGGCATTGACCGCTGTTGCACTGGGCATGACACTGGTGGACCAGGCATTGTACGGCGTGACCAACCTGATCGTATCCAGCACTCCCGTGCATTATCAGGCGCAGATTGTCAATATGTTCCCAGCGCTTGAAACCTATGGCTCTTTCAGTGTGCTTCTGCATAATATTCTGTACTACGGTGCGGCCAACATTGCGGCTGTGCTGGCAGGGCTACTGATCACCACGCTGTTCTACCGGCTGAACACCGTGATGAAAGTGGTGGTGCCGGTGGGCGCGATGATCCTGCTGAATTCCGATTGGCTGTTTGCCGCATTGTTTGGCAGCGACTTTATGCAAAAGATCGTGACCTTTATTGGCGATATGTTTTTCAAAACCCCCGTACGCAGTGCGCTATGCGACCTGCTGCTCGCCGTCATCGCCGTGCTGTTCACCTGGCTTCTCACCCGCAGGGCACAGGTGAAAGCATAATCAAGCAAACATTCCCCATTCTGCCGCGCACCGCACTTACATGACCGGAGCGCGGCTTTTTGATACCCGTCATGTCCCGCAAAAAAATCCGTACAAAACCCTTGAAAATCAATAATTTGTTAGGCAAAACGGTTGACATTTGAAGGGACTGATGATATGATGGGTAAGTTGCCGGCATGCGCGCAATTGTGTTCATGTGCAAAGGTTATTACGAAAAAATGGCCTTGCATCAGCGCTGTTCTGCCCGGCAGCCAACAAATTTCGACTATATATCCTCTGGGGTTGAGAGGATGTTATAGGAGGAGACCCCTAAAAAGGCTCCGATCATTTTTCAGGAGGTGCTTCCATGCCAACGATCAATCAATTGATCCGCAAAGGAAGAGTAAAGGTTGAAAACAAGTCAACCGCGCCCATCCTGCAGGGTTGCCCGCAAAAGCGCGGCGTGTGCCTGAGCGTGAAAACCACCACGCCCAAGAAGCCGAACTCGGCTCTGCGTAAAATTGCGAGAATCCGCTTGACCAATCTCATCGAAGGTACTTGCTACATTCCGGGCATTGGTCACAACTTGCAGGAACACTCTGTGGTGCTCATCCGCGGCGGCCGCGTACGTGACCTGCCCGGCGTTCGTTACCACATCATCCGCGGCGCGCTGGATACTGCCGGTGTTGCCAAGCGCAATCAGAGCCGTTCGCTCTACGGCGCGAAACGTCCCAAGAAATAAGGGACTTTCTTCATTTGCAAGGTCGCTGCCCGGCGCTCTGACGCGGCTTGACACGGAAGTTGGAACACTTCCCCGCTAAGTGCGACAAACGTCACCGCCCCGCACCGCAACATCGGAGTGGCGTAATGCTGATATGCTACGGCCGGCCTGAATGAGGGACCCGTCACTATCTGAGGAGGGAACAACATGCCCCGTCGTGGATTTATACCTACGCGTGAAGTGCTGCCTGATCCCGTATATGGGACAGTCGTAGTCACCAAGCTCATCAACCAGATCATGCTGGATGGCAAACGCGGCGTAGCCCAACAGGTGTGCTACGAAGCTTTCGATATGATCAAGAACAAGACCGGCAAGGAAGCCGGCGAGGTGTTCCAGCAGGCGCTGAGCAACATCATGCCCCAGCTGGAAGTGAAAGCCCGCCGTGTCGGCGGCGCCACCTACCAGGTTCCCATCGAGGTCCGCCCCGAACGCCGCCAGACCCTGGCGCTGCGCTGGCTGGTGGATTTCAGCCGTAAACGCGGTGAAAAGACGATGGCCGAGCGCCTCGCCGGCGAGCTTCTGGATGCTGCCAACAGCACCGGCAACGCCGTGAAGCGCAAGGAAGAAATGCACCGCATGGCCGAGGCCAACAAGGCTTTCGCCCACTACCGCTGGTAAGCTTATCAGCCCATTCATCAGGCACCCGCTATGTGCCCTTGCCTGAATATCAAGGAGAACGCAATTCATGCCCAGAAGTCATCCCCTGGATAAGGTCCGCAACATCGGCATCATGGCACACATTGACGCCGGAAAAACCACCACCTCCGAGCGCATTTTGTTCTACACGGGCAGAACGCATCGGCTGGGTGAGGTGCACGAAGGCGCTGCTACCATGGACTGGATGGAAGCCGAGCAAGAACGCGGCATCACCATCACGTCAGCTGCTACCACGTGTCAGTGGAAAGGCTACCGCCTCAACCTGATTGACACGCCCGGTCACGTTGACTTCACAGTGGAAGTAGAGCGTTCCCTGCGCGTGCTGGACGGCGCCGTGGCAGTATTCTGTGCCAAGGGCGGCGTTGAGCCCCAGAGCGAAACCGTATGGCGTCAAGCCAACAAGTATCACGTTCCCCGTCTCGCCTACGTCAACAAGATGGACATTATGGGTGCCAACTTCTACCGCGTGGTAGACATGCTGCGCACCCGCCTGAGTGCCCGCGCCGTGCCGATTCAACTGCCCATTGGCAAAGAGGCCACCTTCCGTGGCATCATTGACCTGATGAGCATGAAGGCCGAAGTGTACTATGACGACGACGGCAAAGACGTACGGGAAGAAGAAATCCCTGCCGATATGCTGGACGAAGCCACCGATATGCGCGAGCAATTGGTGGAAGCCATTGCAGAGCAGGACGACACGCTGATGGAGAAGTTCCTGGGCGGCGAAGAAATCACCCTCGAAGAACTGACCACCACGCTGCGTGCGGCCACCATTGCCTGTAACATCACGCCTGTCATCTGCGGTACCTCGTACCGCAACAAGGGCGTGCAGCCGCTGCTGGATGCGGTGCTTGCCTATCTCCCCTCCCCGCTGGATATTCCGCCGGTGGTGGGTACGCTGCCCAAGGACAGCGAGGTAGAAGTAATCCGCCACGCAGATGACAGCGAGCCGTTCTCGGCCCTGGCATTCAAGATCGCCGTCGATCCCTTTGTGGGCAAGCTGGCCTTCTTCCGCGTGTACTCCGGTTTTGTCAACAACGGCAGCTACGTATTCAACAGCTCCAAGAACAAGCGCGAGCGTTTCAGTCGCATTCTGCTGATGCATGCCAACCACCGTGAAGACGTGGAAACGGTATACTCCGGCGAAATTGCGGCGGCGGTGGGCCTCAAGGATACCACCACCGGCGACACGCTGTGCGACGACAAGAACCCTATCGTCCTGGAGTCCATGGAGTTTCCCGAGCCGGTTATCCGCGTGGCCATCGAGCCCAAGACCAAAGCCGGTCAGGACAAGATGTCCCTGGCGCTGAGCCGCCTGGCAGAGGAAGACCCCACCTTCAAGACGTACACCGATCAGGAAACTGGTCAAACCATCATCGCCGGTATGGGCGAGTTGCACCTGGAAATCATTGTGGACCGCATGATGCGCGAGTTCCGCGTGGAAGCTACTGTTGGCCGGCCGCAGGTTGCCTATAAGGAAACCATCACGCGCAAAGCCACGGCAGACGCGCGCTATGTGCGCCAGACGGGCGGCCATGGCCAGTACGGCCACTGCGTGATCGAAATCTCGCCGCAAGAACCCGGTGCAGGTTACCTCTTCGAGAACAAGATCGTGGGCGGCGTCATTCCCAAAGAATTCATCGCCCCCATCGACGCCGGTATCCGCGAAGCCTCGGCTTCCGGCCTGCTGGGCGGCTACGAAGTGGTAGACTTCAAGGTAACGCTGATTGACGGCTCTTACCATGATGTCGACTCTTCCGAAATGGCGTTCAAAATCGCCGGTTCTATGGCATTTAAGGAAGCTATGCAAAAGGCTGACGAGCGCCTGCTGGAGCCCGTGATGAAGGTGGAAACCATCGTGCCCGACCAGTACCTGGGCGACGTGGTGGGCGATATCAACTCCCGCCGCGGCCGCATCGACAGCATGGAAGCCCGCCTTGGCGAACAGTCCGTACACTGCTTTGTGCCGCTGAGCGAGATGTTTGGCTATGCCACTGATCTTCGCAGCCGCACCCAGGGCCGTGGAATGTATACCATGCAGTTTGACCACTACGAAGAAGTACCGCGCTCTGTGGCCGAAAAAGTTGTCGGCACCCGCAGAGGCTAACTACAACCAACTAACAGGAGGGAATCCCTAATGGCCAAGGAAAAATTTGCACGCAATAAGCCGCACG